>JAHLLM010000032.1 GCA_020444175.1 Desulfobulbaceae bacterium | reverse complement strand
TTTTTAGCCCTCATTGCCTCAGGTAATGAGGGCTTTTTTTGTCCCGATCTGATTTTTTTGTGGCCTTTTCCCCATTGTAGTTTATCATCACTATGTTGATTGACTACTCCCTCACCTATTGAGTGAACCGCGAGAGTTTCATTCAACTCATATTTAATATTTTTCCTGTTTAATAGAGAGGTTATCATGGAATCACTCCAGGTTTCCGCTATCATTCTTGCTGCCGGCAAAGGGACAAGAATGAAGTCAAGTCTGGCCAAAGTATTACATACTGTTTTTTATAGGCCCATGCTTTTTCATGTTCTTGATGCTGTGAACAAACTCGATATCTCCCAAACTGTAGTTGTTACCGGTCACCAATATGAAGCAGTGGAAGAGGCCTGTACGGGTTTTGATGTCGATTTTGCCCGTCAGACAGAACAGCTTGGCACTGGCCATGCTGTTCTGTGCGCTCGATCCCATCTTCATGGGGAAGCAGAGGTGGTACTTATTTTGTGTGGAGATACACCACTTATACAGACTTCTACTTTACAGGAAATGCTCGCCGATCATTTGGCAGGTGATCACGGTTTGACTGTTATGACGACAGTGCTCGACAATCCAACCAACTATGGCAGAATTGTCACTGCTGAAAATGGTTTTGTACAGTCCATTGTTGAGGAAAAAGATTCTACTGATGAACAGAAGAAGATAAAGGAGATAAATGCCGGAATCTATTGTGTTGATAAAGGGTTTCTTTTCAATGCCCTGGAAAATGTAGGAACTGATAATAAGCAGGGAGAGGTATATTTAACGGATATCGTCTCCATTGCTCATTCATCAGGTTTGCAGGTCAATAAGTACGTATGTGATAATGCAGATGAGGTTCTTGGGGTCAATTCACGAATTGAAATGGCCCAGGCTCATTCCTGCCTTCAGTCCCGGGTTCATAGCCAATTGATGGCTTCTGGTGTCTCTTTGCTCCAACCTGCAACTATCAGTGTACAGGACTCCGTAAGCATAGGACGCGATACAGTGATTGAACCAAATGTACACCTGTGCGGGCAAACAAAAATTGGTGAAGGGTGTCGGATATTCCCATTTTCCTATCTTGATGATTGTCAGGTGGGTGATAATGTCTTCATTGGAGCTGGCTCCTTTTTGAACGGAGCATCTATCTCCGATGACGTGCATATCCCTCCTCACACAGTTATAAATAATAAAGAATGAACTATTTTAGATAAGGAGTTGCAACGTATGGAACAAAATAATGATCTGACAAAACTTGCAAGTGTTGTCGAGGATATGCTTTCCAGGTTTAACAAATTAAAAGAGGAAAAAGAAGATCTTTTGCTCACACTTGCGGCTAAAGAGGAGCAGATTAAAGAACTTCAGGAATCAGTTTCTTCTTTAAATGAAGAAAAGTCGGATGTTTATGAAAGAGTTTCCGGTATACTTGGGTCAATAGATGAATGGGAAAAAAGCCAACTTGCCGAAGAAAAAAAATCTCCGGAAGAAAAGACATCTGAGACGGCAACTCATGCTGATTCACAGCTTTTTTCCATGGATGTTTAAATTTAAACAGTTGCCTCTATGACTTTATTTTGGTAACAAATAATTAAGATTGACGGTTTCGTAAAAAACAGTCAACCGCCACCGACATGCATTTGGACTTGCTGCTGTTGAGCTGACGGATTGACTGTTTCAGGCTCTTTTATACTCTTGAGGGCATAAAGGCGAATCCATCAAGATTGAGTATGTTCGTTGTTGTTGATTTGACTAAACGACTATTGTCCGATATTTTGTATTTAAAGGTGCTGCTTTGGAACGGTTGGTCAAATTTGAAGTGCTCGGCCAGGAATACCCTCTCTATACTGACGCACCTGAAGAAGATGTTCAAGAAATTCTGGCATTGGTCAGAGATCAGATCGAAAGTTATGCAAAGTCATCAGCAACTTTGCCTGCTAATAAGCTTGCCATATTAACGAGTTTAAATATGGCAGGAAAATATGTTAAATTGAAAAGAGATTTTGAGAAGTACAAGCTTAAAGTTGATGAGACTGCAGTCTTAATGAAAACGAAGATTGATAATTCTTTAAATCAATCATAAGCTTTTTCATTTATATATATAGAGTTCCCCTGCCTGATTGGTGATGTTCAGCATTATTGAGCCAACACGAGCATCGAGGGAGTCTCCTCTGCTCCATAAAAGATGTTTCGCTTTTGCGAAAGAACTTGCGTGGAATAAGAGCTTATCCCACCTACATAGTTAGGTTCGATGTCGCTGTTCACACGGTTTTGGCGGGGGATTTGTTATTAATACTCTGCCCTTTTCTCTGGGTTACTAAAGGAAAGGCAGTTTTTATAAATAAATATGTAGTGAACAGGATGTGCCCCCTCATGCGTGAATATGGTGAGGGAGTTGGAAGATGCCTCTTTCATGTTTTGAAGGACGAAAGATACTACGCTTTAGCCTTGTTACCCCTGGATTTCAGGTTTATATAAAAAAATTAACATCCAAAAAGATGATTTGTGATTCTATATAACGTGTATTATCCTGCAAATCCCTTTGGGGCCACCAGCTGACTGCTTTTTTGGGTATACTTTTTTTAGTAGTGCCGCCCATCCCGCGTATACATTTCCTCCTTTATTGAATTTCAATCTTTTTTCCTTCTCTTGGGGTCACCTCTCCGTTTCACTCTTTTTTTAATTTTATCGTGAGGTTCATCTCCGTGACCCTATATCAAATAATAAGTGTTCTTCTGGCTCTTGCCGTGGGAGTCTATGTTGGTTTTTTAGTTCGGAAAAAATTTATTGAAGATCGGCAGAATAATATCGAAGAGCAGGGAAGAAAACTCATTGCAAATGCCCTTGATGAGGCTGAAAAGATAAGAAAAGAAGCTTTGCTTCAGGCTAAAGAAGATGGCTTCAAACTGAAGCAGGAAGCCGAGGCAGAGATTAAACAACTCAAGTCCGGTGTTATTAGTGAAGAGCAGCGTCTTGCCCAAAAAGCTGAACAGATTGAACGCAAAATTGATTTACTCGATAAACGGGAAGTTGATCTCCGCGGTAAGGAAAAGACTTTTGCAATTGAGGAAAAGAAGATTGGAGAAAGACGTCATAAAATCGATTCCCTGGTCGAGGAACAGCGTATACAGCTGGAAAAAATATCCGGTATTTCACGGGAGGAAGCAAAGAAATTGCTGACCGAGAGTATCGAGAGTGAAGCTCGGATGGAAGCTGCCAAGTCAGTCGTTCGCATTGAGAACGAGATGAAAATTCAGGCTGACCGAAAGGCTAAAAATATTCTTGCCCTTGCTATTGCACGATATGCCGGTGAATATGTGGCAGAAAAAACGGTTTCTGTTGTTTCGTTACCCAACGACGAGATGAAGGGTCGCATAATCGGTCGTGAAGGGCGTAACATTCGTGCAATAGAGGCAGCAACGGGTATTGATGTCATTATCGATGACACACCCGAGGCCGTTATCTTGTCCGGCTTTAACCCGGTACGGCGAGAAGTTGCACGACAATCACTTGAGAGACTTATTGCTGATGGTCGTATCCATCCTGCCCGTATTGAAGAAATTGTTGAAAAAGTTGAGAAAGAACTTGAAGTTACAATGCGTGAAGCTGGAGAGCAGGCCACTTTTGATGTTGGTGCACATGGTGTACACCTTGAAGTGATTATGCTGCTTGGTCGCTTGAAATATCGTACAAGCTACGGGCAGAATGTTTTGCAGCACTCTCTTGAAGTTGCCTTTCTTTGTGGTGTTATGGCTGCTGAGCTCGGACTTGATGTAAAGCTGGCCAAGAGGGCCGGTTTACTTCATGACATCGGGAAGGCGGTTGACCACGAGGTTGAAGGCTCACATGCCAGTATCGGTGCTGATTTGGCTACAAAATATGGCGAATCGCCTGCAATAGTGCACGCCATTGCCGCCCATCACGAGGATGTGCCCCCTGAGGGAATTCTTGATGTCCTCGTCCAGTCTGCTGATGCTCTATCCGGAGCACGACCCGGGGCACGTAAAGAGATGCTTGAGACCTACGTTAAACGACTTGAGGATCTTGAAAACATAGCTCATTCATTCAAGGGAGTTGAAAAATCATTTGCCATCCAGGCCGGGCGTGAGATCCGTATTGTTGTTAACAGTGAAAACGTATCGGACAGCGAAGCGGCAATCATGAGTCAGGATATAGCCAAAAAAATAGAAAAAGAGCTGACATATCCAGGACAGATTCGCGTAACCGTTATTCGGGAGATGCGCTCCGTAGAATATGCGAAGTAACAGGAGTAACAGGAGTTAGAGAAGTAATAGGAGTTAAAGAAGTAAAAGAGTTGGAGATGGGTTCTTGTCTGGAGCATCTAGCTTCTTTAACTTTTATCCTTTAATAAATTCAGGTTTTAAATATTCCAATGAAATACACCATAGAAGAACAGGTTGCCCTTATTGAGCGTGGAGCGGTTGATGTTATCTCTCGCGACGATCTTGTCAAAAAACTGAAAAAATCCGAAGAAACCGGTGTGCCCTTACGAGTCAAGGCCGGGTTCGATCCAACGGCACCTGATCTTCATCTCGGTCATACTGTTCTTATTCAAAAGTTGAAACATTTCCAGGACCTTGGGCATGATGTTTTATTTCTGATCGGCGATTTTACCGGCATGATCGGCGACCCAACCGGAAAATCTGAAACAAGAAAGCCCCTTACTCCTGAAGATGTTGCCCGAAATGCCGAAACCTACAAAGAACAGATTTTTAAGATTCTCGACCCGGAAAGAACCACCATTATGTTTAACAGCGATTGGCTGGGCAATATGACATCACATGAGTTCGTGCAACTTGCTTCACAATTAACAGTTGCCAGAATGCTTGAGAGGGAGGACTTTCGGGAGCGCTTTGAAAATCAACGTCCAATCAGCATTCATGAATTTCTTTATCCACTCATTCAGGGATATGATTCCGTGGCCATGAAGGCCGATGTTGAGCTTGGGGGCACTGACCAGCTTTTTAATGTGCTCATGGGGAGAGACCTGCAGCGGACATGGGGGCAGGAACCCCAGGTTGTCGTTACCATGCCCCTTTTAGAAGGGCTTGACGGGGTTAATAAAATGAGTAAATCCTTGGGTAATTACATTGGTATCACTGACAGGGCTGACGATATCTATGGCAAGGTGCTTTCCGTCTCTGACGAATTGATGTTCCGTTATTATGAACTGCTCAGCGATTTATCAAGTGATGAAATAGTTTCTCTGAAGCGTGATATGGAGAATGGAGACATTCATCCCAAAGAAGTCAAAATGAGGCTTGCCCGTGAACTGACGGCCCGTTTTTATGATGACGATGCCGCTCAAGCCGCAGAAGAGAATTTTGAGAGGATTTTTAAAAAGCATGATACTCCTGAAGATGTGCCGGAAATAGAAATATCCATTGCAGAGGAGACGATGTGGCTCCCACGGCTTCTTGTTGATGCCGGTCTCGTCAATGGTACCGGTGATGCACGCCGTATGATCAAGCAAAATGCTGTTACTGTTGACGGTGAAAAAATTAACGATGTTAATTACAATGTTAAGGCAGCTGGAGAGGTGCTTCTTAAAGTTGGTAAACGTAGATTCGGCAAAGTAAAGTTTGTCTGAACTTTATGGGCCATTTGGCCCATTTTTTTTCTGTCCCTGCTTTTCAGGCCGGGGCAAATCACCCTTTTTGTGACCTCCGCTTTTTTAAGTTGTTCAAAAAAATCATCAGTCCCTTGCTGCAAATCGCAACATGGGACATGCGTTCATAATTGATTTTTTTCCACTTTCCATAATTAAATAGGCAATGTCGGTGTAATTGTCCCGGTTCCATTTTGTCTGAATCCTTCCGTCGTTGAATATGGTGTATTCCTGGAAAAAATTTACTTCATTGTCTTCGCCTTGAACAGAGGTGATGCCTTCCTCTCTTGTCCTGCAATGTGTCATTTATTTTATATGTTTTAATGTGAGGTACATTTCTTGCTGTTAACTCTCAGCACGTCATCATGTCTTTGAAACACGATTTTGAATGCGGTTGCTAAAAGTCGTGAAGCTGCCATATATCCATGCCGCATAAATGAGAGACAGGCAATGTCTCTTTGTGAAGGAAAGAATGAATGGCTGCAGGATTTACTTGGTTTATTGAGAGTTAACGATAAGAGGGAAGGACTCGTGGAAAGAACAGTTACTGATCTGCGTTCGCTTTACCGCAGTGCAAGGCGTATGGGCAGATCTGATGAAGTAATGGTATTGATGGATTATCTTGTCGAGGATATTGTCAGTTGTACTGAGCTCGAACGGGTTTTGGTCCTGAAGCTTGACGAACAGGGAAGGAATTTGGAAACCCAGGTTTTTTATGGTTTCAAGGAGGTTGGCAAGCGTCCTTTCAGTGTTGATTTTCAACAGGTCAACGGCTTGTTGCGCAAAGTGTACACAGAACAGGAACCGCTCAATGTTGTCGGCTTTTCCGATTTGCCAGAGGCAGACCAGACAGTACCGCGCACCTGCGGGATACTTCGGGATGATTACAGAGGAAGTGGCAACCGGCAGAACAGAAGGCAGCGGGTCAATCTCTGCGTCCCTGATTTTGCTTCCGAAGATGTAGAGCTTAAAAAGTATTCCCGTTTTCGTCATTTCTCGGTGATGGATTTAGATGCCCATGATAAGACGGTTAAATTCCTCATGGGGGATGTGAGTTCTTTTCTCATCCTGCCAATCTGTGATAATAACGATTTTTATGGGTATGTTCTTGCTGACAAGGCATTTACTAACCAGCCAGTGAGTTATGAGGAAATCAGACTTTCCTCTGCCATTGCCAGCCATTCTGCCTTGGCCATAGGCAGAGCTTTGAAGCAAAAAAGCATGCTCAGGAAGATTGCCCGGCAACTGGCTGAGATTGAATACCTGAAAAGTTTTTATGAGAGTATTATTCAGAATCTCCGCAGTGGCTTGATAACTGTAGATCAATTCATGAAAATTACTGATGTCAATAAGGCTGCGGAGATAATACTCGGCTACAAAAGAGAAGAGATGCTGTCAAAGCCTCTGGATGATTTTCTTTCACCAATGGATGGGAAAAAATGCCTTTTTCTTGATGCTGCGGATGAAATGGATAATACAATGGGGCATCTTTCAGAGGTGCCGATGAAGAAAAAGAGCGGCGATCTTTTTCCGTCCGAGGTCTGTTTTTCCGTCATTACTGACAGTTCGGATACTGTTACCGGATTAAGCTGTATCTTCCGGGATATTACGGCAAAAAAAGTTCTTGAGCAGGATCTTGCCAGGGTTGATAAGCTGGCTTCCCTTGGAGAGATGGCAGCCGGCATGGCCCATGAGATAAAAAACCCGCTGGCTGGAATTTCCGGAGCCATGCAGATACTGGCCCGCAATTTTGACCAGGGCGACACAAATCAACTTATATTTAATGAGGTGCAGAGTCAGGTAAAGCGCCTCGACAATTTCATTAACAGCCTGTTGCAATTTGCCAAGCCCGGCCAGTCTCAGTTTTCCGAGGTTGATTTGATTGCCATCGTTAAAAAGGCTCTTTTCCTTTCAGCACCCCGCATCGATGATAAAGAAATAAAGGTGATTGAGAGTTATGAGTCGGATGCTCCTATTGTGCAAGGCGATGACGGGCAGCTGCAGCAGGTTTTTCTCAATATTGTTTTGAATGCCATAGATTCCATGGGCAAGGATGGAGTTCTGACGATTCGCAGCTATCTGGATAAGGAGTCAGGCACTATCCGCAGCAGGAATGAGTGCATGAGTCCCTCGTGCCGTTCAATGAATGGCTATTTCAAAGTAGCTGTCCAGGACACCGGCAGCGGTATTGATCCTGACTCCATGGAAATGATTTTTAATCCATTTCATACAACAAAAGGCAATGGGACAGGGCTTGGCCTCTCAATATCGCATCGTATTCTGGAGCAGCATGGTGGGACGATAATTGTTGAGAGCGAGCCGGAGGTGGGATCAAATTTTATTGTCTGCCTTCCAGTATGCAGACCTTGATCTTTATGGTAAACTTCATATATCATAATAGAGTGATGTGATAACTCGTAGATTATCAATTGGTTAAAGCACTCAAACCGTGAAAGACGCTTTTTTCTCAGTAGCTGAGAATCCTTGAACTGCATGCTTGAGAAGAAGAGCGTGATTTATATACAGAGAGAACTCATGAGAGAACATCGTGTACTTGTAGTTGATGACGAAAAACTGGTTTGTTGGTCACTGAGCCAGATGCTCACCGATGCTGGCTTTGCCGTTCAGACTGCAATGAGTGGAGCTGAAGCCAGGGCAACGTTTAGTGAATTCAACCCGGAAATGGTCCTGCTCGATGTTCGTCTCCCCGATGCCAATGGAGTTGAGTTGCTTGGTGAATTCAAGGAGCTGGATGAAGACGTCGTTGTTGTCATGATTACTGCTTATGCAGATGCCGACTCAGCCGTTAACGCCCTGAAGCTCGGGGCGGATGACTACATTGGCAAGCCTTTTGATATTGAAAATATCAAGCATGTTGTTGAACAGTCTTTTGAAAAGAAAAAGCTGCGCAAGGAAGTGAGTTTTTTCAGACGGGAATTGCGCAAGAAATATGATTATGACAATCTTATCGGCAATTCTTCAAAGATGATTGAAGTCTTTAAGATGATCAAGGTCTGCGCTGAAACGGATGCCAAGATTGTTCTGGTGCTCGGTGAGTCTGGTACCGGCAAGCAGCTCGTTGCCAGGGCCGTGCATTATCACAGCGCCAGGTCCCAGGAGCCTTTTATTGAGCTGAACTGTGCGGCAATCCCCGATAATTTGCTGGAAAATGAGCTTTTTGGGCATGAAAGAGGTGCTTATACCGATGCCTCGAAAAGTCATAAGGGAATATTTGAGGCGGCTGAAGGCGGTACGGTCTTTTTAGATGAGATCGGTGACATGCCTCTGCCCATGCAGGCCAAAATCTTAAAGGTTATTGATTCCCAACAGTTTCGACGTCTCGGTGGTGCGCGGGATATTGATGTTGACGTGAGGATTATTGCCGCAACCAATCAGGATTTGCCCGGCATGGTCAAGGAAGGCACCTTTAGAGGGGATCTCTTTTTCCGCCTCAATGTCATGACCCTTCCTCTTGCTCCCCTGAGAGAACGCAAAGAGGATATCCCGGCCCTGGCAAATTACTTTATCGGCAGGCTTAATGAAGAGTATGGCCGCGGTGTTGAAGGAATTACTCCGGAAGCCCTTCGTTGCCTGCAGCGCTATGAGTGGCCCGGCAATGTTCGTGAACTGCGCAATGCCATGGAAAGGGCCATGATGCTTGAAATTGAAGCACAGCTGACCCCTGATTATTTCAGCCGTGAGATCCGGGACTGTGTTTCTGAAGTTTCCGGGCCGGCGATAGCAGGGGAAGGCGGACAGGCATTTGCGGTGGGGAAAGACGGTTATATCAATCTGCCGCCCGAAGGAATCTCCATCGAAGAGGTTGAAAGGCAGCTCATTGAGCAGGCTCTTGAGCGTTATAACGGCAACCAGACAAAAGCTGCCCAGTGTTTAAAGATGTCCCGTGACACACTTCGCTATCGCATCAAAAAGTTTGGCATGCAGGACATAGGGAGAAGCATGTAAAACGCAGTACGTTTCTTATCAGTCTGAACGAAAAAATTCTCCGCATATCAAATACACCTGGTTTCGGGTGGGTACGAAATTCGCCGTCCCGCACCGTATAGCCCCTGTTGCCAGGCTTCTTCACGTTTTTTGCCAATTCACCTGTTTCATCACTTCTTTCTGCTCCATTAATGCAAAATGGGTTTTTTCACCCTTCTGCAGGGGTGGGTTTTTCGGAACATCTCCAAAACACCCGTCGTTTGAATTCTATTTCTGGTCTGAAATGGACAGATCGAAAGTCATATTTTTTCATATACTTTCAACAGAGTATACGTGCCTGACAATTTATCATCTCAGATGAATATCCTTTTTTTTTATCAGCTTTGTCTGCATGGTTTCGAATTTGCATTACCCCCTTGTTGAAAGGTCTTACAGGTTGATGCCTGTTAAGATGCTTTTGGGATGAAGCTTTGATGAAATAAATAAAGGAGGAATACCTCATGAAGTTGAGAAAATTTTCTGAAGTGAAGCTGTTTGCCTTTATCAGCACTTTGATGTTTCTCGTTGCCACGAACGCTGGTGCCGGTAGTCTTATTCTGGATGGTGCCGTCGATTATATCGAGAGCCCGGGAACGACGGGCGTAACGTTGGCTTCTCCTGTGTCTCTGGAGTTAAGCTGGAACAATGATTCCATTATAGCAGCTCAAGGTGTCTCAGTGGTTAATTTCAACCCTGATTGGGGGAATACTTTTAATTTCACAGTTGGCGGATTGTCCTTGACCAGCTCTCATTCGCACATAGGAGCGCTTCCGTATGCCACATTTGTTGATGGCATTCTTGATGAGTTTCAATTGTATTGGTATGACGCTTCAGTAAATGGATCGACTCGTAACACCTGGCTGGTTTATGTTTCTGGGCTGGCAAGTGGTGGGGATACCCAGATGCAATGGGAATTTATTGATGAATATTCAGCCACGAGTGCCTGGTTTGAAGGCCATCTTGAATTCCCTCCTGGTGCTGTGCCTCCCCTTGTGGCTGGTGATCAGGATACTGATCAGGATGTTGATGGAGTCGACCTCGCGTTATGGAGTGCAGGTGGAGACCTCCTTGAAGATGTTGCCTTTAATTTTGGCGGTGTCTGGTAGGACATATGAAAGAAGGCTAAGTTTTTTTAATCTATTCAGCGAGGGCTCGAAATGGGCCTCAACTCCAGGCCGTAACTATTCAGATGTGCCTTAGATTTGAACAAGCAGGCCTGCAAGGCTATAGCCCGTCTATGTGAGCAGGCCTGATCGTTCAAAGATGAGGTGCAGCTGAATAGTTACAGTTTTTTTAATCTTGTGAGGGAAAAAGGCGACCTTAAAACGTCGCCTTTTTTTTGTGTTTTTTCTGACGCGCGAGGGTGATTTGCCCCGTTTTGTTCGGCACTGCGGGAGATAAAAGTGGGGGAAAAGACCCTCTCCTGCTATTGGCGGAAAAAAGCAGATATCCCCGCTGGTATCCGCATCTGGCTGTCTTTGGGTTGTGCTGCATGCTGTTTCCGCAGAACTGAATATATGTTCGTTTATTATGAGGGGATTATCTGAAGGGAGCAAATTTGAACGATAATCTCTTTATATTAAGGCTCTTTTGCAGTGGGAATGTGTTTTGAGTTGTTGGTGGTATGAATAGTGCATTTACACAATGAAAAATGACCAAGGGTATAAAGACATTATTCGTTTGATACAAAAGAAAAAGAAGGAGACTAAAATGAATACAAAAAAAATCAGTACAAAAAAGATTTTTTCCACAATCGCAGTCCTGATGCTTCTCTCTGCCTCACAGGCCAGTGCCGGGTCTGTAACTTTAAATGGCCAGGTCGACGACATCTGGGACAGTACACTGACTGGAATTACATATAGTTCCCCTCTCTCCGTGACCTTAGGGTGGGCGGATGGTGCCGTCAGTTCTGTAGGGGAGACATTTTTGACATTGAGCTCCATGACTATTGATTTTGATGGTCTGAGGCTGACTCAATCATCACCGCATACTGGGGATAATCCAACTGCTCATTTTAGCGATGGCGTTATTGACGGTTTTGAACTGGATTGGTGGGGTGCCACTGTTGATGGTGTCGCAGGCACTGATTGGTCAATCTATGCTACAACCGACCCATTTTACGGTTTCAGTCAAACAGGTGATATTTATTTTGAGCTTGCAGATTTTTCTCTTGAAGGCCTCGATTGGATAGAGGCAAGTCTTAACCTTCCGGCGCCGGGAAGTACCTCCCCTGTTCCTCTGCCAGGTGCGGTCTGGATGTTGGGAGCAGGCTTGCTTGGTCTTAGAGGTCTGCGCGGTAAGAATAAATAAGATGTTCGTTTTACCGTCATTTCTTTTTTTACGTTGATTTTGAAAGACAGGATGCGGCTCCGCCCTGTCTTTCAAAATCGCTCTTTCTCTTGGATAATACGCCCAACTCCTGAAAGCAAATCAAGCAGATTCTCATATGTTAACTGGACCTAAATGTTTGATGACTTGGAGAAGAACCACCCTGTTTTACTTTTTTCACCTCCTGTTTTGGATGTTTTTACCGTGGGGAGGCTGTCCTGTGGCACAAGGAGAAGCAAGCGTCCCGGTCCAGTATGACTATGAGGTGATTTCATCCAAACCCCATGATCAGGGAGCTTTCACCCAGGGGCTTTGTTTTGCTGATGGTGTGCTCTATGAGGGGACAGGGCTGTATGGATTCTCATCTCTTCGGCGGATGAAATTAACCGGTGAAGATTTGCAGATTCGTTTGCTGCCAAAGCATTTTTTTGGTGAAGGGATAACGGTTTTTAAAGATACAATCATACAGCTCACATGGAAATCAAAGGTGGGTCTTGTCTGGGATAAAAAAAAGTTGGAGCTTATCAGGCTCTTTTCCTACCCTGGAGAGGGATGGGGAATTACCCATGATGGTCGTCATTTAATCATGAGTGATGGGAGCTCAATGCTTTTTTTTCTGGATCCGGACAGGTTTGAATTGGAAAAGAAAATTTTAGTCACTGAAAATGATATCCCTCTGACTCGACTTAATGAGCTCGAATATATTCATAATGAAGTGTGGGCGAATATATGGCAGGAAAATCGCATTGTCCGCATTGATCCTGGTACCGGGAAGGTTACAGGCTGGATTGATCTTGAAAAGCTTGTTGCGGAGGCTGCCCCTGACGGAAATGACAACGTTTTGAACGGCATAGCTTATGATGCGGATCATGAGCGGATCTACGTTACCGGGAAGCGATGGAGCAGGCTGTTTGAGATTCGAATAAAGGATGTCTTGCAGCCTGCTAGATAAGGCATCCGGTTAGCGTTGGGTTTTTGATAGAAAAGAGAGCTGGTTGAGCAAAAAATTGCCCCGCCAGCTCTCTTTAACAAGGAAGTAACTTAATTAATTGAAAGCGGAATTATCGTTTTGTTCCGATCATAATCAATAAGGGTAACCCTTCCATTGTAATGCCGATCTCGATTATAGGTGTGCGCGGTTGCATCGTTTACCGCCGGATAATTGAGAATCTTCCTCGATCTGTCACCCCAGTTGACATAGGCACGGGCAATCCCTCCGCCGGAAGAATCCATGCTGTCAATGGTAAGGGTAACATCCGCCCCAGGGCATTCCGGTCCAGGGAGTTCATCGGCAGCCAGAATGTCATCGCAGCCTATTCCATCCTTTGTGCCGCCAACGCATTCACCATAACAGCGTCCGTCAGCAATGTCTTCTCCGTTCCCCAAACAGTCTGCGTGGGCGGAACATGCACTGCCTGGATTAAGGCCGCCGAAGCAGGTCATGTTTCCACATGTTGCAGCTGTGTAGTTCAAGGTGAAAGTAGCGCCTAGTACTGGAGGATCTGGCAGGTCAACCGGGCTAACCTGTGTTGTCCTGCTGGCGGTAACAGTTTCGCCTGGGTTTTCGGGGTCGGCAACTGACATAGTGAGGATGGCCTCATATGTGCCCGGAGCACCGTATTGTACTACGATGGTGTCAGTTCCGCTGCCGCCTACCTGTACACCCGTTCCGGCAGACGTGTCCCAATTATAATCGCAGCCAAGCTGAGTGATAATCGGGTTGTCTTTGTCAAACTCGATAACACCCCAGCAATCGCCGTCTGCGACGCAGGAAAATCCTGTATCACTGCCGTTTGCATCGATACAGGTTGAGTTGCCTCCACAGGTGGCGAGACAGTCCCTGTAGGTATTGCAGCTCGCGGTTGCGGCATTTGCACAAAATCCGGCATCGCAGGATATGTCAATTCCGTCGTCGGTTACCGGATATGTCTTCTGGTAGCAGGATGCTTGTGTGGCGTCAAAGTTTACAATTAAATCAATTGTATCATCCGCCGTACCATTAAAATTGGGCATCAGGATGACATCGGCCTGGGCCGAAAGTACACCTGCAGCCACAAACAGCCCGGCTGCCAGCATCGATAGATATCTTTTTTTCATTTTTACTCCTGTTTAAGTCATAGAATTACCTCTTAAAACGGCCTGTCCTGCCGCGTAGCAGACAGGATAGCCTGGCGCTTGAATTTGGGGAAAAGTCGGTTTTATTCTTATATTTTTTTATATGAGGGCTTTCTGGGGAATCTGCACAGTAAAGCCCTCTTGTTTTATGGGTTTGTAATGGTTACTTCCAGTGACGGCTCTTCCTGATAGGTGTAAGTTATCTTGCCGTAATTCTGATCATAGACAATGACTTTGATCTGGTAAATGCCATTATTTGCATAGGCGTGTTCGGCTGGAAGGATTGGCGGTGAAATAATTGTTCGCGAGCGGTCTCCCCAGTAAATGTATACCCTGGCAACCGGTACCCCTGCCGTGGTGGTCTCGGGTACAGACACCGTGACAATTCCGGTTGCGGCATCAACAACAGCCCCGAGAGTAACGTCCGGGTCAGGGATGACCTCTTCCACTGTAACGGGATTTGTTTTGTCGTTTGCCATGGAATGATTTTTGGAATCCCAGACGTTCCAGGTAACAAGATAATCACCTGGGGCTGGATAGATATGACTGGCAGAACAGCTGATTCCTGTTTCGCTGGTGCCGTCTCCCCAGTCAAAAGAACAGGTGAAGGGGGTATTGCATGTCCCTGTATTGCCGCAATCCGTCACCGTAACCTGGAAGTCTATTTCATTTGATTCATCCCCAAGATGTATTGACGGTGAAGCATAGAGGTAGAAATTGCCCCAGCGTATGGGTGTATTGAAACCGAAGTAACCATGGCATGAGTTCAGGGAACAGGTGCCTCCTCCTGCGTCAAAAACATAGACAAGGTCGAGTTGGTGCTCCTGATTATTAGCCAAAAATGTGGGGGCACCGACAATATCATATTGCCCATTGCCGTGATTGCCGGTTGAAACAATGGTGGTTCCGTCTGTTGTTGTGGCGTTGTGGCATGTTTCACAGCTGAAGCCCGCATTTATATGACGCTGGTGGCTATTGGATTTTGGTGCATCCTGGGCATAGGCAGGCGGATAACTATGACAGGTGTTGCAGTCGGTGTTGCCTGTGACCCATGATGGTGATGGTTGACTGCCAAGGGAGCCCGTGGAGATCGAGGTGCCGTCACTGTGACAGTAGACAACGCAACTCATGGAACCCCCTGTGGTTACAGTGGTGCCATTGGTTCCTTCATAGCAGTATGCCGGATTCAGGGCTTGACCGTCGTAGGAGTTTCCGGCTGTATACTGGCCGGCGATATTAAATCCAATCTGTAATTTGTAATCATCAACAATAGGTGTTACCGGCATGCCGCTGTCATGGCAGCTTTCGCATGGGATACCATTTTCAACGGCATGGACCCCATGGGCCCCTGCGCTGCTTGCTCCTGTTTCTTCCGGGGTCCAGACAAGTCCGTCAATTTGACCCGGTGTATCAATTACAGGAGGATATCCGTGACAGGCATTGCAGCTTGGCCGGAAGCCGAGTTCATGTTCATGGCAGGTTGTGCAGTCTTCACCGTTGAAATGAACAGCCCGGCTTCCGTCGTTACGCCAGTATTTGGTCTGGGTGTGGCATACCTGGCATACACCGTCAGGAGTCGGGTCGGCGGACGGCGCTGCATCATTAAAGGCAAGCCCGGCTGGGCTGCTGTTAAAAGTAACGGTCCTGTTATCGATCTCGGTTTTAATGTACTGTCCGTATAAGATTTTAAAATCCCTGGCAAGAGAAATTTCCGTCACTTCACCTTGAACCGTAATACTTGTTGCCGTCGCACTGATAATTTCTGATGAAAAATCAACGTAGCGATTTTGTTCAGCATCCCATAGCATTCCTTCAACAAGGAAAATGAGACCCCGTTCGGGTCCTGTTTTGGAATTCCAGTCCTCCGGGTTCTGCCAGCTGATGTCATGCACTGTTGTGCTGTCCAGAATAAATGTCGTTGTGCCTGCCCCTGGGCTGTAGCCGGCAAAATTTCCGCTTACCAGAGGCGTGTCGCATTGGGCGGAAACATGGGGGTCGTGACAATCAACACATTGTCGTTCCCATGAGCCATATCGATTGCTCCCGATGACGGCACTTGAATGGGTCAGCATTTCCGGGGCGCTTGTTTTTGAAAACTGAGCACCTGTGTCGTTGTTGTGGCAGAACTCACAGGCCGTTTTGGGGCCCATGTGGTTCTGGTGGCAGTCAATACAGTCTATATTATTAACCGTCCAATGCGGTGCCGCATTGCCAAGGGCAATCTGCGGCAAAGTTATTGTTCCCAGCACCAGCAGGCTATTCGCGATGATCTTTTTCATGTTTTTTCTCCTTTTCAGATCAGTTTTGAGGAACAGTCACTCTGATGTTGTCATGGAACACGGGATAGGTGATGACATTATCATAGACCCCGTAACGGATGGTGAAAGGCCCGCTGCTGGAGTACGTGTGGGAGAACTGTTGGCCTGACGGGCTGTCTGAAAGGGGAGGATCAAAATCATAATAGACATAGCCTCCCGGACCCCAGTCAATCATGACGCGGCCTGATCCAGTGTGGCCGCAGCTGTTATAATCCGGATCGAATGATTGATCTGTAAGGGTGACGGTATAACCGCTTGTCGAAGCACTCACTGCTACCACAGGCAGGGCATTGGTTGACGGTGGGTTAATTGGCCCCGTCTGTTCTGAACCATCACCTGCTAAAGTACGACCGTTAGCATCTCTGACCGAGAAAGTAATATATTGCGTTGCTGTATCGGAATACGTGTGCAGGTTCTGATTATCAGGGCCTTCGTAATCCCAAACTCCGTCACTTTCCCAGTCGATTTTGTACTGGTAGGGCGGTTCGGCATTGGCCGATGTGACGAATATTGTGAAACTGACCGATCCGCAGCCGCTTCCTGCTGACCAGGAATAGCTTGCTTCAATATTGCTGCCCCAGTTGGCTGTTTCCGTCATGATTCCCTGATGGCAGCTGATATTCGAGCATGTGCCTCCGCCGGGATCAAAACTGTAGCTGAAATTCACGGGAATCGGGGTTGTTGCATTCTGGAAAAAAATGGCCCCTGTGTCTGGTGTAACATCATACTGGCGGTTGACATGGTTGGCGCGGTTGGTGATTGTCATTCCGTCAGTTGTGGTATTGTAGTGACAGAAGTGGCAGGGGTTCTCATCATAGTTTAACTGCAGATTGGTAAAGAGATTGAGATGTCGCCCATGTTTATTTGCTTTGGGTTGGTCTTCGGCATAGGCTGGCCCGTAATTGTGACAGGAGGTGCAGCCCGTTGATCCATCCCATGCTGGAGAACTCTGGTTCGGACCAGGAAAATTAGTCGGGTCGGCAAAACTGGTTGCTACTGCCGTACCATTGCTATGGCAATAAATATTTGTACAGGTTGTTGGTGTGCCGGTGTTTGAGATAGCAGTACCGTTGGTGCCCTGGTATGAGTATGCGGCGTTCAGGGAGGATTGGCCATTGTAGGTTGAGCCGGCCCCGTTGAAGCCTAAAATGTCAAAACCCATCTGGATGCGGTAATCGTCAAAAATCGGCGTGTCCGGCATGCCGTCAAAATGACAGGTGTAACAGGAGTAGCCATAATCGACAGCATGGGTGGCGTGGGCTCCCGCTGTAAAAGAACCTGTTGCTTGAGGAATAACCACCAGTCCGTCCACGCCCTGTGGAGTATCGACTTCCGGAGGATAGCCGTGACAGGCGTTACAGTTTGGTTTGAAGCCATCCTGATGCTCGTGGCAGGTTACGCATCTGTATTGTTCATTATGCCTGTCCCCGGAAGTTGACGTGTAATGATTGGCTGATGTATGGCAGGCTTGACATATCCCGTCGAAAGGTGCTGTTGAACCGGCATAATCCGTGCCCGTTAGATTGGCAATAAAACTGACTGGGGCAGTAAGTGTCGGAATGCCGAATTCTCCGTCGGTTTGCCGGGAGACTTCGTCGTGGATCATGCTTCTGTTGGTGTCTCCATGGGGGTCGTGACAGTCCCAGCAGAAATATCCTCCGTCGGTGAGATCATTATGCCGACTTCCTGCATGATTAGAATCAATTTTAACAACTGAGTTGAAAAGAGAAAATGTCGTGTCCGCTCCGTCCGGATCAAAACCTGCGGAATCTGTTCCGTGGCATGCCAGGCAATTCGTATTTTGTCCGGCAGCCCCAGGAGTGGAAGTGTTGGCCAGCCGGAAAGGGTTTGTCGGTTCACCGTGTCTTACATCATAATCATGACAGTATTCACATTCCATGGCGATCCCTGATTGGCCATGGCCTTCGGTCTGCCATTCCCCGCTGTCAATGGTAGCAGCGGTAAAGTTCATCAGGTAGTCATTTACGTCTGCACTGTCGAGATGGCAGCTTGCGCAAGTGCCTTGCGGTTTCGTCGGCGTCAGGCAGCCGGTTGTTTCGTGGCAGTCCAGGCAACCGCCTGAACCGGCAGCAGGTATTGTCGTCATGAGCAGCCCGACAATACTGAAGATTTGAATAAAATTTGTTTTCCTCACGTTTTCTCCCTCCTCCTCCTTCCCTCTCTTCTCCTCCTAGAAGATAAAGAAGTCATTAAATATTTGACTGAAAAGTCAAAATTGATAATCTTTTCCCTTTTAAAGGGTAAGTCTGTATTATTCTTGCAAAAAATATGCCGAAAGTACGCGGAAACATTGCTGCTTCGTAACCTTTTGATAGGGCATGCTTTTTGGCTTGTCAGGAATTATTTTTTACACGAAAAAAAGTGGGGTAAAGGAAGGTGTTAGGGTTAGATACCCCAAGTGTGGGTTGTTTGACCCAATGGTGGTCAGGAAAAGCCTGTGAAGAAAAAAGACCTGAGTTCCGTGTGTTCTGCGTTAAGGCCCGTTGCCATTAGAAAAAGACAACGGGCATCAATTTAAAACGCAGAACGCAGAACTCCAAGATTAGGGATAGGTGTAAGCCGAACTGCCATCATGGACAACGCCATGGCATACCAGGGTGCATCTTCCTGCCCTGAGACCGAGATCTGTGAAGATGGGAGTGGAGTTGCTTCCATAGGGTTGGACAATGACCCTGTCAAAGTTGATAAGATGGGTATGATCTCCATTGCCGTCTGCCTGGACACCATGTGGATCATGGCAGACTGAGCAGGGAGCCCTTGCATCAACGACATGCTGTTTGTGTCCGCTGGCGTTGTAAATTCCTTGATCGTCAAGAAGTTTGGTGCGGTCATGACATCGGTAACAGAGCGCGTAGGATGCCTCACTTTCCGGCAGTCTGTCAATTGTGTCATAGCGCTGTCTCAGGATAGGCCTGTAAATGGAACCATGCGGTCCACGAGGCCCACTGCCGCCCAGAGTGCTCGTTGCGTCGCTGTCGTGACAGTCGATGCAGGTGATTATGCTTGTCGAAGTCAGCTCTGGTTCGTAGGTGCTCGGCAGGCTCGGCATATCTGTATTGCGTCCCATGGCAATAACAGGGTGATATGAAGGGTTCGATGGCGCAAACTCAAGTAATGTATTGTTTTCATTGATCCAGCGGCTAATGACAGGAACGGAGCTGCTGGAGTCTCCATGGCATTTAAAGCAGAGTTCGTATTCATAGACAAGTGGATCAACAACCGCGCCACTCTGGTCTATCCCGGCAATCAGGTTAAGCCTTCCCGACGCAGTAGGGGGTGCAGCTTCGCTACTGTTGCCTGCATGGGGGTTGTGGCAGTCAACACACTCAACATGCCATTGCAGAAAACTGACATCTTCTGCCGGATCATGGGCGTTGCCTGTCACGTCAATGGTCGTTGCTTCAATGGGATGATGCGAAAATTTTGAAAACTGGGCTTTGATGTTTTGACTGGCAACTGTTCCGTCGTGGCAAGGATAGCAGTTTTTTTCCTCTTCCAGTTGATAAAGAAGACGTTGCGGGCCTCCTGCTCCATGGGGGGTGTGACAGCTTTCACAGCCATGCTCCGCAACAGTCTGCACTTTGTTTGCAGGATCACTCCAGATCTTGGTGGATAATGAGTGACTTGAAGTATTCCAGCCGGCAATGTTGACATGGCAGGTTGTGCAGAGGGCGGAATACTTGTTGTCCTTAATCAGAAAATTTCCATATGTATCATCGTGGGGGTCATGACAGGTCGTACAGTGGATATTGCCTTCGCCATAGGTAATCAGACCCTGAGGAATAGCAGGGGCCAATTCAGGATTTGGCAGGGCGTCATAATAGTTGAAGGAAACAGGATGGTCATCGGATATGTCGGTGTCGAGGTAGGTTCTTCGACTTGCCGTGATTTCCATTGTCATCAGTATTCCTTCGGCCGGTTTCAGGACGTCACCCAGAGCGATTGTCCCGTCGTGGCAGCTCAGACAGAGCCGGGTAGGGCCGGAAGGCTGCTGGGGTGAGGCGCTTAATGTGCTGCTTTGATAGAGGATATAATTGGTCGGTTCCAGTTTCTTATTCCAGAGGGGCGTGTACGGTGTGGCGCTATGAGGAGTATGGCAGAAAATGCAGATGCGGTCCTCGTTAAGTGCCCGTACTTCTCCGGGTCCGCTGACCGAGAGGTTATGTTTTGAATTCACTATGCTCATATCAGCCATGGCATATCCTGCCATGAAATGGATGAAAAGCAGAAGGCGAATTCCATTGAAAAGTCTCATATTTCCGTACTCCCTTTCGTCTGCTTCCGATCAATGGATGAACCTGTTGAAAGCTGGAAGATTTGAACCCTTGCGTTGTAGGTATCGCAGACAAAAAGTTTGTCACTCTTGTCGATAAAAAGACCGGACGGCATCCAGAACTGACCTGGGCCGGTTCCTTGCGAACCAACGGGCAGCATGTAGGTTCCTGCGTCAGTAAAAATTTGTATATTATCAAACAAGGTTTCGGCTACATAGATGTAGCCGTTGCTGTCAACCCCGATTCCTTTGGGACTGGCAAAATCGCCGGAGCCGTTTCCATGGCGACCGAATGTCTGCCATTTAAGGGTTTTAGGCGAAAGGATCTGGGTGCGAAAGTTCATGGAATCAGTAATGTAAATCTTGCCATACAGGTCAGAACTGATGTGGGTGGGAAAGTTGAGAGATCCAATACTCTCTCCTCTCTGGCCGATGCGGGTTATGAATTCACCAAGTCTGCTGAAGACCAGAATCTGGTGGCGCAGAGTGTCGGAAACATAGATTCGGCTGTCAAACTGATTAAAGGTAATACCTGATGGTCTGAGCAGCGGCAGTTCCCCGGCATGGTCCAGGGATTTAAGAAAAGTAGCCTGGGAGTCGTATATGATTATTTTTTTTAGCTGCGAATCCGTGACATAGAGGTTGCCGGCATCGTCAAAGGCAACACCAACCGGAGTTTCAATTTTTTCCTTGCCTGCTATGAAAAGAAACTTATACGTCTTGCTGGCTGGGTCATAAAAATGAACGCCTTTTCTGTCCTGATCGGCAATGGCCATGCGGTTTCCCGGTCCGGATGTTACGGCAACCGGTTTGAGAATTCTACCTGCCTGACTTTTGCCGATAAGTATTGTTTTTAAGGATTTGCTTGTTTGTTCAAATTCTGTTATTTCGCCTAAATAGCGCACCTTTGTATTCGGTGGGGGCGGCCAGGATATCTCACCCATTTTGAGGGTAACGGGTTGCCATTCGGTGGAGGCGCAACCTGTAAACGCCGCAAGCAGTATTAAAAGACTAAATAAGCGGATAAATGGCGTTTTGCTCTTTGCAGTAATTTCCATAATATTTTACTCTCAGTCCTCAGTCCTCGTGCTTATCCTGCAGCATTTCGTGGACAATTTTAATGTCAGCTTCGTCGATAAGGCTTTTGCGCCAGTTGGCTAGGAGTTCCCGGTGTTTGGCCGCTTTTATCTTTTGTGCAACATAGGCCTTTGCTTCTTTAACAGGTTTTTCTGTGCGGGGTTCATGGAAATCAAATTTTATAAGGTGCAGCGTGCCGTCGATTACCAGTGGGTCGGAGAAAGAGCCCACCTCAAGCTTTTTTGCCGCATCGTAAAGCGGGTTTTGGTTCTCTGTAGAAACATTGATCTGATTCCGCACTACAAAGCCTTGAGGTGTTAATGCAGTTGGGTCGCCCCCATGCTCCTGCAAGATTTCTTTTTTTACAGCCAGAACTCTCTCTCTTGAAGCAGGGTCGGCGGGATCAAGAAAAAAGGTGATGTCAGTCACTACAACCCGTTCTTTGGTGACAAACTCGTCTCTGTTATTTTGGTATACAGTATCAATTTCCTCTGGTGAAACCGTAACATTGTCGTTAACTTCCTGCCTGATCAGTTGCTTGATGATCATATAACGGGTGATTTCATTTTTCAAATCGTCAAAGCTTTTATTCTTTTTAGACAGGTCAGCATCCAGTGCTTCGCGGCTTCCCTTGCTTTGTATCTGGGCATCAAGTTGAGCCTGGACAACAGCCGGATCAGCGGAAATGCCCAGAGATATGGCGCGTTGGTAGGCCAATTCCTCCAGGGCAAGCTGCTCAAGGGATTCACTGCGGATACGTCTGGTCAGCTCTGAAGAGAGATTGTCCATGCTGTACCCTTTTTGCACGATGTTCTCCATCATGGAATTCATCAGTGTTCCCATGGTGATCTTGACGCCGTTGACAGTCGCAACAACCACATCGGCGTTTTCCCCATGCCCCTCGATGGTAATGTTCTGGGGGGTGCCGTCATCCTGGTTCATCATTGCCCCACCGCTGGAGCCGATTCCTTTGAAGGCATGAACTGGAGTGACTGTTGCAATAACAAGGCTGCAAAAGAGGGCCGTTAGAATTCCTGTACAGGTGGTGCGAATGAGTTTCATCTGGATAATCCTTAAAAGTAATTTTTTGTCAGCTGGTAAAACGCCGTTTACAGCTAGTGTCATGTCAAGCTTCAATTGTCGTGTAGATCGCCGTACCCATGGCGACTCTTCAGTGTCGGGAATGGGTTCCCGACCTACAGCAGGCGTCAAAAGGCATTTGACATGACACTATGAGTTTTTTTTAAAATAATTCCCTTCGTATCATTAATTTTACAAGAGCATTTTGTCTCTGCGTTTCACTGTCGGCCACTTTGGAGTCTGTCGTGGAATACGTTGCAGACAGGTCAACATCAAGTTTGCCGACATGCCATATGAGGGTAGAGTATAAAGAAAAGTTTGTGGTTTCTCCTGTCCCCATGTAAAGCGAGTAATTTGAGGTAAGTGAAGCCGTTATGTTTTTTTCGGGAATAATGGTTTGTATCTGGGCCTGGAAATTATAAATTTGTTCTGAAAGGTTTGTCGTCTGTTCCTCTGTGGTTCCGGTTTCGTGCTGTTCTGTTTGGGAGTCTTCAAAAGAAAAGCTGAGGAATCCTGTTGTGAACGGAGTTATCGCTTTGCTGTAACTTGTGCTGAAAAGCAACCTGTCCTCTGAATTGGTGTTCGATCTGAGCCAGCTTCGTGATATGTCTGCCTTGAATGGGACTTTGATCAGGGAGAGGCCTATGGAATGTATTTTTGAGTTTGCCGGTTCGCCCGGATAATTCCCGGATGTGACTTTCTGGTCGCTCTGCATATAGGAATAATGCGGAGTAATTAAATTGTCGAACAGGGGGAGCTGCAGGGTTGTCCCCCACGCATCGGTCTGCAGTTCATATTCAGCCCAGATAGAGGAGTACTCCAGGGTAAATGAATAGCCTCGAGGGTAGTCTGTATCCGGGTCGAGTCCGGGGGGGGTAATGCCTGTGTCCAGGATATAGAGGATTTTGTCGACATCATCATATTCATAGTCGATCCCTCTTGTTAAAAATATCTGCCTGCCGGGGAATTCAGGATCAGACGCCCGAACGAGTATGGTTGACTCGTCAACAGTCTGGTCATTGATGTTAATTAAAAAAGCCGGCCCGAATTTGGTGGCTACTGAGGTTGCGGATTGGGCAATTGTTTGAGGAGCAATTGTCAAGGGAGCCCCTGTGTTGTCAAGCAGGGAGAGACTGTTTGAGAATCCGAGAGAAACGCTTCCCCATGGAATTTTCTTTGTGTAATCCAGGGTCAGCCGGTAGTTGTCCAGGTTTGTTTGTCCACTGACGGAGTCGATTGTATTATATCCGGCCTGGATAGCTGATTGCAGACTTTCATAGAGCCGGTGGGAGAGTCTGAAATTGTAATTTTCCGACTTGCTGTAGGATTGCTGGGAGCGATCATTGAGTGACGTGTTTGTCCTTCTGTCAAGATTAATATAGGATATGTGGGATTTAAATTTGTAAGGCAGATCAAAGGATACTTCTCCTGTAAACTCATCGCTTTCAATATTGGAGGAGAAATAATTGACTCCTCCCGTGTTGTCTTCATCCTCCTGGTCATGGGTCCAGCGGGAGGAAAAACGAATTTTTTCAAGTTCTTTGAGAAGCGAGAGGCTGTACATGTCGCGCTCGGTGGTGTCATTCCCGTCATCGCGAAAGCCTTCAGAATGGTGGAATAAGCCGGAAAAGCTTGCGCCGGAATGAAAGTAATGAAAGTTGTAGAGCAGAGAATTTGTTTCTGCAGTGGTGACAGCTTCCCTTTTGCGACCAGTGTAGGTCAGGGTCGTTGCCCATGGGCGCTTTTCATAGCGCGCGTCAGCCCCGTAACTGTATATGACAACGGTGCCGCTTTCTCCTTCCTGTCCGGCTGTAATGGGAATTGCCCTCTGAAAAAATAAATCCAGATTATAAGGATGGGTGGGCAGGATTTTTGCCTCCTGCAGAAAAGAATGCCCATCGCCCCGGGCAGTGTAAGTTTCCCCGTCTCTTTCAATTCTTTCCTGAATCAGACCGAGTCCGACAACTGTTTTCAGGCTGACAAAGAGAGGGCTGTAGATATAGCCAAGACCCGTAACTTTCATCCCTTCAAAAAGGGTAAGGTCGCTTCTGGTGGAAGATGAAGAATCAGATTCATTCTTGTTCCACTCATAAAGTGAATTGACCCCCATTTCTGCTGAAAAATCAAGATACTTCGGAATAAATTGCCTGTAGCTGCCCCAGGCATTTTGGGCAAAAAGAATGCAGCCGAGTATTGCCGCTAGAAAAATTATAAATTCTATCCTGGTTTCTTTATCCCAGGCTGACGAGGCCTCCATTTGCAATAAACCAATATTTTACTTGCTCTGTTTCAACCATTTCTGCAGTTTTTCTTCCGATTTTTGCAGCAGCTCATCTTCGCTGGGGTAGGTTCTCCCTCTTTCTTTACCAAAACCGTAGACATTGACAAGGCGTTGACCAAACTGGCTTGTTACGATGACAAGAAATTCGATGTCAAAGTTAGGGTCGGCGTACTGTTTGAAATATTCAATATTGTCATAGTCGATGGAAACGTCGGCAGGGAGAAAAAGTCTTCCCGGAGTGGTTCCTGAGCCGCCGAAGAAGAGAAGAAGCTGTCCGTCATTGCGGAAAATCTGCACATTTTCAAAGGCTGCATCCACAGCAAAAACACGACCTGTTCGATCAACAGCAACTCCCCTTGGTCTGGCAAAATGGCCGAGATTAGCGCCCGGTTTGCCGATGGCTCCCCTTTCATGGCCGTCCCGGTCATAGATGACAACCTGGAATCTTCCGGAGTCGCTGATATAGAGAAGTTCGTCCGGCCCTATTGTTATGCCTGTTGGTAAGCCAAGATTTTCTTCCGGTTTGTTGTTTCTGCCAAAGGAAGTGATTTTTTCACCTGTCTCAATATCAAAAACCTTTATTTCTCGAGCCTCTGAATCAACGACATAGAGAAGCCCTTCATAGGAAACTGCATCAACGGGTTTCCAACTGCCTGGGAGTCCGAAGCTTTTGACATAGAAGTCGTTTTTGTCATACATGAGCACTTCACCGCGGACAGGATCGGCCACAAACTTGTTATTGTCTGCATCAAGATAAATATTTAACGGCTGAACAACTTTCCCCAGTCCTTTTGCGCCTTCAAGCTGATGGAATTTTTTATTTTTTACATCAAAAACAACAACCGTTGATTGAGAATCGCAAACATAAATTTTGCCATCATGAATGGTTGCTCCATAAGGTTTAACAAGGTGATACCCCTCGCTTGTGCTGCCGGTTAAAAATGAGTCAAAAGCGCTTCCTTCTTCAGTTATATCGGTAGAAGAGGTAAAACTTGTCAGAAATTGGACCCGGGGAGGAGCAGGGGGATCGGGGAAGAAAACAGCTTCGTCGTTCTCAACTGGTTCAGGAGTTGACACGCAGCCACTGAGAATCGTAAATGTCATCAGAAATACAAGTAACAAACTTTGACGGTCTCGTAAAAAACCTTTCGACCGCCGCCGAAACGTGTGTAAGTTGTTGATATTTCGTTGGCGGATGGTCAACCTCAGGACTTTTTGCGACTTCATCAAACTTTGATACAAGAAATTATTAATTCTGCTCATTTGCCCAACCATGTTGAATGTTAATCTCAAGAAAGTTCCGACTCTGTAGTAGTTAAGGTGCCCTTTGTCCAAAATTAGTTCCAGGTATTTTTTAAATAAACCCGGCAGTAAGGAGAATTGAAAGGCATGAATGTAAAAAAAATGAGTAATGCAAATTTTGCGTTAAGGTCCTTTTGTATTCAAAAAATGTGCCTGATGCACAATCTTTTTTGAAAAATCACCACATTTCTAACAATGATGCTGTCAAAACGCAAAAAAATCAAGATCTTTATGGGAAGGTGCGTCGTGTTCGCGATAGTTGTACATACTCATGATTCCGGCCTCTTGGGTGATAAAACGCATTCATAGGGGGAAACCCCCCTATAAAATTCATTGTTAGTAATTCCGGTGATCGTGTTTCTCTGTCTAACTTGCTGTTCTTTCGAGGTTTTCATCTCGAGGCCTTTTGGCTGCTGTGCTGTGGCACAAAGTGTGCAATACTCCTCCGCAGAATGATCTTTACGTGATCATACTTGTAACGCGCTCATGTAATTTGGGGAAATTCATGGGAAGCTGTTCTATTTGAGAACAGCTAATTGTAAAAAAGTGACAAATGTCAAAATGACTAATGTCGCAAGTTGGAGGAAAGATGATGAAAAAAAGTATTCTCTTAGCAGCCGCCTTTGGACTTCTTGTCGTTGGGACTGCTCAAGCTCAGAATTCAACTACTGGTTCTTTTAATGCTGCTGCTGGTACAGGCATTGTTGGTTCCAAGCATGACCTGAGTATTGCTACCGGTATTGGTGGCTCTTACGGTCAGACTGATTCTCTGGATCGTATCTGTATTTACTGTCATGCACCTCATCACGCTCTTCAGGAAGCTGATGCTGCAGGTATCAAATATCTGCCCCTGTGGAACCATGGTGTAACCACACAGTTCTATAACCTGTATGAGAGTGATTTCGGCGAAGGACCAACCGCCTCTGGTCTTGCTGGTGTTGGAACAGTGAGTGATACGGAACAATTTGCAGATCGTCACCTGTTCAACGGCAGGGATACACAAGGCGAGCCGGGCTCTGTTTCACGTCTCTGTCTGAGCTGTCATGATGGTACTGTAGCAGTTAACGAGTATGGTTTTGATCCGCAGCGTTCAAATTCACAGAGCGCCGGTACCCATTTCATCGCTGATCAGTTTAAAATCGGTGGCGGCGGTAACCTGGTCAACCATCATCCAATCGGCTTCAGCTATCTTGATGTAGCAAGCGTGGACGACGAAATTGCCGATCCTGATACCGTCATTAATGGTGCCGGTGCAGGCGCAAAAGAGATGACCACCATCAAATCCCTGCTTTATGGGGGCGAGATGATGGAATGTGTAACATGTCATGACGTACATAACACCAAAAACACCGGTGAGACCTTCCTGTGGAAGTCTGACCGCAACAGTGGTTTCTGTCTGACCTGTCATCTTAAATAAGCAGAATCAATTTAAGATAGAAACAAAAAAGGGAGCCCATTGGGTTCCCTTTTTTTATTTTTACTTTTCTTCCCCTCGTGGGAACTCTTCTCTTTATTTTTCAGCTCATCAGGCTATGCATTTTCGCTTGCGGCCAGGGAAGCGAGGAGCAACCATTGCACAATTGAAGAAATACGGTTATGCCAGTCTCCGGCCTCCTGATTTGTTGATTTGCCGTATTGCCCCGGCTCATTTAGCACATACTTGCCGGACCTTCACACATTCTCATAGCCAAAATACGTTATAAATGGCGCCAGCTTTTCCCTGGCAGCCCCAACGTATTTTTCATACCTGAGCCAGCGGTATCTTGCATCTTTATATATCGGTTGCGTCACCTGATGATAGCTCGCTGTCTTGATGCGGCTTTTAGCTTGGGCGTGTTCATGAAAGGCAAGGCTTCTTTCGTCCCATTCCAGTTCAAGAAAATCAATGACTTTTCGTGCTTCTCCTTCAAGATCAGCAACCAGGTCTTCATATCTGACAATGTGATAATTCAGGGGAAGCGTTTTCTCGAAAAGCTGCCATAATTGCATGATTTTTCGGTAGAATTCAGCTGCATCGTCGATGGTGAAGAAATTTGCATTGGCAACATTGATTTTAAAATTCTGCATAAAACAACTGAGACAGACATCCAAAGGATGCCGTATGGCCAGTATGATTTTCGCATCAGGGAAAAGCCGCCATATGAGCGAGGATCGCATGGTATTGTAGGGGTTTCTGTCAATTAAAATCGTTCCAGGTTCATGTGTGAGATACTGGGCAGCCCCCTGATAATACTCTTCCTGCAGTTCGGTGATATTTTCTTTTGTCAGTTTCTGCCAGGCTGCAAGGTAGTTTTCAAAAGGGGCAGCCACTTTGTTTTCAAGCCGGGCAAGAATGTCTTTTTCCTCCATGGTCTGCACCAGGGGATGGCTGTCAAGAATTTGATCAAGCAGTGTGGTGCCTGAGCGTGGAAAACCGACCAGGAAGACAGGGGCTCTGCCCAGGAGCTCGGGAGCAATTTCGGGCAAGGAGGTAATGTTTTGAAATTCTTCCTGCAGCAGATCGATGCGGCGCGTAAAAAAATCTTTATCAATAGTGCTGTTAATGGTTTGCGAGGCACGGTTGGCTGCGGCAAAAGCACTGTATGCCTTTTCCGTATTGCCGGATTTATTATGGAGATAACCGAGCTCAAAGAAAAGCATTCTCTGCAGATCCGGTTGCAGGTCCGATGTTTCCAGTCGGCTGAGGCGTTCAAGGGCCTCAGTTTGCTTGCCGAGACGCCTCTCGCAGGTTGCCGCGATGGTTTGCAGTTCTATATCGTGTGGGGCGATTTCAAGACCGTTAAGGACCTCTTGATAGGCTTCTTCGGGTTTGTTGTATTTTTCTAATGTTTCGGCAAAACTTGCTCGGGCTTCAAGAAAATCGGGTTGTAGCTGCAGGGCCTTCCGAAAGAAGGAAACAGCCTCCTCCAGTTTCCCGCATTTCTGGTGTAACAAGCCAAGTTTATTCAGGCTTTCCGTATCATCAGGTTTTTGGTTGATGATTTTTTCATAAACGTCAATGGCCTTTTCGAATTCCATTTTTTCGGTATAAATAATGCCGATGTTTCTCCAGGAATCAATTCCGTCCGGGTTTATCTCAAGGGCTTTCTGAAAGGACTGAACAGCATCATTCTGTTTGCCCTGTTTGCGGTGGATAAGGCCAAGACCATGATGGGCTTCTGCGCTGGGCTGCAGCCTGATTACCTTACTAAAGATCGATTCGGCCTCCTCAAGCTCGCCAAGGTCTTTCAAAACAAGGGCCAGATTGTTCAGCCCGTAAAGATCATTGGGGTCAAGGGCCAAAACCTGACGAAACGAGTCAAGTGCCTCGCTAAGTTTACCCTGCCTGTGTTGTGCTGTGCCTAAGTTGGTCAGGGCTGCTATGTCGGTGGGGGCGGAGTCGAGCACTCGCTGAAAAAGGCCAACCGCTTCATCAAATTCTCCCTGGTCCATGAGGATGATGCCTGAGTTGATAAGAGCCTGTGGGTAATCCGCCTTGAGAGATACAGCTTTTTTGTAGTGGAAAAGAGCTTTTTGGGGTTGGTTCAGGCTGTGAAAAAGAACACCAAGATCATTGTGGCCCGCCGCATGATTCGGAAAGGCCCGGAGTAATTCCCTGTAAGCCTTTTCAGCCTGCCCAAGATCCCCGGCATGATGGTGTTTTTGGGCGATTTGAAGAAGCTGGTCCGGGTCGGCTGTCCCAAAGGATCTGGTCAGATTTTTCTGGGCACTTTTTGAACGTTTGCGTTTGAGTTTTCTGAGGCTCATAATGTGCGAGGAATGAGGGGTAAGGTGTAAGATGAGAGTCATGGATTATTCTCATCCACCAGCTTAATACGTAATTCTTACAATAAACTTTATACTCAACATGCTCTATAAAGCCAACCCTAAACAAAACAAGGCAGGCGGATATTCCGCCTGCCTTGTTTGATAAAGGTTTTAAGTTTTATCTAGCGTATGAGAAGGTTAATTAATCGTTACTTCCAGATCACCGTCCTCGTTAAAAGTGTAATCGGTTCTGTTATGAAGTGAATCAAGAACCATAACCCTGATTCGGTAATCGCCGACACGATTATAGGTGTGAGCGATTCCAGCAGCAAGATCGGCTACAGGATCATTGGAAATGGTACGTGACCTGTCGCCCCAGTAAATGTAGGCGCGATAAGCAGATGCATCAACTGTTGCTGAAAGAGTCACGTCATTCCCGGCAACCGCAGAAGTAAAATCAGCTCCTGTTACCGGATCAGTAACGATCTGAGGAGTAAAGCTGACGCTTGTTGCCCTCATTTCACCAGAAGCATCCGTAACCGTAATAGACGCAGTGTGTTGACTGGTGTCTCCGTACTGGACAACTAGCGCGGAACCGGCGGGATAAAGGAGAGCGCCAAATTCGTCCGTCGGTTCACCAAGTACAGTACCGCCTGAAGTGTCCCAACTGTAACTCACGCAACCGTTATCGCAGTTTGACCTGCTGGCGTTGAGCTCAACAACCATATCATAATCCTGGTCGGCAAGAGCGCTGAGGTACGGGGTTACACTGACTTCACTTGCCAGTTCCCAGGCAACATCATCAGAGAAACCGTTGTCGCCATGACAGGCATTGGCTGAACAGGTCAGCGGGTTGCCAAGACCGTCATCAACTACTGTAAAAGCATACAGGGATCCGAGATCAGATACGCCCGCTTTGGACAGATTCAGTCCGCCTGCACCGTTGTCATGACAGGTTGAACACTTACCATAGCCGGCAGCAACATGACGGTTATGCATAGCGTCGGTAACGTTGTCAAGAGCCGCAACGATTGCTGCACGACCAGTGGCCACTGTACCGTCAACCATGGTACGTGCACCAGGACCACCAGTTACTGTGGAGTCGCCTTCATAAAGAAGCTCGGAACGATCGATGGTTCGAATAGTGTCCGCGCCGCCTTTAGCAGCAGTTACAGCAATGGAACGTCCTTTCAGGCCTTTGGCAAACAGAGTTGGATGGAAGTCAGAAAACTGCCAGTCCCCTTTGTCGCCGCCTTCAACTACGCCGTCGCCGTCGTAATCAGCATTGTTAACCTTGGTGAAAGGAACAACCCATTTGTTCTCGCCTGTTGGAGAGGTGTTGTCCCAGCTTGCATCCAGGTCGCGTGGCTTGAGATCGTAGGAGCCGCTGTAAACAGTACCGGCACCATGACAGTCAAGACAACCACCTTTACCCAGGGCAGTACCCGCAGGACTGATGTTATGGTTAACCTTGAATGTAACACCCATGAAGGACAGTTTTAATTTGCCTTTTGTCCAGTCTGCAACATTACCACAGGAGGTGGACATACAGGTGCCAAGAATGTCACTGTATCCATCTGCATCGTTATCAGCAAGGTAGTTAGCCAGTGCAGTCTGCTGGGCAGCTATTTCAGCGTCATCGATAATACCATCGTGGGTCAGAACATCAAGATTCGCAGCAGCCATGGCATCACGGACATGGGATGGATTAACCGCATCCATAGCACCTGTCTGGCCATCAGCATTGACGTCAAAGTAAGCCGGATCTCCGCCATTTGCAAAGTTGTCGTCTTTGTCACGCCAGAACATGGTAACCAGGGCGTTTCTCGCTGTGAGCTTGGAACCCTGCCATGAGTAGCACAGGTTGTCTTCCATGGTACGCTCTACATAGAGGTTCTCGTGGTCGGTCAGGCGTCCATCAGCGTCGGTGCCGGTGGAGTCAACCATGGCGCCACCGGTACCCCACTCGTAGAGTGAACCGTGTGTTGTGCCGCCTTCAACTGCGGAAGGCCCGCGGCCAAGTTTGCGCACATGGCAGACGGAGCAGTCGAGGAGCTCGATATGGCTTATATCGCGGACACCGTCACGGCCGTCCTGGGCGATGATGGAAGTCAGGCCCAAAGCCTCATGCTTTGCAGTTGGATCGGCAGCATCAAAGGTTTCAGCTGCTGTAGGAGCACCGGAGTGACAGCCCGCACAGCCAACGATTGAGTTGTCTGTCTTGTTCCACAGTGAACTGTATGGGGCATTTCCTTTAGCAGGGTCGTGGCCAAGTACTGCGCTGGATCCCTTACCGTCAAGGTTCAGGCTTTCCATGTAGTCACGCCAGCCGTGGTCAGCGTCAGTACCGTCTGCAGCCCATTTAACTGAAGGATCATGACAACCGATACAGCCGATTGCAGCATGGACATCGTTGCCGTAGTCGCCGGTCCATGAGTCACCGCGTTTCTTCCAGTCAACCTGGTGCAGGTCACCATGACAGCTGTTACAGTTTTCACTTGGAGTTGAGCCGTGAACGTTAAGTCCGGTGGCGCCCAGGGTCAACTCGCCGCTTGAATTTACGCTGATAGCCGCGGCATCATAGGAAACTACATTGCCGTCACCGGCACCGATCATGCCGTCGCCGCTTGCGTCAACAACGACACCAATCCCGGCACCTTGGGCACGGGACGCATCAAAGCGGCCTTTGCGTATGGCTTCTTTCCTGTCTTCCCAGGAATATCCGTCAAGATGGCACATCAGGCAGTCCATCTCCAGAACACCGGTGTCATTATAGTCCTGAGCAATAACCTCGCCGATAGAACCGTCGTTGTTCTCATCATACTGGTCGATGAAATAATTAAAGGTATTGACGCCGGTAAGGGTTGCGCTACGCAGTTCCTGACGACTGTTGGCAGGGATGCACTGAAAGTTTTTGGTGCCATATGTGTAGGGATAGGTTCCGCAGATTTGCGTGCCCTGATCAGAGGCATCACATGCTACGCCGCCGTTAGAGTCATATTGCTCAGCAACACCGTCTTTGTCTGAGTCAAAGAATTCTGTCCTGGTTTCGCATGTTCCGGCGGATAGATCAGTGGAGCCGGATACTGGGATGTATTCCATCATGCCGCCACCAACGTGACATTCAGCACAGTCACGCATCTGGCCGGCTACTGAGTTGTCCACCTTGGCTGCAAAGGCAGTGGTTGAACCAAAGTCAAAAGGTCCGGCAGCAAAGTCGACCGGGGCCTGGGTCAGAGGTTTAACGTTGACACAGCCAGGTTTTGGCCAGCCTGGAACCATCTGGACACCAAAAGGGTTACACATTTTATCTACAGTGCCGCCATCATAAGAACCATCATTGTCGTTATCACTGTAGTACTTGCCTTTATCAGCAGCGTTAAAGGATGACATATCATTTCCGAATACTCGAGCAAACTGCCGAGCAGAAGGAGGTCACCACTTGCCTGCATGTCCTGGCGACTGAACCCAGGGTTTTCCTTTCGTAGCAATAGAGTTCCAGTTACCCATTGCCCAGGCATTCCAACCTTTGTGCTCGTTGGCCCCGAGCTGAGCATGGAAAGAATGACGCTCAATAGCATCATAGGCATGACACGCGCCACACGTTTCTTTGGCGCTGTACGCAGGAGCAGTAGCCGGAACTGCATCGCCGATGCCGTCAGCATCAGTATCAACAGCGGCAAGAGCAGCACCTGAGGCATCCCGCAAGGTGACACGATCATGGGTAAAGGCCTGAGCTGAGGCACTCACCATAAACGCTGCTGCGGCTATGACTGAGACTATCAGACCGCTTTTATAGCTTTTTTTCATTTTTAACTCCTTAAGTTTTCTTTTTTTTGATTTTTCAACACCATTTGATAGCAGCTTTGGGGGGTGTGCCGACCGGGTCCATTCATTTTGCACCCAATCCAATTGGTGTAGAGAAATCACACAACTAGTAACGCGCACTTCATGAGTGGGGAACTCACATGAGCTTTATAGCAAGCAGTGTGCCTTGGATGGGAAGGTGGCGGGTGAATTACCCAATGGTTTTTGTCTTGTCTTTTTATGTCAGGGGGTTAGAGGCGGGGAAAAAAATTTTTTCAACACAATAAGCTTCATTTCACGCTTTGTTGGGCATGCCACAGGGTATCATGTAGGGGGAATGTCCGCAATGCTTGGCGGGTTAATTGCCCAATTTGAAAAAAATAGGGGTGAAATACCCAAATTTAATATTTCTCTTTAATTATCTTTTGAAACGCCGTCTCAAGAGAATGGGTAAAACGTTTTGCATCACAAAGTGAAGAATGGAGAAAGCGGGGGCGTATTTCACTCCTTAACATGGCAAGTCGGTTGAGATCACCAGCAAGTGCCGTTGCAATGTCGATGTATTGTTTTTCTGTTTCCGCTATAAGCTCAGCAAGATCGAGCCGGCTGAGCAGATCGGCCCCCATTCGTCCAGCATAACGGTTTCCCCGCAAGGTAATGATGGGGCACCCCATCCACAGTGCGTCACATGAGACTGTGTGTCCGTTATGGGGGAAAGTATCGAGGCAAATATCGATTTCGTTATAGGCTCTGAGGTAATTGTCAAAGGTGGTCCCTTGCAGAAATTCAATACAATGGGCGGCCACTCCTCTTCTGCAGAATTGGGCAAGGAGGTTTTTCCTCACTGCAGCATCTGTACAGGCCTTGCTTCTTATCAGCAGCCTGGACTTAGGGATTGAGACCAGAATTTGTGACCAGAGAGAAATAACATTTGAGTTGAGTTTGCTGATGTTATTTGTTGAGCCAAAGGTAACCATGCCTGTTTTCTGGGCAGGCGGTTCCACTATTTTCGGGGATTGTTCGGGTGGCGAAAAACAAAAGAAACCGTCAGGGAGACGTATCAGGCTTTCGGTGTAATGATTCTCGGAACTGCCCGGAGGGTCGACAATGTCATCCGTAATTCGGTAATCCATGGCAGCAAGGCCGGTTGTATTCACGTAGCCAAGCCAGTTGGCCTGAACAGGTGCCGCCCTGCCCGAAAAAATGCCGAGCCGGTTTCCTCCGCTGTGGCCGGCAAGATCAATAAGTAAATCTATCCTGTCTTCTGTTATTTGCTTGCACGTTGCGTCATCAGTTTTACTGGTGATGTCAAACCAGTGATCGCAGTTTGCTCTTATTTTTTCTGTCCAGGCATCATTTTTTGAGGTGTTTGAATAACAGAAAATTTCAAATGCGCTGCGGTCGTGTTCTTGCAGAACAGGCAGGAGAAAGCGGCCTACCGGGTGATGATAAAAATCAGGGGATACGTAGCCTATCCTTAATAGTCGTTTGGAAGCCCGCTTCTCTGTTGTGGTTTCATTGTCATTTCGTTGTCTGCTGTGATGTTTTGACCAGCTCACTGATTCCTTGTAGATATCTTCAGGGCTGACGTCGGGGTGATAGTTTAAGGCAAAAATAAGGCTGGAGTGGGCCTCACTGTCATTGGGATTTATGGCCAGCGCTTTTCGGTACGAGTCAATTGCCTCATCGAAAAGTCCAAGTTCGTTAAAAACGTTGCCAAGGTTGCTGTGAGCCTCGGCAAAATCGGCCTGTAGTGTGATGGCTCTTTTGTAATGGGTGAGCGCATCTTTCAGTTTGCCTGTTTTTCTATAAACGGCACCCAGGCTGTTATGGGCATTAGCAAGGCGGGGGTTGGCACGAATTGCCTTTTTGATAAGCCGCACAGCTGTGTCGTTCTTATCCATCTGATGGGCAATAAGTCCAAGAAAATGATTGGCATCGGCATGGTTTGGATGGCTGGCAAGCACCTTTTGATAAAGCTGCTCAGCTTCCAGGAATCTTCCTGCCTGGTGGTGCTGTACGGCCAGTTGAAAGAGCGTATCCGTTTTGCCATCCGGCAAGATAGGTTTTCTGAGATTTTTTTTTCGGGCAAGCTTTTTTATCTTTTTTGACATGCACGTCTCATTGCCGTTCATTTAAGCTGAATAGTTACGGCCTGGAGTTGAGGCCCATTTCGAGCCTTCGCAGAATAGATACGAATATGCTTAAAAAACACCAAGCCCACGAAGAATACGAGTTTTTCTCTTCGTGAACTTGGTGGTAAAAACAGAGTTGCAGGCTGAGAAGCCTTGTGACCTATCTCTGGGTGCGCCCGATATTTCCCATATAGAGATTCATGCGATAGCGTTTACCCTCAGCAAGAAATCGTGTGTACTCTTTAATGATATTTTCCCGCTCAGTCCCTTCTTTTACTTCCGCAAGTTTGCGGCGGTATTCTTTCAGTTTTGGCTGTACCGTTTTTTCCTGATATTCGGCAAGTCTTTTGTCCGCATTATCAAAAAAGCGATTAATAACAGTTTTGGCATGGCACTGGTTGCACACTGCTTTCATGTTGCTTCGCAGTTTGTCGGCATTTTTAGGGGCCATGGGGGCTTCCGGGTGGGTGAGATCCCGGGGCAGACGCCATGCTCCATTGTGGCGGGTCCGCTGGCCATGTCCTGATCCGTTGAAATGGCAAAAAGCGCAGGTGGGGGCAACCATGTCTTTGCCGGTAAAGTAAAATCCAAGTTTTCCAAGGTTTTCTTTGTCTGTCTGAGTGGCATAAACCATTCCGTGGGCAGAACTGCGGTAGATATCTCCTTCCGGGTAGTTCCTGCCGTCGTGGCAGCGAAGGCATGTTTCCGGCTGGCGGGCGGCTGCAGAGGAGAAGCGGTGACCGAGATGACATGAAGAGCAGTTGCCGTGACTTGTATTGGGGTTGATGCGTCCGGCTCCGCTATCAGGCCAGGTAGCCTCATCCGGAAGATGGTTGTCGTCAAGTGCGACCTCGCCGCCGTGACAACCGGAGCATTGCTGGAAGTTATCATCCTTATAAAGAGAGACGACTGGAAACCTGGGATCATCCTCTTTTATAGTTTTCAGAACCTCAAGAGCTTGTGCATGACCGCTTGTGAAGTAGTCGCGCTGTATGTCTTTGTGGCATTTGGCGCAAATTATCGGGCTGACAACGGTCCGTATATAATGTTTTTCTGCATGGAGAAAAGTATCATATTCTTTCGCGTCTGTGGCATGACAATCGGCACAGCCCACTCCTGTTCTGGCATGGGTTGATTTCAGCCATTCTTCAAAAATTCCAGGAGTTTCTTCTTGATGGCATTCAATACAGAAGGAACTCTTGTTCATCAGCTTCTCTGGGTCTTTGTGTTTGTCTTTTCCTTTGTCAAGAATAGGGTTATGGGCAAATCCCGTTGAGGCCAGAGCACCTGAAAGAAAAAAAGTGAAAATAAAACAAAGCATTTGCGAAAGTGATACCATTGAAAGTTCCCTCCTGTTGAATCTTAACTTCACACTCCGTATTGATGTTCTGTATCTTTTTTTGTAGAACTTGAAACCTTTAACGGAAAATGTTGTCTATTTCCACAACATAAGTAACTATGTATAAATATCTTTTTTGCTGATGTCTTTCATTTTCTATCATTTCGCAGAGTTAAGTGTCAAGCCAATGTTGGGGGGCTCCTCTTGCTTTTTTTGAAGAGGGAAGGATCATGGATTGACAGTGCGAATCCATTAGGAATTTATGGCATTCAGTTTCGTTATGAGACACTAAAGCTTTTTGCGTTTCAGTTGCCTGGGCATTTTTGGATGATCCTATTCTCCAACTGCACAAACTGAAAAGAACCAAATCTCAATCAACCAGTTCATCTGGGTTAGGAGAAATCATGAAAAAAACAGTCTGGAGAAAAAATCTGATAGCAACCCTTCTTATGCTCTCAATGTTTTTTGTTGTGAGCGTGACAGGAGCTGGTGCTGCAGAGGATGACAGTGTGGCCACTGTCAACGGTGTAAAAATCAGTAAAGAGGAATTTGACAGGAATCTTTTAGCCGCCAAAGAGCAGTTTGCCAAAGTCGGCTGGCAGGAATCGGATCCTGCTAAAATGACTGAGCTGAACGATAAGGTCCTTGATCGCTTAATCAATGTTGAACTGCTTCATCAGCAGAGCAGCAAGCAGGGTATCGTTATTGATCCAAAAGAGGTTGACGATACGGTTGCCGGGTTTAAAAAACAGTTTCCCGATGAGGCCGCGTTTCAGGACTTTTTAAAAGAGAAACAGGTTTCTGAAGAAGAGATGAAGGCTGAAATAGAAAAAAGCATGGCCCTGAAAAAACTGCAGGATATTTTAAAAGTTGAATTTACCGAAACCACGGTTGTCACTGATAAAGATGCAGAGAAATTTTATGCCGAGAACCAGGATATGTTCAAACAGCCTGAGCAGGTTAAGGCCAGTCATATCCTTGTTTCCGTAGATGAAAATGCGGATGAAGCCACAAAGAAAGAAGCTCATGAAAAGATTGAGAGCGTTGGCAAGCAGATTAAGGATGGCGGTGATTTTGCAGAGCTTGCTAAAACCAATTCTTCCTGTCCCAGCAGTGCCAATGGCGGCGACCTCGGCTTTTTCGGCAAAGGCCAGATGGTCAAACCTTTTGAGGATGCCGCTTTCTCAATGAATGTGGGTGATGTGAGCGATGTGGTGGAAACGAAATTCGGCTACCATATTATCAAACTGACCGACAAGAAAGCTGAAGGCACAATGACTTTTGATGAGGTTAAAGAAAAATTGATACCGTGGCTCAAACAACAGGAGATTGAGAAAAAATTCAATACCTACCTGGAAGATCTGAAAAAGAATGCCAAGATTGAGCGGACCCTGAGTTAACAAGAAACGACCCGCAGAATAATGAACAGGGGATGTCGAACAGCAGAAGTGATATTTCACTTTGACATTCGACATTCCTTGTTCAACATTCGATATTCTCTTCCCCTCCCTATCTCTTCAATGCTTTGTAGGTCAGCATTTCAATTGGGGCATAGTCGTCGGTGAAAGACTTTGATCCTGGTTCTATTTTCTCAAATTTGGCAAGTGCATCTCTGGCAACGATGAAAAGACTGCCGCTTGGTTGCCGCGAGCTCACTTGGTCCATGACTTGCTGTGCGGAAATATCCGTTTTAAAAGAAAATAATGCCTCATCTGAAAGAAATGTTGTTGGAAATACTTGGGCTATGGTTCCCAGATAAAAGTCGGATAACTCTTTATCCTTTGCCAGAAACTTCGGGTAATTGACCACCATGGCTCCTTGGTCTTCAAGGGCGTCGTGTATCTGCTGGAAAAACTCCACTGTTGAGAGGTGGAAGGGAATGTATGGATTGCCGGCGAAAAGGTCAACGTGGATAACGTCATATCTTGTCTGGCTCTTTTGTAAAAAAACCCGTGCATCTTCATGATAGACTTTTTTCTTGCCGTTGAGAGTAAGCCCGAAATACTCCTTGCCCACCTGTGTTATCTCCCTGTCAATTTCAACCCCGTCAATGCTTGTCCCGGAAAAACAGGAAACTTGTTCCATGATGTTGCCGGCGCCGTTTCCCAATATGAGAGTTTTCTCTGCATCAATAAAGATATGCGGAAATAAATGCATGTCCGTGTAGGTTCCAGCCAGGCAGGTCTTTTTATTAATTGAAACCGAATGGTGTCCGGCAAGATCATTGAGTTTTAAATAGTTATTGCCATCATACTCTTCCACGGCAATGATATTGTAAACTGATTCGTCTTCATAAATGATATCCAGGTCATAACCTGCCGAAAGTCCGTAAGGGGCCAGAAGTAAGAAGGCCGCCGGGACCGGCATGAGCTTGACGCTTTTCAGTCCGGCACATCCCAGAAGAAAAAGAAGGACTGAGGTCAGCAGGATACTTTCTTTTGTTCCCGCATAGGGTATGAGAAAAAAGGTGGTAAAGATTCCCCCCATGATTGATCCCAAGGTGGAGATGGAGAAAATTTTCCCTGAACTTACCCCGATATTGTCCTTTGAGGAGATTACCTTGATCAGATAAGGCGGCACAAAAGAAAGAAGTATCATGGGCAGAAAAAAGAGCATGATGATGGCAAGCAGCGATCCTGCTATAACAGGTATTTTGGCGATGCTTTTTAATAAGATGGGGTAGGTGAGGTAGACGAGAAACATATAGGCGGAAGAGGATATGATGACATAGTAAATGAGTTTGCTCGATTTTTTTTTGTCAGCAATGTATCCGCCCAGATAATAACCAAGAGACAGGGCCAGCAGGATGCTGTTGATAATTGTGCCGATAACAATACTTGAGTTGCCGAAATAGGGCGACAGCATTCGAAAGGATAAGAGTTCAAAGACCAGGATGGCAAATCCGGTGGTAAAGCAGGTCAGGTAATAAAGAAGATCATTTTCTCGGGTCATGATTGGGTCTCTTTTATTGTTAAAAAAATGTAACTATTCAGTTACACTCTGGAGCTAAGAGCAATTCCTTGCTCTTGCTGAATAGTTACAAAAAATGTATGCGCGGCTTTGGGACAGCTTTATTTATCCATGCATAAATAAAATTCGAAGCAAACAAGCAAATATGACAATCTCGCAAAAAATCCTGAAGCTGACCATCCGCCAACGCAATATCAACAAGTTACATACGTGTCGGCGGCGGTTGAGCGGGTTTTTGCGAAACCGTCAAATATCTTAACCGGCAACCGTGCCGGCATACTCTCCCAGTCCTTTGCTCAGTGGTTCCAGGAATTTTTCATAATTTTTCCAGCGGCGCACGGATTTATTGTAAATAGGTTGTCTGACCTGCCAGTCGCTTGAGGTGTGGACCATCCGTTTTGTCTTGAAAAAAGCAAGGCAACTCTCCTGCCATTCCAGGCCGAGGAAGTCAATAAGTCTTTTTGATTCCTCCTCCACGTTTTCCACCAGGTTTTCATAACGAATTTCAAAAATTCTGCCTGGCAGCGCCGTCTGCCAGAATTGCATCACTTCTCTGTATTTTCGGTAGTAGTAGGCAAGTTCAACAAGGTCAAACGAACATTCGTTTCCCTCTTCAAAATTCTGGAAAAAATTGGAAAGGCATGTGTCCAGCGGATCACGCAGGCAGTGAATAATTTTGGTCCGGGGAAAGATGAGGCGTATCAAGCCAAGCTCAATAAAATTAGTGGGCATCTTGTCTGTTATTCTGCTGATATTTTTCGGGCAGCCTGCTTTGAGCTCCTCCAGATAGGTATTGGCTATTGTATCCAGGGTTTCCGGAGCCAGGGAATTCAAGCAGTGTGGGTAGCCTTTCTTTTTATATTGCGCCTTAAGGCCCTCAACCACTCCTCGAATCATTTTCAATTCACCTGCCCCGTGGACCAGGGAATGGCTGGCGCAAATCTGTTCAACCAGTGTGGTGCCGGAACGCGGCATGCCAATGATGAAAACCGGGAGCTCAGAACTGCTTACAGGGTGATAGCGGGAAAAAAGCTGGGGTGTGAATACCTCTTTTATGCCTTTAAGATCTATGCCCGGAGAAATTGAAATCCGGTTAAGCGACTCCCTTTTTTTTCGGTTGGCAAGTGTATAATGATGAAAAGCCTTTTCATACTGTTTCAAGTCATCAAAAATTTTACCGAGGCTGAAGTGCAGGAAAATGGCGTCATCATTGCTCGTATCATGTGCATCAAGGAGAGAAAGCAGAAAAGGGACTTCAGCTTCATCTTCGGAAGTGTATTTCGTATAACGGGACAACAGATACCTGGTGAATGCATCTTGAGGATCGTCTCGCAGGATGCTGCGAAATTTGTGAAGCGCTCCATCCATGTTTCCCTGGTCTTTTAAAACAAGTCCAAGAAAGCGGTGGGCTTCCTGGTAATGTGGATTGAGCTCTATGGCGCGTTCAAGACACGAGAAGGCTTTGTCAAGGTTGTTTTGCGCCTGATAGGCAACTCCCAGAGAGGCAAAGGCTTTAAAATGCGAGGCGTCAATCCGGGTTGCCTGGGTAAGTATTTCTATGGATTTGTTTATATAACCTTCCTGATAAAGGGCGCTGCCATAGTTGAAAAGGACCTCAGGGGCAAGCGGCACAAGATCACAGGCTGACTGGTAATAGGGGAGGGCATCATGTGTTTTACCCTGGAGATGCAAGGTGTTGCCGAGATTGTTGCTGGCCTCGGCATGCTCGGGGTTGAATTGCAGCGTCTTCTTGAAAAACAGGATTGCCTCATCAAGACGACCATCGGTTTTATGAGCCATGGCGATACTAAAAAAACGTTGGGCTTCTTGCTGGTCGTTTTTTTTCGATTTTATTTTCTTTCTCTTCAGGTTTCTGAGACTCAAAGTTTTCCTCATTCACATTGCTTGCTTCCGGAAAATGATAGACCGATTTTACGTTCACTCTATGAAAAATTGACGGACTTTCTAAAAGTTACAAAGCTGACCAACAGTCCAAAACGTATATCTGACAGGTTGCCTTCGTGTCAAAAGGGCACGTGTGTTTGACCAGAATGCAGGACTGCAGCTGTTCAGATGTGGTCGTGTAAGCGGCCCCTTGAGCACACGACGAGTGAAGCGCATGCTCCGTGCGGTACAGCTGAACAGCTCTATAGATAAGCAAAGATAAGCAAAAATCACACCGAAAGAAACAGGTTTATGGGTTTTAGTGCCAATTGGAATTTGCAGTTCTTTGGGAAACAGGTCGGCCTTGAGATGCCATGGAGAGAGGCAGAGTATGTCTCAAAGTGAGTTTGAAGAAAGAAGGACACTGTTCCATGGGAATTGATTTGCCCCTGAAAAAAATCAGAAACTCCGTTTTCAGGCAATATGCATCGTAAGATGGGAAAGTGGAGGACTTGATTGTTGGGTGGGGAATTTGACCCGCATGTGCTGAGAGGAGGGAGAATGTATTTTCTACGTTATTACGGGTTGTTGTCTGGAAGATTGTTTGTTGTGGAAAATGGCTGGGAACCTCATTGCCAAGGAGTGTGGCCTTCTAGATGGAGAAAGAGAAGGAAGGGGGATTTTTTCCAATTAAAGGGGGAAAATGCATAAATCGGGGCAAATGCCCCGGGTGAGTGGTGTCATTTTGTGTGAAATGGCAGGGTTGATCTACCCAATGCCGCTTTGTGGTAGTTGGGGGAATACGCCCCATTTGACAAAGGGTGGTTTTTTTATAATTTCTTAATTATCAACATGTTGGAATAGTATTAAGCGAGAAAAAAATATTTTTTTTGAGACTGGGCACACAGATTGCTACTTATGCAAGCACATTCCCAAATTGTGATTTGCGTTACAAGAATGAGATAGTCCACAGTTAACTTGATAGTCGGGATCTAAAACGAAAATTCCCGCGGCTCCCCCAAGCCGAATTGAGTGACTGGGAAAATCGAACTAAGAAGAAGTTAACCGAAGGAGTTAAAAATGAAAAAAAGGTATAAAAGTGGCTTAGTTGTTTCAGCCCTGGCAACCGCAGCTCTGATGGCCGGCAGCAATGCATTTGCCCATCCGTCAGTTCCTTTGCGGGATACTGCTGGTACTATCATTGCTGATTCTACGACACCCTACAGCCCTAAAATGACCTGTGGCGCGTGTCATGATCATGTTGTTGAGGCAGATGGCAGCACAAGCCTTTCAGGACCTCGTGGTAGTTACGATGGTGGTGGAGCTACAAGGACAGTTGTTAAGACACAGGGTATCCAGAATGAGACAACTGGTGAAGTTGAATGGGTAAGCTTTGAAACAACCGCATATGAGCATGGTTTCGTTGTTGGCCGTCATTCCCAGGAAGGTCGTAATGAAGACTACGGCAATCATTTGCGTCATGCAGTTCATGGTAAGTTCTGGGCCAACTCGCCCGGTATGTTCGGCAAGTACTGACCTCCCTCAAACCGCCAGTTGGCGGCTAAAAATGCTGATCCTTTAACAAATCCTCTTTCAGTTGAGATGGGAGCCCAGTCCTGGGTAAACACCTGTGGCGTTTGTCATGTTGGTGGCGGTCAGATGGAATATAACCGCGATCTCAATGCCTACGGCTCTGCAGGTGAAGGACCAGGCGACACCTATGTTCTGAAATATGCACGCCCCGATGATCCAAACACTGCTGAAGACGAAACATCATGGACCAACGTCACTGTTGGCAACATGAGTGCAACAAATAAAGCCGAGATGGACTGTTTGATGTGTCATCTTGACGGTTCAAACGCTGGTTCCGCCTGGTTGAAGACCCTTGATTGTGGTCCTTCCAATCCAATCGGCCCGATGGTTGATCCTACATGTTCAGGAACACCTCAAGGTCCTGGCCGGACAGTTACCATCGGCGATGGTGTTACGGAATATGATATGTATAACCGTAACTTCGGTCTGAAACAGCGTCGTCTTGACCTTATCGCTTCCATGGGTGCCGGTGCGAAAGGTACATTTACTGATGCTGATGGTGATGGTGCTGTTGATGACTTGACCGGTGTTGACTGGGGTGCAGGCGCTGTTTCTCCTGGTGGAGATACAACAGGCGTTGGAACATGTGTAAGCGGCGACGTTATATATAATGTTTCCGGTTGTGGTGACTACTCCTACCAGGCCTTTACTGGTGGCCAATGTGCCGGCCAGTATGCCACACCTTATTATGTAAACGGTCCTTCCGTAGACTGTGTGAAGATTGAATCCGCACAAATCGCCGGTACACCGAAGAGCGAGAACTGTTCCGTATGTCACGCCCGTGATGATAATACCATGGGACTCCCCGGCATGATGGCCATGAAGACCGGTTATGGTAACTACGGCCTTATTCATGATCCTTCAAATCCAATGCCTTCAGGAAACATGGGTGCAAGCAGTGATCTTGATACCGACAACGGTCCTGGTGCTGTAAACGACGATTACTGGTTCGATTTCGGTTGTAAGACCGGTATGGGTAAACGTGCACATAAAGTAACTGCAGAAAACGATGCTTATGGTGTTAACGGTCGCTGGGGCATGTCAATGTTTGCTCCTTCAACCCTTGATGCTGATCCTAATACCGTACCGAACTTCGGCGATCCGATTCAGGGTAAGATGCCTGATATCGATGTGCATGACCAAAACGGTATGGAATGTGCCACCTGTCATTACGCAGTTGGTTCGACAACAGGAACCGGTTATGAAGATATCCCAGCCGGCGAGCATCATGGCTATGATTATCCTGCCGAGCGTATTTACGCCATGGATCATCAGTTTGCCCAGGCGGATTCCTTCCCTGATACCAAAGGAAAGAACAACCTGGATGCCAAGATTCGCTGCAGCGGTTGTCATACTGAACGAGACAACCCAAAACTGGTAGACAACGGCGGAACTCTTGATGCTCCTACTCCGCTGCATAACGGTCTGCCTCAGCTCCATCTTGACAGAATCGGTTGTGTGACCTGTCATGTGCCTGAGACTTATTCAGCTCCCGGCCGTTTGAAATATCGTGACTGGACCGCTGGTTTTGCCCGTGGAACTTTCAGAAACGTTCTTGACTGGAACTTTGACCTTGTCACCGGTACCCATAACAGCGTACCTTCCGTACGTAAATGGGCCACCAAGAATGGCGAGACCAAGATCTATCCTGTTCTGCCTTCACTGCTTCCCACCTGGTATGAGATGGTGCCGAACAGCGGCGTATTGGTACAAGACGACGCCGGAATGGTTGCCGCTGGCGAGCCGATGGACAATATCCTTGACGCTACAACAGCCGCTTTCCCGTCACCAGTTAAAAACCGTGACCTGCAGCGTGTTGCTGAATTTGTTCGCGATAATAACCCGCAGTTTGATATGCGTCTGAACGGCGGCAACACCGTACCTCTTTTTGACGGTTTCCAGATTGTTGACTCCTGGGAAATCGACACTGAAGAAGAGATCGATGCCATGATGGCTGCCTTTGACAGTGGTGCAAACGGTTCTGATGCACGTTTCGTCACCTTCCTGAACGTTATTCAGGCTGACTTTGACGTAACCCACGGTGTTGTTCCGAAAGAATGGGCCCTTGGCGGTTCCGAGCGCGGCGGTTGCGTAAGCTGTCACTCTTCAATGAACGCTGCAAGCCCCAACTACTCACCGTTCTCAGTGGGCTTCTTTGAAGGCTACACCCAGCCTGTAGCCAATGCCGGTCTTCCTGGCTTTGGTGTAGGCGGTTATGAGATCGTTAAAAACTGGATGGCCATGTTTGCTGATTTCGATGCAGCCGCCATGTGTGGCGCAGGCGATCCATCCAAAATGGCTGATGACGGTTTGGGCGGAATGGCTAACCCAAATACCGACCATCATAATTTCTACTTCAATCCCATGACCGGTGAGCCGAACATGACAGCAGAATGTGCTTCATGGTCCTGGTTCTCCAATAACGCGATGTTCGGTACAACAGGCGGCAACGCTCAACTGCAGCATGTAATCGGTATGATGTCTACGACCTTTGATCAGGCCATGGGCTTCCCGGCTGGAACAGCAATGCAGATGGGTATGTATGACGGTGTTGCCGGTATCCAGGGCTTTGCTCTGAAAGAACTGCAGACAAGTGGAACACTTGGATGTAATCCTTTCGCAGGTCCTATCAGCTTCAGCCCCATGGCTGGACAGAGCGTCAATAACTGTATGCCGAACTACGCAGATGCCGGTGTTGAAGCCGCTATCGACGGTATGATGGGTGCCGGTTCTGCAGCAATGTATGCTGGCATGATCAATGGTACCTGTGTTGGTGCTGATCCTGGTAACGGTATTCCTGGAGCATGTACTGGCGGTTTCCGCAACAACGGTGCCTGTATGCAAGATGGTGATTGTGAAGGCGCCATGACTGATATGGCAGAGATCGGACACAATCCTATGGGTCTTCTGCTTGGCCGCGCCGAGGCAGTTTCTCACTTCAAGGTCGACCTGCAGCAGTCTTACAAGGCAGACGGTACTCCGAAAGTGAAATGGGGTGTAAGTGGTGCTCAGAATCCGAGTAACCCGAACCATGTTGCAGCTTGGGATCAGGCTTCCTACTGCTATGATTACCTGGGCGGACCTAATCCCATGACTCCGGCGGTTGTTCCGTGTAACTCCGCAGCAGCCACTGCCATGGACGGCAAACGTCACATTGCTACTGCTATGAGCGCCAACCAGTTCCTCGGTTATCCGCAGCAGACACTTGACCTGTTGATGACTCCTGGAGTTGCTCAAGCTCAGAATACCTACCAGGCAACAGCGCAGCTCAGTGCTCTTTCTTCTACGGAATATGACATGGTCGTTGAGCTGAATGCAAGCCGTTCAAGCTGTTCTGTACTCATTGACGGTGTGCTTACTCCATGGGGACAGGGTTGTAACTACAGTTGGGATACAAACGCTGGAACACTTGGTATATCCGTACTTGGTGAAAATCCGCTCTTCCCGGCTGGTTCAACTCAGATCATGCAGTATTCTGCTGAAGGAGCTTACCCGGCAAGCGTTACAGTATGTCTGAATGATGACGCTACCACTGGTGCAGATGAGTCAGCAGTATGTGATACAGCAAGCGTTGACGCAAACGCTGTTGTTGTTGAAGATCCGGTTGCGGCCGCAGATTTCGCTACCGCAGTTGCCGCTGATACTGTAACTCTTTCAGGAACAGTTGATGCATCCGCATATCGCGCCTACATTTACTGGGGCGACAGGTCACGTACCATTTCAAATGATCCTGTAGCTGATATTGCCGCTGGAATCGATCACTCCTATAATCGTGCCGGTGATTACCGAATCAGGATTATGATTCTTGATTCACTTCATAACAGAACCGATTACACTTTTAACGAAGACGGTGATCTGCAAGTAACGATTAACTAAAACTTTAAAGAAGTTATATAACCTATAACTCATAACAGGCTGGGCGGATTTTCCGCCCAGCCTTTTTTCTGAAAATTCTGCTTGAAGATTTAAATTAGACAAAGTTTTACGAATTAACGTTCATGCACATTATTTCAGTATGATAATCGCGAACCTTTCGCGTAGGCCTTTGTCTAACTTAAAAGCATAGTTGCAAAGTAAAGAGTCTGCAGATAAATAACCTTAATTTTCACAAGGGGTCCTTATGAAACGCATGCGATATACAGCTGCCGCAATACTTTTCGGTACTTTCTTTGCTGTCTCTCCGGTTATGGCAACCGCCCTCCATGATACAAAAACTGAAACTGCAGTCACTGAACAGCAGGCAGATATGATTCAGGATGATGTTCCTGCTGTTCCAGCCGATGAAAAAAAGAAAATCGAAGAGGCCCGTAAACAAGTCGTCGCCAGAGTGAACGGAGTTCCGATCAATATGTACGACCTGACAGGTATGATGAACCGGGTTCACAGTGCCTTTTATTCACATATTAAGGAACCGTCGGCGGAAGTAACCCGCGAGATTGAACAGCGTGCCCTGGATCGGCTCATTTTTGAAGAGCTGGCTGTCAAGGAGGCTGTGAAACAGGGTATCGAACCCAAACCGGAAGATGTCCAGAAAGTGATTGACCAGATTAAAGAGGCCTATGAAACCCCGGAAGGTTTTCAGCGCTATCTTGACGGGACCGGACTGACTGAAGATGGACTGCGGGAAAGAATTATCCGCAGCAGGCGCCTGGAAGGCATTACCGGGCGTGAAGTATATCAGAAGGTGGGCAAGAGGGAAGATGTTGTCCAAAAAATGTATGACCAGTACAAGGAAGAGGGAAAATTAAAAAAAGCCGATGAGTTTTTTGTCAAAGAAATCCTAGTTATGGACGCTGAAAATGAAAAAGCCACCCACGAACGTGCTCAGGCACTTCTTGCCGAGTTAAAAGCGAAAAATTATGATTTTGGCAAGCTCGTTCTCGATGGCACTTTTATTGTTCGCAAGAGCAAAATCAGCAAAGCTAAATATCCTGTTATTTACGAAAAAATGCTTGAGATGAAAGTTGGCGATTTCAGCGGTGTTGTCGAGGATAACGGCACTTTCCATATTTTTGAGGTAACGAAGAATGAGCTTGCCCGTGATATGACTGTTGAAGAGGCCAGGGGATTTATTGAGGACCGGCTTGCCCCTTATTTTCAGGAGGAGCGGCGTCAGGCATGGATGAAGGAGTTACGAGACGGCGCAGACGTTGAAATATTACTTGATGACTTGAAAGAAGATAAACAGGCTGGGAAAAAAGGAGAATAACAGAGACGGAGTGTGGGCAAGGCAAAATTCAACCTTGTTGAACTCGGGAAAATGCCATGGAATGTATCGACCGTCTGTTGTGTACTCTCAATGAATCATACAGTCTGTTGGGTAATTTTTTAGCCGCAGTGGGATAAACACCAGCAAAGGGCATAAATGGAACACCGTCAGTTCTTTATCATTTCTCCATCTATGAAAAGAACCTCGATGGTGTCGCCGTTGGGAAAGGTAAACACTCCTTGCCCATGGCGTTTGCCATCCTTGAAGGTTCCCTCGTATTTTAAACCGGTGGAGAATGTGAAAATGCCTTTGCCGTTGCGTTTTCCCTCAAAGAATTCGCCTTCATAGCTTGCTCCGCTTGCAAAGGTGTAGACTCCGTAGCCGTGGCGCCGGCAGTTGTGGAATTCACCCTCATACTTTGAGCCGTCTTCCAGCTTCAGGGTGCCGATTCCATTAATGCAGTTGCCTTTGCTGCATTCTCCCCTTGTGTTGTTCGGGAATGTGACTCGGCCCTGGCCTTTGACGACGTCACCGTTTTTGAACTGACCAAAATACTCGTGCCGGGAAGGGAAAGTAACCTTAATTTCACCATGTGCTTTGCCGTTTTTGAATGTTCCGCGGTATTGGGTGCCGTCGGCCAAGGTCAAGGTTCCGTCCCCATTGTAGCTGTTATCGGCAAAATCGCCTGAGTAGTTCGAGCCGTCGTCAAAAACCATACCGCCGTAGCCTTCGCGGATTTCATTTTTGAATTCGCCGCTGTATCGGGATCCGTCGTCCCAGAGCATAACACCGCGGCCATTGATACAGTTGCCGCGTTCACATTCTGCATCGCTGCCGTCGGCAAAAAGGACATAGCCGTCGCCGTCGTACAAACCGTATTTGAATTTGCCTTCATAGGTTGATCCTGAAGGCATGAAAAGTGTCCCTGTGCCACTTGGCTTTCCGGCTATAAAGGAGCCTTCATACCTTCTGCCGTCAGTATAACGCCAGGTGCCCTGTCCGTTCTGGCAGTCGCCGCTGGCACAGCTGCCGTCAATTTTTTTGGAGGATGTTTGAGCGGAATCAGTTGTTTTATCGTTTCCCTTGAACCAGGAGCAACCGCTGGCCAGAAACAGAGTCAGAATGAGGAAAGAATATTTTTTCATGGGATCTCTTTACATGTGTTAAGTGGAAAATATGCTGCCATAAATACAGTATACGAAATTGAGAACTCAAGTCAAAGTTAGCATGTGAAATCAGAGTTTTAAAAACCGCTTTCATATTGCTATAAACTTGACATTACCTTGTTTTTTTGTCAACAATCATGTGATGAAACCTCAAAATATGATCAAGTCGCCAAAAAATACGCATTTGACCATCCGGCCGCGCAATATCAGTAGGTTACGTACTTGGCGGGGGGGAAGCCTTTTTTTGAGAAATCATCAAACTATTATCTCTCTTTTGTTTGTTTTCTGCCTTATAGCTTCCGGAGGTTTCTATCCCTTACAGGCTGCAGAATTTCAGACTGCAGAAGCGGTGACTGTCCAGTCAACTGTTACAGAAGAAGATTGCCGCAAATGTCATGAGAATATAGTTCTCATTCTGGAAAGGAAGGGGGAGGCCCATAAGCAGCTGTGCATGCAGTGTCACCAGGGACATCCTCCTGCAGATATGGAGATCGTCCCTGCCTGCAGCCGTTGTCATCAGGGAGAAGAGCATTTTTCTCTTCAAGGCTGCATTAACTGCCACGCCGATCCCCATAAACCACTGGAAATTCATCTGACCAAAAAGATAACCGCCCCTTGTTTGACCTGCCATTCAGAGCAGGCTGAACAGCTGAAAGCCAATCCCAGTATTCATTCACTTCTCCAATGTACGGCATGTCATTACTATCATGGTCAAATTCAACCGTGCCGGAACTGTCATCTCCCTCACTCTGATACCATGGGGCAGGAAAGCTGTCTTTTCTGCCATAAGGCTCATATGCCTCTTGCCGTTACCTACGGGGAGGATATCCCTTCTGATTATTGCGGTTCATGTCACGAAGAGGTTTATGCAACAATAGCTGTGACATGGTCAAAACACAGAAACGTGAAATGTGTGCGTTGTCATGCCGGCAGCCATGGAAAGATCCCGCAATGTCAGGATTGTCACGGGATACCGCATCCTGAAGATATCTGGGGAAAATTTGATCAATGTAACGATTGTCATGATATTGCCCACGACCTTTGGGCCTCTGAGGCAAGTACAAATAGATTTGTCATTGAGGACAGGCGGAAAAATAAGAAATAAGGAAGTCAGTATGCATTTTGATATCCATCTGAAATATAAGACTCTGCGTTACCACAAAGACACACAGCCACAAAGCCTGTTCGTTTTTTCTTTGTGCCTTTGTGTCTTTGTGGTTTGTTTTATTACATTGCCGCTTCCGGTTCAGGCGGCATGTATTTCTAATGGCTGCCATACTGAAATAGGCCAAAAGCAGTTTGTACATTCTCCGGTAGCCGAAGATGAATGCCTTAGCTGCCACCAGAAGCAGAAGGAAGTCCATCCATCCGGACAGGGGGGGGATTTTATCCTGACTTCGAAGGGCGGTTCTCTCTGTTTTACATGCCATGACGACACTGAATTCAATAACCGATACAAACATGGACCGGCTGCGTCGGGTGCCTGCATGACCTGTCACGATCCTCATGATTCCGAGCAGAAGAGCCTGCTGAGAATGCCTCTCCAGGAAATATGCCTTGGCTGTCACAGTGATTTTGACCAGAGTATGCGTGATGCAAAATTTATTCACAGTGCCATCCAGAAACTGGATTGCAGTTCCTGCCATATGCCCCATAGCAGCGTTGAACCGAAACTCCTGAAGAAAAAGGGAACCGAACTTTGTTTTGATTGCCATAAGAATTTAAAGGCCAAATACGACAGCTCTCTTAACAAGCATAAGGCCCTGTATATAGAGAGACAATGCGGAAACTGCCATCTTGCTCATTATTCGACTTATTCCTCTCTGCTCATGCGGGAAGGGGAGAATCTTTGTTACGGATGTCACGGAGAAGATAATTCAAACCGTTCCGAAGGCTTGAGGAATATCCGGAACGATATCGAAGATAAGGAAGTTGTGCATGGTCCTGTTGCCGACGGCGAGTGCATTGCCTGTCATGATCCCCACGGGAACAGCTATGCAAGTATTTTAAAGGGATCGTATCCTCAGTCATTTTATGCTGCCTATGAGGAAAATTTGTATGATTTCTGTTTTCAATGCCATGATAAAGAGTTGCTGACCTCGGAAACGGCAACAAATCAAACTGATTTCCGAAATGGAGACGAAAACCTTCATTACCGGCATGTGGCACGAGCTCAAAAAGGTCGTACCTGCCGTTCCTGTCATAGTGTTCATGCAAGCAATGGGCAAAAATTGATCAATCCGGATGGAATAAAATTCGGTGATTGGAAAATTCCTATACGTTTCGAGACCACTGAAACAGGAGGGAGCTGTATGCCGGGTTGTCATCGTGGGATGAGCTATGACCGGGCGGAGTATATCGATAATAGTGACAAGGCGGACGGGGAGAAAAAGGAACGCAAGATTATCTATACCCCGCCGCCAACCAAGTGATGTATGGTTTCTTCATGAAAAGGATCACAACGGTTTCTGAAAGTTCTGAGTTCGGAGTGAAGAATCTGAAAACCGAAATTTTTATATAAATTAACATGCGATATATAAAATACATGAAACGCTTACTGCCTCTATTTGCACTCATATGCTCAGGAGTTCTTGTCCTGGTCGGTTGCTCTCATGATCCCCTGAAACGGCATAAAATATTGACGAACGCTTTTGATGGGGTCCCTGATCTGCCTCCTTTGGAACAGCTGTGCGAGGACAATATGGCGGATATGTTTAATACCTATTATGAAAAGCGTCTCGCCGAGGCCGAAGCCGGAGACATTGAAGAAGAAAAGGTTGTTTTTGCCGGCTCCAGTCATCGCCCCTATGCGGAAAAAAATTGCCAGGGCTGCCATAATTTTAAGCAGAAGAATCTTCTTATCGCACCCCCTGATCAGCTGTGTGAAATATGTCATGTGGATTTCGTCCAGGGAAAATTCGTGCATGGGCCAGTCTCTGTAAGGGATTGCCTTGCCTGTCATCTTCCCCACAGTTCCGGGTATAAATCTTTGCTTAAAGAGAGTGTCAGCGATATCTGCTCCAAGTGCCACCAGGAAGAAAGGTTGGCTTCTGAAATGCATAAACTTGTCATGAAAAACAACATGGAGTGTGTCAACTGCCATGATGCCCATGGTGGCGACACCCCGTATTTCTTGAAGTAGGATGATGGGAAGACGGTAGAGAATTTAAAGAAGTCAGGGAATTTAAAGAATTCAGAGAAGTTACATTATGCCAAAATTACTTTTGATAAACATTTCTTTTATTTTTTTCTTTCTGCTGAACAGCTTTGTCTTTGCTCAGCAGAGTTGTGTGACATCTGACTGCCATGCTGATTTTCAAGCAAAGAACGGAGCCCATCCCGCAGAATTTACCTGCGCCGACTGTCACCTTGATGTTCAGGACAGCCATGCGGAAGGAAAGAAAAAAACCGTTTTAAGTGAAAAAATGTGTACGCCATGCCATGATTCTGTCCTTGATTTTAAATACAATCATGAGCCTGTAACCAAAAAAAGCTGCCACTTATGCCACAATCCCCACGGTGAACTGAAACAGTTGTTATTAGCTGATTGTAGTTTTGTCAGATTGTTCGTCGACTATAAAGAGGAGGATTCCTATAAGCTGTGCTTTTCCTGCCATAAGAGGGACCTGTTGATGTTTCCTGACACCTCGTATTCAACAGGTTTTCGCGATGGCACAAAAAATCTTCATTTTTTCCATGTGAACAAGGAAAACAGGGGGAGAAGCTGCAAGCTTTGTCATGGAGTGCATGGGGCAAATAAACCCAAGATGATGGCAGACGTCGTTGCTTTTGGAAATTGGGAAATGCCGGTGAATTTTACCAAGACAGAAACAGGGGGCAGTTGTGCTCCCGGTTGCCATGATCCCCGGAGTTATGACCGTAAGGCAAGGAAATAAAGAGTCTGAAGCTGGTTTCGAATGGGAAAACCGGATATCAAATCGATATTAAGTTTGCCTGAAGAGTGCAAGCGGCAAAAGAGGTCAAACTGGCCTTTGCTGATAGTCTTAACGCTGAAAGACTGAAATGTGGGAGATTCTATTGTGAGTGATACCAGAGCAAATCAGGTTGTTGATAGTTCCTATCTGCGCAGTGTGGTTATAAAATGCACACTTGTCATTATTGCTGGTCTCATGGCTACCGCAGTCATTTTCTATCTGATGATGAAGGAGCCCATTGGTCCGACGTATGGCGAGGGATTTCGTATGTTGGCTCAATTGGATCAGGAAATCTTTTATAAATCCCTGATCATTTATGGCAGTACGGTTCTGGTGGCTCTGTGCTGCATTGTACTGATGACCATGCTCTACTCCCATCGTGTCGCCGGGCCTATTTACCGATTAGGTCTCTTTGCCGGCCAGATCCGTAATGGGGATATCAGTACAAATGTAACCCTGCGCCGGAGTGACGTCATACATCCTCTGGCACTTGAGATGAACAACATGGCAGATAATTTCAGGCAAAGTCTGGGAAATATCAACCAGCAGATTGAGGAGCTTGAAAATCAAATTGCACTTCTTGAGAAAGATGATCAGCCTCGCCGGGAGATTTTAGAAAAAATCGGAGCGGGCGCAGAGATGATTTCCGCTCTGACCGGGAAGTATAAGTTATAATTTCGTAACTATTCAGCTGCACCTCATCTTTGAACGATCAGGCCTGCTCACATAGACGGGCTATCGGAGTCTCGCAAGCTCGCTTACCTGCCTCGCAGGCCTGCTTGTCCAAATCTAAGGCACATCTGAATAGTTACGGCCTGGAGTAGAGGCCCATTTCGAGCCCTCGCTGAATAGATACATAATTTTTAAGATAGACAACTCGATTTTAACATGAAAAAAATATTCTTCTTTTCTCTTTTATTTGTCGCCTTCCTGTGGCTGATAGTTTTTTGCCTGGAGAAGAATCCCCATGATTTCAATGAAAATCAGTGTGTCATCTGCCATCAGGGAGATCCGTCATCTACTCTTTCCCTCGGACAATCAAGTCCTACACTTGCCTGTAATAACTGTCATGCCGCTATTCTGGAATCAGGATTTATGCACCCCTATGATGTTCGTCCGGACAAGGTGGTGATTCCCATGGATATGCCTCTTTCCCCAAACGGCCTGATTGTCTGCACCACATGCCATGACGTCCATGCTGGCAATATGGATCCTCTGTCAGAAAAAACCTATTTTCTGCGGCGGCAGTTGCGTGGTCGGGAGTTCTGTTTGATCTGTCACAGTCAAAGCGGTTTGTCTGGCACCATGGGGCATGAATTTGCCTTGGGTGAGGCGCATTTCCAATCGGAATATATTTCTTCCAGTTATGGTCAGGAAATAGACGAAACTTCGAAAAATTGTATTTCATGCCATGATGGCTCCTATGCATCTTCTGTTTCTATCAGTACCGGAGTATGGCAGCACAGCAGTGATTATATCGGCGATGGCATGGGGCGAAAGCACCCAATTGGCATAGATTATGAACAGGCTCGGCTTCGTTACGGCAGAAAGACTGATTTGCGCCCAGTGGAACAGGTTGATCAGCGTATTCAGTTTTTTGAGGGCAAAATCGGTTGTGGATCATGTCATGATCCCTATTCGCACCTTGATAACGATCTTGTCATGGCCAACCAACACAGTGCCCTGTGTTTTGCCTGCCATATGTTGGATCAATAAAAAAAGAGCTTAGGGCTGAGTGCTGAGGACTTAGGGCTCAACAGACTAAATTTAAAACAAGAATTCATTATGTCTTTTAAACGCAGAAATTATTTTATCGACAAGGGTGCACAGGGGCGTTTTATGGCCGGCTTTGCCTTGGCTTCAATGGCTGGCGGCGTTGTTTCTGTTTTTTGTTTCAGATATCTTGCCCGCAAAAAACTTGCTGCCACACTTTACTCCATGCGGTTGCCCGATGTCCCTGTTGGTTCACTGCTCCGGGAGGAAATGCTTATAACGTCCCTTATTACTGCTTTTCTGGTTATCCTGCTTTTTGCTCTCACAGCAAAAATGATTTTCGCCCGCATTGATGGTCCGCTTAAAAAAATGGCCGGAGCAATAGGCAATATTGGCGACGGAGATTTGCAGAGCAAGGTGAAACTCAGAGAAAATGATGAGTTTCAGGATTTCTCAAATGAAGTGGATGCCATGGTCGGCAGTATGCGATCAAGACTTCAAAAACTACATGATTCTGCGGAAAAAATGCGCGAAAGGTGCCAGGCTATGGAGTCTGGAAAAGATGTTGAACTGGGACCGCTCAAATCTTATCTTGCCGCATTGAAGTACGAGATGAAGGCACTGAAGCTATGAGGATGCGGTGGGGATTTCTTTTCGGGATGCTTGCGGTGTTTTGCTGGCCGGGGCTTCTTTTTGCAGGGTCTGTTCATGACAACAGTGCAGTGAGATGCCTTGACTGTCATATTGCATTGCCCCTGGAAAATCGACCTCTTACCTTGCATGACGATGTGTCGGATATATGTTTAAGGTGCCATGACGCCTATCCCTGCAAAACCGGGGGAGAATCAAGTTATTTCAGCCATCCCATTGGTATTGTTCCGAGCCTGGAAGTTCCGGACGATATGCCGCTGGATGCTGAGAAAAGAATGGGTTGCATGACCTGTCACAAATTTCACGATGGAGCGGGTAAAGCGGTTGATCTGTATCCCTCTTATCTTCGTCGCTCCCCTGGGTTGAAATTATGTTTTGCCTGTCATGGAAAATTGAGATGAGTTTTTTTGTGTTTGTAACCATGAAGAGGAATGTATTGATCCCCGCAGAGTGCGCGGGTGCCAAAACGCGTATATAGCCTTGAAAATGATACGTCTTTGTCCCGGCCTTCTGAAGGCCTTCATAATCAGCTTCATCCTGATGACTGTCTCTGGCGTGGGAAATGTCCTTGCCGAACTTCCACGTACCGGCCAGCTTTCCTGTTTTGATCAGCAGGGAGAAGTTGTTGAGCATACGGCAACAGGTCAGGATGGCGATCTGCAGGCCGGAGTTGTCTGGCCGGAGCCACGCTTTAAGGATAACGGGGACGGTACTGTTTCAGATAATCTCACCGGACTTATGTGGCTTCAGAACGGCAACTGTCTCGGGCGGTTAAGTTGGCATGGTGCCTTGGAAACTGCGGAAAAATCAACTGAGATGACGAGTGAATCCTGCCCTGGTGTTTCTCTCTATGATGATTGGACCGTTCCGGAAATTACAGAGCTTGAGTCCTTGTTTAACGCAGAAGAAGCCTCTGCTGACCACTGGCTGAACCGGCATCGTTTCAGAAATATTCAGGCGTCAGGTTACTGGTCGCGAACGACTGCCCCCAACCCCTATACTTCATGGGTCTTTCGTTTTGATACCGGAGGAGTTGAAGCTGTGAGCAGGGTTGAACTCCGTTATTGTCTTCTGGTGCGAAAGCAGCAAAAAAATGACAGTGCAGAAGCAGGAGGCCATGCTGTTGATGTGCAGGACGATAAGGATGGTTCCGGCATTCTGCAAAAATTAACCGATCTTGTCGGCAGAGGGGAGGCAACAACTCCGAATGAGACCCTTGAACCGACTCCGGCTCCTCGGGATAACACACCCCGTTTTATTGATAACGGCAATGGTACGGTTACTGATGTCAGGACCGGACTCATGTGGCTTAAAGATGCCGGTTGCCTCGGAAGAAGGAGTACCTGGCAGGAAGCCTTGAGCGAAGTTGTCCTTTTTAACAAGAGGGCGGACACAATTCAATGCCGGGAGCTTTCAGTCAATTTTTCCGATTGGGCCTTGCCGAACAGGAATGAATTGCGAAGCATTATTGACCACAGGAATGACCTTCCCGCTCTACCGGATAATCCTTTTATAGGTCTGCAGCCCCGATACTGGACATCGACAACCGCTGCCAGTCAGACTTCCTCGGCCTATGCTGTTTTTCTCGGGTCAGGTGAATTGAGTGCCGTTGATAAAATGAGTAAACGTTCTGTCTGGGCGGTGCGATATGCTGATGGAAGAACCAAGCGACCCAGAGTGCAGGATGTGGATACCTCGCTTTCAAGAATGGCGGATTACTATCTTCTCCAGACCCTGGGGCCAGCCATGGCAGTGAAGTGGCCGGTCAAGCGTTTTACAGATAACGGTGACGGTACGCTTACGGATAATATTACCGGACTCATGTGGCTTAAAGACGGCAATTGTTTTAAGCCGGAGAAGAAAAAGCATGCCGGCAAGGTTATTGAGTGGCTGAATACCATTCCGGAGAAATTGAAGTGTGAGGAGTATTCAGCCGGCTATGAAAATTGGCAGCTTCCTGAGATGTCCATGCTGGCAGATCTGATGGCAGCCGCAGACGGCGAACCGGCTGCATGGCTCAACAGTCAGGGTGCTGTGAATTTGATACCCCGAGACTATTGGACAGCTGTTGAGAACACTTTCAATCTTTATCATGCCTGGGCATACAATTTTCGCCAGGGAACGCCCCGAAATTATCCTGAATCATTTGAGCTTCATGTCTGGGCTGTCAGGAAGCCGGACGCCCCGGGGCCTGTTCGGCCTCAGCCCTCTCTGTTGGGGAACGGAAAGACAGGTGAAATTGTCCTCCGGCAGGGTGAAAAGATCACATTGTCTGCGACCATCGAGAACGTCACCGGACCAGTACCATCCACTTTCAGGATATGGTATGTGGCTCCTGACGGAATAGCAAGGTGGCTTACCCCGCAGGGCGAATGGGAAAAAGAAAAAGAAGCGCAGGTGTACCATGGGAAACTTTTTCATCTTGATGAATCACCGATTTTCTATGGAGACACCAGTGAGCTTGAGTTGGGGACATATGTTTTTTATTTTTCAATATCCCCTGAGCAAGGACAGGATGACTCCCCTGAAGTTTTCAAGGCGGATTTGAAACTGACAATGTTGGAGGTAGATGAGTCTGCAGGAGGGGATGATGAAATCGATTCCAGTGATATTGTAACAGAAGAAGTGAGAGACCAAGCACCCTAACTCCACATTTAAATCAAAAAAGGAAAAGAGTATGCGCAGAATGATCGTTTTGCTGATTATGTTATTGTCTGTCTCGCCTGTCCTGTCCTATGCCGGAGGAGGCGGCGGCGGTGAAGAGGTGATCCCTGAGATAGTTTTTCGCACCAACGCTTCCCAAACCGTTGCTTTACTCGTGCGACAGGGCAAGCTCGATGCATCCTGGGCTGATGTAAAACCTGAAAAAGCCGAAAAGAGGATGCGGGATAAGTATAATGGTGACTGGAAAGTTGCCTTTCATAATCCGCAAGAAAAGGATACGGAGAAACAGACTCTGTATGTGATTTTGAACCTGGAAGGAGAAACAATCCGGGCAAATTTTTCGGGAATGTGAGAATGGCGGGGAGCGAAAATTGACAATCTCGCAAAAAGTCCTGTAACTGACCATCCGCCGGCGCAATATCAACAAGTTACACACGTTCCGGCGGCGGTTGAGAGGGTTTTTACGAAACCGTCAAAATTAAAGAAAATATAACGTAACAGGAGTTTTTTTTACCACGCCCCACCCCAAGACTCCGAAGTTGGGGTGCTTCATACTTTTGCAAGACAAATAAAAATGTGATTACCACTGAAACTCAGCCAGTCTTGCAGCAGGTACTGTAATGCATTAATAATTCAAAAAATACTGTCTACACAAAAGTCATTCCCGCGAAAGCGGGAATCCAGAGTAGTTGGCTCGTCCGCCTAGATTCCCGCTTTCGCGGGAATGACGTCTAAAAAGGCTGAAGATGAGTGGTAGTCAAAAATAAAAAAGCCGCTGGAGAACCCAGCGGCTTTTTTATTGCAAAACAAGCTTTAGAACGACAAGCTCATTTTATTTTTCCGGCTCAAGAGCTTTGGCCCGGCCTTCCAGGAACTTCCAGGATTTCATAACATCCTTCTGGGACATTTCCATAAGCTCGTCAGCCATTGCCGGATTGGTCAGTTTCAGCATCCGGTAACGGTTCTCAGCCAGAGCGTATTCAGCAAACGGAATGGACGGAGCCTTGCTGTCGATGTGCAGAGGATTCTTGCCCTCTGCTTCGAGTTCAGGATTGTAGCGATACAGCGGCCAGTGACCGGAGGCAACCGCTTTTTTCTGTTGTTCAACACCATTAGCCAGGTTGATGCCATGGTTAATGCAGTGTGCGTAGGCAATGATGAGTGATGGCCCGTCATAGGCCTCTGCCTCGGCAATCGCTTTGGCAACCTGTCCCGGATTGGCACCCATGGATACCTTGGCTACATAAACATTGCCATAGGTGGAGAAAATCATACCAATGTCTTTTTTCGGCATTTTCTTTCCACCGGCAGCAAACTGCGCAGTGGCCGCACGGGGTGTTGATTTTGACATCTGGCCGCCGGTATTTGAGTAAACCTCGGTGTCAAGGATCATGACGTTGACGTTCTCTCCGGAAGCAAGAACATGGTCAAGTCCGCCGTAGCCGATGTCATAGGCCCAGCCGTCGCCACCAAAGATCCATACTGATTTTTTCACCAGATAGTCGGCAACGTAGTAGAGCCGTTTCGCAACGGCATTGTTGCCTGCCTCTTCCAGTTTTTCTTTCAGCTTGGCAACACGATCACGCTGTGCTTCGATTTCATCCTGGGTTTTCTGGGATGCTTTCAGCAGCTCGGTGGCCATCTTCTTGGTGATCAGTTTTGCCTTCACAGCTTCATCAAGGAGTTCTGCAGCCTGCAGGGAGAGTTTGTTCACCGTCTGACGCATGCCGAGACCAAATTCCGCATTATCTTCAAACAGAGAGTTTGACCAGGTTGGTCCACGACCGTCTGCACGTTTACTGTACGGCGTAGTCGGCAGGTTGCCGCCATAAATGGAGGAACAGCCGGTGGCATTGGCCACAAACATACGATCTCCGAACATCTGGGTAACCAGTTTGATATACGGTGTTTCACCGCAGCCTGCACAGGCACCGGAGAACTCGAACAGCGGACGCATCAACTGGCTTCCCTTAATGGTGGAAGGGTTGATTTCAGAGTATGGCATTTCAGGCAGATCAAGGAAGTATTTGACATTTGCTGCCTCGGTTTTGCGGATTGTCTCGTCGTTGGTAACCATCTCAAGGGCTTTTTTCTTGGCAGGACATACTTTGGCACAGAGGGTACAACCACAGCAGTCTTCAGTGAAAACCTGAATTATGGTCTTGCGTCCTTTGAACTGTTTGCCCACTGCAGCAACTGATTTCAGAGCCTTGGGAGCTTTTTTCATATCAGCGGCTTTGACAACTTTCATGCGGATTGCAGCATGGGGACAAATCAGGGAACACTGACCGCACTGGATGCAGTTTTCAGGAATCCAGTTGGGAACATGGACTGCGATGTTGCGTTTCTCGTACTGAGTAGTCGCTGTGGGCCATGTACCGTCGTCCGGCATCTCGGATACCTTGATATCTTCGCCTTTGCCCTGAATCATTTTGGCAGTGACGTTTTTAACGAAATCAGGAGCATCCTCTGGAACGGTTGGAGGCATTTCGTGGCCGGAAGTGCTCTTTGGTACTTTCACTTTAACGATATTTTTTACGGCAACGTCAACAGCGTCATAGTTCATGTTAACGACTTTGTCGCCTTTTTTGCCGAAAGTTTTCTTAATGGCGTCCTTAATGGCTTTGATTGCCTCTTTCTCTGTCAGAATACCGGAGATAAGGAAGAAGGCAGTCTGCATGATCATATTGATGCGACCGCCAAGACCGATGGCTTCGGCAAGTTTGATGGCATCAATAATGTAGAAGTTGGCTTTTTTGTTGATGATCTGTTTCTGAACACTTCCCGGCAGCTGTTTCCAGACCTGTTTGTCAGAGTACGAGGTGGTCAGCAGGAATGTTCCGCCTTCCTCCAGGTTGGACAGCATGTCGTATTTATCGAGAAATGTGAAGTTGTGGCAGGCAATGAAGCTTGCTTTGTTGATAAGGTAAGGGGCCACAACCTGGTTCTCGCCGAAACGCAGATGGCTGACGGTGAGGGAACCTGATTTCTTGGAGTCATAAACAAAGTAACCCTGAGCGCTGTTGTCTGTTTCTCCACCAATGATTTTAATGGTGTTTTTGTTGGCACCAACCGTACCGTCGGAACCGAGGCCGTAGAACATGGCGCGGTAAACATCATCACCTTCGATGTTGAAGTTCTTGTCATAGTTCAGGCTGGTGAAGGTAACGTCATCGTTGGGGCCGACGCAGAAGTGATTTTTCGGCGCCATGGCTGCCATGTTGTCAAACACAGCTTTGACCATTGCCGGAGTAAACTCGGCAGAACCGAGGCCGTAACGGCCGGAAAGGATAATGGGCATGTAGGCTGAAGTATTTGTTTCAACTGCTTCACCAACGGCGGCGCGGACATCGAGGTACAGAGGCTCGCCGGCGCTTCCGGGCTCTTTGGTGCGGTCAAGAACTGTGATTCTGTTGACCGTTGCAGGCAGGGCATTTACCATTGCTTTCATGTCAAAGGGGCGGAAGAGACGAACGATAACAAGACCGACTTTTCTTCCCTGGGAAGCAAGGTAGTCAACGGTTGCGGCAACAGTCTCGGCACCGGAACCCATCATGACGACAACTTCCTCTGCATCCGGGGCTCCGTGGTAATCGAACAGGTTGTATTGACGACCGGTAAGGGCGGCAAATTTGTCCATGGTTTCCTGGATGATGCCCGGAATTGCGTTGTAGTATTTGTTTACTGTCTCGCGACCGGTGAAATAAACATCAGGGTTCTGGGCGGTACCGCGCATTCTTGGGCGGTCCGGAGTCAGGCCGCGTAAACGGTGATCAATGACCAGATCCTCATCAAGTATGGCGTGCATGTCGTCGTTTGTAAGCTGCTCTACTTTCTGGATCTCATGGGAGGTACGGAAGCCGTCAAAGAAATGCATGAACGGAACACGGGATTTCAGTGCTGCCTGGGTCGAAATGAGTGCCATGTCCTGGCATTCTTGAACGTTCTGAGAACAGAGCATGCCCCAGCCGGTCTGGCGGGCGGCCATAACGTCGCCGTGGTCACCGAAAATGGACAAACCCTGGCAGGCAAGTGAGCGCGCGGTAACATGAAAAACTGTCGGAGTCAATTCACCGGCAAGTTTGTACATGTTGGGGAGCATCAGAAGAAGTCCCTGTGAAGCGGTAAAAGTTGTACAGAGAGCGCCTGTGGTTAAAGAACCGTGCAGAGAACCTGCCACACCGCCTTCAGATTGCATCTGGGTGACAACAGGGACGCTGCCCCAGATGTTTTTCTGGCCGGCTGTTGCCTTGGCATCGGCCTCAGCTGCCATCGGTGAAGAAGGGGTGATGGGATAAATTGTAATGATTTCGCTGGTGGCATAGGCTACGTGGGTGCAGGCCTGATTACCATCAATGGTGACCATTTTTCTGGACATGACTTCTCCTTAACGTGTTTATAGGTTAGTTAGAAAGGGATAAGAATATCAGAATTCGGGGTGCCGGGGAGGCACCAATAACAGCAAAATTCTGTATTCATAATATATAAAAAGAATAATTTCCAGTTGTTTTTGCGTTGAAAATGAAGAGTAGACTGATTCCATCCTGAAATTTTCTAACTTCTCTAACTTCTCTAACTCCTTTACTTTCTGTAAATCCTGACTTTATAATTGACGGTTTCGTAAAAACCCCCTCAACCGCCGCCGACAAGTATGTAACTTGTTGATATTGCGTTGGCGGATGGTCAGCTTGAGAGCTTTTTGCGAGACCATCATAATTCATCCTCTTTTTTTCAATATCAGGTCCGGAGGATTGAGCAGAACCTTGGTGTCGGGTGGAATGGACTCGGTAAGCCAGACGTTGCCGCCAACAACGGAGCGGGCGCCGATGACTGTTTCGCCGCCGAGAATAGTTGAACCCGCATAAACCGTTACATCGTCTTCCAGGGTGGGGTGCCTTTTGCTGTTGCGGTCAAGCTCCCCTGTTTCGGTTCTTTTGAAAGACAAAGCCCCCAGAGTGACACCCTGATAAATTTTTACTCTTTTGCCGATCTGGGAGGTCTCTCCAATAACCACCCCTGTACCGTGATCGATAAAAAAGGATTCACCAATGTTTGCTCCGGGATGAATATCAATACCCGTAATGCCGTGGGCGTATTCCGTCATAATGCGCGGCAGCACGGGAACCGCCAGCTCATAGAGCCTGTGGGCGATGCGATAGACTGTGATGGCAAAGATGCCTGGGTAGCAGAAGATAATTTCATCGTAATTGGTGGCAGCCGGGTCTCCGTCATAGGCCGCCCGAACATCAGTTGCCAATATGGATCGCAGTTCGGTAATTTTTTCGATGAACTGAAAGGCAATTTCCTTTCCCTGGCCCTCGCAGTGCTGGCATGATTGTTCATGCCGCATGCACTCATGGCGAATACTGTACGTTATTTCCGCGGCAAGCAGATCGTAAAAAATGGAAATATCCATGCCGAGTTTATACTTCAGGCTGGTCTTGTCAATGTCCTGGCAGCGGAAGTAGCCTGGAAAGAGTATGTCGCGGCAACGTTCAATCAGGTCAATTGTCCGTTGGCGTGAAGGCAGAGGGTCTGTATTGATGTGCTCAAAGCAGGAGCTTCCCTGGCATGAATTTACTAGTTCATCGACCACATCAGGAAGAAGAGAACGATATTCCTGGGCATGAACCCTGTCGTCTTTGCAGGTACCACCTTCAGGGTGTTTCAATTCGATTTTCATGAATTCCTCGGATAGTTTTTTTACTTGGTTTGTATCTATTCAGCGAGGGCTCGAAATGGGCCTCAACTCCAGGTCGTAACTATT
>JAHLLM010000031.1 GCA_020444175.1 Desulfobulbaceae bacterium | reverse complement strand
CTTGTCCAAATCTAAGGCACATCTGAATAGTTACGGCCTGGAGTTGAGGCCCATGTCGAGCCCTCGCTGAATAGATACGATTTTTTCAGTTGTTTTCTTTTGTAAGCTTGCCGCCCTGCCACTGGCCGCTTACTTTCTCACCATCGGCAAAGGTGTATGTGCCCTGGCCATTGTAGAGGTCGTCCTTGAACTGGCCGACATATGTACGTCCATCTGGGTAGATGAGTGTCCCCTGACCGGACTTGACCCCATCCCGCCATTCTCCTTCATACTTGAGGCCGTCCGGTCCGCTTCGCTTGCCATAACCGTGAAAGAGGTGGTCTTTAAAATCTCCTTCGTAGGTGACGCCGTCCGGCAAAGTAAGAATGCCTCGTCCATTAAACTTGCTGTCTATGAAGTTGCCGGCATATTTGGCCCCATCCGGTAAGGTCAGCAGGCCGTAGCCGTTTGGGAAGTTATTGGCAAATTGTCCGACATACGTTGTGCCGTCAGGAAGTGTAAGCTTTCCCATGCCTTCGAAGGAATCGTTGACAAATTCTCCAACATACTGTCGTCCGTCCGGAAAGGTATACGTGCCGTGACCGTGCGGTTTGTCGTCGGCAAAGTCTCCTTCATATTGTTCCCCGTTTGCCAATGTCAGCGTGCCCTGCCCCTGGATAATATTGTTGAACAACTGACCGACATATTTTGTGCCGTCCGGCATGACAAGCTGCCCTTTTCCATGGGGCACCCCATTTTTTAACTGGCCTTCATAGAGGGAGCCATCCGGTAGCTTCAATTTGCCAAAGGTCGGCTCTACGGAGATTGGTACTTTTGTGGCAGGGGCTGGTTTGATTGCCGTTGAAAATACAGGGGTCTTTTTCTTGCTGGGGGTGATAACGGTGGTCGTTTGAGAGTTTTTTTGTTTTTTGTTTTCCGGCGGAGTTATGATGATAACTTTACTGGGCTTGACCAGGGTCTCATCAACATCAGGGGTAAGAGGGCCGCATTTCTGTAAAATAAGAGTGTCATCTTGCCACTGCTGGCTGCAGGTGCGGTCGCCCGGAAGCGTTGTGACGCCTTTTCCGTGACGTTTGCCGCCATGCCACTCACCTTTATATACGTTGCCGGAAGGATAGAGTTTAGCGCCCTTGCCGTGAGGTTGTCCGTTTTTCCACTGCCCGGTATACCGGCTGCCGCTGGAATAGACCATCGTGCCTGTTCCGTCTTCACAATTGCCGTCAATACAGGCTGCAAAAATTGGTGATGGGAAGATGGTCAACCCGGCGAACAATGAAAAGGCCAGAAAATTCCATATTGTGCTCTTATTCCCATTCGCATCCACTGTTTTTACCGCTGTTGATTATTCGTCTTGTTCGCATAAATTAACAATAGATTTGTCCTGTGTATCAAGGCAGGTAACGAGCATTTTCATCTCATCTTTATTGAGTTCGGCTCCGTAATGCACCATGTTTTTAACCGTTCTTTTCCATTGCCCTTTGCTTTTGACACCCAATTTTCGGCAGATTCGTGTCTTGTAATGACAAGTTTCGCATCGTTCTGTGATTATGGTGGTGCAATCACTGGCAGCCGATACGCTTGCAGGAGTGAAACTGAAGAGAACTACCAGGCTCAAGGCCAGGGACAGAGCAGGATGAAACATGCAAATGATCCTCCACTTGGAAGTGAATTTAAATAAAGACATAAAGGCTTACTTGCCTGATACCACATTATAGCTCTGACAAAGGGAAACGCAATATAAGAAGGAAAATTTCCCAATTAAGGCAATAAAAAAACGGGAGTGCTGAAGTTGCACTCCCGTTTTGAAACTCAGCCAGCCGGCAATTAAAAATTATTTATTTAAATCCTTGTTGCCGCCAACAAGGGCATCAACCACCGATGGGTCGGCAAGGGTGGAGGTATCGCCAAAATCATCCTGTCCTGCAGCAATTTTACGGAGGATGCGGCGCATGATTTTGCCGCTCCTTGTTTTGGGCAGACCATCAGAGAATTGGATGAACTCAGGTGTGGCGATTGGACCTATCTCTTTACGGACATGGGCCCGCAGTTCCTTGACCAGGTCATCGCTTGGCGTTACACCAGCCTTCAGGGAAACAAAGGAGTAAATGGTTTGGCCTTTTATGTCATGGGGTGCGCCGACAACAGCTGCTTCGGCAACAGACTCATGGGCAACAAGCGCTGACTCAATTTCTGCGGTTCCCATTCTGTGTCCGGAAACGTTGATAACGTCGTCAAGGCGTCCCATGATCCAGAAATAACCATCCGCATCACGGCGCACACCGTCTTCAGGATCGTAGATGCCTGGATAGCGTTCAAAATAGGTCTTCTTGAAGCGGGCAGGATCGCCGAAAACGCCGCGGAGCATACCAGGCCATGGTTTCTTGACAACAAGGTGCCCCCCTTCGTTGACACCTGTTGGTTTCCCTTCTTCATCAAGAATGTCGACATCAATGCCGGGCAGCGGCAGTGTTGCTGAACCTGGTTTTAAAGGAGTGGCGTAAGGCAGGGGAGAAATCATGATTCCGCCTGTCTCGGTCTGCCACCAGGTGTCAACGATTGGCAGTTTGCTGCCGCCGATATTGGCATGATACCACATCCAGGCCTCAGGATTGATAGGCTCGCCAACACTTCCCAGGATGCGGAGCGATGAAAGGTCGTGTTTCCGGGTATGTTCGGTGCCCTCGCGCATCAGAGCCCTGATTACTGTTGGGGCTGTGTAAAAGATACTGACCTTGAATTTATCCACAACCTGCCAGAAGCGGTCTGGGCCCGGATAGGAAGGAACACCTTCAAACATAAGTGACGTGGCGCCCAGGGCAAGGGGGCCATAAAGGATGTAACTGTGTCCGGTAATCCAGCCGATATCAGCGGTACACCAGTAGACATCTTCATCTTTCAGATCGAATACCCACTGGCAGGTATGAGCTGCATAGGTGAGATAGCCGCCCGTAGTGTGGACAACACCTTTTGGTTTACCGGTACTGCCGCTTGTGTAGAGGATAAAGAGCATGTCTTCGGCATCCATGCTTTCCGGGCTACAGTCATCGGAAATGTCTGAGGATACTATCTCATCTTCCCACCAGAGGTCACGGCTTTCCTGCATTGCAACATCATTGCCGGCCCGCTTCACCACAATGCATTTTTCCACGGAATCGCATTCTTCCAGGGCCTCATCGGCATTTGGTTTTAAAGGAATTGTTTTTCCGGCACGCAGAACAGCATCAGCAGTAATAAGGACTTTTGCCTCGCAGTCCTGGACACGGCTGCGCAGGCTCTGGGCTGAAAAACCGGCAAAAACAACTGAGTGGATGGCGCCTATCCGGGTGCAGGCCAGCAGTGAAATTGCCAGTTCCGGGATCATGGGCAGATAAACGGAAACACGGTCGCCTTTTTTGACGCCATGTTTTTTCAGCACATTGGCGAAACGGCATACTTCTTTGTGCAGTTCTGCGTAAGTAAAGCGTTTCACATCTTCTTCAGGTTCCCCCTGGAAGATGATGGCTGTCTTATCCTTACGTCCGTTTTCAAGGTGACGATCAAGGCAGTTGTATGAAACGTTCAGTTTCCCGCCGTCAAACCATTTGATTTCAGGTTTGTGCAAGTCAGCATCAAGGACAGTATCCCATTTTTTGTCCCAGGTGATAAGCTCTTCCGCACGTTCAGCCCAAAATCCTTCGGGATCATCGATGGATCGTTTGTAAATAGCCTGGTATTCATCCATGCTTTTGACATACGCTTTTGCCTGGCCGTCAGCGGGTGGGGTAAAAATTCGGTCCTCTGTCATTAGGCTTTCAATGTTTGTTTCTTTAGTGCTCATTTTCCCTCCCTGAACAATTTATTATTAAACATTATTGTAAATTTGCAGAACAGTACAATTACTGAAGGTAGTAGTACCTATAAAAACAAACCCGATAGATAACCAATGGGGTTGTCAGAGGTCAAGCTAAAAATGGAATAATGGGTTTATTTTTTCATTTGACAAAGTATGTGGTACAGTCAGAAATGAAATTATCACTCTGATAATACTACATAATGCAGCATGATGTTGAAAAAAACGGCTGCAATGGCTTGAAAGCCGGAAAAGAGGGGGATGACATCATCTGTGCTCTACTCTTTTTTGAGGAGTGAGGAGTGAGGAGTGAGGAGTGAGGAGTGAAGGGAAGAAGATATCTATGAAAGGCATGATTTGTGTTGTCTGGTTATTCTTGATGCTGTTGTCTGCCCCATGTTTGGCCTGCGAGAATGCTCTGCTGCCGGTACCTCAAAAGAGTTTTCCTTTTTTTAGCGATGACCTCGATTTCCAGGGAATAAAACAAGGGCTTGCCGGAAGTATCTCCTATCTTGAGCAGATTGGGGATGAGCGGCAGTTTGAACTGTGTGGCGCGACGTACTCTGCAAAATGGCTCAAATCCTCTTTGCAGATATTTTTGCAGGGAGTTGCCAACTATGCGGACCAGGCAAAGTTTGAAAAATTTCTTATCGCAAATTTTCGTATCTGTAAGGCGGCAGGACAGGATGAATCAGGTTCCATGCTGGTAACCGGCTATTATGAACCAATACTTGCCGGGAGCCTGGTGAGAAAGAAACCATATATCTATCCTCTCTATGGGACTCCTGTCGATCTGGTTGTCCGGAAAAATGACAAGGGGAAAAAGGAAGTTGGCCGTTTAGAAAAAGGTATTTTTCGTCCTTACTGGACAAGGCGGGAAATTGAAACAGAGAATCTTCTGGCAGGTCAGGAAATGATCTATCTGGCTGATCCGGTGGAAGCGTTTATCCTTCATGTGCAGGGTTCCGGCAAAGTCAGGCTTCCTGATGGTACTCTTCGCAATGTCCGTTTTGCCGGTTCCAACGGCCATAAATACCGGAGCATCGGAAAAGTGATGGTAGAGCGCGGTATCATGGCTCTTGATGAGGTCACCATGCCGAAGATTGTTGCCTATCTCCATAATCATCCTGAAGAAAGGGAGTCAATCCTTAATAGCAATGACAGGTTTATCTTTTTTTCCGTTTCAAAAAAGCCCGAGAGCAAAGCAGATGGCGGTCCCGTCGGCAGTCTGGGACGATCTCTGACTGCCGGGCGTTCTCTTGCTCTTGATGCAAAATGCTTTCCCGCGCCTCTTATCGGCTATATTGAGAGCGATTTGCCTGAGTTTGACGATAAGGGAAATGTCATCGGTTGGCATCCCCTGCGCAGGTTTGTCATGAATCAGGACAGCGGAGCAGCCATAAAAGGAGCCGGGCGAGTGGATCTTTTTTGCGGAAGTGATCAGTATGCGGCAAGGGCTGCCGGCGTTTTGAAGCAAAAAGGCAGCTTGTACTTTTTCATACTCAGAAAAGACGCTGCAGTGAACGGGAAAGGGTCCTGATTTTGGAATACGGCGCGGCAATTTTCCTATACTTTTTTCTCCCTATCAGCATATAATTGATGCATTGAAAATGCAAACTGCATAACAAGCTGATGTTTTTTCTTAAGAGACAAACGGTTGTTAAGTGCAGGTTGTGGTTGAGCGTATGCGTGCAACTTCTGATAACGCTGGTTTTGCCGGAAAATCTTTCCTTTCGTACTATTTTGAGGAAAAGAGGTAGGTGAAACCCCGCATAACCGGCTTTTATAGAAGGCGGGTTGTCCCTGGCTGCACGGCTCGATAGGTACACAATTTCCAAAAAAGTGGAGGGCGTATGAAACAGCCTGAAATAGATTACTGGATTGCCAGTATGCTGGAGTCCTATAACAATGTTTCGGATTTAAACATCACTGTGGGGAGACCGCTTCAGGTTGAATCTGCCGGGCAGCTCGTCCCGGTGGGTGTCAATCCGGAAGTGAAGGAGATCACCCCCTTTCAGGCAGAAGTGTTTGGGCTGAATGTGATTGGCGGCAATAAGAGACTTCTCAAAGACCTGGCCACATCCGGGTCCTGCGATCTTTCATATTGGCTGGGTAAAAAAGCACGCTTCAGGGTCAATGTGTTTTCTCAGAAAAATAATATTTCCACCGTATTACGAAAGCTGCCCACGGAAATTCCGTCCATTACCAGTCTGAATCTTCCCCCTGTTATGAACAAGATGTCCGATGAGCTGAACGGACTGATTCTTGTCACCGGTGCCACCGGTTCTGGTAAGTCGACTACTCTGGCGGCTCTTCTGAATAAAATAAACCATGAAAGGGCGGTGCATACCGTCACTCTGGAAGATCCCATCGAGTTTGTTCACCCTCATCTCAAATCCACCTTTAATCAGCGGGAGCAGGGCAATGATTTTGATACTTTTGCCAATGGGCTGCGTGCAGCACTTCGTCAGGCCCCCAAGGTTATTCTGGTTGGTGAGATGCGTGACCGTGAAACCATGGAAATCGGTCTAACCGCTTCGGAAACAGGTCATCTTGTTCTCAGTACACTGCACACCGTTGATGCCGGATCTACAATCAACCGCTGCCTTGGCATGTTTGAGCATGACGAACAGCCGCAGATCAGAAACAGGCTGGTGGATACCGTTCGCTGGATCATCTGTCAGAGATTGCTTCCCAAAGTCGGAGGCGGCCGGGTCGCCGCTTTTGAGATCATGGGCATGAACCTCAGGGTCCGCGAGGTAATTTTAAATGGTGAGTCGGAAGGCAAGACCTATTATGAAATTATCGATGACGGCTCAGCCATGGGGATGACCACCTTTGATCAGTATATTCTTGGTCTCTATGAGCAGGGGCTTGTTACCGAGGAGACAGCCATGGGGTATTGTTCACGTAAAAGCGCCATGGGGCGCGGGCTTGACCGCATTAAGTCGGCCAAGGGCGAATCAACGACCGGCATCACCGGCCTGGGAATGGAAGAGCAGAAAAAAGACGCAAAGTATGATGCGTTTTCATAATGTGATGGTTTCGCAAAGAACGCTTAACCGCCGTCGACAAGTCTAGAGCGTGTTGCAGTTATATTGGCGGCTGGGCAGCATCAAGACGTGTGCGAGTTCGTCATAATCCGGCAATACGATGGAGTGAAAAATGGTTACATCATGTCCGAACTGTGGCCAGGCATTAAATTTAACGGATGCCCAGCAGCAGAAGATTGAAAATGCGCTTGCTGCCTTAGCGCCTGGCAAGTCCTTGAAATTTAATTGCCCGCTGTGCGCAAAACCTATAGAGGTCAAGCAGGAGCAGCAGGAACAGGTTCAGGAGCCGGTGGCGGCGGCAGCCCCGGAATCTGAAGTAAAAGCCAAGACAAGACAGGAGGCTCCTGCCGCTCCTCCGGGAGTGCTGCAGCCGCCGGCTCCACCTGATCTGGGCTGGCTTGAAAAGGGTGATCTGGGGCAGGGAGAAATAATAGAAGATATACCCCTGGTCATGATCCTCATAAGGGATGAGGCGATTCAAACAGACGTTGTGCAGCTTTTTGAAGACATGGGGTACAAGGCGGTGTTGCCCCATACCGCAGCAGAGGCCATTGAATCGATGCGTTTTTCCAGCTTTTCTGCTGTTGTCTTTCATTCAGATTATGAAGGAAGTCTGGCTGAGTCTTCATTTCATGAACACATGCAGGGACTGCCCATGACCAAGCGACGGTACATATTTTATGTGCTGATCGGCCCGGAGTTTCATTCCATGTATAATCTGGAAGCATTATCAAACAGTGCCAATCTCGTTGTCAATGAGAACGAAATGGCGGCCTTTCCACTTATTCTCAAAAAAGGCTTTCGAGACTATGATGAACTGTTCGGGCCTTATTTGGCTGCACTGGAAGCAACAGGAAAAAAATAAAGGGAGCTACATTGTATGGAGCTGATTAAGTGGGACGCTGGTTATAGTGTTGGGGTTGAGGAAATCGATCATCAGCATCAACACCTTTTTAAGTTGGTAAATGATTTTATCGAAACCTTTGGAGGGGGTCATTCCCGGGATAAACTGCGTACTGTGCTGGAGGAGATGATCAACTATATAGACTATCATTTCTTCAGTGAAGAAAAATTATTAAAAGCGCATCCTGAGTTTGAAAAGCATCGCAAGGAGCACAGTGATTTTGTCAAGAAAACATTGCTTCTCCAGGGTGATTTCATTGAAAAAGGTGAGGGGATAAACGCTGATGTTCTGAAGTTTCTCATCAGCTGGCTGAAAAACCACATCATTGGCACAGATGTGAAATTTTTCCAGGAGCTGTGAAAGTAATTGATAACTCAACTTTCCGACTTGACATAACTCGTTGTTATTACATTGTAGGTTGGGTTAAATTCGTTTCATGCTACCAGAATTGTTGGGTTTTCGGTAGCAAGCAATAAGTAAAAAAGTTGAAAGACCTATAACCCAACAAGAACAGAGGTTATTGGAAATTAACCCAACCTACAAATAACACCATAAATTAAGTCAATACATGAAGTCGGAAAGTTGAGCTTTTGTAAAACGATTCCAACAGCCGTACTCGCAGTTGCCATCAAGCAGAAAAAGAGTATCATGCCGACCAGCATCAGGCGGTTGGTACGGAGTATATGTGCTGCTGTAATATGCTGTGTACTGTCGCCGATGGTCGGTTTTTTCACTTCCCTGCCAAAATAGATATTTGTTCCGCCGAGCTGAATATTGAGCGCTCCGGCAACAGCGGCCTCTGAGTGGGCTGAGTTTGGGCTGGCATGATTCAGTCTGTCTCTTAGGAAGATGCGCCAGGAAGCCTTGTAGTCAAGACGGAGCAGGAAGGCGGCCAGGGGGATGATGAGCCCGGTGAGTCTGGCCGGGATGAAATTTGCCAGGTCGTCCAGCCGGGCTCCTGCCCAGCCGAAATCTTTGTATCTCTCGTTTTTGTAGCCGAACATGGAGTCCGCTGTATTAATGGCCTTATAGCACATTGCCGCAATCGGTCCTCCCAGAAAAGCATAAAAAAGCGGGGCGCAAACGCCGTCAACAAGGCTTTCCGCCACACTCTCCACCGCTGCCCTGGCAACTCCCTCTTGGTCAAGTCCGCTGGTGTCCCGGCCCACAATCATTGCTACCTTTTTTCGGGCCTTGGCAAGGTTCTTTTCCTGTAAAGCTGCATAAACCGCTGTGCTGTGTCGATAAAGATCCCGGGCTGCTATGGTGGTGTATAAAAGAACAACAGCAGTAACAGCGGAAAGAGATGGGTGGAGGCGATTGGCAAGAAAAAGAAGACCCCATACCGTGCATCCCGTGCCGGTTAGCATAAGGGCGACGGTAAAAACACCGCAAAGCCGAAGAGGGAGAGGGGTTTTTCTGAAAAAGTTTTCAAGCCGAGCGCCGCTTTTGCCTATAAAGCGGACAGGATGGGGCAGCCAGCGCGGATCTCCCAGCAAGTGATCAAGGAGAACGGCAATAAAAATTTGCAGAGCAGAAAGCATTATAAACCAAGAAGGTGATAAACCTGAGTCATGTCAATCTGGGAGCGAACAGCGTCAGCCAGTCGGTCAAAGGCCGGCTCCAGATCATAGGGGGCAACGACTTTGCCCATCTTTGCAAGATTTCGATCAGCGCGAAGTCCGTCTAGAAACCAGCGGCGAAAAGTATCATCATCAAAAATGCCATGCAGGTAAGAACCCCATATGCGGCCATTTTCCGATGATGCCCCTGCCATTTGACCATCCCTGAAATCAAGAAGAGGCTGGTGTTTTGACACGGTCTGGCCGTGATGGATCTCATAGCCGTGCACGGCAAGTCCTGAAGCCAGGTGATTCCCCTTTTTTCTGGTGAGGGTTTTGTCTTTTTCCAGAACGGTTTCCATTTTGAGCAGGGCAAGCCCTTGGATTTCCCCCTCATTGGACTCAAGACCATGGGGGTCGCGGATAAGGCTGCCAAGCATCTGAAATCCGCCGCAGACACCGACAACCGGTACGTTGTTTCCTGCAAAATCGGCAATCCTGGCAGCAAGTCCGCTGTCTCGCAACCAGATCAGATCTTTTACCACGTTTTTACTGCCCGGTAAAATAACAGCGGCAGGGCACTTGAGGTCATCCGGGCTGCGGACAATGCGCAGGTTGACATCCGGCTCGGCCAGGAAAGGTTCAAGGTCCGTGAAGTTTGAGATATGGGGCAGGTCAATAATTGCCAGCTCAATTTCTTTATCCGAATCCCTGCGACCGTCATAAATGCCGTTTTTAAAGCCAACGGAATCTTCTTCCGGTAGTCCCAGATTGGCCAGATAATCGACAACGCCAAGGACCGGTTTGCCGGTTCGGGTCAAGGTAAAATCCAGAGCATCGTCAAGCAGGGATTTTCGTCCCCGGAAGCGGTTGATGATAAAGCCGGCTACAAGTTCGCGTTCCCACTCGTCAAGAATTTCCATTGTTCCCAGAAAGGAGGCAAAAACCCCACCCCTGTCGATGTCGCCGATAAGAAGGACATTGGCACCGGCATAGCGGGCCATGGGCATATTGACGATGTCGTGGTGCTTCAAATTGACCTCGGCCGGGCTTCCCGCACCCTCCATGACGATAACATCATGTTCCGCTGCCAGGGAGTCATAGGCCTCCATGGCCTGCAGAAAAGCCGTGGGCTTGTAGTCCATGTACGATTCGACATTCATGTTGCCCACAGGCTTGCCCATGACAATGATCTGGCTGCCGGTGTCGCTGTTGGGCTTAAGAAGAATGGGATTCATGCGTACATCCGGGTCAAGCCTTGCCGCCTGGGCCTGGACGACCTGCGCCCTTCCCATCTCTTCACCGTTTCTGGTGACATAGGAGTTAAGCGACATATTCTGAGATTTAAAGGGGGCAACGGAAAGGCCGTCTTGCAGGAGTATCCGGCAAAGGGCAGTCGTGAGGATGGACTTGCCGGCATTTGAGCAGGTTCCCTGGAACATCAATGAGGGAGTTGTTGTTGCTGTTGTTTTTTGAAAGATTTTTTGAAGATCGTTAAACATATGGCAAAGTAATCATTAGGGTTTAAAGAGACAACGAAAAACAGGCGTTCATCGAGTTACGCCGGAGTGAAAGACCGTTTCGTGTCTGTTGCGTCGCACGCGGCATTCGTTTTTTTTGAAAATGACAAGCTCCCTCTTTGCCCCGGAAAAGGGCAGTGACCATTCCTGGCGCTCCTCAAGTAAAAACGGACTGTTGGGGCTTTTTCGCTGCCAGTCACGTATCTCTTGCTGTGCTTTCGGGCCTTTCATGCATATGACAATGCCTCCCGGTGGAGAAGAGGCTTCCACAAGCTGCAGAAATTCGTTGATTGTCGTTACGGCGCGGCTTGTGATGCAGGGGTGTTGCTGCGGATTTCCTTGTGGATGTTGTTCGAGCCTTCTTGCCTGGATGACAACATCTTCCAGGCGAAGGGTTCTGACCATGTGGCGGAGAAAGGTCACTCTTTTTACCCGCGGCTCTATGAGACAGAGTTTCAGACTGCGGCAGGCAGTTTTCAGGACCAGGCCGGGAAACCCGGCCCCTGTACCCACATCGAGTAAAGTCGGATTCTGCAGTGAGGCAATACGCGGCAGCGGGACAAGTGAGTCCAGAAAATGGCTTTCAATTGTCTCCCGTCTATCCGCCTTTGCCACCAGGTTCATCTTTTTATTCCACTTGGCAAGCTCCCTGAAATAAACGTCCAGGTCTTCACAGATTTTTTCTGTTACGTTTATTCCCATGGCATTACAGCCGTTTTCCAAAATGTCTCTGCTGGTCATATTCTTTGTTTTTCGTTTCAAGGCAACAAACGGCGGTAAAAATTGTAGTGTCAGTGACGTCAATTTATTTAAGGAAAGGGCACTGGTTTCTGTGCGGATATTTCGTCTCATGCTGATTCCGGATGAGTGTAAACAGCAAAAGATAAGTACAGTAAATAAGCGAAGTTCTCAACCAGACTTTTCTGTTGGGAGGGACTTTTCAAGTCGGTGAAGCCCATAAATCGGAAAGGGGTTTAGTAAAATTGCAAGGCAACCACTATAATGAACAGGATCCGCTTATCTCGCTGCCGGCAATGCAAGTTTTGTCTCAAGTTTGTGGAACGTTGTGATGTTGAAGGTGTAACAGTGGGTTAGGTTGCCTGTGTTTGTTGATTTTTTTTGTTGTTTGCAGTAATTGTTATTTTTTTTGACTGAAATTTGATGAAGTCGCAAAAAGTCCTGAGGCTGACCATCCGCCAACGAAATATCAACAAGTTACACACGTTCCGGCGGCGGTCGAGAGGGTTTTTACGAGACCGTCAAATTTGGTGGATTCTTAAAAAAGCTCTGAAGCTGACCATTGGACAACGTGATATCAATGGATTGCATAGGTGTCGGCAGCGGGTGAATGTTTTTTTACCCTTAAGGGCATAATTACGAAACCGGCAAATTTGAAAAGAGCTGATCTTACGACTCGGAGCGTTTTCAGGGAACTGGATTGTTTTGGCAAAGCAAACAGGAGGGAATGGAAAGGTGATGGTTCAGAAAATCTGCAGCAGCATGGTGTTCTTGTTTTTGTTTGCAACCATAGTATCTGCATCTCAGGAGGTGACAGCGCCTCGGGTCCAGGACCTACCCCTTATCGATGGCATAGGAGACGATGTCGTCTGGCAGCAGGCAAAGGCCGTCATCGTCCGCGACCGGGTGGCTGATATCGATATAACCCTCAAGGCTGTCCACAATGGCGAAAAGATTTTTATACTGGCCGGTTTTCCGGATGCAACTGAAAGCAGGAAGCACAGGACCCTGGTATGGGATACTGAAATGCAGGCCTATAGAAATGGTCCGGAGAGGGAAGATGTGTTTGTTGTCAAGTGGAGCATGGTTTCCTATGCCACGGCACTCACCCTGCATGAAGATGTTCCTTATCAGGCCGATATCTGGTTCTGGAAGGCTGACCGCACTAATCCGGTTGGTTATGCCGACGACAAGATGCATTTTTACCGGACAATGAAAATGTCTGATTCGAAAATGCTGACCTCGAAAAAAGGCAATATCTTTTATCTGTCACGCAAGGGCGATGATGGAGACGCCGCCTACAGCACCATACTTTATACTGAGTACAAAGGTGAAAGAGTACCCAAATACACTAATCAGGAGCCAACCGGAAGCCGGGCGGACATCATGGCCAAAGGGCAATGGTCAAGCGGTCGGTGGACCATTGAGTTTTCCAGATTGCTTGATACTGGCCATGACGACGACATCATATTAAAAGAGGGGGAAAAATATCCTTTTGCCGTTTCAAGATATGAAGTTGCCGGACGCAAGCCTGAAAAGGATTCTGATCAGCCGCTGTATGGCAGCGGAGAGGTTGGAGAGCTTCTTTTCCTGAACCTGGTTCCTTAAGCAACCATGCCCTATCATTTTCTCCGCAATCTTGGTTTCTTTCTGCTGGTTGTCATGCTGTGCCTGCTGGCATTCCTGTCCGTGAAGGTGTCGGACAGGACCATGGAACAGGTTCGGAAGAATACTTCCTCTCTGATTAGCCGTCTTGATAATGTAAACCGCATCGAGAATTCCATCCAGCATGACACAAAAATTGAACCGGTTCAGAAACAGGATGTTTTTGCTGCTTATAATGCCTTTTCCCGGAAAATTAAAAAGCTTGAACAAGTTTACATTGCCCGCGGGGTAGTGGGCCTGGAGGATATTAATTTTGACCCTCACCTTTTTGCCGTGCGCCAGGGGCTTGTCAGCTATGTTGAGTTGGAGCATGATCCGGTAGACTTTAAGCAAAGTCTGTTCCCGCAGATTGAAAACCATCTTGAGAAGATTCATCTGCAACTCATGGAGCTGGCCTATGGGACACAAGCGGCATCGGCTGAGGAGCAGGCCGTGCTTTCGTGCATGAGCCGCGAGGTGTTTCATGAACTTGCCAAGCTTGAAAAGACAATTGTTGCGTATGTCCAGGGAGACACATATAAAATCGAGGCAATCATGGAGTTGCTCAATCTGGCAAGTAACGGTATTGCCGATCTTGAAACAGACCCTGAAATTGAACAGCATCATAACGGTGACGAAAAACATCACATCAATGAAATAAGCCGGTTCTCTCTCCTGGTGCATAAACTTCGCATCAACCTGCCGCGCATTTATGATTTCTGGCAAACCGACCGTAACATGTCAACACTCCCGGAAGAGGTTGAGATGGTCGGTCGGACCTGGCAGGAGTTGGATTTGCTGAAAAGAAAACTGATTGAATCGGAAAAAGAATATGTCATCGTCGAGCAGAATGCCATTGAACTTTATAGCAAGACAAAGCGCAATCTGCTTCTTCTTCTGTCGGTCGGCAGCGTTCTTTTTGCGGTTTTCTTTGCCTTTTTCATCAACCGTGTGCTTTCCGCAAGGCTTGCGCAACTCCTTCTTGGAACGGAAAAATTTGCCAAAGGGGAGATGGATTTCCGCTTATCCCTCAACACCAGGGATGCCTTGGGGGACATTGCCCGATCTTTCAATGTAATGGCTGATACCGTAAGTTCCAAGGAGCGGGAGCTGCGTGACAGTTTTGAACTGTTGGAGACAAGCGAGAAGCTGCTCAAAAAATCCCATGACGAGCTGGAGCTTCGCGTTGAGGAAAGGACAGCCGATCTTGCCTCTGCAAATGCTGCGCTGCAGCTCATGGGCAATGCCTTTGCTCATTCGCTGGAGGGCATCGTGGTTATTGATGAGAATGGCTGCATTGTCAAGGTAAATCCAGCTGCCGCCAAAATCGTCCGCTGTGGCGATGATGAGATGGTCGGCCAGTCCGTTGCTGTGTTTGATTCCAAGCGCTATGAGCCGGAGTTTCTTGATCTGGTCTTAAAGAGTCTGCGTGAAAACGGGCTCTGGGATGGAGAGGTGTACTGCCGTTGCCGGGATGACGAGGTCATTCCTCTCTGGCTTTCCATAAGCAGGATGGAAGAAGAGACTGAAAAGAGAGTTTATTACATCGGTTCCTTCCGGGATATCAGTGAACACAAGAAGCAGGAGATGTTGATTCGCCATCAGGCTATGCACGATTCTCTCACCGGTCTGCCAAATCGCCTGCTGCTCGGGGATCAGATTCAAATTGCCATCGCCCACTCCAAACGCAGAGGGAAGAAGATGGCACTTCTTTTCATGGATCTGGATAATTTTAAACCCATTAACGATACCTTTGGCCATGGGGCTGGAGATCAGGTTCTCAAGGGCGTTGCCCAGAGGCTCAAAACAATTTTTCGCCCTGAAGATACTGTGTGCAGGGTGGGGGGAGATGAGTTTATTGCCATAATCGGTGATTTGGATTCTTCTGATTTTGCTTTGAATATTGCCCAGCGGATTCTGAAATCCTTTACCAGTCCATTTCAAGTTAAAGGGGAAAACGTCTTTATAGGCGGCAGTATCGGTCTGGCCTTTTATCCGGATGATGGCAGCGATAGTGATGCATTGATCAAAAATGCCGATGCAGCCATGTATTTTGCCAAGGAGCATGGCAAAAATCAGGTGCGTTCTTACTCAGAAAGTATGCAGGGGAAGGCTGCAACCTCATCTTAGTTATTTTTTATCCATCCTCACAGCCACGGAGCGGGCATGGGCGGTGAGTCCCTCAAGCTGAGCCAGGGCCTGGATATGGTCGGCATCTGCCAGGAAGGCATCTTTGGAGCAGGAAATCAGGCTGCTTTTTTTGAGAAAGGTCTCTACGCCGAGAGCCGAGGAAATACGGGCCGTGCCCATGGTGGGCAGCACATGGTTGGGGCCGGCCACGTAATCACCGCATGCTTCCGGAGAGTAGTCTCCCAGGAAAATGGCTCCGGCATGCTGGATTTTAGGCAGCCAGGAAAAGGGGTCGGAGACCATCATTTCAAGATGCTCGATGGCAATATCATTGGCTATGGAAACCGCCTCGCCAAGGGTGTCGCAGACCAGGATGGTGCCTCTGTCGGTGAGTGATTTTCTGGCTATATCTTCCCTGCTCAGCAGTTTGAGTTGCCGCTCAAGTTCCGCATCGGTTTGTGCGGCAATTTCCGAACTGGTTGTGACCAGAATTGCCAGGGCCTGAGGGTCATGTTCTGCCTGGGCCAGCATGTCGGCGGCAATAAAAGCAGGTGTGGCCTGGTCGTCGGCCACGATAAGGACCTCGCTTGGACCGGCAATCATATCAATGCCCACCCGTCCTGAAATCTGACGTTTTGCTTCGGTGACAAACTGGTTTCCAGGGCCGACTATGACGTCTACGGCCGGAATTGTCGCCGTGCCAAAGGCCAAAGCTGCAATGGCCCAGGCGCTGCCTGTTTTATATATTTCAGTGATTCCTATTTCCTGGGCAGCCACAAGAAGGGCCGGATTGACCGCACCTTCTGCATTTGGCGGCGTTACCATGACCCGGCGTTTCACCCCGGCAATACCAGCCGGTATGCCGTTCATCAGCACAGAGGAAACAAGGGGGGTTTTGCCTCCCTGTCCACCCGGCACATAGAGTCCGGCGGAGGACACTGGCCGGACAAGCCTTCCTGTGATTGTGCCGTCATCCCTGGTTACAATCCATGATTGTTCCATTTCCCGTTCATGGAAGTCCTGAATTCGTTTTCGGGCAAGCTCGAGACTCTCCATAAGGCCGTCATCCACCTGATTATAGGCATTGGCCAGCTCTTCGGGAGTTGCTTTAAGCTGAACGATAGTCATGTCCGGTGAATCAAATTTGCGGGTGTATTCAAGAAGCGCTTCATCTCCCCGTGTTCTGATATCATTTAAGATGTCCGCCACTGTCTCCCGGCAGGAGGTGTCTGCCAGTTGAAAGCGGTCGAGCAGAGAAATAAGGCGTTCTTTGCCCTCAGGGGAGGAAACTTGTAGTGGATTTATTATCATTGCTAAACCTCGTTAAAAAAAAAGATCTGAATTCAAAATGCAAAATGCAAAAATAAAGGAAAACTTACGAGATGGCACCTTCTTTTTAACTTTTAACTTTTAACTTTTGATTTTTGCCTTTTGATTTTTGATTTATATTTTTTCTCCTATTCCTTAAAAACAGGACATTTTGTTTCCGGGCCGAAATTTTTATAGGCCGGATCGCTGTATTCCTTGTGGCATTCTATGCATTGGCCAATCCGCAGAATCCGGGTCAGCTCCTCCTTGTTAAAGGGCCGCAGATTTGGCCTGGAGCTCTTCTGCAGGGGCTCGCCCTCTATGGTGACGTAAGCATCAAGGGGAGGCGTCAGCCCAGGTTCCGTTTTGAGACCCTGGTCAAGTCCCTTAAAATGCCAGGTGCCGTTTTCCTTCCAGGCTGTTCCTTCCCCAAGGCCCATGACCTTGGTGGATGTATGGCATTCAGCGCAGGTTCGTCCCTTTGCCTGGGTGGTATGCGGGTTAAGGGCTGCCATGGTCAGACTGTTGAACTGGCGTTCCGGTTGGCCCTTTTCGTCTATCAGGGTAATGATATCCTGGCAGCCGGGCGTGACGATAACCACCTCATTATCCCAGACAGCAAGCATGGGGCGTTCATAACGGATGTAGGAGCGGCCCTCGTTCCACCAGCCCGGGGTTTCCTCCAGGGTGAGCTTGTCAAGATGGGTGTCGGTCATGTCCCTTTTGACGTGGCAGCCATAACATTGCGGCACCCAGCTTGAGTGGCAGGCCTCGCAGCCCACTCTCTTGTGTCCGCTGTAATCGCATACTCCCTTTTTAGCGGCGTGAAGCGGATGCCTTTTGTCTGTTATTTTGTTGGTCAGGAACCAGCCCTTTTCATCGTGTCCGATGTTGGTGAGTTTGTTGCCTTTACGGGTCACTCCTCTTTCACGATGTTCTTCAGTTTCAGCATTTTCCTGATAATGGCAATCCTGGCAGCTTATTTCAAGCTGCTGCTCGTAATGGGCGTAATTGGTGCCGTCTCCCATTATCTCGTTTCTGGTATGGCAATCAATACATACCATGCCTTTCTGATGATGAATGTCCGGGGGAAGATCAAGATAAAAGCGCTGACCTGGCAGCCTTTTTTCGGACATTTCCCCTTTTTTATATGGGGTGCCGTAGTTTTCCGATTCATAGACGCCTGTGTAGGAGATGCCGATGCGGCCGCTCCTGTTATGGCAGCGCACACAGTTTTTAACAGGCACTTTTTTTATGATCTGCGGGTGGACTTTTTTGGCTTCTTCTTCGGAAAGACTGTCGTCCTTAATAAAGTGACAGGCCGTGCATCCTCCTCCTTTTTCACCGAAAAATCCGGGCAGGTCGCCCCGTTGCTTCCAGAGATGGCAGGTGCCGCACAGTTTGCGGTAATAGTCGATGGCAAGCGATGTCTGTCCGCTGTTGATGAGTTGCTCCACCGAATAATCACCGTTCTGGTTCGGCGCTTCTCCCCAATAGTAAAGAAGGGTGGACAGGATGCCCCTGTTGGTGGCCATGAGAGAATTCTTTACTTTTTTAACGTCCGGGGCATGGCAGCCCTCGATGCCGCAGGTCTGTTCAACAACCCGCAGGTCGCCGGGGTTTTTCGGCATGCCCTGATGGGCCTTTTCCTTATCTATGGCCAGCGGGTCGCCAAGATGACATGGCGAACACCCCACCACAAGGCGGTCGTGGGCCCGGTCAAGTTTCTCAGTTTTATGGCAGGAAAGGCACATCTCCACCTGCCCTGAAGTGGTCTGCTCAAGCCGTTCCGGCCGCTTTGTCATGTTTTCCCGGATAACAAGAAAAAGGACGCAGACAAGGATGAAGAAAAGGGCCAGTCGTTTAGACATTACTCCATGAACCTCTGGGCTATGGGGTAGCGGCGGCCAAAACCAAAGGCCTTGGAGGTAACCTTGAGCCCCATGGCGGCCTGTTGTCTTTTATATTCATTCCGTTTAATGCGCCGCACCGTATCTTCAACAATATTTCTGTCAAAGCCCATGTCCACAATAGCATCAATGGCAAGATGTTCTTCAAGATAGGCCTGCAGAATTGGATCAAGAACTTCATAGGGCGGCAGGTCGTCCTGGTCTTTCTGGTCCGGGGCCAGTTCGGCGCTGGGAGGTTTTTCAATGGTTCTGACGGGGATAATTTCGACATGCCGGTTCACGTAACGGGAAAGGTCGTAGACCAGTTGTTTGGGCACATCCGAAAGCACGGAGAGGGCCCCGCACATATCGCCATACAGGGTGCAGTAGCCCACGGCCATTTCCGATTTGTTGCCTGTTGAAAGCAGGAGAGCGTTAAATTTGTTGGCCATGGCCATGAGCAGGGTGCCCCGGATGCGGGCCTGTATATTCTGCTCCGTCACATCTTCGGCAAGTCCTGTAAAAAGGGGCGACAGGCTGGTTCGAAATGAGGCAAAGGTGTCTGAGATGGGCATGATTTCAAATCGAATACCCAGGTTCTGGGCAAGGCTTCCGGCATCCTCAATGCTTTCGTTGGAAGTGTAGGGCGAGGGCAGGGCTACACCCATGACATTTTCCGGCCCCAGGGCCTCACAGGCGATGGCGCATGTCAGGGCTGAGTCAATGCCGCCGCTCAGGCCAAGCAGTACCTTGGAGAAGCCGCATTTTTTGATGTAATCCCGGCAGCCCATGGCAAGAGCCTGGTGCACCAGTGCTGTTTCATTATTTTCTTTTATTGTCGCGTCAGGACGGAGTTTTTCCGTGTCAACGATGAGCATGTCTTCCTGAAATGACCTGGCCTGCATGCATAGAGCTCCATTTTTGTCCAGGACAAGGCTGGCTCCGTCAAAGAGCACGGAATCCTGGCCGCCGACCTGGTTTATATAGAGCAAGGGGGTCTGGTATTTCCGGCAAAGATCAGAAAAAATGCTCAGGCGTATCTGCTGTTTTCCCATGTTGTAGGGAGAGGCGGCTATGTTAATCAGCAGGTCCATGCCGGCTTGTTTTAAGTCCGCTACCGGGTTGGCTTGATAGAGTGGATGTGGAAAGCTGTCTTCGTCGTTAAAAATATCCTCGCAGATGGTAATGCCTAAATTGAGCCCTTTGTATGCACAGACAAGATTAGAGCTGCTTGCTTCAAAATAGCGGGATTCGTCAAAGACGTCATAGGTGGGCAGAAGGCGTTTATGGGTACTGAAAATAAGCTTGCCGTTTTCAAAGAGCAGGGCGCTGTTGTGCAGAGGTTTCCCGGTCGCACCGGTGTGGCGGGTGATTGCCCCGCAGAGCAGACCAATGCCCGATGACTCTTTTTTAAGAGACAGCAAGGCTTCGTCCTGGCGTTTGAGGAATGCTTCGTGTTCCAGGTAATCCTGAGGCGGATAGCCGCTAACGGCCAGTTCCGGGAAAACTGCCAGATCGCATCCGTTTCTTCGTGCCGCATCGAGGCACTCGGTGATGCGTTTAATATTTTGAGTGAAATCCCCGATAACGGGATTTATCTGAACAAGTGCAAGCTTCATGACTGCTCTTTATAGCATAATCGGGTTACGTATGCTGCATCAATTCAGAGTTTGAGTGCATCTTTAGGTTTGGAAAGGGTAAAGGTGGTCCTTTGTGGTAACTTTTACTTGCGGTTTTGCTCTGTTTCATACTAATTTGTAGCCGCTTATAAAGCCTCAAGGTTCCGAGGGTCTCGCAATAAACCGCTCGACCACCATCTGAAACGCCTGTCGCGCAGCAGGTCTTGATGAGCCGTTGCGAATGGTCAGCTTCAGAGTTTTTTGCGAGTTCCCCAAGCTTTCCTTGGGGCATTTTTTAACCTTTTTCATAAATAAAGAGATAACCAAACGATGAGAAAATATTTTGTTCTTGATACCAATGTTCTGCTTCATAATGCCGATTCAATAGGCTCTTTTTCCGATAATTATGTCGTTTTGCCCATGTCGGTTATTGAAGAGCTGGACAAGTTTAAGTCAAGAAGCGATGAGTTGGGAAGAAATGCCCGCCGGGTTATCAGAGAGCTTGATCACCTCCGGTGTCGGGGCAAGTTATCCGAAGGGGTTGAGATGGAAAATGGCGGAATTCTGAAGATTGCCATTGAAGGAAAGAATATTGAAAATCCCGGAATTGATCTGAAAGTTGCCGATAATCGAATTCTGGCCGTTGCCTATACTATTTTCAAGCAGGGTGAAAAGGTTATTTTTGTATCCAAGGATATCAATGCGCGTCTCAAAGCGGATGCCTTTGGCCTTGAGGTCATGGACTTTGAAAAGCAGAAAGTGAATTTTGATGAACTTTTTTCCGGATACCGCGAAATTGAAGTGCCGGGAGACCTGATAGACACGTTTTATAAAAATCGTGAAGTGCAGGCGGAAGGACTTGATTTTACCCCCAATGAGTTTGTCCTGCTTCAGGATGAGGCTGATCCCAAACATACGGCCCTGGCCCGTGCGGTAAGTGAAGAAAAGTTGGTCAAGCTTATTCCCCAATATGATACGGCCTGGCAGATTCGCAGCCGCAGCAAAGAACAGCGCATGTGTATGGAACTTTTACTCGACCCGGATGTCCAAATTGTAACAATCGTCGGGCAGGCGGGTACCGGCAAGACGCTGCTTGCCCTGGCCGCTGGCCTTGAAGAGGTGGTTATTAATAAGCGTTATGAAAAAATACTTGTCTCAAGACCGATCATCCCTCTTGGCAAGGATTTGGGATATATGCCCGGTGATAAAGAAGAAAAACTGGCCCATTGGATGCAACCGATATTTGATAACCTGGCTTTTCTCATGGGAAGCGGCAAGCTGCCAAAAAATCGCGAAGACGATAAATCCTTGCGGCAGAAGACCGAGCAGTTGCTGAAAGATCATATTGTTGAAATGGAGGCTCTGACCTATATTCGCGGGCGGTCGATTTCTGGTCAGTTTGTTATTGTTGATGAGGCTCAGAATTTGACCCCCCATGAGATAAAGACTATAATAAGCAGGGCCGGGGAAGGGACGAAGATGGTGCTCACCGGTGATCCCTACCAGATCGATAATCCCTATCTTGATTCCAGCAGTAACGGTTTGACTTATACTGTGGAGCGCTTAAAGCAATTGCCCATCCACGGTCATATTACTCTGAGAAAAAGTGAAAGAAGCCCTCTGGCCGGAGTGGCGGCGGATTATTTGTAAGTTCAAATACCAGTTAAATAAGGAAACGACATGAAATTTGAAGCAAAATGGATAGCCTGGGAAATTACCCGACGCTGCAACTTGAAATGCGTACACTGCCGTTCCTCTTCAGAGCTTGAGATTCAGGGGCACCCGGATTTTTCACTTGAAGAAGCCAAAAGGGTGCTTGATGATATTTCCTCATATGCCAATCCGGTCATGGTTCTCTCGGGCGGTGAGCCTCTGTTGCGCAAAGATGTATTTGATATTGCCACCTATGGAGCAGACAAAGGTCTGCGCATGTGCCTTGCCACCAACGGCACCTTGGTCACAGAAGAAATTTGCGTTAAGATCAAGGACGCCGGCATTAAAATGGTATCCCTGAGCCTCGACGGTGCATCCCCCGAGATCCACGATGATTTCCGGAATCAGGAGGGGGCATTTGACGGTACCATTAATGCTGCAAAACTTTTTAAAAAACATGGCATTTCCTTTTTAATTAACTCTTCGTTTACCAAGAGAAATCAGAAAGAAATCCCGAAAATCTACAAGCTGGCCAAAGAGCTTGGCGCAACGGCCTGGTATATGTTCATGATTGTTCCCACCGGCCGGGGTGAGGATATAATGGAAGAACTCGTCTCCATGGAAGATTATGAAGATGTGCTCGAGTGGCATTACGACATGGAAAAAGAGGAAGAGGACATGTTGGTCAGACCGACATGCGCACCCAGCTACTATCGTATAGTGCTTCAGAAAAACAAGGAGAGCGGCGATGACTTTAAACGGCGCAGCCTGAAGTTTTCTACCGGTGGCTCCAAGGGCTGCCTTGCCGGGCAGCTTATCTGTCTGATCGATGTTGATGGCAATGTCCTTCCCTGCAGCTATTTTCCGAAAAGCGCAGGCAATATCCGTGAGAAATCATTTCAGGATATCTGGGAAAATTCCAAGCTTTTTCATGATATGCGTGATTTCAAAAGCTATAAAGGACGGTGTGGAGCCTGTGAGTATGTGAATGTCTGCGGCGGCTGTCGAGCCCGGGCTTACGCTATTCACGGCGATTATATGGCGGAAGAGCCATTCTGTTCGCATGTGCCCATGAAATTGCAGAAATAACGTAACGGGTCGATTCGTTGAACTGGTTTGATTGGTTATTTGGTTGCCTGATCGAACCAACCAAACCAACCAAACCAACCAAACCAATCGAGCCAATGGAACCAACCAAACCAATCGAACGAATTAAAAGGAATAACGAATGAATACAAATTTTCTCAGGGCATGCAAGGGAGAAGCAGTTGACCATACCCCCATATGGATTATGCGACAGGCCGGACGTTATCTGCCTGATTATCATAAGGTGCGCGGCAAGGTAACATTCCTGGAATTGTGTAAAACACCGGAACTTGCCTGTGAGGTAACATTGCAGCCCGTTGATATCCTTGGGGTTGATGCGGCAATCCTTTTCTCCGATATTCTCGTCACCCCCGAGGCAATGGGAATGGATCTGGAGTTCCAGGAAAAACGGGGGCCGGTACTGCCTCATCCTGTGCGCAGCCAGGCTGACGTTGATAAGCTGATTGTGCCGGATCCGACGGATAAACTCGGCTATGTCATGGACACCATCCGCCTTCTCCGGAAGGAACTGGCTCAGAAGGTGCCTCTGATCGGATTCTGCGGAGCGCCTTTTACCCTGGCCACCTATATGATAGAAGGCGGTTCTTCGAAAAGTTTTTTTGAGACCAAGAAGATGATGTATGCTGCCCCGGAAATTTATGCAAACATGATGGATAAGGTAACGGATTCGGTCATTTCCTACTTGCAGGCCCAGGCCGAGGCCGGAGCACAGGCTCTGCAGGTATTTGACTCATGGGCCGGGGCACTGGCGCTCTGTGATTTTGAAGAATTTGCTCTGCCTTATGTGAAGAGAATTATCAACGCCTTAAAGCCTGCAGGGGTACCGCTTATCTACTTTGCCAACAATGGCGCCACCCTGCTTGAAAAGACCAAGACCTGCGGTGCGGACGTGCTCGGCCTGGACTGGCGTGTTCAGATTGAGGAGGCTGTGAAAATTATCGGTCCGGATATCGCTGTACAGGGAAACCTTGATCCTTGCGCATTGCTCCTGCCTGAGGACAAGCTGGAAAAACGTATCCAGCGCATTCTTGATGGCGCCAAGGGGGCTAAAGGCCATATCTTTAATCTCGGCCATGGCATTCTGCCGGAAACTCCGCCGGAAAAAGCCAAGTTTGTCGTTGATACCGTACATCGGTTAACTGCGAAATAATTAAGTAAAATAGTAAAAATTGCACACTTCAAAACCCACAAAGAGCCGAGTTTCCTTCTGACTTTTCGTGGGTTTTGCAGCTTATGGAAGGCGATGATCCCAAACGTTGAAACCTGTTACCAGCTTATGGACCAGTACCGGATGCTGGACAATATAAAGGCCCACTCCATTATTGTCTGCCGGGTTGCAGAGTTAATTTCCCAGGCTTATATCCAGAGAGGTGACCCCTTGAATCTTGATCTGGTCATAGCCTCTTCCTTGCTCCATGATATTGCCAAGACGCCGTGTCTGAACGGGGGCTGCGACCATGCCTCTGTTGGTGAAGAGATCTGTCGCAAACATGAATTTGATGAAGTGGCCGATATCGTGGCTGAACACGTATTGATTAAAAGTAACGGCCGCGGAGATATTACGGAAAAAGAAATTGTCTATTATGCAGATAAAAGGGTGAACCATGATAAGGTTGTCAGTCTTGATGACCGTTTGGCGTATATCCTGGAAAGATATGGGAGCAGCAGTAAATACCGCTATGAGTCCATAATGGAGAACTTCAAGAAGTGTCAGCAGATGGAGAAACGGATTTTTACAGGTCTTGAGTTTGCCCCTCCTGATGTTGGCGCTCTTATTCTGTCTCAAAAAGGCTGGAGCGCTTGATATGGCGGACCCGCAGAAAAAAATCGCCGTCATATTGCTCAACCTGGGAGGGCCTGAGCGCCTCCAGGATGTGGAGCCCTTTCTCTATAACCTTTTCTCCGACCGGAAAATTATACGCCTGGGGCCGAAGTTTCTGCAGAAACCCATTGCCCGGTTTATTGCCTGGCGTCGGGCGCCAAAGAGTCAACAAGGCTACAGGCTTATCGGCGGAGGCTCTCCTTTGCTCAGTTTGACGCGGCAACAGGGGGGGGCGCTGGAGAAAGAGCTCGGTGCAACAGGTTCTTTTTCAGTAACAATGGCCATGCGCTACTGGAAGCCTTTTGCCCGGGAAACCTTGCAGGAGCTCGCCGACAATAATATCTCGCGTGTTGTCGCCCTGACTCTGTATCCCCACTATTCAAAAGCCACCACCGGTTCGTCGCTTGATGACCTGCATGAGGTTGCCGCCACATTCAAGCCTGGATTTGATATTGCAGAGGTCGCCGCCTGGCCTGACCAGGAAGATTATATTGCCACCCTTGCTGATACAGTCCTGGAGGGAATGAAGTTGTTTAAGGATGAAGACGTGCAGCTCGTTTACAGTGCCCACAGTCTCCCTGTCAAATTCATTGAAGAAGGTGATCCCTACCTGAAGGACATGGACAAGACGATTCGTGCCCTTGAAAAGCTGACCGGCATCAAAGGCAGACTCTGTTTCCAGAGCAGGAGCGGGCCAGTTGAGTGGCTCACTCCATCCACTCCGGAAATGATGCAAGAAATTGCCGGCCAGGGCGGAAAGAATATCCTCATGGTGCCGATCAGTTTTGTTTCCGACCACGTTGAGACTCTCTATGAAATAGATATTCAGTACAAGGAGCTGGCTGAAGAGTTGGGGCTTGTCCTGCGGCGTACAGAGTCGCTGAATGTCATGCCCCGTTTTATCCAGGGTCTTAAAAAGCTTGTTGTAGCTGCCGCGGAGCAAAAGAACTGGCTTTGATGTTAAAAACGTGCAGGAGTGATGAATGCCAAACAGGAAAAGGTGCCTCGAACCGCTCTACCCAATCTACGGTTGAAAATCATTCCTCCTGGTACGTATATATCGTTCGCTGCAATGACGGTTCCATGTATACCGGTATGACCAATGACCTTGTCAAGCGTATCCAGACCCACAACAGCGGCAAAGCTGCTGCCAAATATACAAAATCCCGCCGTCCCGTTTCTCTGGTTTATTTTGAGGAGTTGCCAACCCGTTCCAGTGCCGCGAGCCGCGAATTTCAGATAAAAAAATTAACCACAAAAGCCAAACGTAAACTGGTCCAGAGTTTTGAGGCGGATTCCGGGAAAGGTGTCTGCGCTGTTCCCCCGAGGACTGCTCAGCCGTAGGTTGGGTAGAGCGGATTTGTCGCTTAGAAATTGTTTGGTTTCGCTTTTTTCTTATCACGCTGAGATGATGGAGTGGCATGGTCAAGAGCGAAACCCAACAAGACGTGGTGGCCCGAACCGCTCTACCCAACCTACTGAAAGATTTTTTATATCCACGGGTGTTGATTAAAGCAGGATATGGGCAATAGCAATGGAGGCGAACAGGCAGAATCCCAGTCCTAAGAAGTATTCCAGGGGATTACTGAAAAGCGTGGGGCCAGTGCCAATGGCCAGCATGGTGAAACAGCCCAGGGCTGTTTTTTGTTTTTTGGTCAGTTTCAAGATGATACGCATCATTAAAGAGGAGAGGGGGTAGCTCTTACAAGCTCTCATTTAGAGTAAAATATTTCCGTGAACTTTACCTTATTTTCTTCCACAGGAAACAGTAAAAAAACGAACTAAAAGGAACACAAATAGGCGTTTGGTAACCATTGTTAATTGTAAAAAAAGGTGAGAAACCCGCAGATTGATTGTTTTATTCTGTAAATTCAGATGGTTGTGTTGTGGTGTTCTGGGGAGGCGAATCTTGCTTGGGGCGAGATAATGAGTGAGAGCTACAAGACTAACTCAGGGGAAATGGTTGGAAAGATAATTGAATCAATGTCTCACAGCGTCTCACAGAAAAGGGTAGCTTAAAAAATAAATGCCCAGGCTGCCGATCAATAGACCTGCACCCTTTCTGAACCAGGGGACACTCTGCTGCATGGATGAGTTTTCCAGAAATCGTTTAACCGTGGCTGTAGAGCTTCCGGCAATGGCTATGGGAAGGCAATGGCCCAGGGCAAAAAGGGTAATAAGAATTATGCCGGTGATAATTTTTTTTTGTACGGTAATGATGGCAAGAATTGGGGCAATGAAGCCGAATGTACAGGTGCCTGACAAGACGCCATAGACAAGTCCCAAGAGAAAAGCGCCCAGTTTACCCTGTAATTTAAGTTTTCCAAAATTTGTTCTGGGTAAACTGCAGGCTGCAACTCCCAACATGTCGAATGACACCCACAGGAGAAGAGCACCGAGAAGAAGTGTCCAATATGGGCCAACATCACCAAGCATACGTCCAAGTAAAGAACAGATTACTCCAACAATGGAAATGGTTAAAAAAAGGCCACCGGTAAAAAGCAAGGCAAATTGCACGGCCTGGCGTCCTTGGAGCGTTTTGTTCTGGCCTCCGACATAGCCGATGATCAAGGGGATGGACGCCAGGTGGCAGGGACTGAAAAGAACACTGATCATTCCCCAGATAAAACAGCCAAGAGCTGCTAAAAAAAATCCTCCACTCATCCAGGAATTGACTGATAAAAATATTTGATCAAGCATTGGGGTCACCTGGATAAAAGTTTGTCAAGTTCCGACACCATTGCTTCTCTGGACATAAATCCTTGGTGCCGGGTAATTTCATTGCCTTTGGAGTCAAAAAAAATCTGGGTAGGGATGGTTCGGATGTTGAAATCACCGGCAAGATCCCGGTCTTCCCAGACATCTATAAAAAGTATTTCCGCTTTGCCTTTATATTCTGTTTTCAGTTCTTTCAGTATAGGCGCCATCATAATGCATGGAACGCAGGAATGACTTCCAAAATCCGCCAATGTAACTGTGTCTGGCACTGGAACGCTCGGAGAATCGCTGCACCAGCTCAAGGGTGCCCCTCCAAAGATCAGCGACAATGCAAAAATGAAAGAAAGCAAGACTCTTTGTGTTTTTTTCCTTGAAACAGCAGCCATAACATAACCTCGCTTTGTAATAGAAGTATTCTATGTATTGACTTGAGGATTTATACCTAGTGCCTGTCCACAAATGGCCCTTTTGCCCGATATCTGCGTCATGCTTAAAAAATTATCCTCGGAATATCGCCTATATGCCTCCGGTAATTTTTTGCGCAATCCTTGATCTCGAACAAAATGACCTATTTCTGGACAGACACTACCTAACGAATATATTATAAAAAAATGAATTTGTTTTGTATATCTTTTTGAAAAACCAGGGTAAATCAACGAGTTGTCGCAAAATTGATGCTTCTCGAAAAATGTTCAAACATTGCCGCCCCATGTAATATTCATAATATAAGGTGGCCGGATGGTGAACAGCAGGATTTTTCCTTGCATGGAAAATATTAAATGCGAATTTATCAAAGACACAACAGCATGTTCATTTATCACACTACATAAAATCGGACACAAAACAAATACAGTAAAGCTTTCAGGCTTTGTCTTATTACTGAAGAGGGGAAAATTCTCCAGAAAGTTCTTCTCTTTCGTTGAGTTCGGGAGTTTTAATTTTGACGGTTTCGTAAAAACCCCCTCAACCGCCGCCGACAAGTATGTAACTTGTTGATATTGCGTTGGCGGATGGTCAGCTTGAGAGCTTTTTGCGAGACCATCAATTTTAATTGAATACTTTTTATTTGCCAAGTCCTGTCGGATCGTACCCGTTGCCCGTTAAGGCAGGACGCCTTGCAAAATAAGGTTACATCAACCTAAACAGGGAAATATGGTTCATCCGAATAATGAGGAATTGGCTTCCCTGTTTCTTGTTTTTCATACCCCTCAAGTGGGTACTGAAAAAAGTGACAGTTTTTCTGGAGAAAGGCACTAATGGTTTACCCAGTTGCTTTTCGTTTCGAGTCGGGGTTCCGGGCCTTTTGTCAGTTGAACGATATAACAGCCTTTTGAGGCATAACGCTGGGACGGACCAAAGCTCAGTTTAGGGTAAGTCGGAATGGTATAGTCCTGGTCCACCATCATATCAATACCCTCAAAAAAACGATCCCTGTAAAAATCACGTCGCATATCCATCAAAGAGGCCGTCAGCATCCTGCCGAGAAAAAAAACCTTGCCCTGGAGCATAGGGTCGGTGAGGGGGATTTTTTTGACTTTTAACCAGGATTTAAGAGCAAGTCTCTCCCGTTTGCTTTTTTGGGGCAGGGCATAAGGATAAGTAATATAGGTGAAGTCGCGAACCGATTCCGGCAATGCGTACACGGATTCATCCAGCTGGCCGTAGGAGACGAAAATTTGTTGCGGGCGGTGAGCTGATGACGCCAGTACCTCTAGAGTCTGTAAATCTTCAGCCGGCAGCCACAAAAAGAGGATGTCGGGTTGAAATTCGGCAAGAAGACCGGCCCAGAATGTGGCATTGATTATTTCCCCGGGTTGCAGAATTTTGTTTTGCGGAGCAGGCTGTTTCAAAAGTTTTCGGGTTTGCTGGTAGCCATTTGCAAGAGAGCGTCCTTCCTGGTTGTCACGGAATACCTGCAGCACGGTGGAATGCTTTTTGGTTTCATTTCTACGGAGGTAACGGGCTGCCGCTTCGCCTTCCTGGAAGTATCCTTTTGAAAAATAGAAGGTATACCAATCTGAATCGGAGATAACCGGAAAATCTGTCATGGGAAAGAGACAGGGGATTTTTTCTTTTTCGCAGAAAGAGTGAATTGGTTTCCATTCCTTAGTTGAAATGCCGCCGATCAGTGCAAAGACAGGCTCTTTCTTATAGTACTGCTCAAGTTGAGACTGCCAGGTTTCCGGTTCTCCGTGGAGTAGCCATTTTTTTAAATCGATTTTGCGGTAGGCTGTATAGAATTCAAGCCTGTAGAAAATTCCTTCTTTGGCGCGTCTTTCCTGTTGTCTGGATTGCGTGTTTTTGTCTCGAATGTAGGTTTCGAGAACGCGGAGCATGGCATCCTGCTTGTCTTTTGGCACATCATCGGTAATAACCGTGGCGAAATGGATGGTTTCCTCATCCACGCCCGGGGAAAATTCGGTGGAAAGTCTTTTGAGATAGAAGATCAGGATTTCCATATCCGGGTCTTCAAGGGCATAACGCGGCATGATCGGGTCAAGATCACGACCGGAGGAGTCAACTCCCAAAGCCAGTGCTTCTGCAAGGGATTCATCCGTGTAGGCGGGCCGCAGATAGTCTTTCTGGAATTCATCTGCAAACATTTTTCGCATGGGACGAATGACTTCCGAGCCTCTTGGGTAATCCCTGTAAAGGTCGGAACCGTTGGTCGGCAAGGTGATCACTGTGCCTTCAACCGAGCCCAGTCCGCTTCTGAGGTGGCACGATTCACAGGTGAACATGGAGCCGTCCACCGGAATATCGCCCTGTACGATGGCTTCCATTGGTTCACCGGATGGTAAAAGTCCCTGTCTGTACATCCGTTCCCCTAGGCGAAGTGCTTTTTCAACACCATACCCGCCCACGGTCCGGGAGTCTTCTGCTGCATACGTGCACATAAAAGACGAAAAGAAAAGCAAAGCAAAGCAGGTAAAAATTCTCAGCATAGTCACGACCTGTTATGGTTTTGGTTTTTTATCCAGCAGTAACTCGTACTCTGAAATCAAATCAGAGGTTCCGACCATGCCGTTAATCCGGACCCATTTTTCATGACCCGGTGCCCAGAGGAATGTGAGAGGGTAGTGATTCATTTTGTTTGCCACATAGGCATCAAAGGCACGCATGACACTATCAATATCTTTACGGGTGCCGGTAAAAAAATCCCATCCCGGCAGGGCGCGGTATTTATTTAAGTAGTCATTCATGACCTCCGGTGTATCATATTCAGGATCAATGGATATGGAGATAAACCATATGTTTTCTGCATCAGGGCCAAGCTTTTTCTGCAGATGAGAAAAACCGGCCGACATGACAGGGCAGATTGTTGTACAGTCGGCCCAAATAAAATTGAGCATAATGACTTTGTCTGCCTTTAAGATTTCCTGCAGCTTCAAGTTCTCCCTGTTCTGATTGATCAGGGTAACATCAGGAAGTGAGTATTGTATTTCTGAACGATCATAGCGTTTTTTCCCTGCCATGAGTTCCGGAGGGTTCAGAGAGAAGGCTGTCAGCGTTATACCGAAACAGTAGAAAAAAATGAGAAGCTTGGATAGAGTCATAAAATTCTCCTTAGGAAAATTTCGTCTGAATGGAATGATGGTCGCGTGAAAAGTCTCAAAACGAGCCTGAGCAACACGCTAAATCCGCAAGTTAAAAAGCCTGAACCTGGTGAAGTTCTATTTTTTATTCTTTCATCAAAGAGGGATGATTCATGTTTATAAATATCCCTGCATTGTCAAATTTCCGAATAAGATAGGCCAGGTTGCCACAACTGTGAAACAGATAATGCACAAAATGGACCAGATGAACCATTTTTTTTCTACCCTCCTCACTTCCGCACCTAGAGAGGGGTATTTTTTTAAAGGATGAAAAATACCGGGAAGCAAACCGAAAAGGACACCGCAAAACAGGCTTATGTAGAGAGGGTAGCCGATAAAATTGTATTCTTTCTGCACGATATCAAAAGGACAATGGTGGGTGGGAAGCTCATAAATATAAAGAGAAATAAAAGAAACTATGGACGTGATGGCCACAAAGAAAAGGAGAATGGATTCAATGGTCAGCAGATAGCGGAAGAAACCTTTTTCTGTGTAGCAGCAGACAAGGGTTGTCCCCAGATGGAGAGCCAGAGACAGATAAAAGAACCACATCATAGGCTTTACAGGAAGCCCGGCCATACCGCTGCCAACAGAAGAATCTTTGCTGGAAAAAAGAGAACCGCAACAGGAGGTAATAATTTCAGGTTCCAGGCCTAAAAAATATCGTGACTGGAAATATATATCGAAACAGATGATCGGCACCAGGAGGAGCAGGAAAGAGTACTTGATCCTAATTAGGGGGAAATCTTCAGCTCGTTGGTCAAAATAATTGGCCGCAAGCCAGATTGCGGCCAGGAAAAAACAAAGCATCTTCGCCCACAGCACGTTCCAGCCCACTGGATTTGCGTTAAGGGAACCCACTGCACACATGGCGCCGACGAACAGTTTGTGAATATCATCCACTGTGTAAACAAAGAAAAAAAGCGAGAGGAGAACGAAACCAAAGGCATAGCTTGTCAGTGTTGAAACGAGATACGTCTGTCTTTCAAGGGAAAGCTGGGTTGCGGAACTGCTCTCAAAATCCCATTTTGCCAGGATTTTTATGCCGATTGCCGAGGCATAAAGCAGCATAAGTAATACAAAGGTCGAGCCGAGAAGCAGCGCCAGTATGCCGGGATGAAGTATCATTGCTCCTCTGGCTGCGGTTCAATTTTCCCATTGCGCATGGCAATTGTGCTATCCACAAAAGGATGCTCAAATATCAAGGGGTCATGGGTGGCGATAATGACGGTTTTTCCCTCACGGACAAGTCCTGCGAGAATGTTCAAGAGATCAGCGGCAAGCTCTCTGTCCAGGTGGGCGGTTGGTTCGTCTGCAATGATGATTTCCGGTTCATTGATAAGCGCCCTGGCAATAGCCACTCTCTGCTGTTCACCCCCGGAGAGTTTTTTTACCTTGAGCTTTCTTTTGGAAAGGATGCCGAAACTGTCAAGCATGGTGTGCACCCGTTTTCTGATTTCCGCAAAGCCCGCGTCAGCCGGATAAAGGGGAAGGGCCACATTCTCCTGCACGCTGATGTCTCGTATCAGGTTAAATTGCTGAAAAATAAAACCAAAAATTTTTCTTCTGATGTGGGTAAGGTATCTTTCCGGTAATTTTGCCACATCCCTGTCTTTCACTATCACCTTTCCCGCCGTGGGGCGGGACATGCAGCCGATAATACTGAGAAGAGAGGTTTTTCCGGAGCCGCTTGGGCCCTTGAGCACGGTAGCCTGGCCCTGATGAATGGTGACGCTTACATTGTCGAGCGCCACCATTTCGTCGGGCAGGGTTGGGTTGTAGATTTTGGTGGCGCCTTGCGTGCGTATTATTGTGTCCTGAGTCATATCAGCCCCTCATCACGCTTTCCGGATCGGTAATGGCCGCCTTCCATGATGGAATGATTGTCGAGGCCACATAGGGAACCACTGTCAGAAAACCGATTATAAAAACCTGGTAGAGATTGACAAAAGGAATGAGTTTGAATGGAGGAAAAAGCACTGACCAGCCCTTGATAACCGGGGCAAGTATTGTTGCCCCAAAATAAAAAACATGTACATATGCAGCAAGCAGGCCAGTCAGAAATGCGGTTAATGAAATGACTATTCCCTCCCAGAATTTGAGTTCCAGGATGTCCGAAGTATCCCAACCAATGGCTTTGAGAATGCCGATTTCATTTTTTTCTTCACCGCTGATGCCGGTGGCTTTGTCCCAGGCAAGGATACAGAAAGCAACCAGGGCAGAGGAGAAGATGGTAAGCATCATACCGCTGCGCCAGTTGAAAACCGCATCATAGGTGCGGATGATCTCCTGTTTTGTGATCGGCCTGGTGTCGGGCAGGTCCCGTTTTATTTTTCCGGCAATATTCTGGACCTCCTTGGGATTAAGAACCTCGACGGTAATGTCAGTCGCTTTTCCGGGCGGAAATCCAAGAAAGTCCATGGTGTCAGCTTCTCCCAGCACAATGAGGTCATTGGTCAAGATGTCCGAAGACGCTGTAAATTTACCAACCACGTCAAAAATGACGCCTAGACCTTCGCTGTTAATAAGTATCAGTTCGTCGCCAATACCTATCTGCCGCACAGCGGCCACCCCTTCTCCGATGAGACATTCTCCCGGCCTGGAAGGAGCAGTTCCTTCCAGCATCTTCAATATCGGTAATGGAGTGTCGCTGCCCAGCACAGTGAAATTCGAATGGGTGAAAGCATCATAGTAATAGCCCCAGTATCGTGGCGTAATTTTGCCGATACCCCAGTTTTTTCTTATAACGTCGGCATATTCCACCGGAATCAGATCGTGGCGGCCGGCCATTGTTTTCTGGATAATCAGTTCGGGAGCGTCAAGCAGGATATTGCCTGCCTCTATTTTCAGAGAATGGGTTAGAAAAAGGATCGAAGCCAGAAGCATGATTGTAAATGAATAGACAACAATTATAGCCAGATTCTTGTATTTCCGGCGTAAAAGTGATGACAGGGCATGCTCAAGAATTTTTAGTCGCCGAATCATTTCTCCCTCCCTTTTAAGGGTGTTTGTTCCATTGTAATCTCATGGTCAGGTTGAAGAGGTGTAACAATGGAACCGGCTGGAAAATGTTCCAAAGAACAGGGGAAATCCTGAAAAGGTGTAAAAAAATCGCTTTGTGACGGATGTCTGGTATAGCGGGCTTCTGTCCAGATAGAAAGATCTGTCAGGCCGAGATAACGGACAATCTGCCGTTTGTCTCTGAGTTGCTGCAGACGGGCCTTTTGTGCGGACTGATAGCCCGACAATAAAAAAGCAGTAAGCAGAGTAAGCTGCAGAGCGGTTATGGTGATAAAGATTTTATATTTTCCCATGTAGACATTAAGGAGTCTTGCCTTGGTGGTGTTGAAGAAAAGAATGAACTTGTGTCCGTCCATAAATGGCCCTTTTGCCCGATATCTGCGTCATGCTTAAAAAATTATCCTCGGAATATCAAATATATGCCTGTGGTAATTTTTTGCGCAATCCTTGATCTCGAACAAAATGCCCTATTTATGGACAGGCACGAACTAAGAAAAAAATTGAATGCCGGCAATGCCGAAACAAACATGTCGTTTCTGCTGCATGCGGTGCTGCTTGTCAAAAAAAGGAACAGGTCTTCCGTATTTCTAGGAATGTATTGTTCCTGGAGAATCAGTTTCCCTGTATAATAGCAGCTGAATGGCGCAGAGACAATTGCCGAGTGCGTAAAAATGGAGAAAAGTTCTGATCACTTTTAAGGGATTGAATGCAGTTAGGATAAGATATATGGTATTGATAGCAAGGGCGCAGTATTGAAAAGGAGTCGCGCGAAGCTTGCTTTTTTATTTAGATACTCTGTAACTCGGAGGAGGCGTTTTGGAATTTTATGAATTAAATAATGAATTTATCAAAACACTTTTGGCAGAAATTCCCTGTGGTGTATTTGTCCTGGATAAGGATAGGAAAATCAGGCAGATAAACAATGTTGTGGAAAAGATCGTTGGCCAGGAAAGTGACGATCTTGTGGGCAAATGCGCAGGAGACATGCTGAACTGTATTAATGCAATTCAGTCTGCTACAGGTTGCGGTTCCACTGTTTACTGTGAAAAATGTGCCGCCCGGCGTGCAGCAATAGAGTCCCTTGAACACAACCGGAAGTATCGGGCAAGGGGGAATTTTCAGCTGTTGATCAATGGCAAGCCTCGTTTGGTGGAACTCTTTGTCAGCGCTGCCCCGTTTTTTTACAAAGATGGGAATTACGCCGTCGTTATTATTGATAATATCTCAAAGCTTGACGTTATCAACAAGCTTGAAAAGGATGCATTCGCCAAGAAAATAATAGGAAATCACGGATCCCTTGAAGAGATTTATGATCTTATTTATGAAACTTCACGTGTTGATCTGCCTGTTTTGGTTCAAGGGGCAAGCGGTACCGGAAAAGAGCTTGTGGCCCACGCTATACATGATGCCGGTCCGCGTCGCGATATGCCTTTTGTTACAGTCAATTGCGGGGCTCTTCCCCATGGCCTTTTGGAGAGTGAGCTGTTCGGCCACGAGAAAGGCGCTTTTACCGGCGCAGTTCACAGTAAAAAAGGCAGATTCGAACTGGCCAACGAAGGAACCATTTTTTTGGATGAAATCGGAGAACTTGATTTCTCAATACAGGCTAAAATCCTCAGGGTTCTGCAGGAAGGAACATTTGAGAGAATCGGCGGCACCAAGACTCTTAAGGTTGATGCCCGGGTAATCAGCGCCACAAACAGGAAGCTGGAGGATGAGGTTGCCGCCGGGCGATTTCGTCTCGATCTCTATTACAGGCTTTGCGTTGTTCCCATTAATGTCCCGTCCCTGCAGGAGCGCGAGACTGATATTCCTCTTCTTGCGGAACATTTTCTTGAACAGACAGCACACAACTTCGGAAAAACGAAAAAAATATTGTCTCCCGAATCACTTGAGCTGCTGGTAATGCACGATTGGCCGGGGAATGTCAGGGAGCTGCAGAATGTCATTCAGTTTTCAATAATGAAATGCGAAACAGAGACAATTGAACCTTATCATTTGCCCCATTACATTCAAACCCAGAGCAATTACCCCGTCAGCAACAACTCTGCCCTTGCCACATTTCTTCACAAGAATACATCTGGGAAAAAACTTGATCAGGTTGCAGTAATGTCAGCTCTTGAAAAAACAGATGGCAACAAAACCGCTGCTGCAAAGTTGCTTGGTGTCGGCCGGGCAACCCTGTATCGTTTTTTGCAAAAAAATCTACCTTTAAAATGAAATAAATCGCGCTAGTTTTTGAGCATATATTGGCTGCTGATTTATTGTATCAGAAGTGTTTCAGAGTTGTCTCGCAGTGTCTCATTGTCTCATCTGACTGAGACAGTCATCGTTTTCTGAATCCCACCCCTTTTTATCAATATTTCTCCAGAGGAAAAGTTCTGCTGTTTTAAGACTTTGGCTCTTTATGAAAGGTCCTTGTCCTTTATATTGTATGTCCTGGTTTGCAGGATCCATTACCCAAGCTGCTGGTTATGTATATGAAGGCGTGATTTTTTTAAATTCCCACGATATCAATATGTTGTGTGCGTAATGAAAGAAAGAAAAATTACTGGCACGCATTGTGAAATACCACTCTGTATTATTTGAACCGCAGTATGTTTAATCCTTAAAGCCAAATTCATCGCGAGGTGGAGACGGAAAGCCAACGGATCTCGAAAGAGACGGCCGGGTTGCAAAAGGTGCAATCCGGCTTTTTTTATGGGCAATCATTAAAGTGGGGCAGCTGGTTTGGAAAAAAGAACTGAAACTATAAATGCCAATAACATCCGACAGCTTATCAACCTATCTGAGATGCTCGTCAAGCTGGCTCAAAGTTATGCCTTAACCGCTGATGACGAAAGAAGTCTCAGGTTTCTGGGTATTGTTCTTGATAATGCTTATAAGTTGCGGCTTGAAGCCAGGAAACTGAGCATTGATGATAAAGAAATAAATTAGAGCTGGAAAAAAACTAACGCAAAATGAAAAGGAGAGTCGCCATGAAAAAATCGATTTTTTTACTCGGTGCTGCATGCTTTTTGTTGATTTTTGGTCAAATTGCTCGTGCTGCACCGCTTGTCTATCTGGACTTTGACGGTGATGCTTCTACAGCTGAAACTGTTTGGTCCGTTAATCTTGGGAATTCTTTCACTGCAGACATTTATGCCCGGGATTTTGTTGATGCACTGGGTGGAGCCCATGGAGGGCTCATTGGTTTTGGTGTGGAGCTTAACTATGTTGGGGCTTCGCCACAAATTTCCTCGATTTCCTCCTCAATGGCTCCAGCCTGGATTCCAATTGTACTTAACGATTCCCCCGGCAGCCTCAGTTTGCAGGGTCTTTCTTTCGGCGCCCTTGATGCCGTAAACCCACTCTTGCTTGGATCAATTAATCTAACAAGCAGCGATGTGGGTCTGTTTGACTTGGCTCTGCTGGATTACGATGCCGCGGCAGTGGATTATCTGGCGGATGATTTATTTATTTTTGATCCCTTGATCGATTTTCAGGGGGCGCAGGTGAGTGTGGCAGCTGTTCCTCTCCCAGGTGCAGTCTGGCTGTTGGGCGCAGGTTTGACCAGTCTTCTTGGCTTGCGTTCCCGAAGAAAGAAAAGTGCTTTATAACGAAATACAGTTAAGGGCATGCTGACGAAAGAAAATAAGGGGTTGGCACATGAAAACATCAACAGAGGGAACGTCCTCGTTACAGAATGATGCTTTCACAGATGCCGGCAATGGAGGGATACAAATGAACAGAAAACAGCATATATATAAGGACACAACCAGAGACTGGTTTACTGTGTTCCTGTCATTTCTGGCATTACTGTGTATGGGGATTCCCGGCACACAGGCCTGGGCATTCAATGTGAATGTCGTTGACAGTAATGGAGTCGGAGTTTCTGGGTTTCGATGGCTTGTTGAAGAGGATGCCACTTATGCCGTGACTCCTGGTGTGAGCAGTCCTGAACCTCTCGGGCAAAATCTCCACCAGAGCTATATGCCGGTTGTGGCAAATGGAGCTTCCCTATCCTCAAGTGCGGACATAGCGGTTCCTGATCTGCAGAAACGGTATTTTGTAACCGTGCTGCCGGATTCAGGTTATGCACTTGGCGGCGCTCAGGTGAAACCAGGACAGGCAGACGTTACAGTGGTTGTCAATACCCTGCCACTGCCGACGGCCCAGATCAGCATTGTTGTCTATCAGGATAACCAGCCGATCAACAATGCCTTTGACACTCCTGAGGAAAGCGGGCTAGAAGGGTTTACCATTCAGTTAGAAGACGCCGGTGGCCGCTATGGTATTTCAGCTGGTCAGCAGATGACGGATGTTTTCGGGAATCCCCTTGGCACGACATACGATGCCGCAGGTAACGTTCTCGTCATGGGAAATGGCGTCATTCTTACCGATGCTGAGGGCAGGGCTTTGATAAAAAATCTTGCTCCAGGCAAATACGGTATTATGGCTGTACCTCCGGCAGGACAGAGCTGGGTGCAGACAGCCACTATTGAAGGGACAAAAGTTATTGATGCCTGGCCAAAAGCTAATGAGCCATCATTTTTCCGTGAATTCGGTACACCAGGTCCCCATGTTGCGATTGGCTTTATACAGCCACAGAATGTCATTTCTGCTCCAGGTGGGACTTCAATCAGCGGGCAGGTGGTTAATAATCATCTGGCCAGGCCTTCCGATGCAACTCAGCAGTTCTTTTTTAACGGCGGGCCACTTGGCCATACCACGGCATGGATCGGTCTCAATGACATGGCAACCGGTATCGGTGTTGGAGTTTATGCCGAGAGAGCAAATGATGACGGAACATTTACCATTCCTGATGTCCCTCCGGGCCCATACCAGCTTGTAGTATGGGATGATAACCTGGATCAGATATTTGCCTTCTACGATGTCATCGTTAATGCAGACGGTACCTGTAATGCCGGCGTGTCCTGTGATCTTGGGGAAGTGCCGGTTTTTCAGTGGTTTGCACGATTGGAGCAGATGGCCTTTTATGATGCCAATGAAAACGGATTCCGTGAATGCGTTACCGAGGCCTGCGACGACTTGGTCGCAGGTGATGAAGTAGGTCTTTTGGAAGTAGGGTCAAATATCCGTTGGAGAGACGGCACTGTTTATCAGTCGTTTCCCACAGACAGTACAGGGAATGCTCCCTATGACCAGGTTTTTCCGTTTTTCAACTGGCTGGTGGCTGAAATTGATTTTGCCCGCTTCAAGGCAACTGGAGCCACCATTATTGTTGATGCCGGTGGAGCCATTGACCCCAATGATCCCTGGACCTTTGACGCACAGCTCAACCCTCAACTGCAGCCGGTTGTCGATCTGGCGACAGGCGAACCATTAATCGATCCCAGGACAGGGGTACAGGCTACGGAGCCTTTGCCTTTCCGTACTGAAACAGGACCCGTTCTGACCCAGGCTTTCCAAGGTTTTCTCGGGCAGACAAGTAGAATTGAATGGGGAAAGACAGCCTACGGCCCCGGCGAGAACGGTGGTATCTCAGGTATTGTTTTTTATAACATTACACGTGCAGAAGATGATCCTGAGCTGTCTGCTGCTGAGCCATGGGAACCTGGTATTCCCCGGGTTGAAGTTAATCTGTATGCAGACGGTGACCATGATCATGGCCCTATGGGTAATTTCCCTGGAGCCGAGGATGTGGACTGGAACGGCAACGGGGTATTTGACGGTTCGGACGGTGTGATTGATGACATCAACAACGATGGCGTTATCACCCGCGCGGATGCCATTCAGACCACCACCACCGACAGCTGGGATGACAGCAAGCCTGCCGGCTGCCCCGGTGATCCGACTGATACCTTCTACATGGATGCCAAGTGTTACGATGGCTTGAGGAACTGGAATCAGGTCCGACCCGGTGTGTTTGACGGTGGCTATGCATTTGCCTCATACATCCCCGGCGGCATTGAGTCTGGAAATACTGAGGTGGAAGGTCTTCCGGAAGCCATGTATATCGTTGAGTCCGTGCCCCCTGTTGGTTATGAGACATTTAAATCCCAGGACAAGGCGGTCGATTTTGGTGAAGAGTATGTCGCAAATCCGGAGCTGCTTCCCCCGGTTTGTGTGGGTGAAGAATATGTCGTCCCGGACGAGCTGGCTTTGTTCCCCGGAGTGGCTGCGCCATTGGCCGGGCAAACTCTTAAAATGTGCGATAGAAAACAGATCTCGCTTACTGACGGCAAGAATGCAGCGGTAGATTTTTTTATGTTTACCGAAGTTCCTATAGCCGGGCATGCCATAGGCTTTATCCTCGATGATGCCAGTAATGAGTTTGATCCGACAGCTATAACTTTCGGCGAAAAATATGCTCTTCCTTTCCTGCCGATTTCCATTCGGGACTGGACAGGTCGGGAAATTCATCGAATTTACTCTGATCAGTGGGGAAACTATAATGCCCTTGTTCCTTCAACCTTTACAACAAATATACCTAATCCGAGCGGTATGTCTCCGAACATGCTGACTCTGTGCATGAACAGCCCTGGACCGATTCCTGATCCGGCCAACCCTGGCCAGACGATCATCGATCCCTTCTTTAATCGAAAATACAGTCAGTTTTGCTATACTTTCGATTTCATGCCGGGCTCAACCACCTATCTGGATACGCCGGTTGTTCCTGTGGCAGCTTTTGCCGGCCCAGGTCAGGATTCACTTGACTGTGAACTCGAAAACGGCACTCCGAAGATTTATTCCGTCAGCGGTCCTGATGGTGGTCCTTATGTGCCTGCAGCAAACGGCACCTATTCAATTACCATCGTCTCTGCGGGAAGTGCTGTAGAGATTCCGAATCCTGCCTATAACCCAAATGATCCGGCAAGCCCGGTCAACATTACAAGGGATTACGGATTTGGCAATGCAGGGACTGTCAGCATTGGCGGCACTGATTTGATTGTCGATGCCTGGTCACCTGATGTCATTATGGGCAGGGTTGCTGCCGGAACGACAACCGGTGAGCTTGTTGTCACAAGAAACGACAACAATAAATCAAGCCTTGTTGGTGTGACCCTTTCTGTGAATGAAGCCCTGCCGCCTGTTCACGTGGCTCCCGGCGGCTCTATCCAGGCCGCTGTAAACGGCGCGGCTCCCGGTAGCCTTATCCTTATTCCTCCGGGAACCTATGAAGAGTCGGTTATCATGTGGAAACCGGTTAAGCTTCAGGGTTGGGGTCCGGGATCAACAACAATCAACGCTGTGAAAGATCCTGCCGAGGCATTGGTTGCCTGGCGAGAACTTCTGCAGAGTCTGGTTGATCCGGCGGTTGGCGGTGACGCAAGTTACCTCTTGCCAGGACAGGAAATTGGTTTTGCAGGACCGGAACCGGATACTCTCTTCACTGAAGAGGCGGCAGGCGTTCTGGTACTTGCCCGCGCGGGTGAATTTAACGAGAATCAGAGAGCGCGAATCGACGGCTTTACCATTACCGGCGCAGATTTCGGCGGCGCGGTTATGGTCAACGGACGAGCGCAGTATCTGGAGATCAGCAATAATAATATCTTCGGCAACCAGGGTGTTTTCGGCGGCGCTATCAGATCCGGCCACCAGACCCTTGCCCTTGATGCTTCATACGTAGACAGCGGTAATGATTTCCTGAATATTCATAACAATGAAATAACCAGAAACGCAGGAATGAGTGACGGCAACGCCGGCGGAGGTATTACCCTGGCAACCGGTTCGGATAATTACTCTGTAACCGATAACCTGATCTGCGGTAATTTTACCCTTGGCGAAGGAGCTGGTATTGCTCATCGTGGCCTGAGCAGCAATGGCCTTATTAAGGACAATACCATTATCTTCAACCAGTCATTCAACCAGGGCCAGACGGTCAATGGCGGCGGTGTTCTGATTTCAGGACTTGCTCCGTTAGGCGGTGCGGCTCTGAGCGATGGCAGTGGTTCTGTACAGATTATTTCAAATCTGATCCAGGGCAACCTTGCCGGAGCCGGAGATGGCGGTGGTATTCGTCTCTCCAGTGTGAACGGTCAGGATGTTGCAAATGCTCCAGACAACACCGAGGCATGGCATAGTGTTGATATCTTAAATAACATTATTGCCAACAACGGGGCAGGACTGGCCGGTGGCGGTATTTCCCTGCAGGACGCTGCTTCTGTCAAGATTATTCATAACACTATTGCCAATAACGACAGTACGGCAACCGCCGGAGAAGCTTTTACTCCAGGTGTGCCGACCCAGTCCAACCCGCAGCCGGCCGGTGTGGTTTCAAGGCCGCACAGTACGCAGCTTGCTGATGCAATCGGACTCGGTGTAGGACTGCCGTTTATGGCGAATTATTCAAATCCGATCCTTTTTAACAACACAATCTGGCACAATCGGTCATTTTACTGGCTCCTTTCCGATACCGGTTTCGGACTTGTTCCGGATATCAGTGCAGGCCAGGCCCCGGTTTATAATGATCTGGCAGTTGTCGGCATCGCGGCAATGCTTGACCCGATGTACTCCATACTGACTGATGTAACAGGGTATGATGCAAGCAATTACATGTTTGATCCTCTCTTTGTCAGTGAGTATGTCAATGGAGACCGGGGATGGCTGGTATTGCCTGAGGTCACCACGGGTATTCAGGCAGCACCTGCTCTGGACGAAGGTGGAAACTTCATTGATGTCAGGTTCGGCCCGCTTACTCTGTGGAATCCAGTCTCTGGAGCCTTGTTTGGTGATTACCATATTGTCAACAATTCACCTGCAATTGACGCGGGAGACAGTGTGATTTTAAGCAGTGCAGCCGCCTTGTCTGCCGATGTTGACAGTGAGGCAAGACCCAGCGGTGTTGCCCCGGATGTTGGTGCTGATGAAGTTCAGGCAACTGATCCGCAGAATACATGCGTAGCGGACATTAACAACGATGGTGCTGTAGATCTCCAAGATTTCGGCATCCTGCGAGCGCAGTTCGGCACAGTCTGTAGCGAGGCGGCACCGTGCAGTGCGGACTTGAATGGTGACAACAGCGTCGACCTGAGTGACTTCGGCATCCTTCGTTCCGAATTCGGGCGCACTGACTGTTTGAATTAATTTGACCCAAAGAGCCATCCGCCGATTCTTGCGGAGGATGGCTCCACATTACCTGCAAATACAAGAGGTGAGAGGAATAAAGATATGAAAACAAAGAGATACCGCCTTTTGACACTTCTCACTGCGTCTTTTCTTTTTCTGGGAGCATCTGCCTCCTGGGGCGCTGTTTCGTTCCAGTGTCCCGGATATGACCCTGGCGTTGATGGCGACCATAACGGGGATGGCATGTTGCGTGCCGACGACGGTGAGATAAGTAACCCTCTCGGGTCCAATCAGGTGTGTATGCATCTGACCGGTGGAGATGGTTTTGTAACAATGGCTGATGGCAAGGAAACGTATATTTTCGGTTTTTCAAATGTAACCGGCCTGCCTGATGATCAGGTATTGTCCGAAGGGATACTGGCAGCGGCATTTCCTGCGCCACCTATTCTTTTACGGCAAGGAGATGAGTTTTATCTGAGCCTGACCAATGTGGGTATGATGATGCGGCCCGATCTATTTGATCCGCATACCGTCCACTGGCACGGATTTCCCAATGCCTCCTCTGTTTTTGACGGGGTGCCGGATGCCTCAATCTCCATTAAAATGGGTTCGACCCTGACTTATTATTATAATGTCGTTGAGCCGGGCACATTCATGTATCACTGTCATGTTGAGGCTGCAGAGCATATGCAGATGGGCATGCTAGGCAATCTTTACGTGGAGCCGGACCAGAATCTGCTTGCTGACGGCACATCGTTGAACGGTTTTATTCATCAAACAGGTTTCAAGTATGCCTACAATGACGGAGACGGATCAACCTATTTTGACAGCGATTACCCTCTGCAGATAGGTTCTTTTGATGGCGCTTTTCATGATGCCAGTATTTCCGTGCAGCCTTTGCCTTTTGCCAATATGAATGACAACTATGCAATGCTGAACGGCAGAGGATACCCCGATACCATCGAGAATAATCCCCTGCCGGCGCCTGTTGAAAACGGCGGCAAGGTGTCGCAGTTCGAAGATTCCCTGATCGAGGGAACCGCTGGAGATAAAATTCTGCTTCGTATTTCCAACCTGAACGTGACGCGCTTTTATACCCTGGCCAGCCCCAGCATCCCGATGACCGTTGTGGGCAAGGATACAAAGCTGCTGAGAAGCACTGATCCCGATGGTGCAGGACCGCTCCTTGGCGAGAACCTATACTACAACACAAATTCAGTGAACCTGGGCGGTGGAGAAGCGGTAGATGTCATTCTCGATACCACCGGAATTGCGCCGGGGACGTATTTTCTTTATACGACCAACCTGAATTATCTTTCTAATGACAAAGAGGATTTCGGGGGCATGATGACCGAAATCCATATTAACTAAATGAGGAGAGATTCCATGAATAGAATAAATAGAAAACAAGGTATTCTGATTCCGCTGGTTATCATGCTCCTGATGTTGTTTGCTGCCCAGGCACAGGCAATCATTGACGGTGTTACCGGCACCACTTTTCATTTTACGGCAAAAGAAGGGCACATCAGTACGCCGGACGGCAACAGTATTCTGATGTGGGGATATGCTAACGGAAACAATGTCATGCAATATCCCGGGCCAACCCTTATTGTCGATCAGAATGATGTGATAACCATTACCCTCACAAATGAACTTCCCCTTGGCAATGCTGTCTCTATTCTTTTCCCGGGGCAGGATGTTGCGGCTTCCGGAGGCAGCCAGGGGCTGTTGACCAGAGAGTCAAATTCTCCGGCTGACACAGTAACCTATACCTTTACGGCAAGCCATCCCGGAACCTACGTCTATCACAGCGGCACGCAGCCGGACCTGCAGATAGAAATGGGCCTTGTCGGGGCAATTGTTGTAAGACCGGCGGGCTATACTGATCTCAACAGGACGGCATACGGTTCAAGCTCCACGGCCTATGACTATGAGTATCTCTTTCTGCTCACCGATATGGATCCGATTATCCATGAACTGGTAGAGTTCGGCCAGCAGGATGAAGTTGATAATGCAAAGCGAGCACCTGTTATCTGGATGATAAACGGCAGGGCGGCACCGGATACCCTGGCTCCTGCCTATACACCCCTTCTGCCGCATCAGCCATACAACTGTCTGCCAAGGATGAATCCCGGCGGCAAACTCCTGATGCGCATTGTCAGTGCAGGAAGGGACCTGCATCCTTTCCACCATCATGGCAACAACTCGACTGTCATTGCCAAGGATGGAAGACTCCTCAGTACGAACGGTGTTGATCCTGATCTGGCAACCTCCGAGTTTACCATCCAGGCCATTCCTGAAGAGACGGTTGACGCGATCTTTGAATGGACAGGAGAGAAGCTGGGCTGGGATATGTACGGAACCGGTGTAGGCTATGAACATGATTGTGTTGATGGCAATGGCGATGATTTTGATGATGTGACCCATGAATATTGTCCGGACCACGGTAAGCCTCTGCCGGTTGTTTTACCGGAAAAACAGGATCTGGGGTTTGGAGGCTGGTGGGGCGGTAGTCCTTATATGGGCAGCGCAGAAGCACTTCCTCCCGGTGAAGGCGGACTGAACATTAATGGCGGCTATTTCTTCATGTGGCATTCCCACACCGAGAAAGAACTGACAAACTTTGACATCTTTCCCGGCGGAATGATGACCATGATGGTTGTTGAACCACCGCATATTATTATTCCTTAAAGGGCGGGAGGAAATGACTATGAAAAATAATTATATACCTTTAGGACTGAAGAGTTTCTTGGGTGCCCTTGGCTTTGTTGCCATTGCCGGCACCTGTCAGGCAGCGGATGTCTATTTGGTTGCAAAACAGTTTAACACAACCATGCCGGACGGCTTGAGCGTATCGATGTGGGGTTTTGCTGAAGATGCTGATGCTGACCTGTCAACCGACGGCGGGGAAATGGCGTCAGCTCCAGGCCCCATGATTACAGTGGCCCCAGGCGACTCCGTGTTGAATATTCATGTGCGGAATGATCTTGCCGAACCGATGTCCCTTGTGATCCCTGGGCAGACAGCCGGCATGTCTCCTGTCATGTTTACAGACAGTACTGGGAGAAGCAGGGTTCGTTCATTTACTCATGAAACAGCTCCGGGAGGCATTGAGACCTATAGCTGGAACGCGATGAGACCGGGTAGTTACGTATATCAGAGTGGTACCCATCCGGCCGTTCAGGTTCAGATGGGCCTGTATGGTGCCGTTACAAAGGATTTTGCTGCAGGCATGGCATATGATGGTGTATCTTATGACAATGATGCTGTCCTTCTGCACAGCGAAATTGATCCCGCGCTTCATGAGGCCGTTGTCGGCGGAACCTATGGGACAGTTGATTATCCAAGCACCATCAACTATGAGCCCAGGTATTTTTTGATAAACGGAGCCCCGTATCCCGATGCCATGCCTCTGTATGATCACAAACCTGTTCCAGGCGAAACGGTTCTTCTGCGTTTTATGAGTGCCGGTCTGCAGACCCATATCCCAACACTGGTTGGGCCGAATATGGACGTTGTTGCTGAAGATGGCAATCTGTATCCCTATGCTCGTGAACAGTATTCCGTACTTCTTACGGCTGGCAAGACTATTGATGCTGTAATGGCATCGCCTTTACAGGGGATTTACAGCATTTATGACAGAAGTCTTGATCTGACAAACGCCATGGACAGTGACGGCGGCATGCAGACCAGAGTTACTATTAACGCCTGCAACGGCGATATTGATGGTGATGGGATGGTTGATCTTCAGGATTTTGGTATCCTGCGCTCACAATGGGGGCAGATATGCACTGTTGACAATCCGTGTTCCGCAGATATAAATGGTGACGGAAGCGTTGATCTCCAGGATTTTGGCATTCTGCGTGTTGATTTTGGAAGGTTGGATTGTCTTACCCCATGATAGAAGAGGAAGTGGAGATGAAAGATCTTTATGGTATTTATAAAATTAAAATCAGATATTTCTTCTTTCTGATCTGCTTCCTTGGAGGGTTCTTTGCTTTGCAGGGGTGTTCCTCCAAAACTGAGAGCGTTACTCAGGAAACAGCCAAGCCGGAAAAGAACTATGCACACCTTGAAGAGGAATGGGGTATCCGGCCGGAAAGCCTCAGGCTTTCCGCTGCCGGACATATCCTTGATTTTCGCTACAAAGTGACTGACCCTAAAAAAGCCGTGAAGATCATGCATGATCCGAAATTGAAAACGTACCTCATGGATCAGGCCAGCGGACTGAAGCTGGCAGTACCGAGTACCCCGAAAATAGGTTCGCTCCGGCAAACGGACATGGAGCCCGATGCCGGACGCATTTATTTTTCTCTTTTTTCGAATCCTAACGGATTTGTTAAAGTAGGCAACAAGGTAACAGTGGTTATGGGAGAGTTCAAGGCAGAGGACCTCGTTGTTGAGTAGTTTTTTTGTCAATTTTGCTGCAGGGCTGAGTTATTATATGAGTAAGAGGAAGAGACATGCTGAAACAAGTCAAAATATTTATAATTTGTCTGTTTCTTGCCCTTTTTGCAGGGCAGGCCGCATTGTCTGCACAAATCCGCCCTGAGCTTCAGAGTCGCCTTGATGTCATGAGTCAGAGCGACGAAATACCTGTTATTGTAACTCTTCGCGATCAGGTTAATCCTCAAGCATATAGAAAGCTTTCTAAAAGGCTTCGTCAGAAAAAACTGATCACCGATCTGCGAGAAAAGGCAAACAGATCACAAAAGCCCCTGAAAAATTTAATAAGCCTTTTTCAGGGCAGAAAATTTCGTTCGCTCTGGCTGGTCAACTCCATAGCATTTACTGCCAAGCCGCGACTCATTAAAAGACTCGCGAATCATCCTGCAGTTGCCTCGGTCAAACTCGATGCCGTTGTCACTCTTTCCCCGCAAACCATGAACAGTTCTTCTCTTCCAGAATGGAATATTGACGCCATCGGCGTCCCTGATTTATGGAATCTCGGTTACACCGGGCAGGGGGTCGTGGTTGCCAATATGGATACTGGAGTAGACTTTGATCATCCTGATCTGATGAATAGCTGGCGGGGCGGCAGCAATAGTTGGTATGATCCGAATAATGAATATGCCCTCCCGCATGACTCGGATGGCCATGGAACGCAGGTTATGGGTCTCATGGTGGGGGGCGATGCCGGTGGCTCTGCCATAGGTGTCGCTCCCGGAGCACAGTGGATTGGCGTTAAGATTTTTAATGACCAGGGAGAGGCATCTTTGAGTGCCATTCATCTTGGTTATCAGTGGCTGCTTGATCCCGATGGCGATCCGCTTACCGATGATTCCCCGGACATTGTTAATAATTCCTGGGGATTTCCTGAGCAGCTCAACCAATGCTATCAAGAGTTCCTGACTGATATTCAAATGCTCAAGGCTGCTGAAATAGCAGTGGTTTTTTCTGCCGGCAACAAGGGGCCTCTGCCCTATACCAGTGTCAGTCCGGCCAATTACTCAGAGTCATTTGCCGTGGGAGCAACTGATTTTACTGATACTCTTTCCGATTTCAGCAGCCGGGGACCATCTCCCTGTGATCCTGATGGAGTTTTTCCTGATGTCGTCGCCCCGGGGGTCAGTATTAAAACAGCTGACCTGACCACGATTTACGGCATTCCGAACGTCAATCCGTATACCTCCGTGACCGGAACCTCCTTTGCCGCTCCTCAGGTTGCAGGGGCAATGGCGTTGCTGCTCAGCGCTGCGCCAACATTGACAGTGACAGACCTTGAAAATATTGTGCGGCAATCAGCCTGGGATCAGGGGCTAACTGGCCCTGATAATGATTACGGGTCTGGTTTTGTCAGCCTGCCGGGAGCCCTGGCGCTTATCCCGGGAATCAATCTTTGTATATCAGACCTGGATGTCGACGGTGATGTTGATGGCAGTGATGTCTTCGTATTTGCTGCTGAAACCGGTCGTTTTGATTGTTCGGAAACAACCCCTTGCCTGGCCGACCTCACCAATGACGGCGCAGTTGACAGCTCTGACCTGTCACTTCTTCTCGATGATATGGGGCGAAGTGATTGTTTTACAAGTCCTGTTCCCTAAACACCTCTCCCTTCCAGTATGTATATTTGAATTTTTTGTTGTGTTCCGCTGGTTTTTCCCTCTCATTCCTGACTTGAAATTTCCTCATAGACTTTTTTTATCTTCTCTGTTTGACTGAAGTAAATTGCTGCGGCAAAAAAATGTTATAATTTTCTGCTGAATGTGATTAAATAGTTGAGAAAGATTATCAAGTAGTTGAATGGTTATTATTCTGAGTTATTCAAACTCAGTTAAACAAGTCTTTACTGTGAGGAGAAAATGTATGAAAAAAATGATTGTTGTTTTTCTAATGTTGTTCTGTATCCCTGCGGCGTTTGCCGCAGCAGGGCAGGAGGACCGTCCGGCTTGTCAGGTTTGCGGCATGTATATTGATGAGTATCAGAAAACAGCCGGGAAGCTGGAATATAATGATGGTAAGCTCGTTCAGTCCTGCGGTCTGGCCTGTTTGCTTCGTTTAGTGGTGGATGAAGGAGGACCGGATGCCTTTAAATCTCTTCTTGTTAAAGATTTTCTGTCTGAAAAGACACTGCAGGCTCAGGAGGCGATTTATGTGCTTTCAAGTAAAATCATTCCTGATATGCTGCCCAGCATTATTGCCTTTCAGGACCGCGCGGAGGCGCAGCATTTCAAGGATGCATATGGTGGAGAGCTTGTTACCTTCTCCCAGGCCCTTTTGACTATTTCTCCCACAGCCATGACCATGCCGGCTCGGATAAAGACCGCCGTGCTGCCCGCGAAAGGGTCATCTGGTATTGGCCTTGGCGTTATGCAAATGAAAATGGACACTGTTAAGGTCGGCTCTGATTCTGTGGAACCAGGTGATTTCATAGAGCGACCGGGTCAGATGATGGGCCCCAAAGAAATGAAAGCAGATGGCACCATGCTCATGGGGACCTACGGAGTCACGGATACGTTGACGCTGGATGCCAATGCATCATATCTGGACAAAGAGATGGAAATGTACACCATGGGCGGCAACAGAACAGTTACCGACAAAAACAGCGGCCTCAGTGATGTCTCGATTTCCCTGCGCTACAATTTTCTGAAAAGCATTTATTATAATCATTTTACAACACTGCTTGCTGAAGTCAGCCTGCCAACAGGTGATTTTGAAGAGGAGTATATTGCCAAGCCGGGACTGCAGATGGGCACCGGGGATTTCACCTTCGGTGGAGGGCTGCTTTATACCTATCGCTATAAGGATTTTTGGCTGCATAGCATGGCCGGCTATACACATAAACTGGAAAATAGCGACAACTTCAAGTTCGGCGATGAGGCCCGTTTGGGGGTCGCTCTGCATTACACGCCAAATTATGATGTAATGGTCGGTGTTGAGGCTGATACGGTTCATTATGACAGGAATGAGCTGGATGGTGATGATGTAGGCAACAGTGGAGGTTCGAGAAGTATGCTCACCGGTGTTGCCTCCTGGAGGTTTCTTACAGCCCTTGGCGGGAATTTTAATCTTCGCCTGACAGCAGGCCTTCCACTGTATGAGGATCTCAATCATACCACCCAGATGGGAATGGAGTCCGTACAGCTTGGGGGCGGCTGGTTCGGCAGCGTGTCTCTGAGTTTCAAACGCCGTTTTGCGTCAAATTAATGACTGTTTACCAAGACAGATCGGAGTTCTGTGCGTTCCGATCTGTCTTTCGCAGTAGGGTTTGCGTTCCGTAGAGCTTGAATGCGAGGCGCATAAAATGTTCGTCCTGTCAAACCTGGATGGCTGCCTCCAGGTTGCCGCTGGTATTCTCCTCCGTCATATCGCAGCAGATCACCCTCACCTCATCCTGCGATCTGAAATATATATCTTACATAAAGTCCACCACATCAGCTGATTTTCGGTTATAGTCACAATGCTTCCGCATTGAATAGATATCCAAACAGCAGCCGGTATCCGGCTCCCTGGTATCTGTTTCCGAGTCGGAGGGCATTCATTCTTACGTTTCCGTGAATATGCTGTTTGCAATCCCATACAGTATATGCTAATGATTTTTTTCTCGTATTTTACTTTGCCTCGCTTTTTGCGAAGCAGTGAAATACAGGTTTACATTCTCTCGTTTTTCGAAAAATCTTGACGAAAAACATGGAGATGAAAATGTAACTATCAGGCATTCTGCTCTTATCGGTAAACACGGACATAATCGGTGGTTGTCGAAATCAGGAGATACCGACATGAAATAAAGGACAACGATATGACAACACAAAAGATAATTTACACAGAAGTTGATGAAGCACCCGCCCTGGCAACCTACTCTTTGCTCCCTGTTCTCCGGGCATATACAAAAGGATCAGGGATTGCTGTTGAAGCAAAGGATATCTCCCTTGCCGGAAGAATTATCGCGAATTTCCCGGAAAACCTGACGGAAAGTCAAAAAATACCTGATTATCTCGATGAGTTGGGTAAGCTGGCCAAGCTGCCGGAAACAAATATCATTAAGCTTCCCAATATCAGTGCTTCAATTCCGCAATTAAAAGGTGCGATTAAAGAGCTGCAGGATAAAGGCTATGATATCCCCAATTATCCTGATGAACCCAAGACAGAAGCGGAGAAAGAGCTTCACAGCCGATTTGCCAAGGTGCTGGGCAGTGCCGTTAATCCGGTACTGAGGGAAGGAAACTCTGACCGCCGGGCGGCAGCCTCTGTTAAGCGCTTTGGCAAGCAGAATCCCCACAGGCTGATGAAAGACTGGCCTGATGTCTCCAAATCACGTGTTGCTTATATGGCAGACGGAGATTTTTACGGCAGTGAGAAATCAGTTGCTGTCAGCAAAGCGTGCGATGTGCGGTTCGAGTTTGCCTCTGCAGACGGCAGCACAACGGTCCTTAAGGAGGCAACAGCACTGCTTGCAGATGAGGTTATTGATGCCTCTGTCATGAATGTTGGCTCTTTAAGGAAATTCTATGCCGAACAGATTGAGGCGGCCAAGAATGACAACGTCCTGTTGTCCCTGCATCTCAAAGCAACCATGATGAAGGTGTCCGATCCGATTATGTTCGGGCATTGCGTTGCTGTCTTTTATAAGGATGTTTTTGAAAAGCATGCATCTGTTTTGCAGGAGCTTGGGGTGAATGTCAACAACGGTCTGGGTGATCTCTATGCCAAGATTGACACGCTGCCCGAAGCCAAAAAGGCGGAAATTGAGGCAGATATTGAAGCTCTTTATGAAACCCAATGCGAACTTGCCATGGTGGATTCAAGCAAGGGTATCACGAATTTACATGTGCCGAACAACGTCATTGTCGACGCATCCATGCCGGTTTTCATTCGCGACGGCGGCAGGATGTGGGGGCCTGATGATAAATTGCATGATACCATCGCCATGGTTCCCGACAGGTGCTATGCAACAATCTACCAGGAGGTTGTTGAAGACTGCAAAAAGAATGGTGCATTTGATCCGTCCACCATGGGAAGCGTGGCAAATGTCGGTTTGATGGCTCAGAAAGCAGAGGAGTACGGCTCCCACGACAAAACCTTCGTAGCGCCGGGAACAGGTACGATCCGCATTGTTGACGATGCCGGACAGACACTTGTTGAACAGCCGGTTGAAGAGGGGGATATTTTCAGGGGATGCCAGACAAAAGATGCGCCGATCCAGGACTGGGTGAAGCTTGCGGTTAATCGGGCCAGGGCCACTGGAACCCCGGCAATTTTCTGGCTTGATGAAAACAGGGGGCATGATGCCCTGCTCATTGAAAAAGTAAAAAAATATCTGCCAAACCACGATACAGCGGGTCTTGATATCCGCATAATGCAGCCTGAGGAGGCCATGCGGTTTTCCTTGCAAAGAATACGGAAGGGAGAGGACACAATTTCTGTCAGCGGCAATGTCCTGCGTGATTATCTCACCGACCTGTTTCCTATTCTTGAACTGGGTACCAGTGCAAAAATGCTTTCCATCGTCCCTCTCATGAATGGCGGAGGTCTGTTTGAGACCGGAGCCGGCGGTTCGGCACCAAAGCATGTGCAGCAGTTTCTCAAAGAAGGGCATCTCCGCTGGGATTCACTTGGTGAGTTTTGCGCGCTCGTGCCTTCATTTGAGCATATTTACAGTACATTCAAGAATGAGAAAGCCGAACTCTATGCCAGAACTCTTGATCAGGCAATTGGAAAATTTCTGGAAAACGAAAAGTCGCCCTCCCGCAAGGTGAATGAGCTGGATACCAGAGGGAGCCATTTTTATCTGGCTTTATACTGGGCGCAGGCCCTGGCTGAACAGGATGGGGATGCCGATGTACAGGGGCGCTTTGTAAAAGTAGCACAGGGGCTTGGGGAGAATGAGGAAAAAATTATTGCCGAGCTTAATGCTGCCCAGGGCAAACCTGCTGATATTGACGGCTATTACCGCCCTGACAACCAAAAGACAACTCAGGCCATGCGTCCCAGCCCGACCTTCAATGCAATCATAGATTCTATCTGATTATTGTTTTTTTCTGGTTCCCACGGTGCTCCGTGGGAACCAGTCGTGAATTTTCCCGATCATTCTCTGTCGACCACTTCCCTGTAGGTTGTGGTTGAGCGCCACCAGAAGGTTATGTTGGGTTTCGTTTAACTGCTTTCCTCTCAACATTGCGGGGGGAAAGAGCTCCCGGCGAAACCCAACATAATGAGTTGCCAAGATCCACTCAACGCCAACCTACGGTTTTCACCTGTCTTCAAACCTCCCCCGCAAACAGTCCCGCCAATCAGCTCGGTACCTGATATCGTCTCATTCGCACACTTATCAGAATGCCTATGCCTGCCATGGAGGTCATGAGTGATGAACCGCCGTAACTGAAAAGCGGCAGAGGCATTCCAACTACCGGCAGCATGCCCATGACCATGGCAAGGTTGATAAACGCCTGCCAGAAGAGGAGCGAAACCACGCCGATACAGAGCAGCGTGCCGAATTTGTCTCTTGAGGAAACAGCGCTGTTCAAGCCCCAGAGCACCAGGAAAAAATAAACGGATAAAAAAATTACCGATCCGAAAAAGCCGAATTCTTCGGCCCAGATTGAAAAGGCAAAGTCTGTATGGCGTTCCGGAAGAAAGTCCAGATGTCCCTGGGTGCCCTGCAGATATCCTTTACCGAATGTCAACCCACTGCCCACAGCGATCTTGGACTGCATAATGTGATAGCCCGTCCGTAATGGATCTGATTCAGGATTGAGGAATGTTTCGATCCTCTGGCGCTGGTAGGGTTTGAGAAGAAACTTCCAGGCAATAGGAATCATCGAGGAGCAGACCCCCAGCAAGATGCTCAGGGTTTGCCACTTCAACTTCACAAACAATGTCATGGAGACAAAAATAAAGCCGAGCATGAGGGCCGTGCCCAGGTCCGGTTGTTTTAATATGAGCAGGAAGGGCACGGCTGTCAGCAGAATAGGGACGCCCAGCTCTTTCAGGGTGAATCCTTTTCCGGTATCCTTCCGGGAATAAAAACTCGCCAGGGTTATGACAAGCATCAGTTTAGCCGGTTCCGAGGGCTGCAGGTTAAAAAAACCGAGGTTGATCCAGCGTTGGGTACCTGCCTGGGATTTCCCCAGCAACAGGGCGTAGAGAAGAAGCAGGCAGACTGCTCCGTATATGGGGTAATTCCAGGACATAAAAATACGGTAATCAACACTGATAATGGCCAGAATAATTCCCATACCCATGATAAAGAAGTAGAGCTGCTTTATGTAAACCGGTGTGCTTAGGGGTTTTGACGGATAAATGGCACTGTAGAGATTCATCAGGCACATAGTTGCAATGAGCATAATCCAGAGCATGATGATCCAATCAAAATGTTGTAAAAGTCTTCTGTCAAAACGAAACATTGTTTACACTAGTTCAAGGTTCAAGGTTCAAGGTTCAACATCCTGTTTCAATCTATCTTTAAAATATTCTTCCAGGATTTTTTTTGCAATGGGGGCTGCGGCTGACCCCCCATGTCCGCCATGTTCAATAAGGACGGTTATGGCGATTTCAGGATTTTCTGCCGGGGCAAAACAGGTAAACCAGGCATGGTCCCTGTACTTTCTGGGTAGTTCGGCCTCGGGCATGCTTTTAAATTTTTTCATGCGAACCACCTGGGCCGTACCGGTTTTACCTCCCACTGTTATGTTGGCGAGTTTTGCATTGCCTGAAGTGCCGTGTCTGTTGTTAACAGCAGCGACAAGGCCTTTAATGATGGAATTTCTCTGTTGTGCGTTGCCGAATGCCTCTCCAACGACTTCCGGCTCTGTTTTTTGAATGGTAGAGCCGTCCGGATCTTTGATTTCTGCAATAATATGCGGTCGTAATATTTTGCCTCCGTTCACAATGGCGGCTGTCATTCTGCAGACCTGCAGTGGAGTTGTCAGATTAAAGCCCTGTCCGATGGAGACCGAAAGAGTCTCTCCTTCCTGCCACGACTCGTTTTTTCTCCTTTTTTTCCAGTCTGACGTGGGTACAAGTCCTTCTTTTTCGTTCTCAAGGATTATGCCTGTTTTTTGACCCAGTCCCAGGCTTTCGGCATACGTTGCCAGCTTGTCGACACCTACTTTTAAACCAACCTGGTAAAAATAGACATCACATGATTCAGCCAAGGCCTGGGTAAGGCTGACTGCTCCATGGCCGGATGCCTTCCAGCAGCCGTAGCGGCGGCCATGCAATCTCATGGAACCGGGACAGTAAAGAATGGTCTCCGGGGTAATAACCCCTTCGGCAAGTCCTGCTAGAGCCGTGACAATTTTGTAGGTGGAGCCGGGAGGATACTGCCCCTGTATTGTTTTGTCGAAGAGTGGATGCAGCGGATTCTCCAGGAGTTTTTTCCAGGCCTTTGATGAAATGCCACCAACGAACTCTTCGAGTTGCAGAGGAGGAGAACTGGCCAGGGCAAGGAGATTGCCGGTATTCACCTCCATTGCCACAACTGCGCCTCCTAATCCTTCCAGGGCTTTTTCAGCAGTACGCTGTATGTCAATGTCCAGGGTGAGCTGCAGATCCCTGCCCGGCAATGGGTCCTGTTGCTCCAGTTCCTGCTGCTCAAAGCCGTGAACATCGACCTCAAGATAACGGTGCCCCTTTTCGCCGCGAAGTTCTTTTTCAAAAACTTTCTCTATCCCCATTTTACCAATGGGATCGCCCCCCTGATAATTACTATATTCTTTCTTTTTGAGTTCTTCCTTGCTGATTTCTCCCAGGTAACCTATGAGATGCGAAGCAAGATTCTGGTAAAGATAATCCCTGCTGGGAACAGCTTCTACTCGAACACCAGGCAGTTCGAAATGGTGGTTCTCGATGTAGACCAGCGTTTTCCAGTCAATGTCCTCTTTCAGGAGTATGGGGACGTAACGCGGGCGTCCGCTTGCCTCTCGGATGCGGGAAAGCAGGGTGGATATATCTTCATTCAGGATACGTGAAAGTCGTTTAATCACATAATCCGGGTCAGGCGCATCTTCCTTGGTCCAGACGAGATTGAAATAAGGACGATTGGTAATAATGATTCGTCCGTGGCGATCAAGGATGTTTCCCCGTGGAGCCTGGGTTTCCTGAATGCGGATGCGATTGTTTTCCGAAAGTCTGCCGTATTCCTCCCCTTTGTGTATCTGCAGAAACCAGAGACGAGCAATGAGAAAAGCGACAAAGATAATGATAATTGCCGTGGCAATATCAACCCTCTTTTTAAGGATAAGAAGTTCTTCCTCGTCGATCTTGTTTATTTGTTCAAGTGGTCTCCGAATTTTTGGCATGATACTCTGGAGGTGTCGTTAGTCTCTGAATGTGTTTTTCTGTCTTTTCCGCTGAAAAAACATGTATGCCTTTTTCGGGGTCAGCCAGGAATCAAGGAAATCAAAAAATGCAAAAAGGGGGAGTGTCATGATTCCCAGAAGAAGCATTTGCAGCAGCACTTTTTTCCAGTTCCAGACCAAGGAGTTTTCAGGGGCAAGAAAACTCGCTATGCCAAAGAGCAGTCCATTGACAAAGAGGTAGCAGGAAAGGACCAGTGGTATCTGGTGCACTTGTTCATGGATGATAAGTCTTCTGGAAAGGGCGTACAATATAAAAAAGAGAAGCAGATATGCAATGGGATAAATGCCGAGAAAAATACCTGAAAAAATATCCATGATCAATCCAAGCAGCAGAAGAAGCACGGGGGCATGGGGTGGTTGCAGCCTCACTGCTATAAAGACAATCAGTATAAAAAGCGGGTCCGGCCTGCCGAGCCAGTCCGGCAGGCTGGTCAAAAATGATGTCTGCAGGATAAGCAGGCAGACAGCAAGAAAGAAATAAAAAAATACGGGCATTGTTAATGGTTGTTTTTTTCAAAATTTTGCTCGGCCAGAGAGCTTTCGCGCATAATAATAATGAGATATTCCAACTGGGTAAAGTCAACCGCCGGTTCCACTTCGATTTTTTGAAACATGCCACGTTTGCTCTTTGTGACGCGTGCCACGCTGCCTACAGGCAGTCCTTTAGGGAAAATATCTCCCAATCCTGATGTGACAATCCGGTCTCCTTCTTCAACATCGGCATTTTTAAGGACATAAAGGAGATGTAAGCCGCTGCTGCCTTTGCCCTTGATAATTCCCTGGACCCTGTTTTTTTGGACAAGCACGTCAATGGCGCTGTTCGGGTCGTTTGCCAGCAGGACTTTTGAGTAGTTAGGAGAGGCGTCGAGTATCTGCCCCACTACTCCTTCCACTGTTACAACGGGCATGCCTTTTTCGACTCCTTCGCTGCTGCCCCGATCAATAATAATAGTCCGGAACCAGAGAGAGGGATCTCGGCCCACTATTTGTGCCGTAAGAGTAGGCGGTGGCAGGGTGTCTTTCACCTGCAGAAGTTTACTGAGTCGGACGTTGGTTGCAACCGCTTCCCGATAGGCGATATTTGTGGTTTTGAATTTGTCCAGCTCCTGTCGGAGCCGTTCGTTTTCATCCCGCACATCGAGCAGGTTGATATAGCCATACCATACATTGGAAATGCCGGTGGTTATTCGCGTGATTACATACTGGCCCTTGCCAATGATCTCAAGAGCGAGCCTCTGGGGGCCGTTCAGCTCCTGACGCCCCAGTGTCGAGGCAATGAGGATGAGTATAAAGGTGATTATGGTGCCAAAGAGGAGATAAACCTTTATATGCTTCGTTTTTTTTTTTGATTTTCTCATCTTGCTGTGATGGTACTGCTATGGCAAACGGTAAGCAAAAGCGATTGACGAAATTACAAGAAATACCAAGAAATAAGTATCCTGCGTGAATCGTTTTGAGTCGATTTCCAATGCCCGGCCAGAGGGGATTTTGTTCTTGTTGTTCCGGAAATGGCGCTAGTTTACCATTACCTCTTTAAGGACATCTATATTTTCAAGCGCTTTGCCGGAACCAAGAACAACGGAAGACAATGGGTCTTCAGCAATAATAATCGGCAGACCTGTTTCTTCTTTCAGTCGTTTGTCAAGATTGCGAAGCATCCCGCCTCCACCGGTTAAGACGATACCCTGGTCAACAATGTCGGCGGACAGTTCCGGAGGAGTCAGCTCCAGAGCCATCTTGACTGTTTCGATGATGGCGTCAACCTGTTCGGAAATTGCTTCCTTGATCTCTCCCGAGTCAATGGTCAGTGTCTTCGGCACTCCAGATACCAGATCCCGGCCCTTGATGTCCATTGTCTCATATGGAGGCTCGGGCATGACGTCGGCCAGGGTTGTTTTTATCACCTCAGAGGAGTGTTCTCCAATGGCAAGATTGTGCTTGCGTTTAATGTGCTGCAGAATTGCCTCATCCATTTTGTCTCCGGCAACCCTGACAGATTTGGCGTAAACAATACCGGCCAGCGAAATAACGGCAACCTCGGTGGTGCCTCCGCCGATGTCAACAATCATGTTGGCAGTAGGTTCGGTAATAGGCAGACCTGCACCAATGGCAGCGGCCATGGGTTCCTCTATGAGATAGACCTCTCTTGCTCCTGCAGATTCGGCAGATTCCCGGACCGCTCTTTTTTCAACCTGGGTAATTCCCGACGGAACACTGACGATAATCCTGGGGTGAACGAGTGTTCTTCTGTTGTGAACCTTATTGATGAAATAGCGAAGCATGGCTTCGGTTACTTCGAAGTCGGCAATAACGCCATCTTTTATTGGACGGATAGCGACGATGTTGCCCGGCGTACGGCCAAGCATCATTTTGGCTTCTTTGCCCACAGCCAGAACCTTATTGCTTCGACCATCCTTGCGAACCGCAACCACGGAAGGCTCTCGAAGGACGATGCCTTTTCCCTTAACATAAACGAGCGTATTTGCTGTTCCAAGATCAATTGCCAGGTCGTTTGAGAGCCAGCCGAATAAAGAATCAAAAGGAGAAAACATCAATCTTTTCCTGTATGGTTAAATTTCAATAGAATCACGTTAATGCCCAAAATTTGTAAACAAAATACTTTATCAAACAAAAAAAGTGTTAGCAAGAGAAATGGCTCTGTTTGAAGAATTAAACTCTGATGGAAAACAAGGACAGGGCAGAAAGAGAAAATGCTTGACAGTCATAATTCAAAAAGATTATATGTGGTCAAATTTTGCAGTTTCAAAATAAAAAGATGGGGGTATAGCTCAGCTGGGAGAGCGCTTGAATGGCATTCAAGAGGTCAGCGGTTCGATCCCGCTTACCTCCACCATATATTTCTTTTAAAAAGTTGCATCGCTTATCGTGGTGTAGCTTTTTTTTGCCCTGTGTCTCTTTGCTGCTCCTGTGATGCATTATAAAATTCTTCATATTTTGCAGAGCAAAATTATTATGTTTCCTTATATATCAATATCCCATGCGAGTTCAATTCTCATTGGAGGCAAAATAACTTGATCTGTAATTATATAATAATTATTTTTTCTTTATGGGGGAAATATTTCCCGAATTGGACAATTAAAAAACTGAGGCAAATTTGGCTAAACACAAAATCTCTTTTGAGGAAGCTAAATCAGTCTTTTTTGGTCCAAATCACTCAAAAGAGGAAGAAAAATTTGTCCTTCTTCGTTTGAAAGCTGTATTACGCCCACTGGTTGTTTGATACTGCACCAGAAATAGTGACGAAAATGAAGAAGTTGTAAGAATTATTTCAGCAAGGAAGGCAAACAAAAAAGAGAAAAATCAATATAGGAGGTTTTTGCCATGAGAATAGAATACGATTTTTCAGAATCTGTCAAAAACCCCTATACAAAGCATCTCAAAAAGCGAGAAACTCTTTATCTTGGCATCGATGTTATTGATTATTTCAAAGGAGTTGCTGAAGAGACAGGGGTTCCTTATAAAAACTTAATTAGCCTTTACCTTCGCGACTGTGCAAATTCTCATAAAAAGTTAAAGTTGAATTGTTTAACTCCTGAAAACAATGCAGAACAAGCTGGGCAGGTTTAATTTTTACATCAAAATCTGCAGGTGGCTTATTTCTGAAGTCTAACAGATGTGAGAGGCTTAATTTCCCATAAATAAAGGTAAGAGTTCTCTGGCATCATGAACCATAGAGGACTTTGCCCTTTTGAGTGAGGGGAAAGTCTCTATGGCAAATCAGAATAATCGAGTCGCTTTGCTTCCTCTTGCATGATTATCTCTGTTCAATTTTTTCCAGATAATGCAGCACATCATTTACTGGGAGAGCATCAGAGCACTGCTTGCTTCTATCTTTTCGCTCCTCTATTCTGGTTGGGAAGCAATAGACGTCAAGATTGTCGCTTCTGTATCCGCGTTTGTCCAAGTGGGACATGGCAAGGCTAGGGGAAAGCAAATTTTTCGGGAGCTTGTTGTGTGTTACCAGATCCTTCAGGTAATGAAAGCTGATATTATCTCTGATGTCCATGAGGGCATCCTTTTTCTGGGACTGATTCTGAGTTGCCTGCTTGGAAGAATGTCCTAGCGTAGCCTTGAGTATAACGCTGTGGGCCTTTTCCAAGTCGCCTCTGTTGAAGGCGGCAAGGGCTCGGCTGCCTGGGTCACTCACTGGTTTTGGTGCGGCACGTAGCCTCATTTTGTGCTTGTCGATAAACTGGGAGAGATACCTCTTTGGGTTTTTAGGTAAATCCGCAACACCTGCGTCTTTTGCCGGTGCATCCGAGGGGCTGAAAAGAAGAGCTGGAGCAAGAAACATTCCTAAAGAGAGAACAAGAAGTTTTGGTGCAAATCGAATTTTTTTCATTTTCACCTCCCGCAACTCTCAGTTAGGAGAAGTCGCTCTTTGAAGGGTGTCATGGCACCCAGGGCAACCCGGCTCTTTCGTCATGAAATCCGTGGTTTTCCGTCCCTGCCTCGCAACAGGTTTGGTCTTTTCATGGGCATGGGAAATGTTTGTGTTTGCACTTAGTGTGCTGCATCAAGTGTGCCAGGAAGTATTTTTTTTGATATTTTTTTCTTTGTGATTTCAGGTGGTTGTCGTGTATACTTTGTGTCACACTTTTGCTTTGTTTGGGGGTGTGGGGCATTTGACCATTTTTTTTGGAAATATGGCAGATGTTGGGGCATTTAACCAGCTGCTTAAGTTCTAGGGGCTTGGGTGAGCCCATGACAAATACAGAGCAAATTTTTTGCGGGCAGCAAGCAAAAGAAGAGACAGGGAAATGTTTATTTTTAGCTATGAAAGAAAAAGTGGAAAGGCACTGCTTGGAGTGTTGGTTTAGCACCTCGGGGCGAAATAACTTTTTTCTTTGACAAAAAAAGGAGCCGAGACTCGTCCGGGATAAAAGTATATTTTATGTATGCTTTTTCTGTCCTTGATACGAAATATGGAGATGATAGCTCTCGCTTGCTGTAAAAAGGTAGAAATTTGTTTCTCTACAATAAATTAACTAGTGCCTGTCCATAAATGGCCCTTTCGGAGTCTCGCGGGCTCGCTTACCTGCCCGATATCTGCGTCATGCTTAAAAAATTATCCTCCGGTAAGCGAGCCTCGGCGAGACACCGAGATATCGTATATATGCCTCCGGTAATTTTTTGCGCAATCCTTGATCTCGAACAAAATGACCTATTTCTGGACAGACACTAACTACCTCATCATTCAGAAAAAAACTACAAAGTGAATCTCGAAACCTCAGCTTGAAGTTTGCTGGCCATGTTGGCGAGTTCTGATGCCGCATTTTTGATTCCACTGGCACCCTGTGCAGATTCGTTTGCAATACTGCTTACTCCACCGATATTTGACGAAATCGCTTCCACTCCAAGTGCTGCATCCCTGACACTGACTAATATTTCATTTTCAATATTAGTGGCAAGTTCTTTCATGGCACTGGTGTTTTTTTCTGACACATTGACGCTTGTCGCCATGGTTTGTGCAATGTCACTCGTTGTTGCTGATTGCTCCTCAACTGCGGCGGCAATGGTGGCGGTTATCTCGTTTACTTTTTGATTAAAGTCGACTGTGTTGTTTATGTTTTTAACAACTTCCTTCGTCTGATTCTGGATCTCTTGAATTTGTGTGGCAATTTGCATTGTTGCTTCAGCGGTCTGTTTGGCCAGGTCTTTGACTTCATTTGCTACTACGGCGAATCCTTTTCCTGCTTCCCCTGCCCGGGCTGCCTCAATTGTTGCATTTAAAGCGAGCAGTTTGGTTTGCTCACTGATTTCTGTTATTATATTAATGACATTGCTTATCTCATCTGCTGATTGGGAGAGCTGGTTAATTTTTTCGCTTGACTCAGAACTTGATTTGCTTGATTGTTGCGCCTGTTCTGAGGCCATGACACAGTTTTCTGCTACCTCTTTAATGGAAGCGGACATTTCTTCGATCGCTGCGGCAATACTGTTGATGTTTCCTGACATCTCTTCAGAATTTGCTGAAATTTCTACAGAGTTTGTTGATACGCGTTCTGCTGTACCTGAAATAGTTTGCATGTTTGCAGTTATTTCATCAATAGATACTGCCGCTGTACCTGACTGAGCTGTAAGCTCTTCCGCACCGGTTGCCATCTGACTGGATGTTTCTAGTAGTTTTTCAGATGATGCCGCAACCTGGTTGCTGTTTTCTGAGATCGTAAGGAGAATGTTGCGGATATTGTCAGACATCTTTAATAAGGACTTATAAAGTCCCGTTGAGTTTTGCTCTTGAGTATTTCTGTTGCTCGTCAGGTTGCCATTAGCAATTTGATGGGCAAGATCTGACATGTCGTCTGGTTCACCGCCAAGGGTTTTAAAGATATTTTTTGAAATAAAAGTTCCGAGTAGTGAGGCGATTACGACTGCAGCAAAAGTTAATAAAATCAGAGAATTTGAACCTGTTTTTTTTGCATTCTCGCTTTTTTTCACTGCATCAGTCAGCTCTTTTGCGACCTTGTCAACCAAATTGTCCAGTTCAGAATTTATGGCGTTTACCGAAACGGAAAGATTTGATAATTTGCTTTCTTGTACACTTTCAATATCTTTGTAGAGGACGTCACTTAATTCGTGTAACTCTGCAAAATATCTCTCAATTTTTACAATTGATCCTATGCCGCGGCGCAGGAGTTTTTCCTTTTGTTTATAAGTCGGTGTTTTATTGATTTTGATGGCAAGTGCCATGAGTTTTGCGTGCTGTTTTTTCAGTTTGTTGACAGTTTCCATTAATTCTTTGTTGTCAACTTGGTAATGAGATAGCCATGTGCCAATGAGCCCTTGAGTTTGTTCTGTTTCCCCGGTAAAAGTTGTTTCCGTGTTTATTGTGTCTTTTAATTGTTTGTACCAGTCAAGGTGATGGCGTTGGGCAAGGTTGAGAAATGCGGGCAGGGGATAGTTTCTATTGGCAACGGTTACGGAGTAATGGACAAATTTTTTGTGCGACTCTACCAGGTGATTAATGTCTTTTCTTAAGTTCGTGCTCTGCTTGGCAACTTGATCGATCTGGGCAAGCATATCCTTTGATCCTTTTGGAACGGAAATATTCAACTGCATAGCGGTATATATTTTTTCAGCGTTGCTTTGCTTGAATTCGTTTGAATCTGTTCCGTTTTTCAACATGGAAATCCACATGTCGAATTTGTCAAGATGCTGAATAAGAAGATTTTCAATCTTCTCCAGATCAGAACTGGCGTTAATATACTCGACCATTTTTTTCTGGGTCTCTTCCAGGGAGAGAGCCGCATTCATAACAGCAAATTGGAAAGGGACTTTTTCGTTGGCAATTATATTTGTCGAGCTTGACACCTTGTTTAATTGAAATATGCCCACAAGCCCCGACAGAAGAACTATAAAAGCTACACCTAAAAAGCTGGAGATCAGTTTTCTACCAACTGTCATTTTCATTAAAAAAATCCCTTGCTGTTTCATTTTAAGTTGTTGATGTTCAGCTCTCTCAGAGCTTCACAGAAAGCCTAACAGGCTGTTGAAAAACTACTGCGCTCGAAGTCTCACTTTGTTCGCTATCTGCTGATACTGCGTCAAAATTCGGCTCAGGTAAGCGAACAGAGTGAGACTCCGAAATGCTCATTTACTCCATGTAAACTGTGCTTTTTCGCCTCATTTTTACCCTAAAGGGCATAAATCCTTGTCTCCGCTACGCTCGCTACATTTCTCAACAGCCTGCTAGACTCCCGCCTCCGCGGGAGTGACGATGGGCTTGGTTATGTCATTCCCGCGGAGGCGGGAATCCAGTATTGGAAACTTGGCGACAGGAAAGCGACAATTTTTAACTGGTGTCTGTCCAGAAATAGGTCATTTTGTTCGAGATCAAGGATTGCGCAAAAAATTACCGGAGGCATATATACGATATCCCGAGGATAATTTTTTAAGCATAACGCAGATATCGGTCAAAAGGGCCATTTATGGACAGGCACGAGATAGTCTATCAATCTTCACGAGACTGGCCTAACACAGATAAGCGACCTTGTGAATAGTTACTTTGCTTGTATTTATTCAGCGAGGGCTCGCAATGGGCCTCAACTCCAGGCCGTAACTATTCA
>JAHLLM010000030.1 GCA_020444175.1 Desulfobulbaceae bacterium | reverse complement strand
GCCCTACACTAATTTTTCAAGGGGTAGATGTCTCACTTACATTGACACAGAGGGGTCGAGCCCTATAAATGCCGTATATTTATTTGATTTATTTGTCATAATAATCACCAAAAGGAATGTTTAATAAACGAAGAAAGCATATTGCCGGTATTTCGAGAAACTTATAGAGAGATTTTTTTATAATCTACTTCTGAGTATTCGTTAGAACCAGCGACTCTCGTCCGTCCGAAGCTCTATTCAAAATCGTTATTCGACTAAGTTACGATCATTCGTAACGGGGAGAGATGCATTCTTATAATTTTAAACAGTAATCATTTACTTTTTCCTTTTGGAACAACTATAAGTTTCGGTCTGGAGTTGAGGCCCATTTCGAGCCCCGCTGTATAGATACAGAGAAGCGAGGTCCTGATAAAGACGGAAGTATTGTTGCAGGACGCTTAAGGAAGCTGTTTTGAGTTGTATAACCGGTCCGGCTGCCTTAGTCCGACTGGAAAGGCTGAAGTTCTTAACGAGTGCCCGTCCATAGTAGGTCCACATTTCTGGACGGGCACTCGATAAGAAAACCTCTGATGCCGCTCTGCAGATCGCGAAACAGAGCGGTCGTTTTTTTTACCTCAAGCTCAGTGCCCTGTGATGAGCCCATGTCTCCCCGAAATTTCCTATTCATTGCAGCTTTGCACACGTCAAACAACAGAGTAATTTTCTCTGTTGTCAAGAGAGCAATATTGACCATTTAATAGAGACAAAAAGCGGTGGACACTCCGGTTTGGGCAACGCATATTTGGAAAAACAATGAATTCCAGGGTTGCGTTATTTGTTTATTAGAGTATAAATGTGTCAATTTGTTACAGTGTGAGGGGTATCTTACTGTTAGGTTCAGCGGAGTTGTCATTATCTGTTTTGAGTCTCACATCATAATTATGAAGTGTCTGCCCGGAACTCAGTGAACAGTTATAATAAAAAAACGCCACATATTGGGGATATGAGTGTGTTTTTTAGCTGTGATTTGGAACCGGACAGGGAGCACGCCAAGACTCCAGATGAGCAAGCTGCCGAGGCATCAAGAAGGCCACTTGTGAACAGGCACAAGAGAGTTACATCCAAAATTTCAATATAATAAAAGGGGTAAAGCTATTTATGAAAATCGTAGCCTTAAAAGAGACTTTTCCTGGTGAGAAGCGTGTGCCCTTGGTTCCGGCGTCAGTCGATAAGCTCGTGAAAAACGGAGCAGAAATTGCTGTTGAGTCAGGAATCGGTCAGACATGCCGTTTTACGGACGATGATTATAAAAAGGCTGGAGCCAGCGTCGAAAACGACCGCAATGCCTTAATCTCGTCCGCCGATATGGTTCTTCGTCTGCGGAAGCCACCCATTGAAGAAATTGACATCATGAAAAAAGGGGCATTTCATGTCAGTTACCTTGATCCTTTTAATGAGAAGGAGCTGGTTGACAAGTTTGCCTCAGCCGGAATCGAGGCAGTCAGTCTGGAGATGATCCCTCGTTCGACAATTGCCCAGAAAATGGATGTCTTGAGTTCCCAGGCCAACCTGGCCGGTTATGTTACGGTTATTCTTGCTGCAGAAAAACTTGATATTATTTTTCCAATGATGACCACTCCCTCCGGAACAATCAAGCCTGCCAGGGTTTTTATTATCGGAGTCGGTGTCGCCGGCCTTCAGGCCATAGCGACTGCCAAACGACTTGGTGCCCGGGTTGAGGCCTTTGATACCCGTCCCGTTGTTGAGGAGCAGGTAAAATCTCTTGGTGCGAAATTTGTAAAAATTGATCTGGGTGAAACCGGGCAGACCAAGGACGGCTATGCCAAGGCACTGACACCGGAGCAGATCAAGATGCAGCAGGCAGGTATGGCGAAATCCTGCGCCCTTGCCGATGTCGTTATCACCACTGCCCAGCTGTTCGGGCGTCCTGCCCCGCGCATTGTTACCGCGGACATGATAAAACAGATGCGACCCGGCAGTGTCATTGTCGATATGGCTGTGGAAACCGGCGGCAATGTTGAAGGATCTGAACTCGATAAGGTTGTTGATGTGGGTGGGGTTTCCATAATCGGCATGGGCAACCTTCCGGGGCACGTGGCTATTCCGGCCAGCCAGATGTATTCTTCAAATTTAACCAACTTTATTAGTCATTTCTGGGATAAAGAGGCAAAAACCTTTGCTCCGAAGCTTGATGACGACCTTATGAAAGGATGTCTCATCACCCATGATGGACAGATATTCAGTGAAACCTATAAAAGCATTGTAAAGTAAGTGAGGATAATATGACGCCGGTATTTTTGACTTTAGTATTAGTCCTGTCGATTTTTCTTGGATTTGAATTGATATCCAAGGTTCCTTCAACTCTCCATACTCCCCTGATGTCGGGTTCCAATGCCATTTCCGGCATAACCCTGGTCGGGGCAATTGCCTCATTCCAGCTTGAACACAGTGGTCTTGGAGTTATTCTGGGCACTTCAGCTGTCTGCCTTGCAACTATCAATGTTGTGGGCGGCTACGTGGTTACCGACCGAATGTTGAGTATGTTTAAGAAAAAAGATGGAGGTAACCAGTAATGGATCTCAATTTGCTCATTAATTTCAGCTATATCATATCGGCCGGCATGTTTGTTTTCGGCTTGAAAATGCTGAGTTCTCCTGCAACTGCCAAGAAAGGAAATACTATTTCCGCTATAGGTATGCTGCTCGCCGTCGTTGTCGCTTTGCTCTCCCAGGGACTTGATTATAAGTGGATCGGTGTCGGAATGGTGTCCGGTACTGTTATAGGTGTTCTGGCCGCCCGCATGGTCGCCATGACCGCCATGCCGGAAATGGTTGCGATCTTTAACGGCTTTGGTGGTGCGGCAAGTCTTCTTCTTGCCTGGTTTGAATACAGCGGCAAGTATGAGGGAAATGATCTGGCTCCGCTTTTTACCGCTATAGTTCTGGTGCTGTCAATTTTTATCGGTGGTATGACCTTTTCCGGCAGTATGATCGCCTACGGAAAACTGAGTGAGAAAATTTCAGGTAAACCCTACCTGTTTTCCGGTCAGCACATAGTTAACATCATAATCGTTGTAGCTGCCCTTGCTGTTTCCTTTCTTTTTGTCACGAATCCCGGAGCAGGATCGCAGTATATGTATATGCTGATCGCTGTAGCTTTGGTCTTCGGCGTCATGTCTGTTATCCCAATCGGCGGTGCTGACATGCCCGTTGTTATTGCCCTTCTTAACAGTTATTCCGGTCTTGCCGCCTGTGCCGCCGGTTTTGTCATTCAAAATAACATTCTTATTGTTGCCGGCGCCCTTGTTGGCGCAAGTGGTATTATTCTTACCAACATCATGTGTAAGGCCATGAACAGATCCTTGTCAAATGTTCTGTTCAGCGGTTTTGGCGCGGTGACAACAGCTGGTGCCGGAAAGCAGCAGCAGGGAGAGGCAAAGCCTGCCACTGCGGAAGACGTTTTCTATATTCTTGAAGCAGCCGATTCCGTAGCCTTTGTTCCCGGTTACGGACTCGCCGTTGCCCAGGCCCAGCATCAGGTGCGGGAGCTTGGTGAGATTCTTGAAGAAAACGGCACTGACGTCCAGTATGCCATCCACCCCGTTGCCGGCCGTATGCCGGGACACATGAATGTTCTGCTGGCAGAGGCCAATGTGCCGTATGATCAGCTCATTGAAATGGATGACATCAATCCCAACATGGAAACCATTGACGTTGCGGTTGTTATTGGCGCCAATGACGTTGTCAACCCGGCAGCCCTTGATGATGAGACAAGTCCGATTTACGGCATGCCGATTATTGAGGTGCATAGAGCCAAAACGGTCATTGTGTTAAAACGATCCATGAATCCCGGTTTTGCCGGTATTGAAAACGCCCTGTTTTTCCACGATAATACCAGGATGTTTTTCGGTGACGCCAAGGCCTCTATTACAGGTCTTATTGCCGAGTTTAAGGAAAGCTAAGACAATCCTGTTAAACATTCATGAGTTTTTTTCTGCGGCTCGGCGGAGTGAATTCCGTTGAGCCGTTTTTTTTGGCACATTATCAGGAGCTCTGTTGTCTCATTATTGAAAGATGATTAATTAAAACTGATTATTTTTGAGCTTTTCGCCAAAAATGAAAGGTGGCCAATAGCTGGCCAACAGTGCTGTTGTAAGAAAAGTGTCGCCTCCAAGCATTTTCTTCGTACTTGACAATTTGCCTCATTCATTGTAACAAAATCTGATTTTCTTTGATTAAACTGTATTTGCAGTTTGCAGAAAATAAATATTACAGATTTGTAAGGTTTTCCGGGAATTAGTTGTTCGATAACAGTGGCGCACATCAAAATGAGTTTTGTTGCAGCACCTCTTTGGCTCATTTGATTTGCGCCCTTTGTTTTCGTTCAACATGGTTTTTGGTCGCCTGTCTTTTTTACCACTCAACCAAGGAGTAGCTGATGTGCCGTTTAGCTTTAAAAACAGCCTCTGAGCCGTTTTCTCCATTCTCTGTATTGCAGGCTATGGAGGCAATGCAGGAAGGATATGATGGCAGCGGTTTGGGTCTCCTGCTGCGGGGCCTGCATTTTACTGATTACAGTTACAAGGCTGGAGATCCTGTTCTTTCGGGAATAGCCCACACAGAAGGGGCGCTTCACCGTTTGAATGCCATGATGCAGGATCTCGGTTTTGAGCAGAAGTATGATCACGAATTTGAAGTAGATTTCTCGAAAGTTGAGGCTGCTGACAGGTTCAAATATATTCTGCGGGTTTATAAAAAACCAAAGTCATGGGAGAATTTTAGCGAGGAGGAGGTTGAGCATGAATTGATGTTGACCCGCCTTGCCTTAAGAAAAGATGGCGAGGAAAACGGCGGAGATTTGACCGCTTTCTCCTTCTGGCCGGATGTCGTCATGATCAAAGAAGTGGGCTGGCCGCTTGGTGTCGGCGAGGCTCTGGGACTGAATACGAACCGCATCAACTCAAGGGTTTGCATGGCCCAGGGACGTCAGAACACAAACTGGGGCATCAATCTTTATGCCTGCCATCCCTTCTTTATTCAGGGCATCGGCACCATGACCAACGGTGAGAATACCGCTTTTATCCCGATTAAGGACTGGCTGACAGGTAGAAATTTCCCCGGCTATATTGGTTATCAGTCAGACAGCGAAGTCTTTGCCCATATTCTGCACTATGTTACCAAGCAGCTCAAATTGCCTCTTGAGGCCTACAAGCATATTATCACACCACTTAAAACAGCTGAGTTGCTTGAGCATCCCCAGGGAGATTTTCTGCGTGGACTCCGTGATGCCTGCCGCCGTTTGATTATAGACGGACCGAATGCGGTCATCGGTACCCTGCCGGATGAAACTTGTCTGCTTACCATGGATGCCAAAAAATTACGTCCGGCAACCATAGGCGGTAAACCAGGTGAATGGGCTATAGCCTCTGAAATGTGTGGGGTTGACGCCATGATCCCTGATCGCGATCAATCACTTGATTACCAGCCCATGCGTCAACATACAATAATCGTTCCTCCAGATAGACAGGAGTTTAAGATATGGTCTCAATTCGATCAATTCCCGCTACCCCAAGCAGCTTAACACCAGGGGATCTTCCCTGGGTTATAGAACACCGGGAAGACAGGTGTACCCTTTGCGGGCGCTGTACTGCAGTATGTCCTGTAAATGCCATTAAGCTGACGTATATGCGTCAGCGCATGCCCAAGCTTGTGCTGACCTCTACCGAGCGCGGCAGTTCTTTCAGGACTTTTGTCGGTATTCGTCAGAAAACCGAAATTAAAAATCGTTGTATCGGTTGCGGCAGCTGCGAGATGGTTTGTCCCAACGCAGCAATAAAGCCCCAGCCAAACACCATGAGCGATCGCTTTAAATTCCAGAATACGGCCGGTGGTGAAGCAGAAAAGCGCGGTGGACGAAGAAACGTACCCGGCCCCAACCTGCTTGATAAAATTATCTTTAATCGTATTTCCATGCTCACCGATCCTGCCCTGGATGCCGGCCGGCATGAGTTTTACTTGAATACGCTGCTGGGCCGCGTGCTCTCGCCTGAAGAGTATATCCGGCGCAAAACTACCGGGGAATGGATTCCGCCGGTGCGTGAGATATTCCCTTTTATCATCGGTTCCATGTCCTTTGGCGCCTTGTCGCCGAATATGTGGCTCGGTCTGCTCCAGGGTGTGGCTTACTGTAATGAGGTTCTCGGTATTCCGGTGGTTATGGCTACCGGTGAGGGTGGCTGTCCTCCCTGGGTTCTGAAAAGCCCCTTCCTGAAATACATCATCCTGCAGATTGCATCCGGTTATTTTGGCTGGGATGAAATTATCAGGGCCATCCCTGAAATGCAGTGTGATCCTGCCGCCATTGAGATTAAATACGGACAGGGTGCAAAACCGGGTGACGGCGGGCTTTTGATGTGGTTCAAGGTCAGCAAGCTTATTGCCCGACTGCGCGGTGTTCCCGAAGGTGTTGATCTGCCGTCACCACCGGTGCATCAGACTCTCTACTCCATTGAGGAGTCGGTCATGAAGATGATTCAGTCCATGTCCATGGCCTGGAACTTCCGTGTGCCTGTTTATCCGAAAATTTCCGGCTCCAACTCCGCCAAATCAGTTCTGAATAACCTGGTGCGTAATCCCTATGCCTCGGCATTGCTGATTGATGGTATTGACGGCGGTACCGGTGCGGCGTACAACGTCAGCATGAATAATATGGGCCATCCAATTGCCTCCAACGTCAGGGATTGCTACCTTGATCTTTGTGCCCAGGGTAAGCAGAATGAGATCCCGATTTTTGCAGCCGGCGGTGTTGGCAAAAACGGCAATGTTACGCAGAACGGTATGGGACTTATCATGCTGGGCGCCAGTGGTGTCCACATGGGTAAATTCATGATGCAGGCTGCTGCCGGTTGTCTTGGAAGTGAGTCAAACCGCTGCAACGTCTGTAACGTCGGATTGTGTCCGAAAGGCATAACCAGTCAGAATCCGAAACTTTATCGTCGTCTTGATCCTGATCAGGTGGCCCAGCGTGTCGTTGATACCTTTATGGCCATTCGGACGGAGATGAAAAAGATCATGGCTCCCCTTGGACGATCCCAGAGTCTTCCCATCGGAATGTCTGATGCCATCGGCATCTCCGACGAGTCTGCGGCAAAACGGCTAAATATTAAATACGTCTGTTAAATAGTTAAGGAAAAGGATGACTTTTTCCTTTCCTCCCGGAGGAAAAGAAGTGACTGAAGCAATTACCATCAAAGGAATGGATGAGACGGGAAACCGTATCAGTTCAAAGGAGTTTGAGGAACTGGTACAGGAAGGTTTCAAAAAATCAAAAAATCTCATTCTTGAAACATATGGACAGCATAATGTCGGCGGTCGGCTGAATGCCAATGGTGAGCCGATCAATATTCAGATCAAGGGCCCGGCGGGACAGCGTCTCGGATGCATGGGCATGCCTGGAACCACTATTACCTGTGAGGGATCAGCCTCTGATGATGTTGGTTATCTGAACATCGGAGCGGATATAACCGTGCTTGGCGATGCCACAAACGGCGTTTGCAATGCCATGGCCGGTGGCAGGGTCATGATCAGTGGCTCCATCGGTTCTCGTGGGCTGACCATGACAAAATGGAATCCTGACTACAGCAAACCTGAATTATGGGTATTGGGTTCGGTGGGTGATACCTTTGCCGAGTTCAACTGTGGAGGCATTTCCGTTGTCTGTGGCGTTGACCCCAAAACACCGGAAAATGTTCTGGGGTATCGGCCATGCGTCGGTATGGTTGGCGGCACGATCTATTATCGTGGTGTGACGGATAAATCATATTCCCGCACAAACGTAAAAGCTATCCTGCCTGATGATGAACAATGGCAATGGCTTATTGAGCGTCTGCCCGCTTATCTTGAAAAAATTGGTCGCACTGATCTGCTTGATGAGCTTTCCAATCGTGACGATTGGAAGATGCTGCTGGCCATTCCTCCCCAGGAGCGCGCCCTCATGTTCTCAGGTCCCATGCCCATGCATGAGTTCAGAAAGAATATCTGGGATAAAGGCTTTGGCGGCGGAGATCCAATACGCGATCTTGCCCCTGGTCTGGATCGTTCACCCATCGGCCTTATCGAAACCGGTGACTTGAGGCGAAAAAAACCTTTCTGGGCCAACCAGGAATCTGCAGCACCCTGCGCCTATTACTGTCCGGTTCATATTCCGACCATAGACCGGCTTCGGTTGATGCGTGAAGGCAAGCAGAATGAGGCATATGATCTTGTTCTTGAATATACGCCTTTCCCGGCATCCGTCTGCGGTTCAATCTGTCCGAATCTCTGCATGCAGAGTTGTTCGCGCCAGGTTGTTGATGAAAGCATTGATGTTGCCATGCTTGGTCGGGCTGTAAAAGATTTTCCGGCACCTAAAGTGGCTGAATCGCTTGGCAAGAAAGTTGCCATCATCGGTGGCGGCCCAGGTGGTATGAATACCGCCTGGCAGCTTGCCCTGCGTGGTGTTGAGGCCCATATATTTGAGCGGGACAATAAGCTTGGCGGAAAACTTGCTCAGGTTATTCCCTGGGAAAGACTGCCCCGGGCAATCTGGGATGCCGAGATCGACCGTTTCATGAAAACCCCGAATATCAATGTGCATTTCGGGGTGAACATGACAAAGGATAAATTTGCCGAACTGCAGAGCGAGTACGATTATGTTGTCGTTGCTGTCGGCACCCATGAACCCCGCCGAATTCCTTTCCCCGGTCATGAAAGAGTTCTGACCGCTCTTGATTTTCTCAAAGAGGGAAAAAGTGATAACCCGCCCAAAGTCGGCAAACAGGTGGTCATCATCGGTGCCGGTAACGTGGGATGTGACGTCGCCTGCGAGTGTTATCGTCTCGGTGCCCAGGAAGTGACCTTGGTTGATATCCAGAAGCCCCTTGCCTTTGGGAAGGAGCGAAAGGCCGCCGAGGCTCTTGGAGCGCAATTCAAATGGCCGGTGAGCACCAAAGAGGTAACTGACGAAGGCTTAATTGATGCCGCTGATGAGCTTATCCCGGCACAGACCGTTATCATCTCCATTGGTGATGTCCCTGCCTTGAAGTTTCTGCCTGATACTGTTGAAGTGGTCACGGTTGGCGGAGCCGGCTGGGTCAAGACAAATGAAGCCTGCCGTACCTCTGATCCGAAAGTATATGCAGTTGGTGATGTTGAGCGGCCCGGCCTTGCCACCAACGCCCTTGGACATGGTAAAAACGCTGCCCATGCCATTGTAGCGGATATCAAAGGTGAGGAGTGGAAGCCCTACACAAAACAGGTTATTAATATCAAGCATCTTACCCCGGCTCACTATGAGCCAGAGAGATGCCCCAGCGAACACACGGACATGCATGAGGCGGATCGTTGCATGAGCTGCGGAAGCTGCCGTGACTGTCATATGTGTGAAACCATTTGTCCCACAGGCGCAATTTCCCGCGAAAAGCTCAGTGATGACAAAAAAGATTTCCGCTATGTATCTGATGATGATAAATGTATCGCCTGCGGCTTTTGTGCCGATACCTGCCCCTGTGGCGTCTGGCTCATGCAGCCTTTTTAGAGGTGATGACCATACAATAACTTCGTTTCAATAAATCAAAAAAAGCCGAATCCATCTGGATTCGGCTTTTTTTGTCCCTCGTTCCCTCGGCCCACCGTGGGAATGCATATCTTTTTTGCCCCTGGAGATTCATGTATGGCTTCCCTCCGAGACCAGGGAACAAGAAGTGTAACTCCTGATATCCTGATGCAAAACTCTAAACGGACATTGCTGATTTTTTTTCACTTGATTCTGTAAATTTTTGATGAGAATTTTTTTATGCTTCCAAAGATATTTAGTGTTGAAAAGCTGTTATTAGTTCAAGGGAGACCTGTCCCTGCGGCCCTGCGCGGTTTGTGCTTTGTTTTGCTTCCCCTTTTTTCGGGCATGAATGGTTTTATTTCATAAATTTTTATTATTTTATGTTGCGAAGTAAATGGAGTTGTGGTACTCCAGAGCAACTACTTTGTGGTACAGGTTGTTGGTTCTGGATAGGAGATATTTGCTTTTTCTCTCTGCCGGGATTTTTTCTGCCGGTGCCGCGAGGGAGAAGAATACGGTGGGGGTATGGGGAACTCCCGGTGCCAGGAGGGAAGGATCTGTTAAATGTTTTAATAAGGAGAGAGGTAAATGAAAAAGTTGTATAGTTTGAGTCTAGCTGTTGCGTTTCTTGGTTTAACTGCCATGCCGGCACTTGCAGGCCCTCCGTTCACCAACGTCGAGGGTGTTGGTGGTGTTGCTCTGAACCCCCTGGCCTTTGTTGCCAATTCCATTTCCTGTGAAGGCGGCGGACTTTCCGGCAGCGATTATGTTTCCAAACCAAACATTGGCGCCTGGCACATCGATCTGGCTGATAGCGCCGATATTCAATGGGATACCTATGGTGCCAACATGAGCTTTTTCGAAAGAATTGAGCTCGGCTATGGGCATGAGTCAATCAATGTTGAAGGTATGGACGATATCGACAAGGATAATCTTTCAGCTAAGTTGATGCTGGTTAAGGAAGGTGATTTTGGCGTATCCTTTATGCCGGCTGTTTCAGTTGGTGCCATATACAAATACACCGATGCAGATGCAATGACTGGGTTGGATGAATCCGATATGGATTATTATGTCGTGGCTTCCAAGCATTTCATGGATCTGCCCATGCCTGTCGTTCTGAATGCCGGTATTCTTTCTTCTAAAGGAGTTGTTCGCGGCGTGCTTGGCTTTGGCGATGACAGAGATGAGGCATTCTTTGGAAACATCGAAGTTCTGCCTACCTTTAAAATGGGTGCCTGCCCGGACCTCCTGAAAGGTTTGATTGTTGGTGTTGAATATCTGGATGATATTGATGCCGGTGCAGGGCTTGGTTTTGAAACCCATGCAATGTGGAACGCACATGTGGCCTGGATGCATAAAGGCCTGACCCTTATCGGAGCCTATCTGAATACCGGCACTGATGATGATGATACTGATCCGCATCAGCTTCAGTTCGGTGACGGCTTTGTGCTTTCAGCGCAGTTTGCCTTCTAATTGATTTACAAGTGGCTGTCCGCACATGATCTTTGCGGAACATTTGCGGACAGGCACGGGTTATAGGAAGTAGATGTTCTTTGCGGCGCAGGGCTCATTTGAGTTCTGCGCCGTTTTTTGATTTGGCTGGCGGTATTGCAGGATATGCTCTGATCCTGAAGATTCAGGGGCAGAGCATATCAAACTGTTTTACATTTTCAGAAACCGCTTGCCTGACAGCCTGTCAGGGATTACAACGTGAAATCTGGCGGTGTTTCGACCCCCCGGACCGCATGATATGGGAAAACCTGCGGCAATTTACCGCATTTTCAATCGTTATTTAATCGATTAATTTAATGTGTTACGTTGCATAGATATCAACAAAGTCAAATTGTCTGATACACGATACGTGTTTTTGAAAGAGAGAGACGTACTCTCATTAATTGACGACTCAACCTGCTGCTTTATGCTCTGCATACGCGGCCCTTTAGATGAGCAGTAAAAAATGATCGAAGAAAATAAACTCTCCGATGTAATTGGAACCCTCCAGCGATTATCCTCTGATATTTTCAGCGATGCCATCCAGCGCAAACTCATTCTGGACAACCTGAGCGAAGGTGTTTTCACGGTTGACAGAGATCTTAAAGTTACTTCACTCAATAAATCTGCTGAACGCATCATCGGTATCAGCGAGGACGAAGCTCTTGGTAAGGTCTGCGATGAGGTGCTCCCTCCCGCACTGGATGAAGAGTTCTGCATTGTCAGACAGGTTCTCGAAAATGAACGAAAGCCGCTCCAGAAGCTCACCCGTCATCTGAAAATTGGAAGCAAAAATATTCCGGTGCTGGTCAGCGCTTCCGCCCTGGAAGACTCAAGCGGAAGGATAGTTGGAGGGGTTCAGTCTTTTCAGGAAATTACTGAAATTTTTCATCACCAGTTGATCCTGGACAATTTTTTTGACGGCGTTTTTACCGTTGATACCGACTATAAAATTACTTCATTTAACAGAGCTGCGGAAATGCTCACTGGTTTTGCCCAGGAGCAGGTAATCGGTAAAATTTTCTCTACAGTTTTTTCCACGGAAAAAATGGATATGCCGAATGATCGGATGCCCCTGGTAAAGGCTATGAAAACAGGCGAAGCCGCTATTTCAGAAATGGCATCCATTAAAACGGCTGAAGAGCAGACCTTGCCGGTCAGTATCCGGGCCGTGCCACTTTTAGATCCCACCGGGGACCTCATCGGAGGAGTAGCGAGTTTCAGGGACAATACAGGGGCAATCCAGAGCAGACACATTCTTGACAGTGTGGCGGACGGTGTCTTCACTGTGGATAATGACTTCAGGATTACTTCTTTTAACAGGTCTGCCGAGAAAATAACCGGATATACCAACGATGAAGTCATTGGCAGAAAATGCAGCGATGTCTTTTGCGGAAGTGTCTGCGGCACTGCCTGTCCTGTTACAAAGGCACAGGAAACCCACTCCGATGTGCTTGCCAGTAATGTTGTTATTCAGGGGAAAATGGGCAGGCAGATTCCGGTAAGCATCAGCGTCACCCCTCTGGTTGATGAAAACGGTATTGTCATCGGGGGAGTTGAAACTTTCAGGGACAGAACTGAAATTCTCAGCCTGCGCAGTAAGCTTGTTGAAGAAAATAGCCAATCCGGCATTTCGAGTAAAAGCCCGAAAATGAAAAAAATTATGTCTGTTTTGCCGGAATTTGCCAAAAGCAAAAGCAACATACTTGTTCTTGGCGAGAGCGGTACCGGCAAGGAGGTCATTGCCACGGCAATCCACAGGATGAGTGATAGAAACAAGGAGCCTTTTGTTGCCGTCAATTGCGGCGCCCTGCCTGACACCTTGCTGGAATCTGAGTTGTTTGGCTATAAAGCCGGAGCATTTACCGATGCGAAGAAGGACAAAAAAGGCCGGTTTGCTGCTGCGGAAAAAGGTACTCTTTTTCTTGATGAAATCGGAGATATTTCTTCTGCCCTGCAGGTCAAGCTCCTGCGCGTTCTCCAGTCCCGAACCTATGAACCTCTTGGCTCCAATACGCCTGTCAAAACAGAAGCGCGAATTATAGCGGCTACCAATAAGAATCTCGAGGTATTGGTACAGGAAGGCAGGTTCAGGGAAGACCTATATTATCGGCTTAATGTGGTGAAAATTGAATTGCCTCCGTTGAGTGAAAGGCTTGAGGACTTGCCGTTCCTGGTAGAATTTTTCATCCAGAGATTCAACAAGCAGCGCAACAGAGCTGTTAAGGGAATTTCCGATGAAGCCCTGTCTCTGCTCTTGAAAGCAGAGTATCCGGGCAACATCAGGGAGCTTGAAAATATCATTGAGTATGCTTTTATTCTCTGCAATGAGGGTTTCATTCTTCCCCATCACCTGCCTGATACCATTCAGGAGAAAAATGTGGACAATACTGCCGTTGCAGAAAAAGAGAGTGCTCATGGTGGAGAGGAGCTGAATTTTCCCAATATAACCCTTGAGGAGGTAGAAAAAAGGGCAATTATTCAAACTCTCAAGCGAAACAATTTCAAACGGATGCAGACATGCAGGGATCTGGGAATTTCAAAGGACACCCTGCGCCGCAAATTACAGTCATACGGAGATATTGTTCAGGAAAATAAAAGCAAAAAAGGGGGCAAGGCATCTTCCAGGGTGCTTGACTCATGATGAAATTCAGAGGGCTTTATTATCTGCTCATCATTTTTCTGATGGGCAATCTCTGTGCGCTGACAGATCTGTTTCTGCATCCGGAAATTGCTTATTTCAGCCGGGATCACCTTATCGTCGGCGGGACAACCGCCTTTTGTACAGCCGTTCTTTTTGCTTTTATGGAAACATCCATACTGAAGGAGTACGGGAAAACAGGGGCCCATATAACATCCTCCAAAATTGGCAAAAGATATGGCTGGCCGCTGGCGGCCATCTGGACAATCATCGTTATATCATCACTGGGCTGGAATATTGTTCTGCACAAGCAGAGAACTTTGAAAATTGCTTTAATAGAAGCAAAAACAATTTTTGAAAAAGATCTTATCTACTATCGATGGGCCACAGGCCACCATGGGGTTTTCGTGCCGGTAAGCGGCACTACCCAGCCCAATCCCTATCTGGAAAATATTTCCGATAACGAGGTAACTACCGTAAACGGGAAATCCCTTACCCTTATTAATCCGGAATATATGATTCGACAGGTCTATGAGATGCAGACAAAACAGTATGGCCCATACGGTCATATTACCAGTCTTGATCCGATTCGACCTGAAAATGCAGCAGATGGATGGGAAAGTGCCGCCCTTGAGGCATTTGAAAACGGTGCGGTTGAAGTAAGCTCTGTGGAAGAAATGAAGGGAGAAAAGTATCTTCGTCTGATGCGTCCCATGATCACAGAGACCGGATGTCTCCAGTGTCATGCTCAACAGGGATACGAGCTTGGTGATATCAGGGGGGGGATAAGCGTTTCCATTCCCATGGCACCGCTTCTGGCTATTTCGAAGCAGGATATTTTTACTTTCACCACTGCCCACGTTACCTTCTGGATGCTTGGACTGCTCGGTATTTATCTCGGCGTACAGCGGCTATCCATATCAATACTTGGCCGCGAACAGGCTGAAACCCGGGTTCGGTCAATCATAGATAATATGTTTGACGGTCTCATTACCATTGATGAGCAGGGAAATATTGAATCGTGCAATGCTGCCGCTTCCAGGATTTTTTCCTATGATCAGCAAGAGATGGTCGGCAAACATATTCATCTTCTGGTCACCTCTCCGGATGAAACAGAGGAGTCGCTTACCCAGGACGGTTTTCCCGCCGAGATAATGGAGGCTTCCGAGTCCCCCCGCGAGTTGCTTGGGAAGAGAAAAGACGGTACGGATTTCAGCCTTGAAATTTCACTGAGCAAAATGGTTATTGGCGAGAATACGCTTTTCATCGCCATGGTGCGCGACATAACTGAGCGCAATACCGCAAAAAATGCCCTTTTTGAAAGTCAGACCCGTATTATCAAGCAAGAGAAACTCGCCTCCCTCGGTACCATGGTTGCCGGTATTGCCCATGAAATCAATAATCCGGCCCAGGCCATCAGTTTCTCCATGGATGGCTTGAAGATGAATGTGGAATACGTCAAGGATCTTGTTGAGGGTGTCAATGACTTTCTTGCTACTGATCCGGCAAACCTTGCCCAGAATCGGGATAAGCTCCAGGAATTGGTAGAGGAGCTTGACATGGAGCTTGTTATAGAAGGAATCGATGGTATTGCCGATAGAAACATCCAGTCTATTGATCGGATTGATCACATTGTGAAAAGCACGAAACGCATGGCCCACAGTGAGGAAACTTTCAGGCCGTGTGATCTGAACACAATTGTCAACGATGCCGTCATTCTCACCCATAACCAGGTCAAATATGACGTTGATATTGTTACGGATCTGGCGACCAAACTTCCTCCTTTCCAGGGACTGGCCCAGGAGATGGGGCAGGTTTTCATGAATCTCATCATGAATGCCAGAGACGCTGTTAAGGACAGGGGATTTTCCAAAAAAGAAGGCCGGATAAAGGTTTCAACCCGGCTCAATGAAGAAAAAAATTACATAGAAGCGTGTTTTGAAGATAACGGCAGCGGCATTGAAGAAAAGGTAATTGATAATATTTTTGATCCGTTTTTTACCACCAAGGCCATTGGCAGTGGGACCGGACTTGGGCTCAATCTCTGTCATAGAATTATAGAAACCCACGGCGGCGATATCCTGGTGGATAGTGAGCTTGGCAAAGGGACGATTTTTACGGTACGACTCTATCTTTAAGGTATGTGAAGAGGTGATAACTCAATGGAGTTGAATAAAGCGAAAGATAAGAAAAAAGTAAAACCAGTAGTTGTTATAGTTGATGATGAAAAGCCTATTCTGACGGAGCTGAAAATCCTTCTGGGGCGTTCCTATAGAGTTCATATCTTTGAGAATCCTGAAGATGTCGAGCCGTTTGTAGACAATAATCCGGTTGATATGGTTGTTTCCGATGAACTTATGCCTGAAATGCGGGGCAGCGAATTGCTCAGTCGCCTTCACAAGAAGCATCCTGATGTATGCAAGATTGTTTTGTCCGGCCAGGCCGAAAAAAATGATATCGTCCGGGCCATAAACGAGGGTCATATCTTCAGTTTTCTCTTTAAGCCGGTCAATCAGCGCCAGCTCATAAATGTAATTGAAAAAGGTCTTGAAAACAGGCAGATGAAGCTCACTCTGCAAAAGCAGAATAAAGAGCTGCAAAACTACAGTGAAAATCTGGAAAAAATGGTCCAGGAGCGGACGACGCAGCTTGTCAAGGCCCATGAGAGGGTAAAACAGCTTGACGGTAACAAGATGTCTTTTCTCGTTTACCTGGCCAATGAAATAAATTCGCCCCTTGATCGTATTCAGAAACTGGCGGAAACGCTTCTCACCTATTTCGGAGTTTCAGGGAGCAACCTGAAGCCTGAAATGGAAAATGTCTCTCTGCACGATGTTGTAACACGGCTTCTGGAAAAGAAAGATGCCGATATCAAAGGCCGAAATATTTCCATTCATAATCATGTACCCCAGGATATCTCCGCGCAGTCCGACCGTGAATATATAGAACGTGTTCTAAATATTGTCATTGACAATGCCCTGTATTTTACGGGTGAAGATGGGACTATCGATTTGCTGGTTGATCAAAAAGAGGGGAAAACAAGAATGACCGTGAAAGACACTGGTTGTGGTATTGATCCGGCTGACCTTGAGAACATTTTTACAGCCTTTGTTCTTGAACCTGAAAAGCGCCGTCCAAACGGATTCGGCCTTAACCTGCCGCTGGCCCGTATCATGTCCAAGGCCCTGGATGGGAAAATCTGGGCCGAAAGTGCAGGAAAGGGGATGGGAGCTACTTTTTATTTTGAGTTTTAGCCTGCCTCGGATTGTTGCCGTTTTTTCCCTTCATCCAGAACATGGCGGATTTTTCTGGCCAGAGTCGCGGGACGCAGTGGTTTACTGATAAAGGTCATGTTGGATTCAAAAATACCCTGCCTCAGTATTACATCGTCGGCGTAGCCGGACATAAAAATAACTTTTAATCCCGGATGGATTACCTGTAATTTTTCAGCCACCTCCGGTCCATTCATTTCCGGCAGTATGACATCGCTTAAAAGAAGATCGATTGAAGCGGTTTGGCTGCTGTCCATGGCAAAAACTTCTTTACCGCTGGAAGCGATAAGTATTGTATAGCCTAATGGACGAAGGGTTTGAGAGATCATGTTGCATACGAGCTTATTGTCTTCAACAACAAGAATTGTCTCGTTTCCTTCGGGCATGGATAGAGGTTGTCTTTTTTTCTCGGCAAGAGGCTGTTGCTTGGTTTCGGGGAAATATATCTTGAAAACGCTGCCACTACCAGGTTGACTGTCAAGAAAGATAGAGCCTTTATGCTGTTTTATAATGCCGTAGACGGTGGCAAGACCTAATCCCGTTCCTTTGTGTTTTTTGGTGGTAAAAAAAGGTTCAAATATCTTTTCCTGCATTTCTTTGGGAATTCCCTGGCCGGTATCCGTTGCCTGGAGAAATATATAATTTCCAGGAGTGACCCCGGCGTGTTTTGTGGCATATTCCTCATCTAACAAGATGTTTCCTGTTTCAAAAATAAGTGTGCCGCCATGGGGCATGGCGTCCCTTGCATTGACAGCAAGGTTCATTATGATTTGTTCAATTTGGCTGGTGTCAGCTTTGATATTCGCCTTGTCCGGACAGGGACGGAACTCCAAGCTTATATTATCGCCAATAACCCTGTTGAGGATCTGGGCCATGTTCGCAAGGATGTTGTTCAGATTAACGACCTCCATGTCCATGACCTGTTTACGGCTGAAGGCCAAAAGTTGCCGGACAAGAGAAGCTGCTTTTTTGCCTGCTTCACAAATATTGCCTATATCTCTTCTGAAGGCATTTTCATGGGGAATTTTCAAGAGCAGCAGTTCGCTGAATCCGATTATTGAAGTGAGAATATTATTAAAGTCATGGGCAATGCCCCCGGTAAATCGTCCCATGGTTTCCATTTTCTGGGCCTGGAGAAGTTGATTCTGCAAGGCAATTTTTTCTTCCTCTGCTTTTTTGCGAACAGTAATGTTGGTCGCTATCTGTAATCGGACAAGCCGGCCGTCAGGCCAATGTATTGCCTGGTCATGACATTCAAACCAGTCTCCTGTCACAGAGTTCTGGTGCTCCCAGATATAGGTTGGACGAACCTTCCCGTCTTTGTCGACCAGAAGGCTGTTCGTGCAGAATTCACAAGGTGCTTTTTTACCCTCCTGCAATGTCTGCCAACATACTTTGCCGGTTATATCACCCCATTTCTGCAGCCCGTAATTATTAATAAAAAGAATTTCATAGGTCTTCATGTCTGCCACATAGACTAAAGCGTCCAGACTGTCCATGACTGTTTGAAAACGTTCTGAAGACGCACGGAGTTTTTTGTTTGCTTCCTGCAGAGAAAATGTTCTTTCAGAGATTTTTTCCTCCAGAGTATCGTTCATCAGCTTTAAGGCATCTTCTGTGTTTTTGTGCTCTTCAATTTTTTCCTGCAGTTTGCTGTGTGTTACTGTGAGTCTTTGTTGAATAATACCCGTGTAACGGTAAAAGAAAAGAAAGAGTAAAAGGCCTAAGCAGAAAGAAAGAAAGGTCAGGATGAGAGTCAGTGTGTTGAGATTTTTTTCATCCTCTGTGATATTGTGAAACAACACCACATCGGCAATGTAACTGTTGTTTGGATTCGTCAGCTGCGTAATGCTGCAGGCAAATTTTTCTTTACCCGCTGAAATTCGGAAAATTCCATCTTCGTTATTCTGCAGGAGGTGTCCCAGGTTTTCGAAAAGTTTTTCGGGCACGCTTTGGAAAGTTGAATCAAGGAGAAAAAAGTCAGAAAATTGGCTGTTGTTTGCAGATATTCCCGTCTTTTCTTTTCTTGCCTGGAGCTGTTCTTTGTTCAACGCTGATTTATTGCTTACAAAAACGAGATCCGCGTTGAGGATTTTTTTCAGATCAGCAGCAATTTTGCCAATTCCCTTGGCATGGCCGAGAAAGCCGATAAGTATGTTGTCGAGATACCAGGGATAGATGACGCGTTGCAGTAAGGTTCCTGTCGGTCCAACCACCGCACCACTATAAAATTTGCCTGGTTGAATTTGTTGGTGGGTGACATCGAAATGATAAGGGTAGTCTCCATATTTTTCAGGCAGATGGGCACGGAGAAAAACTCTGCCATCCTGCTCAAGAAAGGCAAAATGAGATATATCAACGCTTTTCCGAAGTGTGGGCAGAGTTTTTTCATATACATGGACAAGTCGATCTCGATTTTTTGCCAGAAAGGCTCTGCGAAGTTCCTTGTTTTCCCCATAAGACTGGAGAAGACTTGCCATAAAAAGGGCTTCATGTGAGAGGGATGCTGAAAATAATTGTTGGACAACGTTTGCCTGTTTTACGACGTCCTTTTTGATATGACTTTGCTGCAGCCAGTATAGACTGCTGACAAAAAGAAAGAGCAGAAAAAAGAAAACAATCGATACTGGTACGAGAATGCGTCTTCGTATGGACTGTGTTTCGTAAAGCAATATTTTTCCTGTTCCTGTGTGAAATGTAAAATGTACCATGCAAAATTTGTTTACATGGTAGTTTATTCTCTTTTGCGAGGCAAATTTTTTCTCTTTCAGTGTGGAAGTTGTGTATAAATAATTAGACGTTTTCGCGTTTAGGCCTATTGTTGACTAGCGGTTAGAGGAGAGGTTGTTTGCCTCTATGTCAGTGGTTTGTTAAAATACTATTTTGTGTGACAAATGCAGATAAAGACGACTGAGGGGTGAAATGGGAACAGACCATATAACCAGAGCAGAGCTGGAGCAGGAGCTCAAACAAATGACAGCCTCTCTGCGTGACCTTGAAAAGTGCAGGAATGCCTTGTTGAAGAGCAGGCAGGAGTATGAGCGGATTATTGAAACAGCTCCCGATGCCATGGTTTTTATAAATCGTCAGGGTACAATTGTCGTTGTCAACGCACAGCTTGAGGACATATTCGGTTATGCCTCAGGTCAGCTCATCAACCAGGATCTGGCTGTGTTGATTCCCCCGCGCTTCCGTGAAAAGCATAAGAAACTGCTGGCGCAATATTTTGCCAATCCCGTTACGCGGCCCATGGGAGTCAACTATGAAATATACGCCCTGCATGAGAATGGCAGGGAGTTTCCTGTTGATATCAGCCTCAGCGCCCTTGAGATTGATGGAGAGCAGCTGGCTGTTGCTTCAATCAGAAATATCTCAGAAAGGAAGCAGATCGAGGAAAAACTGGAACATAATTTTCATATCCAGCGAGTGACAAGCTCCGTATTAAAGGTTGCCCTTGAACCCCTTTCCCTTGATGAACAGCTTGAAGGCATTCTTGACCTTATCCTGACCATTCCCCATCTTTCTCTGCAGTCCAAGGGGGGAATATGCCTGGTGGATGACGAAAGCGGTGACCTTATTCTAAAAGCTGTGCGGGGGTTTCAGGGAGCGGACAAGCCTCCATGCCTTCGACTTGCCCAGGGCAAATGTTTATGTACAAAGGCGGTGAAGACGGGTGAAGTTGTTTTCAGTGATTGTTTTCATGAAAATGATGATGGGGCTGGCCCCGCATTTCCCCATGGCCATTATTGCGTGCCTATCGTTTCCGGGAATCGGTCACTCGGGTTGATAAATGTTTTTGTCAAGGAAGGCCATAAAAGGAAAGATTCCGAAGAGGAGTTCCTGGTTTCCATTGCCAATACGCTGACCGGCATTTTAGAGAGAAATAAGGCGGCAGAGGAAAAGGAAATGTTGCAGGAACAGCTTGTGCAAATGGAAAAACAGGCAGCCCTTGGTCGCTTGACAGCCAATGTCGCCCATGAAATCCGTAATCCGTTGACTGCGGTTGGCGGCTTTGCCAGGCGTCTGTATAAAAGCCTGCAGGATAGAGGAAAGGAAAAAGAATATGCACAAATTATTGTCTCCGAAGTTGACCGACTGGAAAAAACGTTAAAAAAGGTTCTGATTATATCCAAGGAGATGGTGGCTGAAAAAGAGCTTCATGACATCCATGCCCTTCTTGAAGAAGTTTTGTACCGCTATGAATTTCTTTGTAATGAGCGTTCGATAACAGTGGAAAAATCATTTCAAAAGCAGTTGCCGCCTATTTTGATTGATCAAGAACACGTTAAAGAGGCAATTTTGAATATAGTTGCCAATGCCATTAGCTCCATGCCCGGAGGAGGAACCCTTACAGCAGCAACTTCAGAAGAAACTGTTGAAGGAAAACAGTATGCCCGTGTCCGCATAGAAGACACGGGAACAGGCATTGACGAAGAAAAGCTGAATATGCTTTTTGAACCGTTTTTTACGGTCCGGGAACCTGTCAAGGGGATTGGGTTAGGGCTGATTCTTGCTCAAAAAGTCCTGGAAGAGCAGGATGGCTTTCTTCGCATAAAAAGCAAGGTTGGGATTGGAACATCACTGGATCTGCTATTTCCTTTGCCGCCGCAATAAACGTTGCGATACCTGTTTCCTGTTTCTGGAATCGTGTTCACGCTTTTGTATTGTTCACAAATAATGAACAAGTGGAAAAAATGAACACTTTGTCATGTGCTTTGTTTTATCTCATCACATCCATTCTTAAATCCCTTTGTTCTGAATTTTGATGGTCGTGCCTTTGATCTCCAGCTGGAGAGATTTATTTTCGAAGATATCTTGGGTTTTGGCAGCGGGGATGGTAATTTGTCTGCGAATGTGTCTGTCAATTCTGTTGTGTTTATCGATTCGGGTGGACTGCCTGCAAATCATGGAAGGCGCAAAACGACGCAAAGTGCTTTGCTCGTCTCCGGCGCATCAGTGTCAGATGCAAAAAAGGATTCCCTATGTCACGTGATGCAGAAGGTCTCTGCCTGCTGCCACCTTTCATCATTTGGATGATAATATGAAGCCGAGAGTGAAAATAGCTGAAGCCCGAACCCCGGACGGGGGAGAAATGGTGCTTTATCAGCATGATCGTGATTTTTCGATCGTGGTCAATGGCGAGGATTTGATGCACAGTCGCCGTCATGAGTCGGAGATGGAGCTGGCTCGACTGGGTTGTGCCCATCTGACGGATCGCAAGGACGCGAGTGTTCTGATCGGCGGTTTGGGCATGGGATATACCTTGCGCCAGGCTCTTGATATGCTTGGCAGCCGCTCCACGGTAGTTGTGGGTGAACTGTTGCCGGACGTGGTCGAGTGGAATAGGGCGTTCCTCGGGGAACTCAATGGTCATCCTCTGCTTGACCCGCGGGTTGATCTCAAAACTGGCGATATTGTCGAGCTTATCTCTGCTTGCCGGAACAGATTTGATACAATCCTGCTGGATATTGATAATGGCCCTGACGCCATGACCGATTCCGGGAACTATCGTCTGTATGGCTTCGAGGGAATATGGGCCTGTCGTCGCGCCCTGCGTGGGCAGGGGTGTCTGGCTGTCTGGTCGGCGCAGCCAAGTAAGCAGTTCGAGCAAATTTTGATGAACTGCGGTTTCCATGTTCGCCGGTTTCGGGTTTCTGCCCATAAAGGGAAAAACCCTCCATCGCATTTTGTCTGGCTCGCTTCGGAGAACAGGGCTGTTCTGCCCCCGGGAGGCGGTGAACCGCGTCTGCCGTCCAGAAAAAGAGCTAAGAAAAAGAACAGATAGCTCAGGTAGTGGTCCCGGCATCCATTGGTTTAAGGTCAAACGGGTCTACTGCTTTGAAATGATAGAAAAAGAGTTTGCGGATAGTTCTTATTCAGGTCAAAGGCCTGTTTCAGGCTCAACTGAATTTCACCTTGAAATTGGGGAAAAATGATAAAAATAGGTTGTATAAACAAGCTTACAATAAAGAGAACACGGGATTTCGGCGCCCACCTCGATGGCGGAGAGGCAGGGGATATTCTGCTGCCCAAAAAGTATGTTTCCGAGACGTACCGACCTGGAGATGAGGTTGAGGTTTTCGTCTATGCAGATAAGGAAGGGCGTCTGCGGGCAACCACCATGACCCCCTCTGTAACAGTTGGCCAGTTTGCCAAATTACGGGTGGTAAAAAATACACCTTCGGGAGCATACCTGGACTGGGGGCTGCAAAAAGACCTGCTTGTGCCGCACAGCGAGCAGCAGGTCAAAATGGAGCAGGGAAAATCATATGTGGTCTATGTTTTTCTAGATAAGAAGAACAACCGCATCACGGCATCTTCGAAATTGGATAAATTTCTTAACCAACAGGCACCGAACTACCTTCCGGGGGAAGATGTTGATCTTTTGATATGTGACAAAACTGACTTGGGTTATAAGGCGATTGTTAATAATTCCCATTGGGGCATGATCTATAAAAACGAAGTGTTTCAGAAGATTGACATAGGACAGAGGCTGAAAGGCTACATAAAAACAATTCGTGAAGATCTTAAAGTTGACATTAGCCTGCAACAAGCAGGCTATCAGAAAGTTGCTGATATTTCCCAGGATGTGCTTAAAAAAATAAACGACCTTGGCGGCAGTATTGCCATAACCGATAAAAGCCCTCCCGAAGAGATCTACTCCATGTTCGGGATGAGTAAAAAAACGTTCAAAAAGGCAATCGGCGCACTCTACAAAAAAAGGCTCATCACCATCGACGCCAATGGCGTCAAACTTGTTAAAAAAAACAGGACCATGGGGGCCAAACCACCCGGCCGTTCCCCTTCTCGCCGTAAAAAGGAATAAGATCGACCTATGGCAGAACAACAAATCAATAACCCGCTGCACGGCATTACCCTGGAGCAGATCGTCAATAATCTGGTTGATCATTATGGCTGGGACGATTTGGGTAAACGTATCAATATCAGGTGTTTTAACAAGGATCCCTCCGTCAAATCCAGCCTCAAATTCCTGCGAAAGACGCCTTGGGCCAGGAAGAAGGTTGAAAATTTGTATCTTGTCCGGCAAAAGGCTGGACGGAAGAGGGGACCAAGAAATTAATTTTTTTGCATTCAGGAGTCATATGCATGAACAGGATAGTTGGACGTTTGATATTTGTTTTGGTGTTTTTTTGTACGACAGATACCTTATGGGCAAGTTTCCCTGCCAGTGGAACCATAACTGCCAGCCAATCATGTGAGGCCTATGTCTCCAAGAATAAACGCACCAATCCCGACAACACCAAACTGGAAAAGGGGCAAGGTTATCAGATCTTTGAAGTTAACAAGACAGACAACTCTTCCTGGTATCGGATACGTATTAGTGCTGCAAATCCTTCTGAGCGCTGGGTTGCTGGTTATTGCGGGACAATTCATGCTGCAAGTGACAATGAAGAAAATTCCGGTGAGGAGGATGGTGGCAGAGTTGATGAATGCCGAACTCCAGGACTGGAAGACGGTTATGTTCTCGCCCTGAGCTGGCAACCGGCCTTCTGCGAGACCCATCGTGATAAACCGGAGTGCCGGGTTGAGGACAAAAAGTCATACCAGGCACGCAACTTCACCTTGCATGGTCTCTGGCCCAATAAAAAGTCCTGTGCCACCCATTATGGATTCTGTGGCGAGGTGCAGGATAAACCAGGTGATTTCTGCGATTATCCGGAGCTGCAGTTGTTTACCGAAACCAGACAGGATCTTGAGCAGGTGATGCCCAGTGCCGCAGCCGGTTCCTGCCTGCAACGCCATGAATGGTTCAAGCACGGTACCTGTCAAAGCAGTTGGTCCATTGATGAATACTACGAAATGGCCATCGACCTGACCAGACAGTTCAATGAATCCGGGATTTCTTATTTTATGAGCCGCAATATCGGTAAGAGCGTGAGTGAAGCAGCGTTTACCCGCAAAGTGGATTGCCTGCAGGGCAGCGGTGCGCATCAGCGTATTGAGCTGAAATGCAAGGACGGCAACCTGGTGGATGTCTATATCAACCTTCCATCTGTTATCGAAAAGGGAGCAGGCCTGGGTGAATTGATGCTACAGGAGGAAGGGGACTTTAAGTCAAATTGCGGGGGGAGTTTTAGCATCGACAGCATTGGCTTTCAATAAGGCTCATTTTCCTGTTGGGGATTTGATTTTCCCAAAATTCTCCCTTCCTTTTTATACGTCATTCCCGCAAGGCGGGAATCTAGGCGGACGAGCCAACTACTCTGGATTCCCGCTTTCGCGGGAATGACTTTTGTGTAGACAGTATTTTTTGAATTATTACAGCATTACAGCATTACAGTACCTGCTGCAAGACTGGCTAAGTTTCAGTGATAATCACAATTTATTATTGACGGTTTCGTAAAAACCCCCTCAACCGCCGCCGACAAGTATGTAACTTGTTGATATTGCGTTGGCGGATGGTCAGCTTGAGAGCTTTTTGCGAGACCATCATTATTGAGCGTTCATTTTATCCGATTACCACTACAAAGTGGGTTCTTTGCCCCCTGCAACTTGGGGCAAAGAACCCACTTTGTGGTTTGGCGACTCAACGTAACTCCCTCTGAAAATGCCCTATCCTGCTGACATAGTGACAATAACAGTCATCCTTTTTGCGTAGCCTGAAATTGGAACAATTTTTGCTTCTTATCTTACAATTACAGTTAATTGATCGTCTAAACCAGGATGACAATGATAGACTCGCTGTGAAAGGAAGACGAAAACTCTTGATCTATGCAGCAAGCATAGCGGGAGACAGTATGGACGGATGCTCTCTGTTTTTCGGCATGTCATAAAGCTACCTGAAGACTGCTCAGGATGAGTTAAAGATAAATCACGATCAGAGGGAAGCGAAATGATAAAAAGGGTAAGCGCAGGCATCTTTTTTTTAGTGTGTGGTGTTTTGTCCCTTTACGATATAAGCTTTGCAGCTTCTTTCCTGCACGCACCCCACGATGAAGCTCATGGTGTTACCTGCGTTGACTGCCACGAGTTTTTTCTCGATGATGCCGCATCCTGGGGAGTTCCCCAGAACACCATTGATGATACGGTCAAAAGTTTTATTTGCTTGAGGTGCCATGGCCCTGCAGGCAACGCCCCCACCAAGGCCATGCATTCTGATTTATCCCTCAATGGTAGCCAGACTTGGACCACAGAATGTACAGATTGCCATTCCCCGCATTTCCAGAGGCAGCTTGCCGGTGTCGCTGACATCAATGAGGAGTTCCTCCTGTCAGATATGTATCTGGTGACCGGGACAATTACATCCATCACTCCTGCCGGAGAAAATACTGTCATTGCCTACACTCTTGGAAGTGCGGCCGCAAAATGGAGCGATCCAGCTGACTGGTCGGCGAAGACAGGCGATGGCCGCGGCCTTATTTTTGTAGCCGATGCCTCTCATCCAAAAGGGCTCACCTATGAGACTATTGCTGCTGATGCCGAAAGCATCACCGTGCTCGGAAGTGTCGATCCTGCCATGGTCAATAAAATATTTGGTCTTTTTTACGGCCAGTTTCTGAGAAATAAAATAACAACCTTTCTTGGAGACCAGACAGTTAAATTCTTTAATCCGTATGGCGGTTTTGTCGATGACAGTGGGGCAGTTGTTCCAACCGGCATCTGTCAGGTCTGTCATACCAAAACACTCTACTGGACAAATTACGGCCAAAATAATATTCATAATGCCCTTTCCCGCTGTACCCTATGCCATGAAGCAGCCCAGGGTTTTAAGTTTACCGGCCATGACCACACATTGACCCTGAGTTCCTCAATAGGCTGCGGTGACTGCCATACGAATTCTGATGTTGAAGGCCAGGTTCATTTCGGCAACTGCGACACCTGTCACGCAAGCCAGCGGGAGGAAGTTATTAACGCTATTGCGGCAGGAACTGCTGTAGAATGTATTACCTGCCACGTCAGCGGATTTACAACACTCCATACCCCGATACTGCAGGTTCCAGATGTAATCCATGGCGCCATTGTCATCACGGGGACTGCCTCTTGCGCCAGTTGCCATAGCGATCCTCCTCCACTTGTGGACAGCGGGAATCCGAAAATACATGATGCCTGTATAACCTGTCATGGCGGCATCAACGGGACACTGAGCGGTCTGGCCGCAGGTATTGAGGCTCCTGGCAACTGTGCAACCTGTCATTTTGATCCGTTTGAAACAATTCATGCAGGTGCTCCTTCAGACCATAGCAGTCTTGTCACGGCCATCGGCACGCAGTGTATCGGCTGCCACACCAGCACGGCACTTGTTGATGCTCTTGATCCAAAAGTTCATAACAGTTGCCAGACCTGCCACGACGCTAACGGGGGGCTGATCAGCCTGGCGGCGGGTGGAAAAACATTTGCCCAAGGCGGAAATTGCACCACCTGCCATACAGATTCTTTTTATACAGTGCATTCTCCGGATACTGATCACACTCCAATTGTGAACGTTGGCACAACAGAATGCGCGGGATGCCACAGCAATCCTCCTCCTCTGGTTGATGACACGAATCCCAAGATCCACAACGCCTGCACCACCTGTCATGGTTCAGATGGTGAACTTCTGGCGCTGGCTGAGGGGAAAACATTTGCCGCAGGCGGCGATTGTGCAACCTGCCATATTGATCCATTTTCAACAACCCATACGGCGGGCTCCGAGCACATTGCCACGCTAGGCAGTGATTGGGTTATGGTCTTTGCCGAGAACGCGCACGACGATGTAATGGTAGGCGACGGGAAGGTCTTTGCCGCCTGCGGAATGTGCCATAACAGCGATCTCCGCCTCATTCATGACAACCAGTGCTCGAACTGCCACCCATCGCCGTTCAACTCCCTGCAATCCTCGTGGACACAGGGATGCCAGCAGGGAGGTTGCCACACAACCATTCACGAGGAGGCAACTGCCTCTCACTGGACGGTTGATGAGGACTGCACGCAATGTCATGGTATCTACTTCGGCACCCCCACTGCCTCCAAGTGTGCGAACTGTCATAATGTTTTTTCTGTAAATGACACGACTCCACCGGTGACGACATCCGATGCCCAGCCCTCCTACATTGGCCAGGCGCGAATTGCCTATACGGTCACGGACAGCGGCAAGGTCGGTATCGGTACAACGTATTCCCGGGTTGACGGTGGAGATCCACAGACGGGCTCGACCATTACCATCACTTCAGCGGGCAGTCACAGCCTTGAGCTCTGGTCTGTCGACCAGGCCGGCAATATTGAAAACCAGCATCATACCGCGAATTTCACAATTATTGAGGATACGACCTCGCCGGTAACATCATCGAATGCGCAATCGTCTTATTTCGGCAGCGCATTAATTAGATTAACTGCAACCGATAATGGCACCTATGGCGTAAAGACAACGCATTACGCGATCACTGGCGACCTGGAACAGACCGGCACCGGGACTTCCATTGCCCTCTACCCCTCGTCGGGCATCCATAATTATACGATCCGATTCTGGTCTGAGGATTGGTCCGGCAATGAGGAGGACCCGCACACGGTGGATATTGAAATCACCTCAGGATACGTAACACTCCGCCTGGTCTGGGGTGACAGTGGTTTGTCCTGCCTCGATGATCCCTCGCCCTGGGCAGATTGGTATATTGATAACCAATACACTGGAGGAACGAGTTGTGCAATCACCAGCAACACCTGGGAGGGCATCAATGACGTCCTTGTCCCAGTGCGCAGTGCCCCCTACCATGTGATGGTTGAATGGTATTATGACGGTTGGGAATACTACGATCAAACGGATTTAGGAAGTGTTGACGCAAGCACCCCCGGTACGGTCATCGTCTTGCATTACTAGCAGAAGACGCCCAAGGTCACTGAAAAGATTCATTAAGAAGAAAATGCATAACCGAGCAAGCTCAGCGACACCGGCGGCATGGAGCGCAGCGAAATTTGCGGTCCGAGTTAATTTGCGTGGTTAGATGCTCTTTTCCAGATAATTGCAGAAATAACCAACCCATCAGCTAATGCTATACACGCCCAGAACATCAGCTAAAGTGCAATTAGATGCAATGGCTCTCCAAACAAATTGAAAGGCGTAAAAAATTCCCAAAAAAGAAACGTCATTACATATACGAGCTCGGCAAATTGCAATCCTTGCTTAATAATTCCTCCTGTCCATGCGAAGGAAAGCCAGCGAAAAAGGTAAGCATGAACAACTCCAAAAAAAATAATGCCTGTTATTACCGGAACCGGTGAATTTACAACCAAAGGGAGAGGTTCAATTTCTGTCCATACGGATATAAGCTTTTTGCTTTGCGATGAGGATTCCAGCAAAATACCCCCACCGTTCCAACCAAAACCAATAAGGCGAAAAGTCATGAACATTGTCAAGTTCATGGCTGAACCGCCAGCTATTCCGGCTAAAATTGTTTTTCCGTGTGTAGGTTGCATTTCGCTTATTAAAGGGGTCAAGTCTTTGCTTGACTCTTTCTGGTTGGGTTAGTTCATGGCAAGACCGTTATGAATCGAATACCCCGCTGCCTGTTATCATATGGAAAACCGTGGCAGGGGAAAAGAAAATATTTTTTTCAGACAAGAAAGATTTTGAATCTTTTCTTGTTACTCTCCAAGAGGCATCCGAGGTCTTTGGTCTCAGGGTTTCAGCCTATTGCCTCATGTCAAACCATTACCTCCTTCTCGTGTGATTTCTCAGGACAAAAAGATGAAAAAAAGAATTGCAAAGCTACGATCAACATTGAGAAAGAGCCAAGCAAAGACTTGAACTCTTATCTTGACCCCTTCTCTTCTATGACGTTAATGCTCAGTTTACGTGATGTTCAACATTGTCTTGAAAAAGGAAAGTGATTATGGGGAATTTGTATCAAAGTTGACAATCTCGCAAAAAGTCCTGAAGCTGACCATCCGCCAACGCAATATCAACAAGTTACACACGTTCCGGCGGCGGTTGAGAGGGTTTTTACGAAACCGTCAAAGTTAGGTCGGAAGCAAATTAAGAGTTACTCCCCCTTCATCGAGGTCAAGATTATCAAATTCTCATCTTTGCGCTGGGCGCTCGCTCTTACATATTTTGGGTGGAGTTTCATAATAATCTTCAGGTAAAAATAGAATATGATTACCACTCATCTTCAGCCTTTTTATACGTCATTCCCGCGAAGGCTGGAATCTAGGCGGACTAGCCAGCTACTCTGGATTCCCGCTTTCGCGGAAATGACTTTTGTGGAGACAGTATTTTTTGAATTATTAATGCATTACAGTACCTGCTGCAAGGCTGGCTGAGTTTCAGTAGTAAGCACAAAATAGAACGTAGCCCAAAAAACCATTCGGTTTTTATTTTACTCCCAATGGATTTAAATACCAGATCATCTTATTTGTTTGCTGCCTGCAACATATTTATGGTGTTATCGCTGCATTTCTTCTCCGTTGCCCAGGTGAGGGCGGTTTTGCCCATGTGATCCTGTAAGTCAGGATGTGCTCCGAATTTGAGCAGGGTTTCAACCACATCTGGCTTATCTGTGTAGGCTGCGCCCATGAGGGAGGAGAATCCGCTGAAGTTTTGTGTGTTCACATCAGCGCCGCCGACAAGAAGCTGCTGTACCGATTCAAGAAATCCTGATCCTGAGGCGAGCATGAGTGGCGTTATGCCGCGAATATCACTGGCATTGACATCCGCTCCATGTTTGAGCAGCAGGGGTATTATCGCGGCCTGGTTCCGAGAAGCGGCGTACATTAAGGCTGTTCTGCCGTGTTTGCTTTTCATGTGCACATCCGCCTTGTTTTCGAGCAGTATGCGGACCACTTCCTCATTTCCTTCTCCGGCGGCACTCATAAGGGCTGTAACATCGCCATTGTTCTGTCTGTTTACATCGGCTCCGTATTTTATCAGAGCTTGAACGGAAAGGGCATCTCCCCGTTGTGCGGCGCCCTGCAGTGCGGTAATCTTGCCCAGAAAGGCAGCTTCAGGATCCGCGCCTTCTTCTAGAAGTAATTCCACGGTGCTGCCATGGCCTGCGCCAACTGCAAAAAGAAGCGGGGTGATATTATCTCTGTTTTTTGCATTGGTATCCGCTCCACGGTCTATGAGAAGTTTGGCCGCCTCATCCTGACCGTTTCGCGCAACCCACATGAGGGCGGTGTATAAAGATTCATCTCTGGTGTTTATATCGGCACCGGCGTCAACCAGCATTCTGACTATTTTCATCCGTCCTGCTCCTGCTGCCAGCATTAAGGGTGTTGCTCCCTTATCTTCCTGGATATTAATGTCTGCACCTTTTTCAATCAGGATTTCTACAATATGTTCATGACCGAATCGAGTGGCCCAGATGAGGGCACTGGCGCCTTCGAGGTCTCTACTTTGTATGTCTGCCCCGGCATTTATCAGGGCCTTCACAATTTCAACATTGCCCTGGCGTGCAGCTTCGATAAGAAGCGTTCTGCCTGATGTATCTTTTTCATTTGCGTCAGCACCGGCATTGATGAGCAAGCGAAGAATATCCAGGTGGCCCCCGATTGTAGCAAGACACATGGAAGACCTGCCGTGCCAATCCCTGACATTCATATCTGCCTTGAATTTCAGAAGGGATTTGACCACATCCGCATATCCATTTTGAGAAGCCAGCAATAAAGCAGTAACTCCTTTCTGGGGGCAGTTGGCCTGTAAGGTTATATCTACGTCAGCTCCACGCTGAAGGAGTGCTGTAACAATTTTGCCATGGCCTTTTCGGGCAGCAAGAAGAAGAGGGGGCCAACCATGCTGGTCAGCTTCATTGACGTTTATATCCTTTTCAACAGCATCCTTGAAAACGGATACGTCTCCTGTATTTATTGCAGCGAAAAAATATTCTTTCTGATCCATTATGGCAGCGTATGCCGGGAATGTTCCATGAAGCAGGAGGCAGCACAATAAAATTTTTGTCCATAATCTCTTTCTCATTTAAGTTGCCTTTTTTCATGTTGTTTCAGCGGGTTATGTTACAGTCGCATAAGTGCGGGACCAGCAAAATGAGTATTATTCATTTTGGAGATGTCAGCTTGTCAGGGTGACTTCTTCATGATTGAGCACATAGTATGCCAACCAGTGGGGATTAAGAGACAAATTGTGACGATATATTAGACCGTTGTGGTCTTTTATAGAGAAAGTAACGGGCCGTAAAGGATTAAAGATTTCTGAAAATAATATTTAATCTTCATTGTGTTCCGGGGAGTGGTCATTATTTCCGGCCACTGCCCAGATTCTGGCGATTTGTCGGTCAGAAACTGATGAGTTGTGTCTGGGAATTTACAGGCAGGGCACTTTTATTTATTTGACTGATCAGGTAGACACTCTCGATATTCACTCAATTGCAGGAGGCTGATGTTTGGTCAAGCGGATATTTATTCCGGCATGTTATTTAGAGCCGCCAGCCCCAATATTTTAGAAAGCCGGCAAAGTCCCACATGTTGGAGTTCCGGCGTTGCCAGGGCTTGAGGCTTGTGTAAAAAGGATTTGCTGCCTGGGAGCTGCTGCTGAAGGCTTTATCCGTACCAACAAAGGGGTCCAGAGCGATAATGCTCATCAGCAGCGTTTCCCACGGTTTGACAGCACCTTTGACATAGCCTTTCATTATACCTGATTCATGGAAGAAACTTGTGAACGAGCCGTCCGGCAATGGGAGGTTGTCGAGTTCTTTGCATTTGACTAACTCTGTGGGCTGAATCACATCCTGGAGATCCTGCAGGGTTGATTCGGAGAGAACTTCAAGATCAATTACCCTGTGCACGTGAGGTCCTATCTTTACCATAAGGCGATTATGTTCTTGAGAACTGAAGGCAAGCAATGAAGGAAGAGTTTCTCCAAAAACATGAATTGCCGGCTTATTCTGCCAGTTAACAGGGAACGAATCTTTGGGCAGAAGATTTGTGGGCACAATGGCCAAGTAGCAGCCGCAGGTATGCACTGTGGTTATCAGAAGAGGGTTTTCCTGTTCGTCCAGAGTGATTACAACGTAGAGTCCGACATTTTTTCCCGAAGTAAGATTGAAAGGGATGAGGCTGAAAGGGACTTTGCTGAAATGCACTCTGTAAAAGATGTTGGTATAGGTCCCTTTGCCGGTGGTAAAATTTTGTGTGCTGTAATAAATAAGCGGTTTTTCCGGGTCGATGAATACATCTGCTTCACCATTTTTTGAATAATGGGCTGCAGGTTTGCCTATTTTGTTGTGATCCTGGTCAGTTTCAAAGGCAAGAAATACCGGGCAGAAACGATTTTGTATGGAATCTTTTTTAGAAAGGGAAGAATAAAGAGTATGCGGGGCGTCAGCTCGGGGTACATGCTGGGCACAGCCGGTACAGAGTAAGATAAACAACATCAAAAAGGCGAGTAATGCACGGCTAATCGAAAAAAATCGCGATGCTGTCCTTTCTAATGTCGTCATGATAACTGATCAAAAAAATGAGATACTGAGAAATTGAGTTCAATTTCTTTTGTATCTCAAATTTGACGAAGTGTAAATAAGGGAAAATATTCGTTTCCCATGGCTCCGGGAATGAGCAAACTGTGTCAGACTCTCTGATTCGGCTTACTTCAAGGTCTGACAGCACGCACATATCCGTTGAAATGGGGAAGGTAGGAGCGATCAATTTCACATGAATCACCGTCCTGCCAGGAACCGGCCACAACTTCTCCTCCCTTGTAGGCGCACCAGTAGTTGCCTTTTAAAATAATGCCTGCATCCCCATCACTGCTTTTGCCGAAATCAACAAAGTTGTGCAGTTGCAGAACTTCTTCGGGGGTGGGAAGCCTCCAGTCAGTGTAGCCTCCAAGGTTAAGGTTCTGAACATATTCCATCGCCTTTTCTCTGCTGTCAAAAGCCTGACTTCGTTCCTTCTGCCACATTAACTCTGAATCCGGCAGCTGGAAAATTTCATTACTTACTAATTTAAATGTTGTCTCCTGCATCTTCTGCGAAGTTGTTGCACATCCCTGAAGCATCAGGGTAAACAGAAAAAGAGCTAAAATGAGTGTAAAGTGTTTCATTGGGGGCCTCCCGAGTTAATGATGTAACCTTAAAAAATATACCTGCCGTATGGTACATTTTGTGTCGCTGGTTCAACGTTTTGCTGAAAGCATTTTTCCTGATCCCATTGCTGAATAATTACTCCTTAATTGAAAGTAAGAGGCGTAAGGGCCGAATGCAGTCTTCAAGGCCTTGAGCAGATTTATTAATCCTGGAAAGCATGATGCCGCCTTCGATAGTTGCAACAATGTGGCGGGCAAGTGTTTCCGCGGAGAGATTTGTCTGCAGTTCTCCAGAATCTTTTGCTTCGTGAATTATGGAAGCAAGAGTGGCGATCCACTCGTTAAAAACTTCCAGAATCATTTTTGAAAAATCAGGATGACTGTCGCCCAACTCCAGAGCAAGATTTCCGAAAAGACAGCCTCCTACAAAACGTGTTTTCTGCTGTTGAGCTGCAACAGCATCAAAAAAACGGGACAGTTTTTCAAGAGAAGTTCCCTGGCTGAGGGATGATTCCAAAAGATTAAAAAAAGTAATTTTTGCTTCTTGTAAAATGGTAAAGCCAAGTTCGTCTTTGCTGGGAAAGTGAAAGTAGAGGTTGCCTTTTTTAACTCCGGTTGCCAGGATAATATCGTTGATGCTGGTTTTTGTATATCCCTGTTTGACAATAAGCCTTGTTGCCTCTGAAATTATTTTTTCCCTGGTTATTTGACCTTTTGTTTTCATAATATCTCCGTTGAAAAAAACCGACCGTTCGGTACATAAAATAGTGCGAAAAGGTTCTGTTGTCAACGTAAACTTTTTCATTTTGGAAATTTTCATTGAGCCATGCGGGAAAAAAGCTCAATGCCGCCGACACGTGTGCAGCTCTCAGCGATATTTAAAGTTGAAGGGCAGCTCCCTTCTGTTTTTTATTTGGCAAGTTTGAGACAACTTTGCATTACGGTGAAAAAAAATTAGAATAAAGGCGATTCAATCGCAGGGAAAAATGGACAAGGATGAAAAGCATGTGGTATTTTGCCACATGTGGACAAAATTTTATTAGAAATATGGTAATTGTTCCTGCATTGATGTATAAATATATAAGGGCGTTTGAATGAATGGTCATTCATGTAATGTTGCGTTTGATTGCTTCTGGCATCTCCTTTGCTCTTTATCTGTAATTATAAGGGAACGATTTCGCGGGTCAGGCCTGTAATGATCTTGAAGTGAATTGCTTCCTTTAACCATTGAAGTAGCGGTTCTATTGTAACAGTTTCTTGCTCTTCAAAATAAATCTTATTTCTGGCCAGTCGAAGTCAGGAATTAAATATGTGTGTCAGGAAATGGAGAAGGAGCATGATCGGCACCTTTTTCAACAAAATCTATAAGATAATTTTGAGTCTGTTGCTCTTGCTCAACAGTCCTGTTTTTTCTGTCGCCTCCCACGCAGATTCCACTGCAACAAAAAATGTCCCTCCTTCTCCAACATATGTCGGATCCCTTAAGTGTAAGCCCTGCCATGCGACGGAATATAATAATTTTGTCAATTACGCCAAAAAGAGCAACTCCTATCGGAGCATTGAAAGACTTGAAAAGGGCTTGAGTGATGAGGACCTTAAAAAATGCTATTCGTGCCATACAACCGGTTATGGGAAACCAAGCGGGTTTGTCAGCGTGGAAAAAACTCCCCACCTGAAGAATGCTGGATGTGAGGTCTGTCATGGTCCGGGGTCGCAGCATGTTGAGCACAGATCAACAGAATCCATTCTCAGGCTTCCCACTATAAAACTCTGTTATACCTGTCATACCTCCGAAAGGTTACGGGCTTTTCGTTTTACTCCTCTCATTCATGGGGGAGGGCATTGATATGCGCGGTCAACCTGGCTTTATCAGAAGAAATCTGGACCTCAAAACACTGATTACCATCGGTGTGACCATAATTATGGGCGGGGTGATTTTTTTGAGCATTGTCAACCAGCGTGAGCATAGCCGGGAGAGAATGATGTCCTATGGTCAGGATATAAAATCCCTGGCCTATGCCGGTATAAAACATCCCATGGCAGTAGGGGACAGCCCTTCCATTGAAAAACAGCTTTTTGATATTGAAGGAGAATTGAAGAATACCGAAGTCGTCATATGTGATTTTAATAAGACCATCATTTTCGCAACCCATGAGGATTATATCGGTGAAGACATTTCCGTAGTCACTGAAAATAAAGAGACTTTGGATGCCCTGAAGGGGGTTCTTGAGGATTCAGACCAGCCCCAGACCGGCTATTTTGAGGAAAAGGAAGGGGGGCAGAATTTTCTGACCACTCTGCATGTTATTGAAAACGAACAGGAATGCCATCATTGCCATGGCACCACACGAAAAATTCTCGGTGTCCTGCTGGTAAGGCAATCAACGGATGCCACCTACGCAACCATAGCCACATTAAGAAACCGCACCATTATTATCTGTATCATCGGTATCGGTGCCTTGATTTCTTTTATCTCTTTCCTGCTGGCCCGTATGGTTACACGGCCTGTGACAGAGCTTGCCTCTAAAGCCAAAGAGCTTGCCAAAGGAGATTTGTCCGTTTCCGTGCCAGTCACTTCTGATGATTCAATTGGGGTACTCAGCAACTCTTTTAATTATATGGTTCTCAGTATCAAGGACCAGATAGAGTATGCCAACAGCCTCAAGGATGCAATTGCTGATCCCTTGATAATCGTAGACACTGATATGGTTGTTACCTTTATAAACGAGGCGTGTGAAAAGATCACAGGCTACAGCAAGGAAGAAACTGAGGGGAAATTGACCTGCCGTCAGATTTTCCGCAGTGAAATTTGCAGGAATGACATCTGCGATGATACCTGTCCCCTGAAAAAATGTTTGGTTTCAGGCGCACCGGTGGCTGCCATTCGCACAACGATTATTGATAAGACTGATAAAACAATTCCAATTATTACCAGTGCCAGCGCCCTGAAAGATTCCCATGGAAATATTACCGGAGTTGTGGAAATTTTCAGGGATATTTCTATTGTTCTTGAGGCGGAGCGTTTGCTCTACATTCAGAAAATAGCAGAAAAGGAAGAGGAAGAGCGTAAACAACTTGAAGACATGGCCCAGAATCTTCTTGATATTTTATCACAGGTTTCGGAAGGGAATCTGAATGTCCGGGCAAAATCATACGGCACCAACAAGGTGATGGATAAAATTGCCCAGCACATCAATCGCACCCTTGATAACCTGGAAAAGATGTATGAAAAAATTGCGAGCTTCAGTAAGGAAATGGAGCTTGAGGTGGCAAGAAGAACAATGATGCTGCGTTCCAAAACACTCTTGCTTGAACGTGCCAACAAAGAACTTCAGGAAGTTGACAGACTCAAATCTTCATTTCTGGCAAATATGTCCCATGAACTGCGGACTCCCATGAATTCCATTCTGGGATATACCGATCTCCTGCTTGACAGAATTGATGGTGAGATTAACGAAGAGCAGGAAAAAAGCCTGCAGAAAGTGGAAAATAACGCCAAACACCTGCTGGAGTTGATAAATGATATTCTTGACATGTCCAAAATTGAGTCAGGGAAAGTAGAACTTGATATCAGGGAAACCGAACTGCCGAAATTCCTGCAATATCTGGCCGTCTTTTTTGAGCCCGCCATACAGGCCAAAAGTCTTTTCCTGGAGTTTGATTTTGAAGCGGACCTGCCCACTGTTTATATAGATAAAGACAAGGTTCGTCAGATTTTTAATAATATCTTGTCAAATGCTATAAAGTTCACGAACGAGGGTGGGATTACCATTCACGTAAAGACTGCAAGCCAGGTCGCATTCCACGAAGAATCTCTTTTTGTTGAGATTTGTGTTGAAGACAGCGGTATCGGTATTCATGAGGAAGACATTGACAAACTTTTTGATAAATTTGCCCGGATACATGATACATCGGGACAGCAATATGAGGGAACGGGGCTCGGACTCAGTATAGCAAGGGGCTTGACTGTTTTACATCGCGGCGTTATCTGGGCCGAGAGCGAATACGGGAAAGGGAGTAAATTCTATTTTACCCTGCCGGCTCAGCAGGATGTTTTTAAAAAGTCTGAAGAGTCCATGGTAGAGTATCCTATGGCGCAGGAACTGGCAGAATATTTTGACAAGCCGGTTGAACTTTTTATGAAAAATCCTGTTTACGCCGGTGAGCGTGTCCGCTGCTGGGAATACCAGCACTGTGGCCAGTCGAGTTGCCCTGCGTACGGCAACAAGGAGCTTCGATGCTGGCTGATTCCCGGCGTGCACTGCAAAGGGGTAAAGGTTGCCAATTTTCCTGAAAAACTAAAATTCTGCAAGGGATGCGATATAATAGAGAACCTGGTTATTGAAAAATGTAACTTTAAAGGCAGCAGTACCCTGAAGGGAATGCAAGAAATAAACAGAAAAAGAGATGATAAAACACGAGGTGAGTGAGCTGAACGATGTATAATCGGCTTTAGCAAGAGCATGGAGAAAAAATGAAAAGTCATAAGGAACCGGAGAAAAAAATATTGATCGCTGACGATAATCAGGATAGCCGGGAGCTGATCATAAAAATTCTTAAAAAAAACGGTTATCGGATTATCGAGGCTGTTGACGGGGAGGATGCATATAACAAAATCAGGTTGGAGAGACCCCAGATGGTCTTGATGGATATATCCATGCCTAAAATAAACGGCTATGAGCTGGCGCGAATGGTCAAAAGTTCGGGGGATTTCAAGGATACACTCATTGTCGCGGTGACAGCGCATGCCATGAAGGGAGATAAGGATGCAGCACTGGCCGCAGGGTGCATCGGCTATATAACCAAGCCGATAAACGTCCGGGAGTTTCATAAGCAGATAAAGCAGTATTTCAATTCTTAGCACCGTATTAATTTTTTCGTGTTATTTGTGGAGAAAAATACAAATTTTCAATATAAACAAGTTGCCTCTGCTGTTAAGGGGCTTGTCCTAAAAATCTTGATATTTTATTCCACTTAAGTGGGTTAGGTGCTTGGGCGTAACGTCGTGAAAAGCAAAACGAAAATTTTAATCATTGATGATAACCTTGATACGGTTGAACTCCTGAGGAAAAGGTTTCATGCTGAAGGATACGACACGGATGAGGCATATGACGGCGAATCGGGTTTAAGTAAAATAACCGAATACGATCCTGACTTGATTGTTCTTGATGTCATGATGCCTAAACTGGATGGATATGAAGTATGTCAAAGAGCAAAAGGGAACGAGTCGGTCAGGCAAATTCCCATTCTCATGCTTACCGCCAAAAGTGAAATCCCCGACAAGGTGAAAGGTCTCGATATCGGTGCGGATGACTATATCACCAAACCATTTGATTACAAGGAAGTTGCGGCCCGAGTGCGATCTCTTCTCACCCAGAAAAAAGAAAGCATGCAACTGGCGGAAAAAGAAAAGTTGCACGCCCTGGATCATTTTGTCGATGAAGTATCACATGAAGTGCGGAATCCTCTTGTCTCAATTGGTGGTTTTGCCCGGCGAGTAAGAAAAAATCTGCCGGAAGGCAGTGAGAACCGTAAGTATATGGACATCATTTTGCAGAACGTCGAGGTTCTGGAAAAAATGGTGCACCAGCTCATTTCCTTGAAAAGTGCCACTCTCTGTTATACAGAGCCTTCGGATGTTAATGATATCACCATGAATGCTCTCAATATATACAAGCATGAGATTGAAAGTAAGAATATTGAACTGGTGCTGCATCTGATGGAAAATCCACCCATGGTCTGTGTTGACCAGGAAAATATAACCATGATGATTGCCCATATCATTGAAAACGCTATTGAATCAATGGAAGGCGGCAGTCAGGTTTTAGAGATTTCAACGTCGGTGAATGACGGGTATTTTGAGATAGATATTGCCGATACCGGCAAGGGAATCAACAAGGAAAAAATAAAAAATATCTATGATCCTTTTTTCAGTTCAAAAACCTATGGCCCTGGATTTGGACTGGCATTTGCCCTGAAAACAATACAGAGCCACAAGGGGATGATTTCTGTGGAGAGTCAGGAAGGGGAGGGAACGACTTTTTTTATCCGTCTGCCTCTCAAAATGATCCGCAGCAACGGTTTGTGCTGATTGCGCCAGGCATCTATTCTGTGTTTGCCCTCCAATTATTTCCCGCCTTGCGGGAAGAACTGGGAGAAGTTTTCCGGGTTCTCCGGGTGCTCCAGTTCACTCAAGGCCACAAGTTTTCTGCTTACGTCCGATATATCTGTTTCCAGCTTTTCCAGGGTTTGCTGGGAAATTGTCCCTTCCTCTTCAGCTTCAATTCGAATAAGGAGCAGACGGTTTAAAAAATTGTTTACAATATGATGCACGGTAAACATTGTTATCTGGAGAGTCCTTATTTTTGATTCACGAAGTTCGAGTTCCTTTTTTTTGTTTTCAATTTTTTCCGTTCTGTTCACCATGAGCAGGGAAACAATAGTGGCAATGAGCGAAGTAAAGACAATAGTGATGACATGGGACTGCCAGATGGTATATGTCCCTTGCAGCAGATAAAATTTGCCTGATTGAAAAAGGGTCATCAGAACTGCCATGGAAAAAAAAGGAAGGAAAATCTTTTTTAAAATTCTCATCGGTTTCACCCTTTTGAAAGGCGGTTCAGGATAGTCGCTTACTTGCTTTTCAGTATAATTATCCCCTCTTAAGGTAAACTATCCCTTTTCGTGCGTGCATGAAAAGGGGCGCATTCTCTTTTATATTCTCATGGAAGGGCATTCCGTATTTATTCCCCCCCAAAAAAGCAGTGCGAGAACTCGACCGAATCAGCAAGGCTATGTTTTGCCGGCCGGGTAGTGAATTTGATATTTTTTCATTTTTCGCCACAGGGTTGTCTTTTCAATGCCAAGGTGCGCCGCTGTTTTGCCCCTGTTGCCATCAAATTTATCCAGGGCTTCTAAAATAGCGCTTGCCTCGGCATGGGAGAGCGGGTCAGCTTTCTGGAAGCAATTTTTGGAAGGATTGTCGTACATTGTTTCAGCGAACCCTTCAGGAAGGCAGTCCAGGTCAATAACATTGTGCTGGCAGATGACAAAACAGTACTCAATGATATTTTCAAGCTCTCTGATATTGCCTGGGAAATCATAGCGCATCAAGATGTTGAGCACCCGCGGAGAAACCGATTCGATGTTCTTATCTTGCAGGGAGTTGAATTTTTCTATGAAGTGATGGACAAGAAGGGGGATATCCTCTCTTCTTTCAGAAAGCGCCGGAAGTGTAATTTTAATAACATTCAGACGGAAAAAAAGATCTGTTCGAAAAGCCCCTTTTTCCATTTGCTCTTGAAGGTTTTTATTTGTAGCGGCTATAACCCTGACATTGGCCTTTATGGTTGTTGTGCCGCCCAGTGGTTCAAATTCTCTTTCCTGGAGGACTCTGAGGAGCTTCAACTGCAGGGCGGGAGAAATGTCACCAATCTCGTCGAGGAAAATGGTGCCGTTTTCAGCCAGGGAGAAACGTCCAAGCTTATCATGGGTTGCCCCGGTAAATGCCCCTTTCTTGTAACCGAATAATTCTGATTCCAGAAGGGCATCAGGCAGGGCTGCACAGTTGAGGGCAATGAATTCCCCTTTTCGTTCTGTTAATGAATGTATGGCCTTGGCAAAGAGTTCTTTTCCTGAGCCGCTTGGACCTTCAATGAGCACAGTGCTGTCGCTTTGGGCAATGCTGGGCAGGGTGGAAAAAATTTTTTGTATCTTATGGTTTTTGCTGATGATGTTGTGAAAGTTGTATTTCCGGGCTATCTTCTGACGTAGCCTCATAATACTTGAGATGTCGCGAAACGTTTCAACACCGCCTATCAACTCTCTCTTTTCATTAAGCAGCACGGATGTGCTGACAATAATCTGCACATCGTCTCCATCAATATCCTTAATGTTGACTTTACGATTGCAGACGTCTCTTCCTGTTTCAAGGGACTTTTTCAGTGCACAGTTTGACTTGCATATATCGGCTCGGAAAATATGATAGCATTTCATGCCAATGGCATCTTCCCGTTTGAAGCCTGTTATGTTCTCTGCAGCCCTGTTGAAAGAAGTGATTTCCCAATTGAGATTGATCGTAAAAGCGCCATGGGCAATGGATTCGAGTATGCTCTCACTGAAAGACACACCCTTGTGCACCATGTTCTTGGCACAGGGGTCCCTGAACGACTGCAAGCCTTGAATTGTTTCTTCGCCCTGGGGTTGCAAATCTTTTGATGCAGGATTTTCCGGGTTTTTACACCCATTATCCTCTTGCATATATTTGTCAGCGGACAGAGGTTGGTTCATCAGTGCCATGGATTATTTAGGTTCGCATTCATTGTCGTCGGAGGTTTATCATATACATGAATAAAAGGTAAACTCGCAAAAAAGTCCCGAAGCTGACACGTTGTCAAGGCAATAACTCCAATTGACACGCGTCCAGGCGGTGGCCAAGCGCTTTTCCACCCAAGGGCACAAATGCGGGACTGTCAAAAAAATGATATAACAGACCATGCTCTGAATCAATGCCTTCTCCGATGGGTAGAGACGGGAATCAGTTTTGGGTAAAATGAACCGTAATTCATTTTACAACATGCATTGAGATTGTGCAATGTAGATAGATAAATGTTTCAGGTGACCGTTGATGTGTGTCCGGCAGAGGAAGCATGTACTGGATTGGCGGGAAAAAGGCAAAGAGGTCAAGAAGCCTGTATCTGCAGACCTTTTCCTCTTTGCCTGGTTATTATCAAATTTGATAGAAGTTGTTTTTTGAAATAGTTACGTTGTCCAGAATAAATTTTTCCAGCCTCTCAACCTGTTCCCCCTCAAGGTCCCCGAAGACGACAACTCTTTTGCGAATATTCAACCTGGCGGAGGTGGATTTGCGGACAACGGTATCAGAAATGGTTTTAAAAGGAAGTTCTATAATATAGTCGTCATTCTGGTTAAAAAGAGCTCCTGTTCCATTGTGGCCATTTTTCTGAGCGTTTTTTTCAACATACGTAAAGGCAATGCTGCCCATACCGATCTCCATAACCTTGCCAAAGTCGGAATGCAGGACGAAAATATCATTTTCCACTTTAAATCTTGGAAACTTTCTTCTGTTTTTTGTTGAGTCCGCTTGCATAATCATCCCCTCCTTTCGGTTAGTTTAGTTGAGGGTTTTCCAAGATTTCCTCTTCGTCATGTTCCTCGTGGTGGTCCTCAAAACCTGTAAACATGGCCTTGAAATGAGCGGTAGGAGTATGACCGAGAGTTGCCAGGTAACAATGAACAAAGATGAATGACGTAAAAATAAAGAAGAGAAGAACATGTATGGTATCTATCACTTTTATTCCTCCGAGGATGTTGATGTAGTCCTGATAGCCCTTAATTTTCCAGAGGAAAACACCTGAAATCATCTGCGCCGGCAGAAGTATTAACATGATTGCCAGATAGGCTTTCTGCTGTGGAGCATTGAATTTATTTTCCGGAGTCATGGCATGGGGGTTTGGGTCTCCCTTGAAATAACCATATCCATAATATTTCATCTGTTTTATTGCCTTGGATACAAAGGTGCGCAGGTCCGGAATATAGATTCGTATCTTCCCTGAGCCAATATAGTAGATAAGCCACAGGAAGTAGTTGAAAATGACTGCAAAGCCGACATAGTTATGAACGGTAATGGCATTCTGCAGGGGCAGAAGGTTGAGAATGTCGGCATATCGTATCTGGAATCCTGTAAAAATCAGGATGATAAATCCGAAGGCATTAATCCAGTGCCAGATTCGAACCGGTGCAGGATGTACATATATTTGATTGTCATGATTCATTGCTAAACCTCCTCAATTTCGTTGCGGTTGTATATTGTCATTTTTAGTTTTTGATGTCGAGATTACTCCTTGTCTTCTTTTCTTTTGCGGCGTACCGGGATAGTCAGTATTCTCACTGTAAAGTGGGCCATGACGACAAATGCTCCTCCTGCCAGCAGGAGAAATCCGATTTTGTCGAGAAGCTTCACTCGTGTGCCGGTCATAAGATAGAAGTGGCTCATGTTGTAGCTTTCAAGGACGTCTCTCTCCACTTCATGGTGATCAACAGTTCCGTCTTCATGGGTAAGAAGAAGGAAAACCGCATCAAAATATGGGGAATCTGCCATGTGACATTTTTCGCATGTTTTTTCTGCCATTCCCCTTTTAACCTGATGAGCATCGGGTTGTAATACTGCTACCAACTCAGCATGAAAACGGGCATATACATTCTTCTGTCTGAGCATGAGAATCAATGAGTCAAATTCCTGTTGATTGATTTTGCCATCTTCATTCGCATCAATCATGGGCATGAATTCATTATAGTTAATTCCTAAAATATCTATAATTTCATCACTTTGATAGAGTTTGTTGGTGACGAGGTCAACAAAGTTCAGATGAATTTGCTGTGAAACCTCGGGGGCATGACAGACAATGCATTCCACAAAGGCGAAATGTGATTCCTGTGCCGGGAGCCATTCATGGTATTGATAGGGGTTGTGGCATTTTAAGCAATAATTGTTTTCGCGTTCAGCAAGGAGAGCCGCTTCCATCGGCATGACATAGTGATATCCATGGCAGGCATAACAGGTCATTGTGATGCCTTTTTGAAGTATTTCCATGTGGACACTGTTTTTAAAAGCTTCCCCCTCTTCTTCATGGCAGTTGGCGCAGCACACGGATTCCAGGTACTCTTTGTGAGGCAGATCGTCATCATAATTGAGTTCTTCAATGTCGGAGTGACAATCAACACATGTAATGCCGTTAATGTTATGGACAGAGTGGTTGAATTTCTCTTCGTCTACATAAAGATTAACCGTAATGTCACTTTTCAGTATGTTATCCGTGCTTTCTTTGGTGAGACTTTCATCACTATGACATTCGAGACATTCTGAGTTTTCAATGGCAAAAGAGGATGCAGGATTAATTGTGTATGTAAAAAGTGTTGCTAATCCTAAAGTAAATAGTAATTTCGTCATTTTTTTCATGATATAATCGTCTCCTGATATTGATTGATAAAAATTCAATATTTCTCTCTTCTTCATTTCATAAATTTCATTTTTACTTCTATATAAGCATCTTATATGCCATCTGCTTCTATTGATAAGTTTGTGCTATAATATCAAAGTGTTGTGTTCTTTATGTTTTGTTATTTGTTTTGCTGTAGGGTTGCAGTCATGCAACCTCCTTAATTTTATAGAGTTGCATGACTGCAACCCTGCAAAACACATATCATGTTGTGAAACATCCAGCATAAAGAATGAAAAATTAATTAAACAATACTTTATTCATGCCGTATCATTCCTAAGCTGTCTATGCAGGTTGTATTTCTCTTATATCTATGAATAATTATGCTGAGTGTTTTTGTAATTTTTTCGACTTCACAAGGGGCACGCGTTGAATCAGAAAGGACAATCAGCTCAACATGGAGCTGATTGTCCATTGGGGAGGGAAGGAGTGTTGTGGTGGAGGGTGGCGTCGTATTGTTCATCTTAATATAAATCGGAGCCTGAACGAGAATACTCTTTTTCCCAATGCCTCATCATTATGCGTGAAAAATGATCCTTCGTGGGAAGCAGGGTTGAAGTAATGTTCCCAGCAGTGAAATTACTTCTACCCTGCGCCCGTTTTTCGCAGTCCTTAGATTTGGGAAAAATTGCTTTTCTCGTGCAGGCTCCTATCCGATTACCGCAGAGATCCATCCCAGGCAAAAGTGAAAGAGATCGCCGCTGTTTGTCAGACCGGCTATCAGGCAGCTTATGCCCCAAAGACCTACCAGACAGGCAATGCCATTTAGAACATAGATTCCCATCATGCCGATATCTTCTGAATAATCGTCCCTTTGTTTAGTGTTGCTTTCGCTGGCTGACTGGTCATAATTCATCATGATTATCCCTCCGCATACGTTTTTTCATTTTATGCCGCATGAACCGTTTCGTTTTAATAAAAGCTCATGCCTTGTCTTCTTCATTTAGCACTTCATTTAGCGGATTCGGTTAAATACATAACCTTCGGCGGCTTTCTCTTCTTCTACTTTCTTGTCCACAGCATAGCCAATCATTCCATAGCAGTATGAAAACAGGGCCGCGTTAACCATATTGATCATGACGAGCTGAGTCGCCGTTATAACAGCTTCAGGTTCAATAATTCCGCTGCCTACCAGGCAGAAATATCCTACGGAACCATGAGTTAAGTTGGCAACCAGACCAATGTAACCCAGGATCTTGCCTATGACAGGAACGTAGGTGAACTGGATAAGGCCAAAGCTCACAGGTGCAATAACCAATCCCAGGGAAATACCGAAAAACATCCATCTGTATTTGGTATTCACTAATTTAGTCAGTTGGAAACATGCTATAGGAATAATTGCGAGAAGGATTAGATATTGACTCATGGCGTGCCTCCTTATTTTATCAATTTAAAGAATGGTCTTTTGAATACCTTTCTCATTTTGAACAAGAAATCGTTTGTATCGCTTCCTCAATTTTGCAGATTTGTTTCGGAGTCCTCCAGCTCACTTATTTCGATATTTTCTGCTTCAGTTGAGGCTGAAATAGTCTTTGATTCTGTATTGTGCATGTTGTGTGCCATAATAGCGACCCGTTTTCTTTTGTAGTGATATCAGTATGTTGTCTGGGGTGTGGGAAGGAGAAGCCTCGTTTTGAGGCTTGCGTGCATGCAACAGTGCAATCGGCTGAAATTGCAAATGTGCAATAGGCGTGGAAGGAGGGCGTCACAGGTAAGAATCACCAGAATGGAAGTAATTTCTTATCCTCTGATCGATTTAAAATGATCGATTTAAAAAAGGGCGAACGTGTGCCCATCTATAACTAGCTTTTTTTACTCAATATCTGCGTCTTGTTCAAAAAAACAAATTCTTGGCATATCGAATATATGCCTTTGGTAATTTTTCTAGCAATCCTCAGATATTGAACAAAAATCCTCGTTTCTGGACAGACACGAACTCATATGCCGGCCTACTCTTTATTTATGAGTTCGTAGTGTTCCTTTCATTGTTGGAAAGTCGGGAACGTCCATCATGCTGCGGCAAAACAATGCCAAGATGTTTTATTTTTCGAAAAAAAGTACTTTTATGAATACCAAGATAATCTGCCGTTGCCTTTCGATTGTAATTGTTTCTTTTCAGGGCAGAAATGATTGTCTGGGCTTCGACTGCTTTCACGGCTTTTTCTATGCTTGTCGATTCATTGAGTTCAAGCTTGCCATGAATTTTTTCCTGCAGATCTGCATTTTTTTTTCTCATTCTCAGATCCTGAAAAGTTTCAGCGCCGCCAATAATTTCATTTCTTTCATTGCGTAAAAGAAGTGAGGACAAAGCAATCGGAATCTGCGTGCCCTGATGGTTAAGAATGTGTGTCTCTTTGTTGAGCATGGGAAGTTTTGTTGCAAATGTTTTGTGCATGGGACAGTTTTTTCCGCATATATTGGAACAGAAAATTTTTGAACATCGCATACCAAGAGCTTCCTGCCTGGATACTCCGGTAATCTTTTCTGCTGCGTGATTGAAAAAAGTGATCTTCCATTCCCGGTCCATGGTGAAGACACCGTCGGAAACAGAATTAAGGATTGTTTCCAGCCAAAGTTGGTGGTAAAAATTTTTTCTTGTATTCATTACTTCGAAGAGAGTGTTGTCAAAATCGGAAGGGCTGCGCTGACTGAGCATGATTGATTCCTTAACTGTCACAGTGATACCTTGCTCGTATAAAGATCATTTTTTTATTCATCACTTCTTGTTGATGCCTTGCATCAGTGGCGTGGAATTGTATATCTATAATTTCAAAATTTTTCTGTCGCACAAAACATGGCCGGCAATAATCCTGGCGTAAACCTGGATTTGACGGTTTCTGAATATCTGTCCATTTTGTTGCTGTCATGTACCTGTACACGATGCCGCTGGGCTACTCTTTTCATCCTTACGAGTATTAATGAGAAACCGTCAAGGATATGAGTTGCAAATAAAAATAGAAAAACATTCCGACATTCTTAATACAGCATATTGTATGCCAGCAAGAGGGTGTCTTTTTTGTTGTAGATATTTCAGTATGTTATGCCGTAAGGAGGAGAGGGGGGTAAATGCGGGACTATTGCGTAATTGCAATTTACCAGGAGAGAATTTGTTCCATTTCTGCAAAGGAGGCGGAGGAGCACCCCAGGTTCGCCAGTGAATTTTTGCCCACCACAAAGGTACTTTGTTGTTTTGCCGTATTGCTCCGGATCGTTCAGAGATTTTTTTACGAGACCTTCAGCTTTGAAAGCATTTTTTCAAGTTGGTCCGATCCCTCCTGCCCTCCCTGATACGAGATGAGATGACGTAGTTTTTGCAGTGAAGCCCCTGTGGCAATCGCTTGACGGCAACGATCCGTCGCTTTCTTGAGGTCTTCTTCGATTCCGGCAACACGCAATGCCGCTGCGGCATTAACGGCAAAAAGATCTGCCAGGGAACCTTCTCCATTCCCGCTTAATACCTTAAGAATTGCATTCCCGTTTGCCTGTGCTGACTCCCTGCTTGCCACATCTTCAAAGGAACATTGCTTTACCCCAAAATCGGCGGGGCTGAGTGTATAGGTTTCTATCTCATCGTTGCGCAATTCAACAATTTTTGTTGGACCACATATTGAAATCTCGTCAATACCCAGGTGTTTCTCATGACTTTCGCTCATGCCGTATGGAGAAAGAGCCCTTTTGGTGCCCGTATCCTTTAAAACAGCCACCAGCTGCGGACAAAGGGATTCTGCATAGGCACCAATCACGATACTTGTTGTTTTGGCGCACGGCTTGGTCAAGGGGCCGATAATATTAAAGGTTGAGGTGAAACGCATGGATTGAATAAGTCGCCCCCAACCTGCCTTTAAAAAGGATTCACCGGGAAGATAGCAAATACCGTGGTCCTCCAGGCATTTCCGGGCCTGGCTGAGGGGGGTGGATATTTTCAGACCGAAAATTTCAAGGACATCTGTTGCGCCGGAAACGCCGGTTACCAGACGTGCTCCTTTCTTGGCTAGTTTGACGCCGCAGGCGGCGGCAATAAAAGAAGCCGGCGTGGAAACATTGACGGTTTTAAGTGCATCCGAGCCTGTACCGACAATATCACAGCAATCTTCATCAAAATCAGGGTGAATTTTGGCGGTGTCATACTCGTAGAGGGCGTCCCAGGCTCCGCAAAGTTCTTCAGTGGTAGGACCTTTTAAAAGATGCGCTGTTAAGAATGCGCCCTGCTGCAGTTCGGGCTGCTCATTTAAAATAACCTGTCGGTAAAGTTCCTTGGATTCCTTCCGTGAAACGTTATTTTTTCCGGCAAGGTGCATGATCATTTTGCCGAACTGGCGAAGGTGTAATTCCTGATTGTTCATTGTAGACGCTCTGTGTGTAGTTGTTTTATCGTTATTTTTTTGAGATGCTGTAAGTCGGGGAGTAAAACAAAATAGGTGGCAAAACTCCAAACCCGTCACTTCATACGTAACACTTGCGTAATCGTTTAGTCGAAATAAATTACTGTCTTATAGTCAGTTGCTTTCTGTTCTCGTGCAAGTTCCCGGTCTGCTGCCCTGAGAGGAATAAGCCCAGTTATAAGGTCGTCAACTTTTATACTCCCGTCAGCCATAAGTGCCAGGGCCTGTTCGATATGATGTGCAAGGCAGCCGTAAGCTCCGTAAAAGGCCTGTTCTTTCCTGTGCAGCTCATTGTGATTCACGGTGATGTTTTCCGATTGACGCGGGAAGCCGGAAAAGAGAGTAATCGATCCGCCCGGGGAAAGAAATGCAAGTCCATTATAGAATGCATCCCGGTCGGAGGCGGCAATAAAGACCAGGTCTGCCATCTGCATCTCTCGAGTTTCTGCGTCACTTGCCGCCAAGGCTGTTCTTTCCGGGCTGGTGTCAGAAATGAAAATTTTTGCCTGGGGCCAGAAAAAACGTGAAGCCCGGCAGCAGAGCCTGCCCATGAGTCCGGCCCCAAGTATCAGGATTGAATTCGGTGTGCCGGGAAATTTCTCAAGTCCGTTCAGGATACAGCCTAGTGGTTCTGCCAGTACAGCCTGTTGAAAGGAAAGAGAGGAAGGAAGTCTGAAGCAGACAACTCTCTCTGTAAGGTGCTCGGGAAGATGAATATGACCCGAAAAGCCGCCATCAAGATGGTAGCCGAAAAGCCTTATTTCCGGGCAGAGGTTATGGCGGCCGGATAAGCAGAAAGAACAGTTCCCACAGGAAAGAGCGGGCCAAATTGCGACTTTGTCTCCGGCCTTAAGATGCTGCCCGGGAAGATCAACCGATAAAATGCCACAGACTTCATGTCCAAGGACCCTTGGAAATTTCATACCTCTTGGAGGTGTACGAAATGCTTTGCGGTCCGAGTGACAGATGCCGCAGGCTTTTACTTCAAGAAAAGGAGAAAGCGCGCAAGGATGTTCGGCAAAATCGACCAGACCTGGTCCGTTTAGAAAAAGTTGCATGGGGATAAAAAATAAGAACCGTTATTCTGCTGCTATAAGCTGATCCGGATGCAGCAGGAGAATAGATACAGGCCACCTTCTGATTCCAAGATCATCACCGGCAGTTGCGACAGAATAGTCATAGAGGCTCTTCTGGAGTGGTTCAAGGTCAACGGTGGGGTATGATTTGCCCTTGGAGAATTTGGACAGGCCGCAGACATGGGCTGAACCCTTGATGATCGTAGGGACACCATAGGTCCGGCAGTTCACCGGGCGTGCTTTGTAGCAGGAGCACTGTCCACTGTCATTGAGGAGTGGGCAGCGTATTCGGGCACGTGAAGGGTCGATTTCCCCGGAGAGAACCTGATCCCATTCCTTTTCCGCTTTTTGACACCTTTGCAGAATCTGTTCGCATATGTCAGGAGGAAGCTCCCTGAAGGCAGTCAGCAGAAAGGCTCCTTCAATATAGGAGACATCAAAGGCGGCATTGCAGCAGTCCGTGCAGCCTTTTTTGCACATAATTTCTTCAGGGTATCTCTGAAAAAGTATGGACATTGTTTGATCGACAAACTGGTAGAGGTGGAGCAGATCGTTAAACATTATAAAAAACCTTAAGTAGAGGATAGATAGTGCCTGTCCACAAATGGCCCTTTTGCCCGATATCTGCGTCATGCTTAAAAAATTATCCTCGGAATATCGCCTATATGCCTCCGGTAATTTTTTGCGCAATCCTTGATCTCGAACAAAATGACCTATTTATGGACAGACAGGAGATAACTCTCATTGGCCTGAAGGAGGCATTCTGTTTTTACTGTAAAAAAAAACACTCTGCAACAAAAGGCGTGGGGGAGGGAGAATTGAGTGTAAGATGGTTGTGAATTTCATTTTTTGAGCAAGCAGGCCATATCCGTCTGTAACTATCTGATAAAACAAGTCAACGAGACACTTTGTTGCCGGCGTTTTATTTTGAATTGCAATGCTGTCCCGGTCAAATATTTCAAAATTTTTTATCTCATCAACCAGTCAAACATCGTGTTGACTTTTCAAATAGTGACCACTAACATAATCGTAATAATCAGAATTATAATCAGAGAAAGTGTCTTAAAAGGTGTTCTTGCCCCTTGTTTTTTATTTTTCGCTGCAATGCCGGACAGTAAATTTTTTGTCAACAAAATGCCGCTGACTGATGTTTTCGCTCCAGCGCAAGGGACTTTTAAAAGCTGAAGCTGTTGGACTACCTGTTGCGTTCCTGGAAGGCGATTACGTATCACCTCAGGACACATTGACTGTTCTTTGCAAGGGATTATTTGCCCGTCAATATGCGCTCTTTTTTTTGTCGGGAAAGAGGTGTCGGGTGGCCTTGTGATCGCAATCCTTTGTTTGATATCCCAAGGATGAAATGAAAAATTCTGAAGAAAAAAATAAAAAAGAACGAATAACGTCAAATTTGAGTCCCTTTTTTGATGAGATTTTGAAATCTCTCAATCCATCACAGTGGACCCTGAAAACGCGACTTTTTTACCTTCCCGGCTTTTTGATTGCTTTTTTTAATATTCTCCTCCTGTTTTATCTCAATCAAGCCTATTTCGTTCAAACTGAGCATTCTGCAAACAATCAGCTTTCTCTCGTCTCTAAGTGGATAGACCATGAAATCAACCATCATAGCCAGTTGCTGTTGACGGAAGCATCCGTTTTAACTACTGACCCCGTTATACTTGAGGCTCTTGCTGACAAAGATCGAACCCGCTTGAAAAATCAGACTTTGATCTATCTGGAAAAGATGCAGAAGAACCGCGACCATACCAACAATCTCTCTTTGCATTTCTATCTGCCGCCGGCGGAATCTTTTTTTCAAACCCGTTACTTAAATAAATGGGGAGATGATTTATCTGACTCAAAACCAATGGTACTCAAGGTTAACCAGGAACTGAGGGCGTATGCCGCACTTGAAGCCAGTGAGCAGGTTATTTCATTAGTTGCTGTTGCTCCGATACTTTTTGAAAACGAGTATCTGGGAGCACTGGAGATACGTCTGGATCTGGATGACCTCCTGGAAGGTATGCAAATAGCTTCACCTTTTGGAATTATCCTTCTGGCAAATGAAGATCTGCCGGACATCATGCAGCATGGAAAAGATCAGAATGAGCGACCGCTGATCCTGAAGAGTCACGGATACATTGATCCGGAAACGAAAAACAAACTTATCAGTTCCGGCGGGAAAATTTTAAATGATAGTGATAAGGAACATACCTATCACATTACACATCTTTACGACTATCAAAACCTTTCGTTGGGCAAGCTCATCATTGTCTATAATGTCTTATCCGAGAAGCAAATATATCACAAAGACATTTTTGTGTTTCTCCTTATTCTTGGTTCTGTCCTGCTCATTATTCTGTTGTATTACAATCTTACGAAAATCACCCTGTTCTTAAGTCAATTGAAAAAAATCTTAATTGGTTCGCATTTCAATGATTTTACGGAAAGATTTGAAAGCGATCACATCCATTGTCTCAATATTTTGAACTGTAAGAATCTGGAGTGTCCTGTTTTTCAGGATCCTTCACTGGTGTGCTATCTGGAAACAGGTTCCCAGGCCATTTCCCCTAAATGGAGAAATACCTGCATATTCCTTAATAAATATAAGGATTGCATATACTGTCCTGTCTACAGCGAGCGCATCAGGGACGAACTCATAGAAATGCGTAATGTGGTCAACACCACAATGCGTTTATGGAGCGATTTCCTTGACCGGATCGGAGGTCTCCTGTCCGAGGTCTTAAGGACATCCCGCTACCACAGACAAAAAATGTCCCTGGATAATGTGGCTGTTTTCATGGAACAAATGGCCAAGGTGACAAATTTCAGTCACAACCTGCAGGGAGTAAGGGATGAAGAGGAACTCTTTCAGCAATTGGTCTACATCTTTGAGCATGAGTTCAATCTGGACTATTATCTTCTTCTTGAGGTTAACAAAAAAGAGAACAACATGAAGGTCGTGGCAGAAAACAGGGGGACTGATCCCCTTTGCCTCAACGAGGTGAGTATTAATGCCGACCTTTGCCGTGCCAAAAGGGTTGCCGAATCCGTCTGTTCAAGCGCCAGTCCGATATTATGCCCGTATTTCAATATTGACCATGATGAATATCACCGTTACTGCCTGCCGATAGTTATGGGCGGAAGTGTGGGGTCCGTTTTTTCTTTTGTGGCTCCCAAGAAGCAACTTGATATTCGCAAAAAACAGATTCTCCTTATGCTCAAATACCTGAATGAGAGTGCCCCGGTATTGAGTTCGTTCAGGCTTTTGAAATTATCCAAGGAACAATCACTGCGAGATCCTCTTACCAAATGCAATAACAGGCGATTTCTGGATGAGTATATCGAGCAATATGAGCCACTTGCCATTAGGAAAAATAGAAAAATCGGTTTTCTCATGGCGGACATTGATTTTTTTAAGTTGGTCAACGACGAACATGGACATCAGGCCGGTGACCAGATTTTGAAACAGGTTGCGGCGGTCATACGCGGCCAGATCAGAGAAAGCGATTTGCTCATTCGATACGGTGGCGAGGAGTTCCTGATAGTGCTTATGGAGTCTGAGCCGGATGCGACGGAGGAGGTTGCGGAAAAGATCCGTTCGGCTGTTGACCAACATCGCTTTACCTTGCCGGATGGAGTCATAACCCATAAAACCATGAGTGTCGGAGTGGCTGATTTCCCCAAAGACGGCGAGAGCATGTTCCAGGTAATCAAATTTGCTGATGTTGCTTTGTATGAGGCTAAAGAATCAGGCCGGAACAAGGTTATACGGTTCAATGTTGAAATGTGGAAAAACGTTGAAGAGTAGATTTTTCAATAATTTCCACTCCTGGTTGTCAGGGGTGTGGGCGAACTGTTTTCAACAGCATTAATGTGAGGAGAGAGTTTGCTTGTCTTGAAATGCGCGGCCTGTAAAAGGAAACTGTGGCGTTATGATAAAATCGGTCCCGGAGAGGTATTGCGTTGCCACAAAAGCCGGATCCAAAAAATGTATGGCTCCAAAATGGATGGGCATAAGATTCAATGCGTCTGCGGCAAAGATGTCGGTATTGATAAGGGAACGTTTTACAAAATGATAGCCAAGGCCTTTACCTATTCTGGAACAAAGAGGAACAATTGACTCAAAGCCAAAGTCGCTGTTTTCATCTCTTCTATTTCAATCGTAACAGTCTCAGAATATCAGTCTTCTTTTATGGCGAGAAGAGGCTCCATGCGGGCAAGGCGTATTATGGGAGCCAGAGCTCCAATCAGGCAGACTCCCATACCGGATAGAAGGGCAAGGATGCTGAGGAGCAGGTTTTCCCCGGAAAGTGCCGATTGTGCCCCGAGGCGGGTCAGAAGATTGAAGTCCCCGGCCAGATAGCTGATAAGGTAATGCCCCAAAAGGCAGCCCGTGATTCCGCCCAGTAAGCTGATAATCAGTGCTTCACTTAAAAACATCTGGACAATGTGATGTTTACGGGCCCCAATGGCCCGAAGAATGCCGACTTCACGCTGTCTTTCGTTGGCCAGGGCTGTAAAGGTTGACCAGGCCAGCAGGATTGCCAGAACGGAGGAAATGGCAATGGTGATGGAGAAAACCCGTATTATGTCACGCAGGGTATTGCGTACATCGGCACCGATGCTGCCCCTCGTCATAATGCCGATTCTTGGGTTGATGTTGCGTATCTTGGCCACAACCTGATCGACATTAAGTCCTTCCTTGACCTTCAGAAAAATAATAGAAATGTTATTTGGTTTATACTGGCCGATGGCTTCCGCGGTAATTTTTTTCAGATCCTGGATGCGCATGAAAATGCCGTGGTCAAGTCCGGTGCCCGTCTCTTCCAGGTGGTCTACAACTTTGACTCCGGAACCAAAGAGCGTTGCTGTGTCAATCAGGCCGAGATACTCGTGGACATAACTTCCCACCAGTACCTCTCCTTCCTGGAGTCTGGCGTCCCCGACAAGCCAGGGCGAAACAACGAAATCAGTGTCCGGGTCAATGGCTATGACCTGTCCTTCGTCAATGCTGCAGCAGCCTGAATCAAGGGTGTTCAGGTAAATATGGTAGGTGCCGGCTGCAATTTCAGGCATATCAATAACAGACTCATAAACGAATTCATCCATGTAGAATGTTTTTTCCAGGGATTCCAGGATAAATTCTTCAGCCATGCTTTTGGCCTCCGGCGGGACGATAACGATGTCCGCGCCAAGGCGTTTGGTTGCGGCAGCAATGTCTTCGCGGACAGCTTTGGCAAAAAGCATGGCAAAAACGAGTAGGGCAACGAGCAGGGAAACGGCAAGGACCAGGACAATATTTCGAAATATTTTCCGGGCCACGTTTTTCCAGGCAATGGTTGCTATTGCTATTGTTCTGTCTGCATTCATGGTCTTGTGTGTCGTAGGGAGCAGGAAAAGGGGGCAGGGGACAGCGCAACACGGTGGAAGAAGGTGTGAAAATTCCCAAGCACCTTCTTCCCGCGTGTATCTGCGTCACGAACTAACCTTGTGTCGGTTCGCTCTTTTTTATTTCCAGTTTACATCAAGACCGCAGAGAACGGCGTGTACGGCATCTTCTCCCGTGCCAAGATCATTGTCATGACAGGACAAACAGGTTGAGGTGGAATTACCGATGAATTTGCCGGCCTTTACATCATACAGCTTTAAATGGCCGTCCATCAGGTATTCGTCCGTGGTCAGTTTGTTCGGATCCTTGGGGGTTACCCCGGGAAGCTGCCGTTTGGTTCGTGAAGTGGCAATAACGTATTTGCCATCAGGGGTGAAGATGGCGTCATGGAGTTGCTCGTTGGGAGTGACTGTCTCAGCATCCTTGACTTCCAAAGTTTTGGCGTCGAGAATAAAGAGAATATCTCCGGTGGCATTTGCTATAAGACTTCCGTCGGGTGAGTAGTACTGGCGAAAGCTGATGGTTGATTTTTTGTTGCCGTCGGCAACGCCTTTGGCAACAACCTTGACTTTGCCGTCCACCAGGGCGTCCGTATCAAGAACGACCATGTGCATTTTGCCGATTGTCGTGCCGTATGCATCCATGGAAGGATTGTCGGATTCGTTAGCCGTGATCAAAAGCTGCTTCATGTCTGGGGAAGTGGTGCCATGAAGGTATTTGTAAGGAACTTTGAAGTCTGCGTCCGTTCCCTCAAGGAAAACTGAGTGAAGCCGTTTCATAGACTTCTTTTCGATGACATCGACATAACCGGGATTTGACATGGTAATGGGGAAGAAATAATCCTGGTTCTGTCCAGAGGCGCAGTACATTTTGCTGGATACGGCAACTTGGCCAGGTGTTGCAAGTTCCTTGTCAATGATAACCTCGCCGGTTGTCAGGTTCGACGCGCCGACATGTGTTGCATTTGGGGTGGTTGCATCATGATCCAGTTTATAGGTTGACCAGTACATGACATTTTTGTCCTTGGCGTCAATCCTTGCATCATGGACAGGATGCGAGGAACCCGTACCAATATCAATTTTTTCCAGGGAGGTGATGGTGATTGGCGTTGCTGCGGTAGGATCGACTGTAAGAGCCGCATCGGCAAAGTGCCCTCCCATTCCGGCAACGTAGGCCTTTCCCTGGTATTTTGTTGCTGCCACAGCGCTGCCGGTAGAGGCAACACCGAACACCATGGCGCTGAGCGCAATGGTACTTACAATCTTCCTGTTCATCAGTTTCATAGTTTCCCTCCTATGATTTTTAATATAACGGCAAACAAAGAGTCAGCCGCGGTTAAACAGAATCATTCCCTTTAACTATTTTATTTATTATTCGTTGTTTAATATCGTTGCCAACACCTCACAGTTTCGACAGACCGTCATTTTATCCTGCCAGTTTTCCTTGGCAGAACATTCGCAGATGGTGCCATTAATAAACCAGCAGAGCGTGCCGCAATTAAATTCCCAGGCTGGACAGTGTTCTCTCTGCTCGGGCGGGCATTTTTTGACATCCCAGCAGCTTCGTGCGGAAGACAGAGTGTCATCTTTCTGACAGAGGATAAAGATAACCTGCCGTTCAACATGCCCCGGAATGGTTCTCGTCCCTTGTTCATAGCTGCGAACGGCCTGAAGTGAAATGCCGAGAATGGCTGCCAATTCTTTTTGGGTTTTTTCAAGTTTCTTGCGAATTCGGATCAGTTCACTTTTTTCCATGAAACAGTCTTATTAGCCTTATTCTTCAATTTTAGGTGAGCAGCCCTTGACATTGGTGACACGTAGTGGTACGTCTATGCTCTCTACCACGATGTGTTACTGATGTCAAGGGGAGTTTTGCTAAATACGCTGAAAAAATAATAAAAATAGGAACGTTAAGTTCGAATCCTGAGTAAAGGAGCCCTTCGCGTTCTGGGGCTGATTGGATGTAAAAATGAAATAGACAAAATTATTTTAAAATGTGATTATAACAACAACATTTGACCGTACGCGAGTGCATCAAGGTAAATGGAGACAATACGGATAAATCATGATTATACAGTGCAAGCATTTAACAAAATCATACATTGCGGATAATAAAGTTTTTAAGGCAGTTGATGATGTCAATCTGGAAATTGCAAACGGTGATTTCGCTGTTATCCTGGGTCATTCCGGTTCCGGGAAAACGACCCTGCTCAGCCTTGTCGGAGGATTAACCAGGCCGGATAGCGGGGACGTGCTGATACTCGGCAAGGGAAACTGGAGCCAGGGGGATAAATATCTTTCCACTGTCAGAAATAAGACCATTGGTTTTATATTTCAGTTCGCCAGCTTGATTCCCACACTGACGGCAAAGGAAAATCTTCTTTTGCCGCTTTATTTCGGCTCGGACTCCCGGGCGGACAGGGAACAGGCCATGGTTTTACTCGATGAGGTCGGACTTGCCGACAAGGCGAACTCTTTCCCCGCTCAACTCTCAGGCGGCCAGCAACGGCGCATTGCCATCGCCCGTGCCTTTATGAATAATCCGGATATTATTCTGGCTGATGAGCCGACAGGGGATCTGGACGAGGAAACAGAAAATGATATCCTGCAGGTTTTTAAAACCTTTAATGCGAAAGGCATGACATTTGTCGTTGTGACACATAACAGTAATCTGGCGGCAACCCAGGAAAATGCCCGGATCATGCACATGAAAAACGGCAAGATGACCGAGTCTGCCTGAAAAGGAGTTGTTTTTGAAGGTTGAGAAATTTCCTGGAAGTAAAGAAGTTGACCATTGTCCCGTTTATTATCAACAGGTTCCCGTCGCTCCGCAGTCGTTTGCGCGGATTTATCCCCTCATGGAGAGACATGTAAGGCCGTCCAGATTACGTTATGAAGTACAAACGGTTTTTGTTTTTTTATGTGTACTTTTTCTGTTGTCAGCCTGCGGCAAGGATGACAGTGTTGAAAAACTGAAAATCGGTGACAGGGCTCCTGATTTTGCCGTGACCGATATGAATGGTGAGCGCTTATCGCTTAAAAAATGGGCCGGAACTCCGGTAATTTTAAGGTTCTGGAGTACGGATTGTAAATATTGCCGGGCTGATACGCCTGTTTTTAACAGGTATTATGAAACGTATAAACAAAGGGGCCTGCAGGTTGTTTACTTAAATACCGGCGCATCTTCTGCTGAGGTTGCCGAATTTGTCAAAGAACTGGAAATACCTTTTCCCGTCGTTTTGGACGAGGGGGGTAAAATTGCAGAAAAATACAGGGTAAAGATTGTACCACAGACCATTGTCATCGATCCGGATCAGAAAATTAAAGCTGCGATCCTGGGTGGAGTCGGCAAGGCTGAATTGGATGAACTTGTTGGAAACTATTTTCATTAATCAGGAGGGAAAAAATGAGATTTGATCGTTCATGGTATGGTTGTATTGTTGGTTTTGTGTTTGCTGTTATCGTGCTGTGCGCTCAGCCTGTTCTTGCTGAACCGACGGACCATATTGACAACGGCGAACGTTGTGCCGTATGCGGCATGTTTGTTGCCAAATATCCGAACTGGGTAACCCAGCTTCAATACAGTGATGGTGCTGTGAAGTTTTTTGACGGGGTGAAAGATATGATGGTGCATTACTTTGATCCCGCTTCATTCGGCATGCACGGTCATCCGGATGTAAAAGAAGTCTGGGTTAAAGACTATTATACCCTTAAATGGATTGATGGGCGGGATGCCTATTTTGTAGTGGGCAGCGACGTTAATGGTCCAATGGGCCATGAATTCATTCCTTTTGAGTCCAAGGAAGCAGCCGAGAGTTTTAAGAAGGATCACCAGGGCAAAGAGATTTTGCGTTTTGGTGATATCAGCACGGAAAAAGTTGAATCCATGCGCATGGGCCACAAAATGAAGAAACATAAAATGGATCATATGACAAAGTAAGGAATGGATGATGCGCCCATCATCGTACCTGCTTCTGTTGGTTCTCGCTCTGCTGGCAATTGACTCTTTTCTTTTTTGTTCCTGGAAGGCGTCAGAGGCTGCCCATTCCATACGGACCGGGCAGCAGCAGAAGATTGTTGCGGCTTTAGGGCTGACCGATCTCTGCGTTGCCACTGAAGCCCGCTATACACGGCATCCGGCAGTGACTGATCCAGTGGCTCCCTTTATGGATCACCTCGGCGCCATGGAGCATTTTCCCAGTGGTTCCTTCTGGCTGCCTGTAGCCCCGAACGCTATTGCCTCTTCAAATTAATGCAAATCAATCCGTTCCAACGTCAATGTAACATTCTGGACTATGCCCTTTCGTCCCTATGGAGGCGAAAGCTGAAAAATGCCGGTATTCTGGTTATTTTTTCCCTGGTCATTTTTCTTGTGGCTTCGTTTCAGCTTTTAACGCGATCACTTCTGGGAACTGCTGATGAGATTCTGGCTTTTGCTCCTGATATCACTCTGCAAAAACTCTCCGCAGGGCGTCAGGTCGATATGAGCGAGGCAAGGCTTGCTCATCTTGCCGGGATTTTTGGAATTGCGGAAACAATGCCCCGTATATGGGGATATTATTTTGACGAAACAAATGGCGCCAACTACACGGTGATAGGACTTGCGGAGGAAAAAATTGCTGCTGCCGGATTTCCCTTAACCGGGCAGGAGGAGACCGGCTTCCTGAAAAGGGGCGGCGTTATCATGAGTCCTGCTGTGCGCGATAATATGGGACTTGGCGAGAGACGGGCCTTTTCTCTGTTTCGCCCTGATCTGTCGCAGGTTTCCTTTCGTGTTGCCGGTGTTTTCAGCAAGGAAACGAACTTGGTCAGCGGTGATACAATCCTCATGTGTCTGGAGGATGCCCGGGATCTCTTTGCCCTTGATGATAATGCCGTTACCGATATCGCAATTTATGTGACAAATCCCTTGGAGATTGACAATATTGCCAGGAAAATTGCGGAAATGATGCCGGACACCAGGGTGCTTACCCGTTCCCAGATCCGCAAGACCTATCAGGCTGTTTTTGGCTGGAGAAGCGGTTTTGGTTCAATATGTCTGCTTTCCGCCCTGGCTTCTTTTGTTATCCTGGCCTGGGATAAGGCTTCAGGGCTTTCCCAGGAGGAAAAGCGTGAAATAGGCATTCTTAAGTTTCTCGGCTTTGAGACAAGGGATATTCTTGCTCTGCGCTTCTGGGAGAGCGGCTTGGTTTCCGGGCTGGCACTCGTTATCGGTTTGACACTGGCCTATATTCACGTAGCTTCAGGAGGCGCGCTTTTTCAGCCGATTCTGCTCGGTTGGTCAGTGCTCCGGCCTGAACTTTTTCTGACCCCGGCTCTCCAATTTTCTGATTTTCTGCTGCTTTTTTCTTTTTCCGTCCTGCCGTATCTGGCGGCAACCATAATACCTGCCTGGCGAAGCGCCATTATCAGGGCTGATACAGTTATTTAAGAGGGCAGGGGTTATGCGGATTGAACTGCAAAATGTAAAAAAAATATATAATCAGGGAATGGCAAGCGAGGTGAAAGCCCTGCGATCCGTATCGCTCTCCATTGAACAGGGGGCTATGGTCTGCCTGCGTGGTGCCAGCGGCTCGGGAAAAAGCACGCTTCTATCGATTATGGGCTGCGTTTTCCCGCCCACAAGTGGAAAGGCTATTGTTGGCGACAAACAGATTTCCCGTCTTCCTGATCGTTTTCTGACCCTGTATCGCCGCGAAATGATAGGTTTTATCTTTCAGCGCTTTAATGTACTGCCCCAGCTCAGCGTTATTGAAAATATTACCCTGCCTCTCCTGCCTTTAGGGGTTTCGCCAAAGGAAAGAGTGCGACGTGCAAAACCTCTTTTAGAAAAACTGTCGATTACCCATCGACAGGATTTTCCGGCAGGCAATATATCCGGAGGAGAACTGCAACGGGTGGCCATTGCCCGGGCACTTATAAATGATCCGCCATTTCTTCTTGCCGATGAACCCACCGCCCACCTGGATACGCGGCTCAGCCTGGAATTTATGGATATTGTTTGTGGATTGAAAAAAGCAGGTAAAACCGTGATTCTTGCCTCCCATGATCCCTTGGTGGCAGACCACGAAGAGGTGGACCGCATCATTGATATCCGGGACGGTCAGCTTGTCTTGCCAAAAAGCCCTTAAAAGAAAAGAGAATGCTTTTTAATATCTGGAGCGTTGCCCTCACTATCGTAAGTCTTTGTGCCCTTTTTCTGGTCGGCGCAGCCTTTCGCACCGCTGTCCGTGTATTGCGTTACTGGGATCATGGCAGCGACTCAAACAGGCAGATTTCTCTGGAAAGCGAGATCTGGCTTTCCTCAACTCTTGTTGAATATGGGCTTGGATTCCAGATTATCTCCCTGGTGCTTCTGGTTATGGCTGCTGATCAGTTTGCCCTGGTCATTTCCGGTGCCATGTGCGCAACTGGGTCGCTGCTGGCCAATGAATACGGTATGCCGCTGCTGCTGGTCAAACTTGCCGGTGTTTTCCTTTATGGTTTCTGGATTGTCTTGCACCAGCTTGATATCCGCTCCGAGACATATCCCCTGGTTCGCTTGAAATATGGCTATCTCCTGCTGTTGCTTCCTTTTCTTCTTGGGGAAATAGTTTTGCAGGTTCTTTACCTGATCAATCTTTCTCCGGACATTATTACCTCCTGCTGCGCGGTTGTTTTTGGTCAGGACGAGCAGCTGGGCCGGAATCTTATCGGCGCATTGTCCAGTTCAAAACTCATGTTTTCTTTTTATATTGCCGCCGGCATCCTTTTTGTCCTCAGTTTCCGGCAGTTGAAAACCAAATTATCATCCTCGGCATTGTCGCTTGTTTATGGATTCTGCTGGATAGCTTTTTTTATACTGTCCCTTGTGGTCATAACGGTTGTCGTTTCTTCCTATATCTATGCCATGCCCTATCATCACTGTCCTTTCTGTATTCTTAAACCTGAATACAACTTCCTTGGATATCCGATTTTTGCCTTTCTTATGCTGGCAACCTTTGCCGGACTTTCAAGCGTTATTGCCTGGTGGTGCCGGAAACGCAAAGGTCTTGCCCGGGCAGCCGCCGCTTTCCGGCTTTTTTCCATCCGTTTTTCCATGCTGATGCTTGTTCTTTTTATTCTTTTTTCCTCCTGGCATTACTGGTCATATATGATTGCCGGCGGAGAGTAGCATTGGAATATGTCCCTTGTTCAAGCTAGGTTTGGGCGGTTGGTGAGAAAAGTTAATTTTTTTTTTGCTGATTGACAAGTTCGTATATAGTAGGCACCTCTACTTTCGTTTAATGCATTTTATGAAGAGCTTCGACCTGGCAGTCATATATTCTGAAAGATTTGAATATGGTACTGATCGATTTTTTCTTCATTGTTTTTTTAACGTGCCTCTTGATTTTTGTTCCTGTGGTGCGTATTATGGGAAATATACTCAAGGGGAGGGTTTAACTCATGCCGAAAACTCGAATTAATATCAGTCTTGATCAAGACCTTGCGGATTTTGCTAAAATTTTCGCAACCGAAAATCGAACCTCTGTTGCCGATATTGTAACCCAGTATTTGCTCACCTTAAAGCGTAAAATTGAAGGAAAAGAGATAGAAAAGATTCTTTCAGAACCAGCTTTTCATGCTGCAATGGAGGAAGCTCAGGCCAAGCTTCGCAATGGGACAGCGGAGTGGCATTCCTACGATGACGTTTTTGGTGATTGATGGAAACAATATTTGAAAAGGCGTTTCTTGTCGCCCTACGTAAGCATTCGTCAATAAAACAACTGGTTCAGAAAAAAGTTGACATGATTATAGAAAATCCTATTGCCATGGGAGAACCTTTAAAAGGAAATTGGCAAGGTTTCTATTCATGCCCCGTTAAACGAAACTTTATCATTATCTATCTTTTTTGCGAGGTATGCAGAAAGAAATCTGATGATTTGGTGGTCGAATGTTCCGATTGCCTCGATAGGCCAGATCAAACCATAAAGTTCGTTTTGCTTGGTCCACACGATAAGGCTTATGGAAAATAGCTTGAAGTGAATTCTCCTCTGAAAATAAACAGTAGATCTCCTAAGTCTGGAAAGGCGTCGTGCCGGTTGAGATTGGCAGATGTAAGTCCAAAGCAGAGAGGCAGGCAATTTTCAAAAATTACCTGCCTCATATAAACTTTGGTGGCTCGCAGAAAACCTCAATAGTGGGCAACTTGTCACTGATAGGATCTTCGCAATGGCAAGGTAAAGAAAGCTGCACGACCTTGTTTCATTCCAATTAAACGACTAAAGGCCAAAATTATTTGCAAATTCAGCAATGTCTTGCGAGTTAAGCCACCAATCATTGTTAAGATCAGTATTTGGACTGACAGCATTATAATCTCTCGCGAAATTAGCCAAATCAACACCGTCAACATCGTTATCTCCATCTAAATCACCAGAAAACCTTGGATCGTAAACCAACACAAACGAGCGATCAACTATGCCTGGTGAAGCAAACTTACCTGACCCCAAAATTACTCCGTTATCATTTATTTTTTCAGCATGTGTCAATGTCCACCCGGAATAAGGCGCAATTAAATCATTAAGATTAATAATCGTCCCTTCACCTTCAGCTGCTCCAGAGTCCTGTATCCACAAAAAGGCACGCTGTTCGTTTTCGCTTATTGAGGAGCTACCAACAATTTCTTTGTAGTTATTTACGCCATGGGCTGTATTCCAACCACCAGAGGTGGTAAATCCTGGAAGCTCATAAGGAATACCATTATTTATATAGTAGGCACCAGTAGTGTTTAGGGGGTCAAATGAAAAGGAACCAACAATTATTCCGTTATCATTAGATAGCCTTAGCAGAGCTTTGGGGAACACCAGTAAAAATATCCCAACCGCTGCCATTTTCCCACATGAAGGCACCAGGTAGATTATCACCGACGACTTGTTTTTGATTATTTATGTCCTGTGCCATAAAAGTTGAAGTCTCACCATTAACCGTTATCACGACAGGAGCAGCATAATCATCCACCCATGGATATAATTTGCTCCAAATCAAATTTTGTGACTGATTATTTGTGTTATAAAATTTACCAATAATATCTCCATCATTATTTATTTTATAGCCATAGCAATCTTCATGGGCTGGAGCCTGTGGTAAATAATAAGGGATTCTTGGTTCTGATGCTGACCACAAAACGGCCCGTCTATTATCGTCAGGAAAAAAATTAGGTGCACTTCCTACTATTTGCCCATTGTCATTTATCCCATAAGCTTCATGGTCATCGCCATCAATTTGAGACAATTGCCCATTTTCCCAAAAAACGGCTTTAGGAACAAAGCCATAGTACGTTTCATAAGTATAGCCAACCACTTGGTTAAGATTGTTGAGGTCCGCGGCCATAACACGATCTCCGGCCAGGGTACCCAAATTTATTACATTAAATGGATATTTTACACTTTCGATAGGAGTGAGAGCTTCAAGAGTTTGCGGTTCAGCTAAAGTTACGGCCATTGCTTCAGCAGCGAAAGCCGATGTTGTATCATTTGTATCTATGGTGCTGGGTGGAGGAACCATACCAGGAAAATTGAAGTTTCCCTCTGCAATAATTTCCAGAGACCCATCAGCATTATACTGAACAAGAGAAAACTGACCAGGATCAGTAAATGTCTCAAAGAATATATTATCAAATTCTCCACCCGAAAATTCTGCAACAAAAAAATCTATTGAGAAAATTTCATTAGTCTCATCCAGTAAAACAACAGGGCCATATGAAGGGTAGAGCAGGTCATCAGTTTCACTTAAAACCAAATCCCCAATTTGTACGGAAACTGTTGAAGCAACAGAAACAGCAGAATCATAATATTCTGAAATTTCCTGCTCAATGTCGTTGACCGATAAGTCATGTACTATCTGGGTCAGAAAGTCGTCACCTTCTTTCAGTTGAAAGGGTGCATATTCCAATGAATTCGGCCACTCATTCCGAAGTTATCCGGCCGGGTAATCC
>JAHLLM010000088.1 GCA_020444175.1 Desulfobulbaceae bacterium | reverse complement strand
GGCCGATTGGAGATTTGTTTCCAGCCTTTGGCCGGTTACTTTTCAACACCCTTATAACATCCCATATGGGTGCATACTGGGGAAACAGCATGTTTTTTACCGTCAGATTCCCGGTATATTGCTGTTGTTTTTCTTCCTTTGCGGACAATGCTTGCCTGCCCGACCTCTAATTGCTTGTTGTTTATCTGCCCATAAGCTGCCATTCTGTCCTTAATGAACCGTTTGCCGACATTTAGATTTTCCAGGAGGAAGTTGGCCGGTGAATGGGTGAAACTCAGTCGACTTACTTTAAAAAATTTCCGCCACGGATTATCATTCCCCACAATCATATCACGTATAATCATACCGGCAAAGGTACCCCGGGTCATTCCCCATTTACCAAAACCGGTGGCCACATAAATCCTCTGGGTTAAAGGATGAAGATAACCGATATACGGCAGACCGTCCGCCGGCAGGTAATCCTGCGCTGACCACTGAAAGTCGATACTGCGCACGGCAAAATTTTTCCTGGCCCAGTCCTCCAGGGCCTTGTAGCGGTGTCGGGTATCCGGATCCTGCCCTGCCTTGTGGGTTTCCCCGCCGATCAGGAGCATTGTACCGTTGGCGGCCGGAGCCATGGAACGAACCGGATCTTCGGCACTGATGTACATCCCGCCCGGCACGGTTGCTTCCAGGCGGGTCGCCAGAAGATAGGAGCGCCAGGGATAATTACTGACAAAAAGCCCGCTTCGATCGAGAAACGGCAGCAGAGTGGCGAGCACCACCTGGTCGGCCGCAACTTCTCCAGTATTGGTACGCACCCCTTTGTCCATTACGTCGACTACCCGGCTCTCCTCAAAGATGTGACTTCCGTTTCCATTGATCTTTTCCGCCAGTGCAGCACCATATTTTCCGGGATGCAGGCGTGCCTGATTGTCCAGGCGCACCGCCCCCTCAATCGGAAAGGGCAAATCTGTTTCCCGCGTAAAATGGGCACTCAGACCAGCCTTGCATGCTGCCGCTGTTTCCTTCTCAAGTTTGCTTATCAGTTCCGGCTGCCGCGTATAGGTGTAGGCGGAAAGTCGTTGAAAATCGCAGTCAATGTTAAACTGTTTAACAAAACGCGCAACCTGGGCAATGGCTTCCATATTGGTATCGGCGAAAATGCGGGCTGTTTCTTCGCCAAAATCGGATGCCAGGCCTGCATAAATCAAACGGTGCAGAGCAGTGACTTTACCGGTGGTGTGTCCGGTTGTGCCCGAACAGACTTGTCCAGCTTCGATCAATGCGACTTTCAAACCGGCTTCTTTTAACAGCATAGCGGTTGTCAACCCGGTAATACCGGCTCCCACCACTGCGACATCGGCTTTATGGGTGCCTGCCAGCACAGGATATTTCGGCCGGCTGTTTCCTTGTAACCACAGCGACTGCTTTTTCTCACCCATATACTCCTCCATTCAGGCTTAAAGATCGTAATTTTATTTCCTTTTTTCGCGGCCCCTTCACCTAAAATACAAAGGATAGACTGACTGATCCGAAAATCTGCTCCTCTTTTTGCGCGTCAAATTCTTTAGTCTTATAGACGTGTGAATAGGTAAGCTTGACCCCGTTCAAATGTACGCTTATTCCGGCCATGATATCGGCTACAAAATATTTTTTGTCCACGTCATGACTTTCGGTGAAGGTGTTGCCGTCGAGAAAAATATTGCGTCCAATCGCACGTCCGTCGACTGCAACAAAAAGATGAAAACCTGTATCGCCCCCTTCTGCGCCGGTGACGGGAATACTTGCGTCCCCGGCAGGACGAATGAGCGCCGTGCCGAAATCATCAGGAAGGTTAAACCCGAACCGTATTTCACCGCCGGCATTCGAGTAAGTATGAACATTGCCCAAGGTAACTCCTGCATGGGTTATAAAATCAAAAAAATCCATCCCCTCAGGTCCCAGCGGCGCGAAACGCCATTTTCTTTCATAAACAAGGACCACTCCTACTTCATTTTTCAATTGATGCTCCCAGCCCTGCGGTTCTTTGGAGTCAACCCAGTCATGGATTTTAACCTGCACATCGCGGGCATAGGAGTCGGGGCCGATCATTCCGAGATCAATCTCAAATGTATCGAGTACCCCGTCGCTTTTCGAGTGCAGAGCAATGCCGGCATAGGTCCAGCCGGCATAGGGACGGTCATCTTTTATCAAATTTGGATTTTCGAGATCACGGGGGGTATATATTTTCTGTCCCAGAGAGAGGGCTATATGCTTTGAAGTTGAAGGAGAATTGATAACAGGCATTGCTTCAAAAGATCTGCCGCTCCAGGCAGGCAATCTTTTATCTTCCGAAAAAGAAGTCAAGGGGCCTGATGCCCAGAGGAGCTTCAGGCCGTTCGTGTAGTAGCGGTCAGAATTACTGAAGGTATCGTTTTCCCAATAAAATATAAAGGTATTGTCCTTATTTTCAGCAGCTGAAGCGACGTTGCCACCCTGAACAATGCAGCCTGCAACCACAAGCCATGTCAAAATACTTCTTATCATCCGCCTTTCTCCAGATATTTTGTTCTTTTTCCTCTCCAGACATTCGCCAAGATGAGGATATGGATAACCGCCACCAGGATTATATTGATCGAAATCTGTGACCACTCTGTATCTATATTGAAAAAATCAAACTAAAATCAGGGAACGGGACGCCGCCGCCCGAAAATAAGGGTAAGTACAAAAAGAATGAGGAAAATAAAAAAAAGTATTTTGGCGATTGAGGCAGCCGCTCCGGCAATCCCTGTAAAACCGAATACAGCAGCTATAATAGCTATGATAAAAAAAACGACGGACCAGTATAACATCATCCCCTCCATTCATTTCGGAAAGATATTTTATATAAATTTCACCGTATTTTAAGCTTGTTATCGACTTCCTTCACTCCTTGGAGGTCTTCGAGTATATTTTGAATGTCATCTGACTGTTTCGCCGACAACACCGTCCCCCTCACCGTAATTTTCCCGTTAATGGTCGAAACATCATACCGTGCACCTTCAGCTTCATTGCTGACAAGAAGGACACTGTTCGCTTTGGATGTCAGCCAGGCATCTTTCAAGTTTTCAGACAGATTCTCAACTTTTCCCCCATTGAAAAATCCGATTGTTTTTTTCCGCTCTTCATTTTCTCGCTTATCGTCAGATTGTCTTTCACTTCCATGACATGTGATGTATTTTCCGCAAGCTTAAGGGCCAATTCTTTTTTCTCTTCGTCGTCGACCTTGCCGGACAGGGTAACCACGGCATTGTCGGTGTCAACATTAATATCAAATGAATCAGTATGCTTATTAAGCATCAATCTATATTTGACTTTTGCGGTCAGAGTAGCATCCTCAACCTTTTGCCTGAAACTATTCTTATCCTGTTTTTCTTTCTTCTTTTCTTTAACCTGCGGTTCCACAAGCAGATTTTCCTTTACATCCTTGATGCCGTCGATCCCCCGGGCAATTTCCACAGCAAGATCACGTTCTATTTCACTGTCGACAATGCCTGAGAGATAGGCTATCCCATCAGTCACATCAACATCAACATCAAAGGAATTAAGGTGCCGGTTTAAAGTATAACTTGTCACCAACTGCGCCTGAAGCCAGATATCGGATTTCTCATCTTTTTTTTCCGCCCCCAGGGCAAGAGCACTGCAAAGAAGCATACAGAGAACCAAAGTTATACTGATATTTAATTTTGACAAACTCACTGCGTTGCTCATTTCAGATCTCCTTTGAAGATATAATTATTCCATTCATTTTTTAATTTTTTCAACCTCATCGTTTGTCGACACCTTTGTCAATGAACCTCTTTCTCCTTCCGGTAAAGCCACCGACCGGTCGAAAGATGTCATGGTGCTGCCGAAAAGGTTACAGTGGTTTTAACCTTGGAACCGGACGAATATTGGAATGGCAAATATTATGCCATATTTGCAACAACCAGCTAATACTCCTGTGTAGCGTGAAAAATAAACCGGGAAATATCGATTAGTCAGACGCTTTGCTCCAGACACGAAGTCCTGTTATTCCACTGAAATCTTACCGGACAGGACTTGATCCTGTTTTTCAGGAAAACGTCAGCTTTTCATGGTGTGAACCAACGTCACAAACAGCCGCAACATTGTCAGTAAACCATCAAAATTCCAAAAAAGAATCCCCGGAGGGATGCAATGACCAGAGTAGCAATAAGGGGATATGCCTCCCAGATGGTGAAAAAAGCGGTAAGGCTGAGTAAAAGCTGAAAAAGAACATAGCGGCCAAGGGCTTCATACACAGGACTCGCCTGTGAAGCAGGAGACCAGCACAAGCTGCTGACACGGATTCCGTCAAACTGGAAAAATAATTCAAAACTGCTGGAGGCTGTTTTTCAGATGGAAAAAAGTCAGCGGTTTCTCAAGAAAGAGATCCGGCTGTTCCCTCTGCAAAATGCCCGGCAAATTTGCAAGGGTATAGGGACCGGTGGTCATAATGACCGGTACTTCGGGACGGCTCTTTTTTATCATGCGTAGAATTTCAACACCATCGGTTTCCGGCATACAGAGATCGGTAATGACAAGATCGTATTTTTTAACGGCAAACATCTCCATGCCTACTGAAACCTTTGGGGCTATATCAATCGAACGGTTGAGGAGTTTGAAAATATTACTGATCACCGGAATGCTGCGTCTGTCGTCTTCAAAAAAAAGAATTTTCCCCTTATCCGCCCTCGGATTGGTAAAAGAGGAATCAGAGTTGCCGGCGGCCATAAAGGGAAAATATAATCTCACAGTGGTCCCCGCATTCAGAGTCGTGTCAAGATCAAGATGCCCGCCGTGGCTGGTGACGATTTCCCGACTTATACTCAGGCCAAGACCTGTCCCAGCCTCCTCTTTTGTGGTGTAGAGAGGTTCAAAACAACGCAGATGCTGTTCAGGGGTCATCCCCCTGCCGCTGTCCATAATTTCCAGCAGAGCGCAATTATCGAACTTTGATGTTTTAATATGGATTTCACCTTTTCCATCAATGGCATCCACCGCATTGAAAATAATATTCATGAGAACCTGACGCAATTCGGAAGAATTCCCAAGTATAGCCGGCAGTGATGATAATTCGGTGTAAAACTCAATTTCTTTATTACCCTGCCCAGCTTCTGTTTTCCATTTCGGCTGAGATAACAGACGCACCTCCTCGACCAGATTATTAAGCTCCACGGCGCTGTCATAGGCAATCTTTTCATCATGTTTATAAAAGGCCCGCAATTTTCTGATTCTATCCGTTATGTCGCAGACGACCGTCATGGCGGATTGGATCTTTTGTGTCTGCTTCCCCGAGAAGTCCTCGTCGTAGAGAAACATTTCCAGATGACTGATGATTAACTGCAGGGAATTGTTCAGATCGTGAATTATGCCGCCTGCCATCTGTCCGAGAATACGGAAAGATTCATGATGGGAATTCAGTCGGTTACTTTCAACAAGACTGAGTTCGTTTTCGGACAATAGCCCCTTGAGCAGGCTTGCCTGGGTAACAACACCAAAGACCTTGCCTCCTTCTGTGCTTACAGCCACGGCATCGACGTCGGCCTCTTCCATGACGTCGAAAACTTTTCGTGCCGGTGTATAATCCTTCAGTACGGGATAAGACGAGTGCTGCAGAAGATCGGCGAAAATACGCTGCTGCACCGAACACAAAATATTACTGATGGAAACAATACCAAGATAGGTGCCTTTGTCATGGACAATGAAATGAGTCGTCTGATAAAGCAACATCTTTTCTGTAAATTTCCTTTCCTTTCAATTCTTTCAATAAA
>JAHLLM010000029.1 GCA_020444175.1 Desulfobulbaceae bacterium | reverse complement strand
GCCTGCTTGTCCAAATCTAAGGCACATCTGAATAGTTACGGCCTGGAGTTGAGGTCCATTTCGAACCCTCGCTGAATAGATACATTCATTATTGCAACAAAGGAGTAGTTTATGAAGAGATTGATACTTGCAGTGTCCGTTGTTTTCTTGTGCCTTGCTCTCCCCGGGCTGGCCTCTTCAGAAGATAAGGTTCTGAAAATGTCGACCACAACCTCGACTCAGGCTTCTGGATTGCTTGATATTCTGCTGCCTGAGTTGACAAAAGACACGGGCATTGTTGTGAAGGTTATTGCCAAGGGTACCGGTGCTGCCATTCGCGATGGTATTGACGGCAACGTTGATATTATTTTCGTGCATGCCAAAGGGCGGGAGGAAAAATTTGTTCAGGAAGGCTTTGGTACTAAGCGCTACCCTGTTATGCATAATGATTTTATAATTTTGGGACCGGCAAATGATCCTGCAGGGATCAAGGGGTGCAGTGCGGCTGATGAGGCCCTGCGCAAAATAGCCAAAGCTTCAGCGTTTTTTGTGTCCCGGGGGGATGATTCCGGCACCCATACCAAAGAACAGGCTCTGTGGAAAGCGAGCGGCTTGACGTTGTCTCAAGGCTCACAAACTATTGTAAAGAAAGGCAAGGAAAAGCAGGTGAGCTTTGAAAAACCTGCTGGAGACTGGTATCTGTCAATTGGTCAGGGTATGGGGAAGGCATTGACATTTGCCGATGAGAAACAGGCATATATCCTTGCTGATCGGGGGACATACATCAAATACAAATTCGGACGTGATATCCCAATAGCCCTTGATGTACTCTGTGAAGGGGATTCCGCACTGGCAAACCCCTACGGAATCATTCCGGTGAATCCGGCAAAGCATCCCCATGTTAAATATGATCTGGCTGAGCAGTTTGCCCTGTGGATAACCTCGGCAAGAGGCCAAAAACTTATCAATGAATATCGCCTGCTTGGCAAGCAGTTATTTTATCCTGATGCGATAAATTAAGTTACGTGGATCAATTTATTTGAGGAGGGACAGGAATGGACATTTTAATAGACAGCCTTTTTTCCGCCCTGCTCCTTGTCGTTTCCCTGGACAGGGAAATGCTGGCCATTATCATGGTATCGTTGCAGGTGAGTTGCGCCTCTACTGTCCTTGCCTCCCTTGTCGGGATTCCGACGGGATTTTTCATCGCTCTCAGGCAGTTTCCCGGCAAGCGCATGGTCATAACTGTGCTCAATACGTTGCTGGCGCTACCCACCGTGGTCATCGGTCTCTTTGTCTATGCCTTTGTCTCACGGCGTGGAATTTTCGGTCCCCTTGACCTGCTGTATACCCAAAAAGCAATTATCATCGGCCAGATAATTTTGATTATTCCCCTGGTAAGTGCATTAACAATCGCAGCCATAAGCAGGATAGATGATCGCTATCGCCGGACAGCAATGACACTTGGCGCTAATCGGATTCAGACGGCGCAAGTTATTTTGTTTGAGGCCCGCTTCGGCATAACGGCAGCAATCGTGGCGGCATTTGGACGTGTTATTTCCGAAGTGGGCATCTCCATGATGCTGGGCGGTAACATCAAGGGATTTACCCGGACCATGACAACCGCCATGGCGCTTGAATACGATAAAGGCGCCTTTTCCCTTGCCGTTGCGCTGGGTATTGTTTTGATGACGCTCAGTTTTGGCATGAATATTCTTTTTCATTTTTTTCAGGGTAAGTATCGGGCATGAATGTGTACCAGATTCATAACCTGAAAAAATCTTACAATGGCCGGGCGATTCTGGATATTGAATACCTTGAACTCAACGCCGGGCGTATCTATGGCTTGCTTGGCCCCAATGGAGCTGGCAAGACCACCTTGCTCAACATACTCGGCTTTCTCGATAAGCCAACCACCGGCACTCTTGATTTCCTTGGCAAGGCCGTCAGTTTTAAGGAGCATGATCTGCAGCCTTTGCGCAAAGAAGTTGTTGTGCTGGATCAATATCCTGTCCTTTTTACGACTTCAGTGTATAAAAACCTGGAATTCGGATTAAAATTAAGAAAGATTGACAAGACAAAAAGGGAAGCTGTCATTGACGAGGTGCTTGACCTGGTTGATATGACCCTCTTTAAACACGCTCCGGCTTATACCCTGTCGGGTGGTGAAACACAACGCGTTGCATTAGCCAGGGCACTTGCTCTTTCCCCTAAAGTATTCCTCTGCGATGAGCCCACCGCCAGTGTTGATGTTGAAAATCAGGCAGCCATTATCGCCCTGCTCAAGCAGATAAATGACACTAAAAAAATAAGTATCGTCTTTACCACCCATGACCGGCTGCTGGCGGCAGGCCTGGCCCAGCATACCCTCGTCCTGAATGAAGGGCGCCTGGTAACGACAGGCTATGAAAATACTTTTCCATGCAGAATAGAAAAGATCAGTGACAATCAGATTCGCTGCTGTCTGAATGGGAACACCTGCTGGTTGCTTTCTTCAGACATCCCGCAAACAAACGCCGGCAAGGCACGAATTTTTATTGATCCTGAAAAGATCAGGCTCTTTGTGGGAAGATCAGAGGTGTCCAACTGTATAGAGGGGAAAGTTGTTCAGCTTATGGAAGAATCTGACAGGGTGCGCGCGGTAGTCAATATCGGCTTTCTGCTTACTGTTCTGCTGAAACGCGAAAATTATAATTTCCTCCGCCCTGGGATTGGCGACACCGTTGCTGTTTCCATTGAGTCTGAGGCCGTGACTCTTTCATCAGATTAACAATTGGATTTTGAGAAGAAAATTTCTTTTTTTTCTGCGGCCTTTCTATTCCTTAAAAGCCATTGGTTGTGCTTTGCAGCAAAAGAAAATGAGGTCGTTTCAAATATCCGACTGGTTTCGGGAAAAAGATAAGCGGGAGGGCAATGAAAACGTTCCGCATTATGAGAAGATAGGCTGGTGTCTGATTCCCCTCGCCAAAACAACCGCAATCGATGGGCAGCAGAAGAAAGCCTTCAGAGACATACAGGATAAGAACGGCAAAGAAAAGATAAAGCAAGGCCATGAATCGCGAAAAAAGAGCCGCGAAGATTCCGGTTAATGCGAATATGGCAAGCATGATTTCCAGAGGAGGAAACCAGCGGGAAATAAAAATAAGCTGGTCAATGTTTAATACGTCATGCTCAAGCAGACCTTCCAGCACATCGCCCACACCCGGATTTCGCATTTTGCTGATTCCAGCCCAGAGGAGGAGGAGCGCTGCCAGGTAATAGTCAGAGAGTATGAAAAATCTGCAAACTGATTTTAACTTCAATTTTCTTTTGCCTGGAGCTTTTCGGCAACCGAGCCTTCCCAGAAAAGCATCAGTTCTTCCTGCATCCGGTGGAGTTTTTCTACCTGGTCCTGTACATCCTGTACAGTTGCGGATGCCTCTTCAGACATGGCAGCCTGGGATTGAACCATGTCGTCTATGCTTGTTACCGAGGTCCTTATTTGTTCTTCTGTATCAGCCTGGCGGTTTCCAGTTTCTTTGATTTTTGACATCTGTTCAACCACGAAATCGGAAGCTGATGTCACCTCTGAGAAGATTTTCTTCAGATTTTCGACAACTTCTACGCCCTGTGTCACCTTTTCATCAAGTCGCTGGATTATGGTGGCGACCTGACTAGAAGTATCTGCCGTGCGGATGGCCAGGTTGCGGACTTCATCCGCCACCACAGCAAAACCGGCACCAGCCTCTCCAGCCCTTGCTGCTTCCACTGCTGCATTAAGGGCAAGGAGGTTTGTCTGAAAGGCGATATCTTCAATATCCTTGACAAGAGATGAAATTTCCCTGTCAGCCTCGACCATGGCTGTCATGGATTCGTCTACATCGGCAATGGATTTATTGGAACGGGTGGCTGTTTCATGGAGGTCATTTGCCGTTTTATCAGCTGTACGAGCAGCTTCCAGGCTCTCTTTCGTCTGCTCCGACATGCTATCCATGGTGCTGACTATTTCGTCAAGAGAAGACGAGGAGGAGCTGGTTTCATTGGCCAGCTGCACGGACATGGAATTAATATTTGCTATGGCGTCAAGGAGCCCGTTTGTCGCCAGGGTGGATTCCACTGACATTTTGTCGAGCTGACGGGACATGAGCATAATGAGATAGAAGGTCATTGCACCAACTGCTGCCAGGAGGACAATGGAAAAGAGCAGGATGGTATTTAAACGCCGACTGACATCAAGGACATGAGTCATTGCCTCGGTGTGACTTGCTGAATTATTGGCAACAATCTTGTTTAACGACTGAAATAATTTTTTGTTTTGACTGTCAAAGGTTCCGGTCCATATTGCCTCGTCTTCATATTCCTGATTAACGCTGGCGCTAATCATCTTCAAGCCTGCCTGATATGAGGATTCAAAGGTCTTGTGTATCAAAGCAACCTCTTTCGCGGCAGGGGGCTCATCTTTTGATAAATCCTGTAATTTTTTGAAGAGTGAAAGGATCTGTTTGTTCAGTTTGTCGATGTTTTCAAGCTCTGCTTCCGTTCCCGCTGCCCGTGAAACATTGAATTTTTCAATGACAATGGAGACAAGGCCTTTCATTTCCAGAGCAATTTTACTTTCCGGAAAAATCTGCCTGCTTACTTTTTTGATATCCCGCGAAAATTGGTTCGTTGCAAGCAGGGCGTAAGAGACGATAATGCCGGATATGGTGAAAAGTAGAAGAAAAAAGAGGTATAGTTTTTTTTTGCTTCCAATTTTCATATTGAATTCTCTCTTATGTTTAATATCGAGGCTCCATGCTGGAGCCTAAAAGACGGCAGATGCATGAAAAAAAGAGATCCTGCACGTTATCTGGTGCCTGTCCATAAATGGCCCTTTTGACCTATATCTGCGTCATGCTTAAAAAATTATCCTCCGGTAAGCGAGCCTGCGAGACACCGAGATATCGTATATATGCCTCCGGTAATCTTTTGCGCAATGCTTGATCTCGAACAAAATGACCTATTTCTGGACAGACACTAACTGGCAGCCATCTCCTTTTCCTGAGGTAAACTTTTTTTATTCTACCGGTAAACCTGCACGTTTCCAGGCCAGGACGCCACCATCCATGGCAGCAAGATCTTCATAGCCATTCATATGCAGAAACTTGCCGCAGATGTTGACCTGTTTTCCTGCATGGTCAATAATAATAATTTTTTTGCCTTTGGGCAAAGTGGCGTATTTGTCTTCCATGTCATCGAGTGGAATACTGATAGCTCCGTTAATTTTTCCAACTTTTTTCACTTCTTCTCCTCGGATATCAAGCAGAACCGCGGAATTCATCTGGCCCTTTACTTCCTGGGGACTGAGGCGGGTTAGTTTAACTTTTGGGTATTTTACCTGGCTTTCAATGGGATATCTTTTTTTTGCCCAGGCAGGAAGGCCTTCATTATAAACCATGACATTGGAGTAGCCGAATTTCATGGCAATCTTAGCGGCCTTTTTGCTTTTTGAACATTTAGGACCCTTGCAGAAAAAAATGAGCAGGCTGGATTTGTCAGCTGGAAGCAGGGGATTGTCTGCTGTAACTCTGCTGCTGGGAATATTTACAGATCCTTTGATTGTTAATTCCTTAAATTCAATGGGACTCAGGGCGTTAACCAGGGTAAAAGTCTCACCTGCATCCATTTTGGCTTTCAATTCATCGGTGGTGATCATTGTAAAGTCTTCAGCAGCCATTGCTGCTGAATGAATGAGAAAAAAACAGGCAACAAAACAAAGTACACGACTGAAATTAAGTTTTTTCATCAAACCCTCCCGCTAGAATAAAGATTATCTGACATAAGTACACTTATTGTTCTTGAAAGAGACAAAAGTGAGGTGAATGCTTGTTATAAGTAGTCAACATTATTTAAAGTATGGGGGAAAAAAAAGAGAAAAGCAAAAAATATTTACAAAAAAATTCGCGATGAGAAAGAAGCGAAAACACAAAAAAGCATGAATTATTTCTTCGCAGGACATAAAGAAAGGGGTTCCGATAACGCAACATTGTAATTTCCCTTCGCCATTGCGCGCTGTTCCGTAATGCATGATCCTTGAAAAAAAACTTTCATTCCGATAAGTTGCCCCCTATAATACTACATTAAGCGCCAGCAAACCTGCTGCAGTTTGACTCATTCGCTTGTTTTTAAATAAAAAATGCGAGGATTTTCATGTTTACAATGCCAAGTATCAAAGTAAGAATTGTTGTCATGATTTGTGCTTCTCTGTTGGGCATGTTTATTCTTTTTTATAATGGAAATAATGCGTTAAATAGAAATATTGATATATCTGAACAGGTTAAGGGTGAAAAGTTTGTTTCAGCCATTGAAATTGAAAAAATCAGTTTTGGTGCCCAGAAGCTGTTAAGCGAACTGGAACTGAGTGCGCGCAGCGAGTCGCTGACAAATTTTGAAAAGGTAATAGAAAAACGGGGTGATTTTGCATCTGAAATTTCGGACTTGGCCAGCAATACGAAGAATGAAGAGTTGCAGGACTACCTCAACCGACTCACGGAAATGTGCGGACAAATGTGCGCCCTGGGAACAAGCTGGGTTCAGCTGGCTGTTGACCAGGATTATGCTGAAGCCTACAATGCCGAGGAGGCCTTTAAAAAGCAGAAGAAGAAATATCTCACGCTTATTGCAGCATTGCAGAAAATTGCCCGCAGCGATCTTGAGGCTTCACTGGATGCAATCCATGATCTTTCGCATCATAGCATACGGCTCAACTTTGTATTTTTTGGGGTCATTGTGCCTTTTGTGCTTGTTGTTTCCATTATTACCTTTATTACAATTACTCGTCCTCTCGAGAAAACAGTGCATTTTGCCAGGGAGGTAGCTGCAGGCGATGTGTCCAACCATCTGGATATTGACAGCAGCGACGAGATAGGTGTGATGAGTAAATCGCTTAACGAAATGGTCCAGGCTCTGGCCCATAAGGCAGCTGTAGCCGAATCCATAGCAAGAGGAGATTTAACCTGTGATGTGCAGGTTACTTCGGAAAAGGATGCTTTGGGCCGTTCTCTGAAGAAGATGGTGGAAAATCTGGCCCAGATGATCGAACACGTGCAGAACAATGCCACGCAGTTGTCCGATTCTTCTGAGTCGATGACAGGCCTTTCCCTGCAATTAGCTGGAGGAGCGGAGCAGATGACCGGCCAGACGGCAAACGCTGCTGCGCGGATAGAAGATATCAACAACTATGCCCAGAACGTTTCGGAAACAGCGCGCAAGATGTCGGAAAATATGGGGGCCGTTGCCCGGACGACAGAAAATATGTCAGCTGCAATCATGGAAATCGGCAGCAGTGCCCGGGATGGCGCACAAGTGACGGAATCCGCAATTTCAATGTCTGAAAAAGCTACAACAACCATCATGTCCCTTCATGATACTGCCATAGAAATCGGCAAGGTGACCACTGCCATAAATGAGATTACTGAACAGACGAAACTGCTGGCCTTGAATGCAACCATTGAGGCTGCCAGGGCCGGAGAGGCTGGGAAGGGATTTGCCGTTGTTGCCGGAGAGGTGAAGGAGCTTGCCAAACAGAGCGCTGTTGCCGCTGAAAATATTGCCTCTTTGATTAGTCAGGTTCAGAGCGGTACTGATGAATCGGTCAATGTTATTTCAGAGGTTGCAGAGACAATCAAGAAGGTCAATGAATCGTCAAACAAGATCAGTCAGGCAGTGGAGGAGCAGGCCAGGGAGGCCAATAATATTGCTTCCAATGTCGCTCATGCCAATGAAGGTGCAAACGATATTGCCTCCTCCATTGACGAACTGGCTGGAAGGGCAAATGAGGCCTCATCAAATGTCAAAGAAGTCAATGAGGTGGTTGTCAAAAGCAACACAGGTATCCATCAGATTTCTGATGCGGCCAGTGAACTATCGCAACTTGCCAGTCGGCTGGAGGATATGGTCAGTAAATTCCATTTGTAGTCACCTCCTTAATTTCTGTTTATGTTCTAACCACGTTGCAGGAGGTAGATATCCCCGGGAATCCATGCACCGCGTTCCTTTCGAATTCCTGCTTCCTGTTGGTGTTTGATCCTGAAGTCAAAGGTTTCAGCGAGATTGCCAATATATTTTTCAGAATGGGCATAGCGGCCCGATTGGCGAAGGCAATAGCTCTCACCCGAACAGCGCTCCACCGAAAAGAGCACGTAACTGCCATGGCTGAGAGAGGTGTTGAGTGCGGTAAAAAATGGTTCAAGGCGACCAAGGTAGACAAAGACATCAGCGGCAATCACCAGTTGGTAATCATCTGTTGTTGATTGCAGGAAGTCTATGAGTTCACGGCAATGAAGCTGATCGTAAATCTGTTTTTTTTCGGCCACTGCGAGCATCTTTTGGGACAGATCAACACCTGTCAGGTGGGTGGTTGTTTCCCGAAACGGCAATCCGGATAAGCCGGTGCCGCAACCAAGATCCAGGGCCGTGTGCAGGGGCTTATCATGATACTCCTGAAAAATATGAGCCAGTTGGCGCGGTATATCGTAGTTGAGGTCGCGAGTAAGAATCAGCTCAAAGTCAGAGGCGTAATTGTCAAAGATATCAAGGATATATTGATGAGGCGCACTGTCGGTTTTTTGTCCATTTAAGGCCGCTATCATGTGGGTCGCCGCCTCGCTATGATATCCCACCTCCAATGCTCGTTTATAGAAGCACACTGCCTCTTCAAGACGATTTTGCATGTGATACAGAATGGCAAGATCTGTCAGGCAGATACCTTTATCCGGACTGAGGGTCAAGGCATGTAAAAATGCTTCCTCAGCGTCATTGAATTCGCCTTCTTCCTTATACAGTACGCCGATATTATATGAAATGTCAGAGTCCTCAGGAGCAAGTTTACCGGCCTTTTTAAGAAGTTCAAGAGCCGTATTCCTCTGACCAAGTTCCTTGTGGCACAGGGCAAGATTAAAGCTGGCATCGATGTTCTCTGCCTCATATTGGAGGACAGTGGAAAAATGGTCCGCCGCTTCCTTGTAGCGTCCCTGTTGAAAAGCCAGGAGGCCGAGGTGATACGCTGCCTGCGTAGACTTGGGGGATAGCCTGAGGATTTGTTCATAGCACTCTCTGGCCTGGGATAACTGGCCGAGATTTTGCCGGGACATGCCAAGGTGAAGCAGGGTGTTGAGCGAATCGTAGTTGGCCGCAAGGGCTTTCTGGTAAGCGGCAACGGCTTTCTCATTCTGGCCCAGTTCTTTGAGGCCGTTACCAAGAAAATAGTAAAGGTGGTCCTGATTGGGGGAGAGAGACAAGGCCTGCTGGTAGAGCTCCACAGCCCTGGATGTACTGCCCTGACTGTGCTTTAAAAGGCCGAGGTTGCCCAGCACATCACTGTTTCGAGGATTGATAGACAGAATTTTTTCGTAGGTATTTTGTGCCTCTGTCAGTTTCCCTTCCTGGTGCAAGGTTATTGCCCGCTGCAGAAGCCGGTCTGTCTGTTTCCGGAGATGTTTTCGTATAAATTTAGTTTTTTTTGCTGCCTTACTGGGTGCCATGGTAAAAAAATGATGCTGTTTGCCAAAGTCCTCCAGGCTGTGGCAATAAATTTCATGCGGTATCACCTTGTTGGTGATACTCACACTTTTTTAACCTGACCATATAGATATCGCGAACAAAAAAAATGTCAATACCGGGTGGGGAGAAAATATGTATAGGAGAAAAAACTATATTTTGAACTGCTTGATCAGCCTTCGCCATATTCTATCGGGAAAGGAGAAGCATAGAAGGAAGGAGGCGGTTTTTATGAGACCGGACTCGGGTGGATTATCTCACAAAAGATCAAGATGCAATTGAGGCTGGCAAGGGTAAAGTCATGCACTGCAGGACAGCGCATCCTTGCCTTGTGAAGCTGCAGGCAGTGAGTGATAAAGCGAGGACAGGTAAAGGCCATCATTTAACAGCCCGAAACAAAGCGCCAATAGTATATTTCGAAGTGCTGGTGCCTGTTGTGCCGAGATAGGCAACATCTGAGAAGCCGGCTTGTTTCATTAAGCTTATCTGATCCCTGACCGGAATCGTGCCGCCTATTCACTGTGCCCAGGCTTCAAGGCTCCCTGTCAGATTTGAAGGCAATTCGTTTTCTGCTACAATGTCGGCGAACTGAAGTCGGCCTCCTGGCTTTAAAACCCGCTTGATTTCTTGAAAAAGATCCTGCTTGCAGGGCGAGAGGTTGATGACGCCGTTTGAAATGACCACGTCGAACATATTGTCCTTAAAAGGTATTTTCTCGGAATCAACATGTTTTATCGTGATGTTTGTGGTGTCGAGCTTTTTAATATTCTTTTGGGCTCTGTCAATCATCTCCTGGGTTAAATCAATACCGTAAACCTGACCTCCAGGGCCTGTGAGCTTACTGGCAATAAATAAATCAAATCCTGCCCCACAGCCTATATCAAGTAGAGTGCTTCCCTGCTTTATGTCTTCAATGGAAAATGGATTGCCCACGCCGCAAAACGCGTTTACCAGTTCAGGTTGGATGTCTTTTAAGGCTGAAGGTGCATAGCCGAGTGCCTCAGCGCCTTTCTTGCCTGTAAGGTACTGAAATTTTCCTTCAGCGGAAATGGAGACTTCCGCGTATTTTATTCTTATGGTACTGCGAATCTGCAGGAGTTCTTCTGGGCTGAAATCATGGCCATTTACTTGGCTAAGAGCACATGTTGACTGCGGAGAAACATCCTGGCGACCGCCAGCTTCTGTGGCTGGTGGTCAACAGCTTGAATTGATATTACACTTTTTAAGATCAGCCATAACACCCTCGTTTTGATGCTGTGGGGGAATTCTTTTGCGGTCAATGGGAAAATTATTCCTCTATTACACAGTATACAGACTTGCGGCGAGAAATGCCTAGAGGCAAGGCAAAATTATTACCGCCCAAAAAGCATTTTAGCCACATGCAGGGCTTCCTGGGCTGTTAAACAGTAATGGGGCTTTGAAATTGTCTCTGATGCCAGCCATTTTTCATAATGTTTCTTCGTACAGAAGAAATTCATGATATTTCAGCAGGTTGCCGACCAATCATCAAATTTGCTCAGATCAACATGAAGGACATGGGTTTCAGGCGGATCCAGTGAGGCGATTTCTCCTTCAACTATCTGCACATCGATTGGTTCCTTGCAATAGTGGCATTTGGAGGATATTTTCGTGTCCTGCCGAAAAGTAAAAGCACATCCCAGGGCATCAACCGCACACATGGCATAAAACCATTTTCCATCATTGAGAGTTACCCGGTGACTGGAAGGCAGAGCGGAGACTGGATATGAAAAGTCTATAGAACCATTCTGACCTATGACCAGAACTTTTTTATTAATGAGTGAAGAGACGGTTTCTATTTTTAATGAGTCACTGCCAGTTAAGGAGTCGACATCGACTGGCTTGTGTTGACTAATCATCCGGGCCATGACTTCGTCTCTCAGGGAGCGCTCCGCCGAAGTAAGTCTTGAATAGATACTGTTGATTTGCATTATTCCGTTTCCGTGGGAAGGAGTGAGGTGATGAGATATTCCGGTGCCATTCAGATATTTTCTTGCCAGCAAAACGCTTCCGTCGGGCTGGAAACGTTTTGTTGGCAGCAGCATGACTATTCCGGCAGAAAAAATCTAAATGGTGGCGTGCTGGGTTGAGCTGTAGATTGATCTGATGACAACTTCCGCCTTGGAACCCACTGCAGGCATTCTTTCCCAATTCACCCTGTAATAATTGACTGTGGTTTTCAGCGGCAGGACATTATCGGTTATGATGCCGCCGTTGCAGTCCGAGGGGCAGACGCAGCAGCCTGAAGGGAAGGCAATTTCCTCCGCTGTGCCATGATAGATCCAGTGGGGGGTATACGGCTTAATCACTTCGGCACCATCAACCATTATCTTTTCTTCAATAAGATCTTCCAGGGCAGTTTCAACAATTTTGCCATCCTTTTCAAAGCGAACCGTGACAATGACGGGATCACCAGTAAGATAATCTTCTATGGTTGTGGTCGCTTTCAGGCCTTTTCTCTGCTCAACCTCGCTCATGGGAATATGCCTCCTGGAGGTGATACCAAGCTCCTGAATGGCGTTATTGATATCTGTTCGGGAAACATCGGTGCTGAAAACAAACCATTTTTCCATTTTGCCTCCGTAACAGCCGAAAAAAGCCTGAAATCGCCTTCCCCAATCAACCACTGCAGGTTTGGAGGGATCTTTTGTCACATCGGCTGATATTCTGATTTCTCTGTTGCCGAGATCAACAACCATACGGTCTTTTTTCCCCTGGATAACCTTGACATTGCTGTTTTTTTCTACGGCAGCAAAGGCCTTTGTTCCTGGAATAGTACTTAAACCAACCATACCGAGGCCGACCACTTTAAGAAATTCCGCGCGGGTCATGCCTCCTTGAGTTGCGGCATTGTTATCCATTGAAACTTCACGTTTTCTGATAAGATTGGATTTTGAGTCCTGTGAACAGCAACCACAGGAACAGTTTGTTTCGTTCTCAGTTTTCATGTTTGATCTCCTGATATTGTTATTCAAGAAAATTCTATCCAGCCACAGCGAGCCAGATAATTCTTATGGAAAATCCGATAGCCATAAATTGTATTGTTCGTATAAAAGGGATTTTCAGAAAGGCGCTGAGCAGAGCAAGAAGAGAAATTGGAATTGCAGGAACAGCAAAGGTTGCCGGCAGGAAGAATAAAGCGCTAACCGTCATTTTTTTTCTGAACTTTTTATATTTTTCCCCACTGACCAGGGGTACCAAGTCTCCAAGGAAAAAATTGCCAATGCCATAGGAAGTGCAGCCTAATATTAAAAAGGAAAGAAGGCTGGCAACGATTGCAATGGGAAATCCAAAGGCCTGGGTTGATGCGGCAAATAAAATGTGCTTGGAAAAGGGGAGATAAACATTCTGAATGGAGTGGGCCAAAAAAAGAAAAGGCAAAGAACCCAAAGCGCCCAAGGATTGTAAATACTCAGTGTAGAGTTCAAGATTTGCTTTTTTGAGATTATTCACTGCAAAGAGAAGGTGAAATTCCCAGGTATACACATAGGCATCAAGGATATAAAAATAGCGTTTGACCAGAAAAATAACAATAAAAAGGAGGCATGCCAGTAGAAGGAGAATTGCCGCCTTAACTGTTAGGGATTTTTTGAAATTATGCGAAAGCGCCCGGTCTTGCTGATTCAACTTGTTTTCTCTTTTTGGGCTTTAAAACGGTTATAAATAAAGGGTATCATAGAGACAGTAATGATAAGCACAATGCCGAATATAAAAGAAGGCGTCACATTGCCCTTAATAATCTCAAGCAGCGAGCTTGAAAAAACAATAAAAGCGATGCAGGCCGGCAGCATGCAGATAAATGAGGCAAGGGCATAGTGGAGGAATTTGACTTTGGTAAGGCCAAAAGCATAATTAAGGAGATTAAAAGGAAAGAGAGGGATGAGGCGGGTAAAGGCAACCGCTTTCCAGCCATGTTGTTCAACCATGGTATCAAGCTGCTTCCACTTGGGGCTTTTCAGTTTCCCTTCTATCCATTCCCTGCCTACATATCGCGAAATAAGAAAAGCGATACAGGCTCCTGTTGTTGCACCGGTGATGCTGTAGACAACCCCCCAGAACGGACCGAAAAGAATGCCGCCGACTATGGTAATGGGGAGCCCGGGAAGAAAAAGAGCTGGTGCCACGGCATATGTCAGCATGAAGATAACCGGTGCCATTGCCCCATAGCCTTCAATTAAAGCCCGAAGTTTTTCCTGCTCAATATACTGAGTGGCGCCTGTCATGCGAACGGCAATGATGAAACCGATAAGAGCTGAAAGAATGGCAAGGCGCTTGAGCATCCCGCCCTGAGGCCTGTTTTCGCCGCTAAACGTTCTTTCCCGGGATACTGCTGCATTGATGTTCTTTTTGAAATAGCTTTTGAGGCGCAATCGGTTGAGGTACGTCCAGGGGGCTTTTGATACTTTTGCCTGACCGGCCAAGGCCTTTTCAGGCTCAAAAAGCACATCAAGAATATGACTGGTTGGATTCAGCCCACCTAAAAAGTTGGCACATCCGGCACAATAGGTGAGAATTCTCTGGCCAGCGGCTTCTTCTTTCCGGCGGATTCCCCAGTTCCTGGAATAAGCGGGATTAATGCAGCCCACGGAACCGCCTTCGCCGCAGCAGATGGTTTTCGGTCCATGATGTTTCATTTCTTCGACTGTTAAGGACTTGTTCGTTGCCAGCCTGCGGATGGCAGTGTGAACCTGTTTTTCATTTCTGGTTCCACATGGGTCATGGATCGTCACAGTTGCAGGAATATGAGCGGTTTGGGGCAGTGAGGTATCTGCCAGATATTCGTAGACGGTTTTGACATGCAGGCCGCTTCCGTACTCATTAAAAACCCTGTAGCAGTTGGGGCAGGCAACCAGAACGTTTTTCACGCCATGTTGCCGAAGGTATTCCTTCATTTCGGTGAACATGGCATGAAAATGGCTATCACGGCCCAGGTCATGAGACGGCTTGGTACAGCAGTCCAGCACGATGCCGAGTGCGGGAAATGTCTTTTGGAGGTGATCAAAAAGGCCCTTTACCTTGTCGGGTCGTGTGCCGGGAAGAGCGCAACCAGGAAACAACACGGTATCACAGTTTTCCGGCAGGGCATAATATGAATAGCGCCTGGATGTTCCTCTTTTTTCATAATTTAAGATAACGCCATAGTCAGCGAAATCCTGTCCTCCGGCGGCAACCGCCTCGCGACGCATTTCCAGAAACATGGCTGCGGGATTCACCCCCACCGGGCAGACTGCTGCACACAGCCCGCAGAGGCTGCATTCGAAAGGCAGTGCCAGATCTTTTGCAGAGCTTGGGGCGTACGTATCGGCTATCTGTTTGGGATTGCCGTATTTACGCAGAAATTTACATTCCTTTCGACACAGTTTGCATTCAATGCATTTTTCAGAATGTAATTTTAATTGCTCCCGGAGTTCAGATCTTAAAGCTGTTTTTTGGTGAGGATGGCTTTGGTTTTTTGAAGGCATGTAATATGTGTCTCGTTCAAACTGGTCGCAACCAGTACAGTATGTTTTTTTTATCTATCTGAAAATACACCAAAAAAATACAAGAAATTCCGGCGAATACGTACTCTTGGAAAGAATGAAACGTGTCGGCGGCAGTTGAGCTGGTTTTGACCAAGGCATCAAAATATGCTGGTGTATTGATTGCTGGATCAATACAAAAATTCCTAAAGTAAGTGCGGCAATTTGTCCAATAGTTAATTCCGCAATGTTTTCTGCTTGAATTGGAAAATCCTATTGCGGGGCACAAAATAAATATTTTGTTAGAGGAGCGTTTTGTAATTCAGAGATGTCGGCGGGTGTTGCTTCTTGTTTCCGTCGTTGCAAAGGAATTGGGTGCAGCTGAATAGTCACAATTACTGATAGTTAGTGTCTGTCCAGAAATAGGGCATTTTGTTCGAGATCAAGGATTGCGCAAAAAATTACTGGAGGCATATATGCGATATTCCGAGGATAATTTTTTAAGCATGACGCAGATATCGGGCAAAAGGGCCATTTATGGACAGACACTAGTTAATGAAGCCCATAATACCATCGGCAATGAACTGAATTGAAAGAGAGGCAAGCAGAACGCCCACCAGTCTCCGTGCGATGTTGTTGCCGGTTTCCCCCAGAAAATGAGATATTTTATGGGCGCTCATAAAACAGAAAAACGTTGCGGCCGCGACCAGAAGAACAGCAACAACCAAGGCTGTTATATCCTCCAGCTTCTTCCCCGCATCAGCAAACAACAGAACAGTCAAAGTCAGACAGCCCGGACCTGCAATGAGCGGAAAGGACAAAGGGTAGACTGAAATGTCTTCCGGGGGATGGCTGGGTTTTTCTATCGCCAACTCCTCTTGTTTGGTAATCATGTCGAATGCCGCATAAAAAAGGAGTAAGCCGCCGGCTATCCGGAAAGATTCAATGGAAATTCCAAGTGTTGCCAGCAAGTTTGCTCCAAAAAAACCGAATCCCAGAATAATGATCGTTGAGAGAAAAATTGATCTGAATCTCATTTTGCGGCAGTAGGAATCCTCTTTGCCTTCAGTCAGAGCGGCAAAGGCGAGTGACACCCCAAGCGGATCTACGATGACAAAATAGGAAAGGAGTGCTGTCAAAAACATCCCTTTGTTCATGGCGGGGTCTCCAAAGTTTGTAAGTAAAAGAAGTTTATAAGAAAAATGTAGCAGAAAGGGGTGCCCAGGCACAATGGCTATTCCATTTAATCCATACTGGAATGAATTTATTTAATGCCAGCTGCTCTCAAATGAGCAATGGCATGGCATCAAGCTTGTAAATAGACAAATGAGATATACCTTATTTAGTAGAAGGAAGTTTTTTCTTCCGGCAAATGTGCCGATATTAATCAAATCTATCTGATACCTTCCTCAGGAAAGGAGGTTTTATATGGCAAGTCGAATATATTGTTCAAGCGTTGCTTTGGAGCTGAAGGCTTTAAGTGAAAAACTCCATAAGCTTTCCGACGGGATAGACCATATTCCATCTATCGATAAATACAAATTAACCCCTCAAATTCAAGATCTGCATATCATTATGACCGAGCTGGATGACCGCATTTCAAGCTTGATGAATGAATGTCATATTGTTGAGGGCCCGTATGAACAAGAGGTTATAGGCTCATCTTTTACAAGGAGCCGAAAACAGGAGAAGAGCGGCAATGAATTTTTTGACTATGACTTCGGTGGCTGAGAGAGTCGTGCGCTGATTCAGGCTAAAGCCGCTTGACAAGGAACAGGCCACAGGCAGGTTTTCCTCGCATAATTGAGTTTATAAAGAGGAGGTACCTTATGAAAGCTCTTAAATATAAAGGAAAAACAATAACATTAGATGATGAAGGGTTTCTCTCCAACCCTGATGAGTGGAGCGAAGATGTTGCCAAGACCCTTGCTTTGCAGGAAGGTCTTGAATCCTTGACTGATGAACAGATGGAAATAATTAAATTCATGAGAAGTTATTATGAGAAATTTAACGCATTTCCTATTCTGAATCAGGTATGTAAAAATATTCATCAGCCGCGGGAATGTGTCAACGAACAGTTTATTAACCCTGAAAAGGCATGGAAGGTAGCAGGTTTGCCTAAACTCAGCGGTGTTCATTTCGTGACCCTGGACGGGCAACATTATCGCATGGAGGAATGCTGTTAACGCGCGCCATGAGTAAACCTGATTTCGAAGGAGGGGGCAGTACGTATTCTGCCCTCTTCCTGCTAGAGTAGGAAGGTGCAATAAGTCAGGTGGTTGACGACTTGGTGACTGTGTGTTGCTGCATTAACGAGTGGAAATATGAGGCCTTTCTCTGTAAGGGGAGGATCTTCAATCTTTCCATTCTTATGTTAGAGTGCGCCGGAGTACTGAGAAAAATGAAGAAAATCAGCCGGGAATACAGAGAATATCGTATTCCTCGCCAGTCAGGCATTTTCCCCCGGAAGCCGTTACCTCAAAGGTGTTTTCAACTCCCACCATGCCTATGCCCGGAATGCCTATTTTGGGTTCAACTGCAAGGACCATTTTTTCCTCAAGCGGAAGATCAAATCCTTTGGCAAGAACCGGATATTCATCTATGGCAAGACCGATGCCATGGCCGACAAAGTTGACTTTGTTCCCTCCCAGTGCCATAAATCCTTCATTCCATCCTTCCTTTTGTGCCCAGGACAGGCAATGCTCCCATATGCTGCTCGGCAGGGTTCCAGGTTTGAGATGTTGACGTATCCATTCCTGCATTTCAATGCAGAAGTTGTGTGCTGAATTGACGTTTTCCGGAATGTCTTTCTTTTCCCCAAGCCAGTATGCCTGAGTTTTGTCTGTATGATATCCGGCGAGCATGAAGCCCACGTCGCAGGTCAGGGGAGTGTTCTGCTGCCAGACCGTTTCATTGGAGCCCATATGCGGGACTGCAGGATGCTCGCCCCGCAGGCCGACCGGGCCGTTAAATACACTGGGATAATTGCCGTTATTGCCGGCAGCGATGTGACCGAGAAAGACTTCTTCCCCGTAATTTTCCATACGTAAAAGTCCTTGATGGCCGAGTTCAAAGAAAATTTTCCAAATGGCGTGGGAGATGTTTCTTTCCGTCATGCCGGCTGAAAGTTGGGCCGGGAGGAGTTGCCTGAAACACCTGTCATGTTGAATGCCGGCCTTGCGTATGATGCTCAGTTCCAAATCGGATTTCACCGCCCGTGCCATGGAGATAATCCTGTCTCCGGGAAAAAGGTTTTTGTCCGGGAGATGTTTGACAAGGCTGTTGCCCAGAGTCCAGGACAGGCCATTCATTTCAACGGCAAGCGATTTCGGCAGGGCAGAACCTGCATTTTTTAAAATACCCTGGATGTCTCCGTAGCCGCGAAAGGCATAGCAATCTTTGACTGGGGATTCCAGTCCGGCCCTCTCCAGCCCCCGTCTGCACAGGAGAATTGGATTTCCACTTAACGGCAGCCAGAACACGCCATTACCAAAGGTTCCTGTCATGTAATAAATATTAAGCCGAGAAAAGATCAAAAGTCCTTCGACATCAGGGAGATGCATCTTAAGAAGATGACGGCAGTTGTTCCAACGAGATTTGAGTTCCAGGAGAGGGATATTATCCATTGTGATTTTTATACCGGTATTTCAGGTGGCCAGGTTCATATTCAGGGCGTCTTGTCACAAAAAAGGTATCTATTCAGCGAGGTCTCGAAATGGGCCTTAACTCCAGGCCGTAACTATTCAGATGTGCCTTAGATTTGGACAGGTAAGCGCAACGAAGTGGAGACTCCGAGCAGGCCTGATCGTTCAAAGATGAGGTGCAGCTGAATAGTTACCAAAAAAGGAATATATAATGCTCCTTTTATAATGAAAAGGCAAAAAGTCAACAAATGTTTCAGACAATGAGAGGCTTTGGTCCATTTGTCAAAGGTTTGCGCTTGACAGGAAAAATGATCACTTATAGGCTACTATTAAGGCAGAATATTGACTGCTGAAATCCGGTACAAAATAATGCGAAGAGGCATTTTCCAAACAATTACAAACGAATAGGGAAATTTATGTCTGAGGAGCGAAGAAAACAGCAGAGGTTGGATTCCCTGAATATCTCCTATGTCTGTGAGGATGAGGATGGTGATATCGTTCTGGAGGGGATAGGAAGAACCTTGAATGTGTCGGAGAGCGGTATTCTTTTAGAGACGAATTTTAAGATTAATCCCGCTCATACCTTGATTCTGGAAATTGCTTTCGAAGACACCCTTGTGGACCTGCGTGGTAAGGCTATCTACTGCCATGTCGAATCCGGTACGATTTTCCACACCGGTATTTCGTTTACTGACCTTGATGACACCTCTTTGAAAGCATTGCGCTATTACATCTCTCATTTTGAGGAGAATCAGGGCTGAGAGTTTTTTTCAAATTATGAGAAAGGAAGTTTCTCTCAACTTTTAGATATTTTTTAGATAATCCAAACAAACAGAGGAGGAAAACCAATTGGCTTTCCCCCTCTTCTCGGTAACGATCCCTGTGCTCTAAAATCAGGAGCACGTCTGATTTTTCTTGAAAGGGTTTAAAAGCGATAGGCTACCATGAGATAGCCGACATTTGCCTCATAGCTCTGTTCATAATAAGCTCCAGTGAGATAGCTGCCTGTTTGGCTGTACTCATAATCGTCATATTGCAGATCGTCATAGTCATACTTCTCGTAGAGGTAGCCAAGGGTGATGTCGGTATCCTGCCTTAAGGCATAGATAGCTTTGATCTCTAATTCCTGCTTGTCATAATCGTCGGATTGGTTGATGTCTTCAAGTGTACCGTCCTGACTGCTGAAGTTGATCTCTCCGTCCGATTCTTGATACTGCCAGGAAATATTAAGGCTCACTTTTTCTATTATATCGGGTAGATTTATGGCCAGTCCATAGGTGATAAAATCATCATCTCTTTCATTGCTCCAGTTGAAGGAGGTGGACGTAGGAACTGCGTCAATGGAGGCGGAATCGCCTGCTCCGAATTGTCGATGGCTACTGTCGGCTTCCGTCATTTCATAGCCGGCAAAGCCGCTCAGAGTTACTTTTTTCGCGGCTCGCCAGACAAAGTCTGCGTAAAATTCATGGTGCTTGTCTTCGGTAAGACCAAGATTCGTTTCATCATAGTCATTGATTTTGTAAGCGTATTCAAAGCCGAAATCAAGCTGGTCCATGGGATAAATCTCCAGGGAAAGTTTGATCTCATCCATGCTCTTATCCGTTGCATCATAGCGCCTTATATAACGTTTAATATAATCTTCATCAGTAGGGTCGTTGACTCCTGCAGATTTGTTGTCAAAGTCTGAGTTTCGTTCCAGTCGCTTGTAGCGGAGCTTTGCTGTAAGAAAATCCAGGCTGGTGTTTTTGATCTGAAAGAAAAGACTGTGGTCAGTATTGGCTTCTGCGTCGTCACGGTTGCGGCGATCAACATCCAGATACTCGTAGCCTGCAGCTAACTTGGTATGTCTTGCCAGATCGTAACCGACATCCAGACCTGCGTTATTTTTTTCATAGTCAAAAATCTGGTCGGCGTTACTGACATCCAGCCCCCGCACATCTTGATAGCGGATGACACTTGAGTCATTTTCCTTGTCCAGGAAATTGAAATAAATCTTGGTGTCCAAATCAGCAATGGGGCGGGATGAGAGAGCGATGGAGCCTTGGGTATAGGTGACATCCCCATCAAAGGTATCAGTGTTTAACGCGGCTGGTGCAGTAAGGTTAAGGTCATCAACGGAAAAATGGCTTTCTATTTTGGAATAGCTGGTGCGAACAGCAAGCATGGATTGATAAGGCAGCCCACGCCAGCTCAGGTTCGCTGACAGTTTTCTGTAGTCGTTGTCCGGGGGAAGGGTCTGGCTTTCACCGGTATTTGGTTGGGTAAGATATTTGTTGGTGTTGTCAAATGTGCTCCAGTAACCTTGCACCGAAGCATGCAGATTTTTGTTTCTATAGCCTCCCTGGAAAGTAATGTCATCGGTGGTGTAATCAACCGGTTCCGGCATTTCCATATTCAGCCAAAAACTTCCGCCTCCCAGGGGCTTGATGCCATCCTGCTGGCGGCGCTGAACGCCCACATTAACATAAAACGGGGTGTCCATGGATATTTCCACCTGGGCGCCAAACTCTTTACGATCCACTGAATAGTCGAAAGAGGACCAATCGGCAACTGAGCCGATGGTACTGTTGTCAATGTCTAAATCCTGAGATCCGATTCCTGTGTATGGAGCTTTGGCATCAAAACTCATATTATGAGGGGTTTCTTCATAGAAAAACTCATAAGAAAATTTCCCATAATTAGTGCCTTTGAGCAGGTAGGACTGGTCGTTAAGGCCCAGTTCGTTGCCCATGAAATCAAGATAGTAGGATCCTTTTTGAACGGACAGGTCGAAACTCGTGAAGAAATCGTCATCTCTATCCTTGAATTCAATAAAATGAGCTCTGTTGTTGTCCTGATCATCGACAACACGATAACCAGCCTCAATAGAACCCCGAACCTTGGCTTCCTCATCTTCGGCAGCAAATGCCGGGGAGGTAAGCAGGGAAAATATAACGAGCGAATAAACACCTTTTTTCATCTTTGCCTCCCTTATCGTGTGTAGACGTGGTTTTCAAAATGGGTGCTGCCGTGAATATTGCCGTGACAATTGAGGCAGGAACGGGCAATAAAGCCGATGTTGCCTGCCCTTCCGGTTGCGGCAAAACCTGCATCCCCGTCATAGGCGCGTCCTGAATGGAGGTTGGCATTATGGCAATCCTGGCAAAGGTTGGAAACCTTCTCTTTCATCAAATTTTCATGTCTGCTGCCGTGGGGAGCGTGGCAAATGGAGCAGTCTTCTTCAACCGGTGGATGTTCCCAGACAAAAGGTCCTCTTTTTTCAGCATGGCAGCGGTAACAGAGCTGATTGATGTCGTCTTCAACCAGCATGCCGTGGGAAAGGCTGCCATGGGTATTATGACAGTCACTGCACTCGATTTTTCCTTCAACGATTGGATGGTGGGAGATTTTACCGGCATCCATGCGGACTGAACTGTGGCAGTTGAAACAAACTTTGGGTTGCGCAACTTCGGATTTTCTTGTGTGTATATCGTGGCAGTTAATGCAGGCGAGGTCATTACTGTTATGCTTGCTCATGTCCCATAATGAAATATGGGAAGAGGACTCATGGCAGCCAAGGCACATTTTGTTGAGTTCATCAGCAGTTTGGCGAGATTTTTCACCAAAGGATAATATGGATTCCTGAGACGGGTCGTCAAGGTGACGAGCCGTATCTCCATGGCAGGACTGGCAGCTATGTTTTTTCCCTGTCCAGGCTCGACCATGGTAGGAATCTTGGAAATCTGCGGTGATCTTTTCATGACAGTCTGCACAGGCTATAGAGTCGGCCTGGACCTCCATGGCTGGAGATACTCCCCAGAAAAGCGTCATCACAATAATTAATAAAAGACTCTTTTTCCCTGTGTTGGGCATACTCTTCTCCTTCTCACAAAAATATGGAATGAAGCCGAATAAGGCTTCTCTTCATTTAGTTAGAAACTGGTAGTCGTTCCTCTGTAGTTTTCTGGTGCTACAGGCAGTAAGGGACTTGGCAGTATTTGAAAAATGGCCATCCCTCTGTGGACAGCCATTTTCCGGTTTTAACATTCCTTAGTTTGTCGATGGCCGCGTTGCCGCAGGTGTCTCTCCCAGGTTCGCAATGGAGTCATAAAGCAACTGGCTCATATACGATCCGTTGTGTATGTATCCACAAGGCTCTTTCTGGAAAACCTGGTAGTTGTAGGCCGCTTTCATGGATTTAGCGTCAAAGTTTGAGTACCGATTGCTGCTGCCGTTTTCGCCACTGTCCACCACTCCGTTGCCGTTACTGTCCGCGAACCAGTATGGGTATGATTGGCTGTCATAAACAATTGGTGCTCCAAGGGTATTCGTTGCATAGGATTGCAATGCCGTATAGAGTTGCCCGCCAAGTGTTTGGATTCTTGTATAATTTGCAGAGGGCGAACCACTCAGCGTTTCAAAGGAGTCCCCTGTATGACAAAAGTTACAGACATCAAGTGACGGCTCGAACTCATGCTTCGCCTGATTGTCTTCCTGAACATGACACCCAGTGCAAGTGCTTAACTCTGCAGGATGACTGAGGAAAAGGTTCTGACTTGAATAACCATTGTCAGTATATTCGTACCCTCCACGTACATCTGTTCCAAAAAATACAGCGGCGGCAGGATAATAGTGAATGTTGAGAAACCTGAAGTCGCTTTCAGCAATTGAATTATCCACATCGACCCCGGATTCTCGTCCCTGATGGCAGTTCATGCACAGCTGGCTGCTGTTGTTCAGGGAGACCTCATCTCCGGATGGGAAGGCTACGCTGCTGCCGGTATCGCGTATTTCAGTGAAAACTGGTCGGTCGTCAGAATCAACGGTATGGCAGTTGCTGCAGGCCATGCCGTCTGTCCTGATTTCAGTGGATCTGGTGTTGCCGTAGGTCAGGAACTCCGCCAGACCGTTTTTACCATGGCATTTAGAGCAGCTTGCTGAAACTTCACCGTCTTCGTCCCAGTGCCGGGAGGCCTCTTTTGAACCGTCAAAATGGGTGCCGTCACCTCGGCTCAGGATGCTGGTATCGATTTGATTTGAAATGGATAAGGCGTTATTGACGTCTATAATGGAATCGTAGAGCAGCTCGATTATGTATTTGGCGTTGTGAGCAAAGGCTCCCGGGTCTTTTAAAGAGACCTGGTAATTGAAAGTGGCCTTGACCAGACGCGCGGACCAAGACCCATACCTATTGCCGAAGGAGGCCTCGCCCAAATCCACTGCCCCGTTGGCATTGCTGTCAATAAACCAGTATGGGTAAGACGTGGTATCATAAATAATCGGAGAGCCTATCATATTGGCAGCATAGAGCTGGATAACTTGGTAGAGTTTTACCTGCAGTGTTTCAATCTCATAGGCAATGCCCTCACTGGTATTGCCGTCACCGTCATAGTCGACCCTGGAGCCGTTCATCCGTATGTCCCGCAAGTCTTCTTCGGCAGAAACATTGGCATGACAATCATCACACTGGCTCATTCTGGCACTGTCATTTATTCTCACTTCCAGGGAATGCTGATCATGGCATCCAATACAGGTATTGTATCCCTCTACATGGTCAAATTTGAGATCATAAACCATGCCGTCATACTGGTAGCCGCCTTTAACTTCTCCTCCGTAGAGGGTTGCCGCGGTGGCAAAGTAATGGATATTGATAAAGCCCAGATCACTGGAGACTTCATCGTCATTGGTCACACCTGCATCCTCTATATCTGCATCAACGTCAAGTCCGGATTCTCGTCCTTGGTGACAGACCATGCAGCGGGCTTCCGGGCCTAAATCAGTAATTGTAATTCCTGAAGGAAAGGTTACCTCGTCCAGATAGGATGTTGAGTCATTATGGCAGGTGAGACATTCAACAACTTCGCCGATTGGCGCTGCGTTGTCTATTTGCCCGGTTGCTGTCCCATCAGCACCGAGATAGTCCTGGTACCCTGAACTGCTGTGGCATCTGGCACAACTTGTCGGAATTTCTCCATCTTCGTCCCAGTGGGAGAATGCCTCGGCATCGGCATCAGCATGGGCAGATCCCAGCCACTTGTTGATAATCGAATCCAGATTGGACAGATACGTGTCTTGCGCAAAGGTGGAGCCCGACAGTATCAGGGAGCTGGTAAGAGCTCCCAGACCGAAAAAAAACATCTTCCTTTTCATAAATTCCCTCCATAGCCTAGAGACCTTAAGTTTTTAAGGCCATTGATGATAGACTTTCATCTGTCTAGCTCAGGATCTGCTTTGATGAACAAATGAAGTCAGGTCAGTGTTACTTCGTAGTATATCAATGCTGTGGAGGGGATTGTCAAATTATTTCTAACAAATAATTGCGTGGTAATAAGGAGAAGATCATAAATTTATCGGCTTAAGAATCAATGGGGAATTTGTGATAAGATAGAAGTAAATTAGGGATATCATAGGTCCAGACCGTTATAAGAAATTTGTTCTTGCGTGGAAATTGCTTTGCCCGTAAAAATACGTATATGCTTTTTTGTTTGGGAAATGTCGAAATAACTGCTTCTTGCTGCCTTCCAATATTCAGATGGGTCTTCTCTTATGTCCAACATTATTGATAAGATTTCTGACACAATAACCTATGCCTTTGACCCACTTCACGCTTTTTGGGAAAGAGACAGCACCCAGCGTGTTGTGGCCGGCATACTCGTCGTCTTTTTCTTGCTTGCTTTGGGAACAATAGAACTCAACCGCCAAGGGTTTCTGCCTGCAGCATTTTCCTCCCATATCCCGATTAGACACTACATGGCCATCAGTCTGGCCTTTACCTTTGTTCTTATCCTGGAAGTGGTCAGTCTCATCTTCACCCTGCCCTGTTCCATTTCAAAGGCACTGGGCAAGCAGTTTGAGATCCTGGCCCTCATTTTTTTAAGAAATTCCTTTAAAGAGCTTGTTAAGCTGCCGGAGCCAATTTCCATAGTCGGCCAGCTTGACGTCTTCTGGCGGATACTTGCTGACGGTGGTGGTTCCATTGTTATTTTTGCCCTCCTGGGGCTTTACATTAAATTGCAACGCCCCTCGCACGATTCCATCAAGTCAAGTGTGGACCTGTACCGTTTCATTGCAGCAAAGAAGATGGTCGCCTTTTTTCTGCTTATCATTTTTTTGGTGATGGGAGGATTTAATGGCTGGCTACTTCTAACTGGCAAGGAGTTGTTTCATTTCTTTCAGAACTTTTACACGGTGCTGATTTTCAGTGATATCCTGCTGGTGCTCATTGCTCAGTGTTTCCAGCCAGGATTTCGTGCTGTTTTCCGTAATTCAGGCTATGCCCTGGCCACCCTTCTTATCCGTCTGGCACTGACGGCTCCTTCTTTTTACAATGTTCTGATCGGTGCGACATCGGCAATATTTGCTTTGCTTCTGACAGTTATTTACGACCAGTTTTATGCTGAGAAGAAACGGCAGGCAACAGAACGGCGCTGACTCAGTTTTTTAAAAAGTGTACCCAAGTCCAAGGAGATAGGTTGAATCTGTATTTTTCTTATCCGTGCCCGGACTGTTGTCCCAATCAATATCAATCTGGAAGTTTGCATTCAGATTGGAGACAATCGGTATTCTGAGCCCGGTCTGGGCAGAGATAAGGATATCCTTGGTGTCTTCCAGGCCGACATTGACAATGTGGTTGTGGAAAATCTGTACACGTTCGTCAAACAGGTACTGATCATAATTAAGTGCCCAGCGCGCTGCTGGATACTCTTCATCCTCGCTGCTGATGAAATCTTCCTTGATATAATCAATTCCTGCTTCAGCGGAGAGATTCAAGAGTCTGGACTCCCAGAACTGATATCCGGCACCGGCTCCCAATTTTGTCCTGAGATTCAAATCTTTATATTTATCTTTTAAGAGATTGAGATTGCCGGTGGCGTACCATTTGTCAGTGATAAAATGATCAAGCTTGAATAAGCCTTCTATATTTGATTCGGTTTCAACATCATTGTCTGTTGCATAGTTGAGAGTCGAGGCCAGGGTGTAGCGCCTCTTCTGGGTTCGGGCTATAAGCTCGCCGTCAAGACGGCTCTTTTCCGTTTCCGTGTTGCCGGAGGTAATGGATACACCAAGGTTGACCCTGCCCTTCCAGGACACGCCACTTCCCGTCATGTAGGTGGGTGGGTTGATGTATTTGACATCGCTGAGTGCGACAGCTTCAGCGGAAGGGGTGTATTCTTTGTCAGACACAAAAAGAGACGCCTTGCTGAATGTGTTTTTATCGGTCACGATCTCCAGCGGGGCGTCAGAAACTATCTTTTCAATCTTCTGCCACTTGATTTTCAGCGTCCCTGCATAATCCGTTTTCAGGGTGACCGTGCCGTCATCTTTGTTGCCAATTTTGCCGGTTATGCGGTCGCCATTTTTAAGCAGTATTTCATCGGACAAGGCGTTTTGCGATGAAATACTGCCCAAGCAGAGAGATAAAGCTGAAAAAATTACGAACTGGTATTTCATTAGAAAAATCTCCTTTCAGTTTTTTTCTGAGAGAATGATTTTTCGGCGGAAATGAAAAGTCGGCTGTTCCCCTGGTGCTAAAAATCGCGGCTATTGACCGAATCTGGCCGCAAATGCTTGGAGCACCTCATTGTTTAATGCCGGATCCTGTGCAAGCTGACTTATATCAAGACCATCAACATCATTGTCATTATCCTGGTCAAGTTTCAGTATGGTAATCATACATTCGTCCTGGTCCAAGAGGCCGCCGTCATCCTCGATGAGTACCCTGAAGGCAAACTGCTTCTGGTATGTAGAGATAACAGGGGCGGAAAATGATGTCAAGGCAGCCCCAGGATCGGCAATTGTCACGGGAAGCCCTGAAAGCTGATGCCATAAATAGTGTTCTATCATGCCGTCACTGTCAGACGAATGGGTTGCGGAAAGGGTAACCTCATCACCCACTTCAACAGTGCGGTCAAGGCAGGCTTCGGCTACTGGAGGCATGTTTGTCTCTTCAATGGTAATGACGACCTGGTCGCGGCCGCGCAGCCCATTGGTGTCTGCAACAGTAAGTTCAAAAATGAGCGAAGCTCCCTCTGGACCAGTTGTAATGGCAGTAAACTGCGGATTGGCCAGGGTTGCATCATTTAAGGAGACAACCGGGCCTTGAACCTGCTGCCACAAATAGCTGATGGCATCAAGATCCGGATCAAAGGAGGCAGAGCCGTTAAGCTGCACGGTTTCCCCGGTAAAGACTGAAGCATCGTCTCCGGCAACTGCCACCGGGGCACTATTGGTGTCTGAGACATTGACCAGGCAGTTTGTTGTTGAGGATTCACCAAAGGAATCGGTGACGGTCAGCTCAAAGGCAAGAGACCAGTCTCCTGAAGCCGGGGCGGCAAAAGAGGCTCTGTCAGTATCGTCATTGAGCAAAGTGACTGGCGGCCCGTCAACCTGTGTCCAGGTGTAAGAGGTGATCACATCATCAGGCTCAATCGAGTTTACAGCGCTCAAGGTCACATGGCTTCCATTGGCCACAAGCTGATCCGGTCCGGCATCTGCCAGAGGTGCTTTGTTTGCATCAACAGTAAAGGCTGATTGGTCGCTGCCGATATTGCCGGCCTCGTCAGTTGAGGTAACCGTCACTGTATGTTCACCATCGGCCAGAAGCTCCAGTTCTTCTCCAGAGGCTTTGAGAACAGGGGACCCGTCAACCAGAACCTCAACAATACCTCCATTCACGGAGAAAACAAGCCGTGGAGTGTTGTCTTCGATCAGGGAGCCATCCACCGGGGAGGTGATGGAGACCTGTGGCGCTGTGGTATCGATGACAATTGTCTCAGACCCATAGCCCACGCGTCCGGAATGGTCGCCTGCTTCAAGAGTCACGTGATACGTTGTTTCGACTGCCATTCCGGAAAGCTGGCAGGTCCATGTCGTGGGTGTCGGCATTGAGACAACTCCTGTCGAAGCGCCGTTGTCAATGCTTGCAGTTACTGCGGCCCCAGCTTCCCGGTAACCGGTGATAAGCTGGCTGCTTCGATTATGAGGAGAAATATAGTCCGTCAGGTAGACGGCGATGCCTGGGTCGCTTGCCGCCTGCCATTCATCGTAATCATTAATGCCGTCACCATCCGTATCAGGATTGTAAGGGCTTGATCCGAAGGCCCCTTCGATATCATCATCAAGTCCATCCCCGTCATCATCCGGGTCGCAGGCATCACCAAGGCCGTCTCCGTCCCTGTCGTGCTGCCCGGGGTTGGCGACTTGCGGGCAGTTATCAACATTGTCGCCGACCATGTCGCCGTCGGAGTCAGCATAGAGAGGATCGGCGAAACCTGAGGGTGATGCGGCAGTCGGGGTTTCCTCGCTGTTTTGCAGACCATCGCCGTCGCTGTCTGCAAAGGGATCCAGGACGGTACAGAGATCGGCGCTATAAGAACTGAGGGTCGCCGGGGAGTAAAGGAGTGAGAGTCCGGCAAGGTAGGTTCCTTGTTCCTGCTGCAGCAGGCGGGATACCCTTTCTTCAATGGAAGCGGGGCTCGTTGTTCCATAAAGAGCGGCAACTTCGCTAAAAAGGCTCAGGCAGGGATTAGCTGCCAACGTACTAAAATCTTTTACTACTATGTTTAACGTTCTGACGGGCTGCAGTTGATCATCTGCTGGCAGCCACTTGTGTTCTTTTTCCTGTTCCAGGACCAAACGAAGCGCAGTTACAAGAGAAGGCTGGGGCCTGTGACCGGTGGAGGCAAAGGCAAGCCACGGTTCATCATCAGTTCCCGGAGGGAGAAGTGCGGCAATATCCTCGGGAATGGCACCGGCCAGAATTTCAAGCTGGCGCTCGACAAGAGCAACCGGCAGCATGTCGGCCGGGGTGATGTCGAACCCTGCATTGGTCAGCACAAGATGACTCTCCAGGAAATCCAGCCATGCCTGCTGCCAGTCCTGCCAGCAGGACGTGAGATCCGCTGAGCAGTCAGCCGCGGTGAACGGCATGTCCGCAGGTTGCGGGTCGGGAACAGTGGGCAGATAGCGTTTGATAATAAAGTCGGCATCTGTTAAGGCTTCGGCGCGGACAACAGACTCAGTGCCCACAGGCACCCGGCAGGAGTAATCTCCGTTTATGGTGCTTCTGCCCTTAAGCAGTGCGACGCTGTCCACTGTTTCAATTCTGAAAGGACTGCCGCTGAGAAAGATGCCGCGGTGATCGACCATCTTGCCGGAGAGCAGTTCTTCCACCTCATAAAGCCTCGTTGCCACAGGGAAATCATCTGGATCATCCGGATCGGTACCCCGCAGTTTTTCATCAATATCGCTCCAGGTGTCGTTGTCTGCATCGGCGGGGATGGAGTTCTCATCATCGGGGAGGGATTCGCGCAGGAGTTCATCAAAATCAGAAAAACCATCGCCATCACTGTCAATGTCCTGGGGATTGTCATCGGCTGACAGCGGATTAAAGCCGAATTTAGTTTCCCAGATATCAGGAAACCCGTCCCCATCCGAATCAATCAGGCCTGGCTGGGAAATTGAATATTCATAGATTCTTTCTTCTGAATAGGCTCCGCTGTTGTTGGCCCTGGCCCGAATGGTCATGGCTTGAGATACATAGATCACTGCCGGGTTACCCAGATCTTCCCATATTCCTGCAGCACTGTTCCACACTTCCACAACAGGGGTGCCGGACAGGGCAAAAGCCTGGAGTTCAACAGCCAGGGTGTGGTTATAGCTGCCAGGAGAAGGAGAAACAGCAAGTCCGGGTATAGTACCCGGCGTTGTTGATGAGAAGATGGCTTCGTCGAAGCTGTACAGGGAGACGGCCGGTACCCCAGAAGGGGGAGGGATGCTTGCGCCATTTGTCATATTCGGGATACCAATCTCACTGCTATTAATCTGAACGGGCGCAGCGTCTGTACCTGTAAGGACAGGAGGCGATCCAGGGCTCCAGATCTCAAATCCGACCTTGTCATAGGCTTCATTGACAGAGGTGGACCAGTTGCCTGTATGATAGGTTGCAACAGGCTGCCCTTCGTTATCAAAGACCAGCACATTCTCCTGGCTGGATTCGTCCCAGCTGAAGCCGGAAACCGGAAAAAGAAAAACAAAGAGAATAAACCAGAGAAAATGTCTGAGAAAATATGGCCGCCTGGTCATGATAATATCCTTGAATAAAAAACACATATTGTTTTACCTGAAAGCCCAGCAGAGTTTCGAGACTATTCAGCCGCAATGCAAAACTTTCAAGATTCGCTGTGGCCGGCACTTTTGGGCCGGCCATGATGGTTTATGGCAACGTCAGCCAGTTGCTGGTTTTTATTGTTTTGGGCTCTCCAGTGGCCGGATCAAACAGAACCAGTTTGTAGCGGACGGTGCTGCCGGCCACATAGGGATAGCGATCGAGAAATACCATCCGAACGCCGGAGTGCTCTGCCGCATCAATGGCTGACCCTGTCTTCGGGTCAACGCCTGAGATTGCCCCCTCGGAAAAATTACGCAAAAAATAGAAGGGATCACGCAACTGGTGGAAAAGCCGCCAGTCATAATGGCTTCCCCCGCCGACATCAATCCAGACCTGCTGGAAGGAGAATCCCTCAACAAGAGGACTTACCTGGATAAAATCGCGTCCCTCTTCCTGACGATAGAGCAGGAAATTCTTTAATGATACCAGGGGCGGAATATATTGGGCCGGTAAGGCTGAGGAAAAATTGACGGCTTCATCATATATTTCACCGTCATACTCGCCTCTGCCAATACAAGTGTTTGTGCCGTCGCAGACCGGTACTTCATTGATACAGGGGCCGTCGGTGCAGGGCAAGGCCGTAAGCATAAGGGAAAGATTACTGCTCAGCATCAGCACGGGGCGTCCCCAGTAGCTGCCCTCTTTCATGAAAAAGGCTGAAACATCTCCGGTCGGCACCGGTTCATTAACCCTGGGCCAGGGCAGGTTCTCCGGTTCAGTGGCGGTCCAGGTGGCACAGACTTGCCGTGACCAGTCGCTGGTCTGCATTGAGGTTGCGATGGTGCGCATCTTCACACACCACTCTTTGCCGCTGTCCGTTGCCGGGTCAAGGTTGATGGTCTGGCTGAATTGTCCGCTGGTGTCGCGTGATTCAGGAAAAACGGTCTGATTGCGGCTTTCCTGGCCGCTTGTCATGGATATGACAAAGGCAGCCTGTCCCTCGGCCGGGGCAGACCAGCGCAGATCGAAATAGGGCTCACCCCCTGCAGTTTCTTTGCTGTAGAGGCCTTCAATAAGTGGCGGCGGAGGAATCGGCCCTGTTGGGTTTACCATTTCCAGACAGTTGAAATAAGACATGCCCGATCCCACGTGGTTGGCGCTGAATATCCTGACGCCAAGACAAAGATCGGCCGTAACAAGGCCCGCCATATCAGCAAGCTCAATACAGGATTGTCCTCCGTTGTCCGGGTCAGAGTCATATTCTATGGTGGCCACCGGCGACATCTCGCCGCCTGTTTCATTATAAACCCGGGCTGTCTGGCCATCACTCAGTTCGGCACAGACCATGACCGGACCCTGGGCAACCATGCCCGGTGTTGTCATGGTCCACAGGCAGATATCGTCAAGGAGAATTGCCCCATAATAATCAGTGGAGCAGAGCTGCGGCATATCAAAGGCCGTTGATGCCGCCATGGGAAGCCCCTTGTCATTATAAAAGAACACCTGGTAGTCGGAGACGAGACCGCCTGTGCACTGGGGGGCATCACAGCCGGAAGGATCAAACGATTCAGGGTTGATATGGGCAAAACCATCGATAAATTTGCCGCGTAATGGAGTTTCATCAGGAACATAGGTCGATGTGCCCTGACAGTGGCGGACGAGACGGAACGAAGCGGCTTTGCCGGTCTTGTCGACAAGGGTCAGGATATCACCCGGCTCTCGGTAGACATCTGTTGAAAGGTGGTCAGTGGAATAATTGTCGCAGTCCAGGGCCTGCATAGATGCATTGACATCCGGCTGATTGCGGTCATACAGGACCCCGCGGATCGGCGCTGAAAGGGCACTGAAGTTACCGCTGCCGTCCTCGGCCAGAACCCTGTAATAAAAAATATGGTTATAGTCATCGACTCTGATGGCGCTGTCAACAAAGACCATCTGCTGGTGCATGGCTGCAAGGTCGCGCTGCACGTCGGGATTATTCTGGTCTAAGGTGGCGGCAAGCTCCACAGGGGCTACACCACCAGGGTAAGTGTCGGCGTCGCAGGCCTCTTCAGGGCTGTTTTCCAGGTTGTCCGGCCACAAGTCGCCGTCCGTATCCGTTCCCCAGGCTGAGGCTGCCGCCGGAGAAGAAAATCTGAAAACATGGTAGCGGGTAACGTTAAGATCCACACAGCGGACCTGGGCAGGATCCGTGCAGGCATCATCAGTGGGCGCCGTGCAGACCTGACTGTCGGTGGTGCTGCAGACAGCCCTGTCGGTGCCAAAGTATCTTATATAGTTCACAGGATTAATTTTGTCCCAGACCAGGGAAAGCCGGGGTGTAGCGTTACTGCCGATGACATCGGAAAGTTCCTCCGTGTGCAGGCGCCAGGGAGAGACCGGGGGCTCTGTGTCCACCACCGTGGCCTCGATGGGTAATCCTGCATATGAATAATTGCCGGCAAGGTCTCTGGAGACAAGATAGTAGTAAAAATTCTGCCCCCTCTGCCAAATCGGACCGGTCAGATGGTTTTCCTGGGAGTCACGGGCCAGAAAACCATCTTTGCCTTCAGCCGGGGCAGCCCCTGACACAATCACCGGTTTCCTGTTAACCTTGAAAAGTCCTTCAGGAACCCCCGCCCGGAAATCAAGCAGACCTTTGTCATCTTCCGACCAATAGACATCATAGCCATAGGTCAGCACGTTCAGGCTGATGTCCTGCGGTTGGGCGGGAACGTCCCACAGCAGATGAATGCGAAGATCATCTAGATTTTTGTGCAGAGCGGAGCATCCTCCTATTTCAACCTGCTTGAGTCCTGTGGGCGGAGGCAGCACGGTTGGGATGCCCGGGTCAAATTCTTCTGTTTTGCCGATGGGCAGGGACTCTCCGCGAGCCGTGACTCCGGTGAGCATATATTGAGCTGCTTCACCTTCGATTTTGTCGTCAATAAAGGCAAGTCCTGCAGCACGGGCCACGGCCGGGTGAAACCGCACGAGCAGCATGCGCTGCAGCGGGTTATAGAGATTTGAAGAGGGGCTTATGATGTCATGAATAAACTCTGCGCAGTTGTCCTCTGTAACCTGCGGTCCCGGAGGAACCAGAGAATCACTCATTTCCTGCAAAATCGACAGCAGTTCCGAACGGCGCTGCTCGTTGATGTCGCCCTGCACATAACCGCGGATCACTGAAGGAGCAGCCACCTGATTGGCGATTTCAGCAAGAGGATCAAACGGTTTGCCGTTGATCGATCTGTAGAGCCGGAAATTTTCAATTTCCGTGGGAATGCTTCCCTCCAGCGGTCCCCATTCCAGCAGTACCTGTGTACCTCCCTGTTGTGAGTCAGCCTCGACAATGGAGACAAAATAGAGCCGGTCGGCCGCCCGCGCAACAGAAGGAAGCAGCAGTAAGACGGCCATGAGCCAGAAAGCAGATACAAGGGCCGACGATTTTTTCAGGGCCTGTTTCCCATTTATTCCAGGCATTATTTAATCCTCAGATATAATGAAATGTTATGTAATGATCGATCAATGACAGCAACTGACATCCGGTCCGTTAAAATTCCAGTCACTGTTTACGTAAGTAACGCCAAACGTTGCCTCGCCTGTCAGACACCAGTCATCCTTTCTGGCGTCCCGCACGCTTTTCCATTTACTTGGGGAGCAATAGCCAACCCCGGCGGCTCCCCAGCCGCTGCCGGCAAATGAGTAGGCTGAGCCTGATTTCTGGCCGATCAGCGTCATTGATCCTTTAAGAGAAGCAAGACAGGCAAGCTGTCCATAGGCAGAGCCGCCAAGCAGGCCCCCGAAGGTGCCGGGTTCCGGCAGGGTAAAGTACCAGGCCCCCACATCTGCTCCGACACCAACGGTCAGGGCGCAGCCGTTATTCCAGACCGGCACCTCCACCGAGCCGCGCACGTAAACCCCGGTCAATGGGTTAATGGGGCCGATGAATTCCGCCACTTCAGGATCAAGCCGTTCAAGAACGTTGTTCTCCCCGCAGCTTGTGCCCAGGTAAAAGGCTGCCATGGGGATGGTGTAATCTGAAAAACGGGCAGCTCCCTTGGCGCCAAAATAAAGTTCAACTGCCCCGAAAGCCGCCTCCAAACCAAGATCATAGAGAGCCATTGACTCAAAGCCGAGTTCGCCCTGAAGGTATACCCGGCCAAAAACCCCAATGGGCAGGACCGGTTCGGTCTGCATGGTAAAACCGAGAAGGGCCTCTTTGAGGCCCACATCCATGCCGAGCATATCCGCCGTCACGTCGTGGGTCGAGATAACAACATCAATATTGCCGTCGCCGCCGTCGGTACAGCCGCTGCGTTCGTTGTTGCTGTTCCAGGTGGCGATATCAAGGGCGGCGTTGTAGGAAGTCGGGTCCGGTTCTCCTTCAAAGGAGAATTCAGCTTCCAGGTGCAGGCGTTCAATTTCATCCTGGCTGACAATGGCATATCCGTCAATGCCGGCCGATGCTACGCCCCAGTCGCTGCCGATGTCCGCTGTGATGCTGTCCAGGGCATCTTGCAGGGTGCTGTCATTGAGGTTGGCAATGGCCTCACGGATCATGGTGTTAATCTGGTGGGCCAGCATGGTGGACACATCATCCACCATGTCACTGACAAAACCGAACTGCTCAAAGAAGATGCGGTTCATTGCCTCAATCTGATCGGTATTGAGTATAGCTGAACGGATCATCTTGCGGATATCCTCTTCGCTCGGGTTGGGCAGCAAACTGACCACGTTATCCACCATATTCTGGAGATCACCCTGCAAGGAGCTGTTGGTAACGATATACTGCAGGGGTGTTGTCAGGATTTTCTCCCGGACAGCAGGATCCCCGAAAACAGTGGTAAAATTTATTTCAGGAAGGTTGTAGAGTTCTATAAAGAGCAGGCTGTTTGCAATCTCGCCGGTTGCCTGGATTTCAATGTAGATGCCGCCGATAGTCGAGTCGAGGTCAGCCTGGGCGCTTTCCACCGCATCATGCCATGACGGCACATCAATTATTTTGGGGGAGTGGGGGGCAAGGGAATCAACAATCCGGTCAATCCGGTCGAGATCTGCTGCCAGGAAATCCAGGGTAGTGGGCAGTGAGGTTTTAATGTCTTCCAAAGAAGAGATAAGGCCGCCAGCCGGCGGGTCGCCATAGGGCGCTCCGCGCAGGCTTTGCTGGATGAGGCCGCTGTCCCCGAGAAAACCGTCCAATGTGGCGAGGATATCGGCCAGGGGCAGACTCATGAGCAGGGCGGTCAGATTCTGTTCCGCATCGCTGATAATCTGGTCAAGTTGGTTGACCGCGTTGTTTGCCGTATCTTCGGCTGAATGCAGCATGGAAACATCCATGGGGGATCCGGCAACAAGCGAAGCAATATACAGGGCATCGGCGATATCGCCCAAATGCACACTTTCGATGGCATTCTTGACGGCCCTCACCCCGTCTTTGGCTTCATCCAGTTTGCCCAAGAGCTCGTTGCTTTCAGTGGCAGTGGTATAGTTGCCAAGGCCCACGGTGAGTTCGTTGTAAAGATTATGCACCCTGTCCGAGGCCGTAATGGCAAGGTCTATGATAACGTCTATATCTGTTGTTGCAGCGCCGGTTGTGTTGTTTAAGAAATTGACTGCATTGTTTTTGGCATCCTTGACAATGGCAAGTTTGGTCTTGAGATCGTCAACGCCGTTTTGCAGATTTTGAAAGCGGGCGAGCAGGTCGTCGAATTCAGGATCATCAACCACACCGGTAAAATCTTCGTACAACACCCTGAGGTCATCCGCATCATAGATAAGGAAAGGGGCCAGGGCGTCTTGGAGTTCACTTGCTGAATTCAGATCAACGGCAAGGGCGGCAAAATCAAGGTCAGGGTTGTCGAGCAGGTCGACAATCTCTTCCTGCATGGCGGTGAAGGGCTCTGTCAGAATGCTGGAAACCATGTACGGGGCCTGATGGGCCTCATTGAGACCATTGGCCGCTGCGCGGATAAAGTCAGCCATGCCTCCCTGATTCAGACCTTCCTGCAGGGCCTCGTCGACAACTTCGCCCAGGACCTGGGTAATGTCGCCGCCGGTAATATCATGCATGTATTGTTCAGCCTGGGTCAGTTCGGCAAGCATACCCTCCAGGTCAAAGGACAGGTCGACTCCGAGTTGTGAATGGAGAAAATCATTCAGGCCGTCTGTGATGCCGCCGACATCAATGGACAGATTGGCAAGTTCGGCTGTGTTGGCACTGACGCCAAAGGAAAACTTCGTACGCAGCGGGTTGATATAATCAGGCACGGAATCAACCTCTAAAACACCGGCCAAAGCCGTACCAGTCTTTTTAATGCCGGCGAAATTGGCCATTGTATTGGCGGCTGCCGGCTGGTAATCGGCCCGGTAAACCAGATCGATGACGCCCTGGCGGGGCCAGTAGTATTCAAATAATGGTTTGGGTGCCGCGCCTGATGTGTCGGGAGAGGGGGCAAGCAGGTCGCGGAAATCATTGACACTCCCAGCTGCAGCATCGGCATCGTTCGTGTCAAAGGAGGCGCTGATGCCGTCATGGTCATCATCTGCGTCGTCTTCCATCATATAAACGGCTTGCGAGCCTGAACCATTGACAAAATGTCCTTTTAATTTGGCATCATTAAACAGGGGGACATCCACATGGCCGGACAGGACGGTAAAACCCTGCCAGGCCGGAAGATTGGCCGGATCGGTTATTTCATTCAGATAGGCATCGGCCAGGCGCAGGTTAAAGCCAGGCTGGCTCGATTCCCCGTCCGGTCTGTCAAACCAGGTGTCAACGGTTCCATAGATATCCTGATTACGCAATAGACCGTCATGGGTGTAAACCGCTGACATGGTGAGGGGGCTGCCGAGTTTTTCCACCACATTCATGGTGTTAAGCTGCAGTACGCGTGGGCGTGTATTGCAGTCGCCTGATGAGGTGGCGCTGTCGGGGTCGTTCTCAAACGACATACCGGTCATGAGCATCGGCATATTCCAGTAGCCGAGTACGTGGCAGCCCTCATCTATATATGTATCCTCATCACCTTTTTCGCCGTCGCATCCTGTAGGAGCTGAGCCGTTTGGCCAGGTCGGTTCCGGTTCATTGTCCAGGGTACCGCCGCCCAGATTGCCGTTGCAGGTCAGGGCCAGTTTGGTAAAGCCGACCCGCAGGCCGTCCGCATCTCCCACCGGCGGAGGCAGGGTCAGTTCCCCGTCGATAAAAGTTTCAGGAGATAATCTGTTCAGCGTCTGACGGAAGGAAAAACGGCTGAAATTTATGTCATAGCCGTAGATGTTGATGTTGCCGCTGTCAGCTCCGCTGAAGCCGGTGTTGAATACGCCGGTAAGGCCGCCGAGGCGTAAATTATATTTTGTTGCCCGACGATCCGCCATATCGGCAAAGGAGCTGTTGCCGTTAAAACGGACACTGAGTCCGGCATCGAGAATTTCTCCAACCCCTGAGTCAACCGTCTGAACGCCGGAATAGGGGCCGTTGAGGAATTCCGGGCCCATGTTGATGCCGGCAAAATAGCCGTCGCCCCAGTAGGCAGCATAGTCGCTCGGATCATTAAGCTGGTGCATGGAGTCAGCGACAATCGGAGCATCCGCCGGAGGCTCTTCAAAGGTGAACGAGGCGAGCAGTGTCTGGCCGATGCGGCTGGCCGATTCGCTTGTCGGAGTTGCCGCGGTATCAGGCATGATGAAACCGGGTACGACCCAGACGCCGGGTTTGTCCATATCATGGCGAAAGAAGGTGCCGTCAGTACCGGTGGAGCCGCCCCAGGACAGCTCGGAAGATGTGCTGAACCGCGGATCCCCAAGATTATCGAATCTGCCGGCCAGGGCACCATTGGCAAAAAAAGTGGCCCCGTTTTCTGAAGCAAGCCGATACGATTTCTGGGTTGAGGTTTCCCCGCAAGCACCATCTTGACAGTTGCCGTCAAAAAACATGGCAAAGTAGACCGGATTGGAGCCAGTCAGTGTACTGTTGTCGGCAAAGGCGCCATCCACGATATCAATCCCGTAAGTGGGGTGTTCCAGATGGGCCTTGGGAAAAGCGGTGTCGCAGGCGTTTGCCTCAAACTCCAGATGACCGTTCATGCCGTCGGCATTCATGTGTATGGTATTCAGGTGAAAGGGATCATTGTCCCCTTCACGGAACATGGCATCATTACTGGCAAAGCCGAAGTAGCTGCGGCGGTGACCGGCGGGAAGCGAGGTGAAGGCGTCCTGGTGAACATAATACGGAGTCGGATTGGAAAGAACAATGCCCTGGATGTTTCCTGCACTTAAGGACAGACTCATGCTGTCCGCTGCCACATAAAAGGGGAGTTTGTAGCTGTGAAAAAACAGGCTCTCGGTGCGGCTTAAGACAATGTCTCCCACGCTCTGGGAAAAGCTTCCCGGGGTTAAGATGCTTATTGTCTGCCAGCCCCTGGGCCAGACCTGATTCTGATTGATGACATGTGCCGTGACATCGTCAGGGAGAAGATGCGCTGCATAGGCATAGTGGCCGCCTTGGGAATCGAGACTGAGACTGTAAAGGGCCCAGGCAAGCCCGGCTGTTTCGCCAGTCAGAGTTCCCATCCCGACAGTACCGGAAACCACGGATAGATCTGTGGTGTAGCCGTCAGCACTGTCACTTTCCAGGGCACAGATGCCGGATGGATCAAAAAGAATCGAGCCATGTCCGGAGTTCCAGGTGGCTGAAGAGGGTGAGTCAATGGTAAAGTCCCCGCCCGTACAGACTGCACCAGGAGAGAGACTGCCAAGCTGGGTTAAGACCTGGTTGAAAAACAGGTTGCCGGAAAAGATTGTATAGGCAAAAGGGGCACTGAATCCGTCAATGTACTCAAATTTAGCGATTAAAATACGGGCCTTGCCTGTGTAATTGGCATTGCTGCTCATCTGGGTGCTGCCGGTCCCTGATTCCGGCAGGTCGAAGATGTAGTTCACCGTAGCTGTTGTTGTCCCTTTCATGACAAGTCCCCAACGGGGGTTGAGAGTGGCGGAAGAACTCTTAACAGTCATGCCATCACGGAGCAGAGAAAAACTCAGATTGATACTTTGGGGAGGATCCTCCAGAAATCCCAAGCCACTACATGAGATTTGTGTCGTATATTTGAGTGTACCGGGAGAATTTGCCTCTAAGATCTTTGTTGTTCCTGTTATCTCAACCTCGGGACTATTGGAAAAGGACAGGCTGTATGAGAAGGCTTTTAAAGGAAATCCAACGATAAGGAGTAGCAATAATATGAAAAAACTTATTTGAAAACATGCATGGCGGGACATGGATATTCCTCCGAGAGCCAGATTGGTATAAATAAGGGTTAGGCTAATTTGATAAGTATGTAAAGTGTATGCAATATTATTACCAGAAAGAGATGGAAATTAGTTCCTGTAATAACAGGTTGTTGTTGGTGCTTCAAGTGTTTAAAAGGTTTATTTGTTCCGGAAAAACGGAAAAAAATCCGCTTTTTTGGAAATAGTTCTTTGTTTGCGAAAGATACGTGTGTTTCAGACGAATGATACAGTACGGCAATAAAGAAGGTAAGAAATAAATACCTGGGGGATAAGAGATACTGGGAAGAAAGGTAATGGACCTTGTTGGAGAAAGGCTGCTGATCTTTATGAAACCACTTGATTTCGTCCGTTGCTTTTTGCTTTATACAGGGCCTGGTCAGCAGCATTGATCAGTTGCATTGGCTCATTTGAGTCTGTGTCAGGATGGGTGGCAATGCCAATACTTATTGTGATGGACAGTGGACTATCGTCACACAGAATTGTATGTGTGGCAATTTCGTGTCGTAATTTTTCAGCGATTGCATGCGCCTGTTCATTGTCGGTTTCCGGAAGTAGAACAATGAATTCCTCTCCTCCGTATCGGGAGACCAGATCGGTACTGCGAACAGTTTTTCTCAACACATCAGAAGTCTTTCTGAGGACTTTGTCTCCGCAGTTGTGGCCATAGGTATCATTTACTTTTTTAAAGAAATCCACATCAATGAGTAAAATGGAAAGACGATGATTGTAACGTTTTGCCCTCTCATATTCTGCTGTAAAACTATCGATAAGAGAACGTCGGTTTGCAAGTCCGGTAAGAGGATCTGTAGTCGACAGTTTTTCCAGCTGTTTGTTTACGAGAATCAGTTCATCATTGGTTTTCTTTAACTCGTCCTGTTGATTGGCAATTTCTATGCCCATGGAGCTGATGGCAGATGCCAGAAGACCCATTTCGTCATTTCGTTTCAAGGTATCCGCATTAAAACGTTCACCTCTGGCTATCATCTCAGTGCCTGTAATCATTTTTTTGACAGGCCGACTGACGAACCTGTTCAGGTACAGAAAAATCAGACAAGAAGTGACTATGAAGCTTAAAATTGCCAGGCCCGAATAAATTTTTTCCAGGTATGCAATTTCGCGGTCAACATAATCGAGGGAGATCACGACATCAAGAATTCCTAAAATAGTAGTTTCCGGCGAATGGGCGTGGCAGGATGCGGAGGAACAGCCTGTCTCATTATAAATAGGATTAACTATTCCTAATAAGTGTTCACCTTTTGGAGATGAGAAAAACCGAGTTCGGGCTGGAAGGGCAAGGGTATGGGGTGGTTGTTCTGATTTATGGCAGATCGTGCAGGCGTAATCAGAGATATCTGAGACTTTGCCTAATTCCTCTTTGGTATTTGAGAAAACAATGTGTCCTTCTTTGTGAAATATGCGGATATGTTGGACATTTCTCTGCTTGGCAACATTGTCGATAATTTGGGTTATATCTTCCCAGACATTGTTCATCATGCTGTAATGGGTGCCAAGTTTTATGGTATTACTGAAACGATCCACCTCGTCGATGACGTTTGTCATGATATTTTTTTTAACATAACCAATGCTGAACAAGGAAAAAAATCCCATACTTATAAAAAGGATCGTGCCCACTCCCAATGCAAGTTTCAGGAAAAGACTAAGGCTATTGGAAGAAGCGTGTTTCAATCTTGTTCTCCTGATGTTCGGGCATTGCTTCAGCAAAGTTACCTGACAAGTATTCTGAAATCAGTTGCATGTAAAAAGAGGTTGTGGCGAACAAACTTATTCTTCAATTGATTTTAGCAGAAGATTCAGTTTTGAGGCAGGAAAAAATATTAAAACAGTGAGGTGAGCAATCTGGTAAAACAATATTTGAATGCGGGATGCTTTATATTTGAAACAGAACGTGATTATGCAACTACGCTGCACAATCAAGTACTCGTTGTTTTATATAAAATGACAAGGTCGAAAAAATAGCCTAGAATTGGGAGTAGCAATGGGTTGCAGGAAGTGTTCTTGTCTTTTTTCGTGAATTTAAACGAGGTGTATTCTATGAAATATCTGACTCGGGTTGTTTTCGTGGTAGTCTTTGCATTAATTGCCGCACAGGTGCGGGCAGATGGTGATGGGAAGGGGGTTGATGCACAGCAGATACTTGCAGGGACGGAGTTTGAAGTTACGTATGGAGATCCTGAGGCCCCTGTTGTCATCACTGAATATTCCTCTCTGTCTTGTCCCTATTGCAAAAAATTTCATGCAGAAATTATTGACCGGATAACGAAGACACATATTGATACGGGGAAAGCGTATTATGTTTTTCGTTTCTTCCCTGTGAATATGCCGGCATTGCGCGCATCCATGCTGGTTTACTGTGTCCGGGAAAATGAGCAGAAAAAGCGCTTTGTCAAAGCGTTATTTGAAAAACAGAGTGATTGGGCCAATGCCGCTAGTGAGGAGATTTTCCTTAAGAAAACAATTTCTATTGCCCAGAGTATCGATATCGACACCTCTCTCTTTCGGGCTTGTGCTGAAGATGAGAATCTGGAGGATAAGATGCTGACTTTTCAAGTAAGGTCGGGCTCTGAAGTGAAAATCCGGACCACCCCTACTGTGTTTATAGATGGCGAAAGGTATGTGGATGACGTGGAGTTGAAATCCTTTACCTCTGCTCTTGACAATGCCCTGAACAAGAAGGCTCTTAAGAAGTGAACAAAAAAGAGTGCAGTTCAGGCAGATAAATGTGCTGATATTTATCTTAAAAATCCTGAAAATCCTCCTCATCCATTGGGATAATATCTTCCGGCTTTTGTTGCCCTTCTTTTTTGTGATTTGGTTTGGAAACCGGAGGAAGAAGGCTGCTCTTGACGGAAGTATGCCTTTGGCGTTTGCTGGTATTTACCGGATTTGTTCTGTGCACTTTGCTTTCCGGTTTTTTGTCGCGTCCGACCATTGTGGTAAGATTTGTTACCATTTCATTCATATGTTTTGCCTGGGCATTCATCTCTTCGGAGGTCGAGGCAGATTCTTCGGCATTGGCGGCAACTCGCTGGACAACTGTATCCATTTCTGACATTGCTATATTCAGTTGCTCAATACCATGAGCCTGCTCGGCTGATGCGTTGGCTATTTCTTCAATCAGCTCGGCAACTTTTCCTGCTATTTCCACATTTTCCTGAAAGGCTGCCTGGGTCGATGTGGTGAGTTCGCTACCGCTATGGACAGCCTTAATGGTGTCCTCAATGAGTGTCGATGTGTTACTTGCTGCTTCTGCGGCTCGCATGGCAAGATTTCGAACCTCATCCGCAACAACGGCAAAGCCTGCTCCGGCCTCTCCAGCCCGGGCCGCCTCGACAGCCGCATTCAGGGCGAGCAGATTTGTCTGGAAGGCAATTTCGTCAATGGTTTTAATGATTTTGCTCGTTTCTTCGCTTTTTTGGGTAATTTCGCTGATGGCTCCGGTCATTTCATCCATATGTTGGTTCACTTTGGCGACGATCTGCGAGGCTGTTCCCATCATGCTTTTCGCCTCGCCGGCATTATCTGCATTGGCCCTGGTCATGGACGATAATTCTTCTATGGATGCAGACGTTTCCTCAATTGAAGCTGCCTGCTCTGACGCCCCTTCAGCTAGATTCTGGCTGCTGCTGGACACTTGACCTGAACCCGCTGATACTTGTTGCGCAGCAAGAGATAATCCCTGTATAACCGCCTTAAGAGGCCGGGTTACACTGCGCCCCAATCCCCACATTAAGAGAAGTCCGGCCAGTAAACCTGCACCTATGCTGATGAGAAGAAATCGAGCTGCTCCATGGTAGGTCTTTTCAGCGGCGTGATGCGCTTCTTTTGCCAGTTTGTGATTAATTTCCGTAAGTTGGTCAAGATTGTCGCGCATTGCTTCAAATTTTTCTTTGGCAATACCAAGGGAAAGATCGAGGGCTACTCTGCGGCCTGCCCTTGTATCTGCGATTCGGCCGTCTACAATTTTCCTGGAAATAGCCTGCCATTCCTTGCGGTCTTTCTCGTACTTTGCTATCAAAACCCTTTCTTCAGGAGAGGCGGCAATCTTTTTATATTTTTCCCAGCGGTCCGATGCCTGTTTGAGGTTGGTTTCAAATTCCTTAACAAGCTCCTGAAAAGTCTCTGATGAGGAGCTGGCAAAAATCATTGATCTTTCTGCTACCAAAAGCTGCTGCATATCACGATCAGCCTGGAGCAGATAGTCGATACTCGGCATATTTACCGAAAAGATTTTATTTAAATGAAGTTTTGTGTCTTTGAGGCTCCTGAATCCTACAAGGCCAATAACAGCTAGAAAGACAAGCATAATGCAGAAACCAAAGATAATCTTTGTCCCTACTTTTAATTCATTGAACCATTGCATCAGCTCATTTCCTTTTTAAATTTTTAGTCTCTATATAATTCTAAGTAGTCAACCTCTAGACTCCCGCCTCCGCGGGAGTGACGGCGGGCTTGGTTATGTCATTCCCGCGGAGGCGGGAATCCAGTATCGGAAACTTGGCGACAGGAAAGTGGCAATTTTTTAACTGAGAATTGTTTATAAAGCATATTAATTTTTTAATGTCCTGCAATTTTTCTAAAAAGAATCTGCTCGCCAATGTTATTTGAGTTAAATTTTGTCCACATCTATGCCAAAGGTAATTGCGCCAATGGCCTTGCCGCCATCCATAACAGGCACGGAAATTTGAACAAGATAGGCCTGGCTGCTTTCATCAAACTCAACGTCATCGACAAAAACAGCTCCCGCGCCACCGGCAAATGATTTCTGGAATTTTGCCTCATCACCCTGCCAGTAGTCTGATGTTTTGTCAGTCATGGCCACGTTGGCTCCCTGGTTGTCCATAACGAAAATTTCTGAGTAATAAGGGGCGCTTTCCTGGATTTGTTTTAATTTTTTGGCGCAATCCGATTCCATGATAACCTTCATGTAGTCTGCAATACCGGCAAAACTCTTCCAATCTTTATCTTTTGTCTGTATCTGGGCAAGGGTTTTTCCTTTTGCATTCTCAGTCTTAACCGCATTGACAATGACCGGGTCCGAACCGATAGCTGCTAATGTGGAATGGGCAAGATCGACGACTTTTTGGGGAGCTTTTTCCGCAGCATTCACCAGAGCAGCATTTGCCACAAAAAACAAACCTGCAACCAAAAGCAAGATAACTCTTTTCATAATTATCCCTCCCTCCAAGGTAATTAAGATGTGTGAAATGTAATAAAAAAAACAAAAAGTTTAAAGGGCGCAGGAAAATTTGCCCTATGGGTATATGCTACGTTGTGGCAAATGAGAAAGTCAACTCATTTGTTCGGATAAACGTGCACATAGGAGTTGAAAACACCTGTTTCGTTCTGATAGAGATCAAGTATAGGGCTGAAGGAGGTCAGGCCGTGGCAATCTGCAGGGTGTCTTCAAGCATCACTTCAAGTTCTGCCAGGGTAATTTCTTTCACGCGCAGGATCATTGCCTCTGCTGTGCTGACAAGGACAATGGACGGATCATGTCGTATTCCTATCCCGAGTTTAATCAGAGCCTGATCAGTCAGCCTGACCATAATGAGCGGAATATTGTTCTGGTCGATTTCTTCATTATGATGGTCCCGGGCAATCTGGCAGTAAAGTTCAGGTATATTCCACTGGTTCAGCAATTTAAACCCCTGCAGGGGGTGAAAAGAATCAAGGAGTTCGTGGGTGAGGTCCTCGGAAATTTCCAGAGCAGTTTTGGGATCGCTTTGCATGGTGTCAAGCACACGAAGCAGAAAAAGTTTGCCGATATCATGGAGAAGTCCGCCTATAAAGGCTTCATTGTCTTTTTCATGGTAGTTCAATTTTTTGGCAAGCCATTGGGCACCGATGGCACAGGCAACAGCATGTTTCCATAGCTTGTTGAACAGATTTTTGAATTTTTTGTTCTTTGCAGCATATTTACTTCTTTCCGATGCCATGAGGACAAGATTCGACACCTGGCTTGCGCCAAGCCTGATAACTGCGTCCTTAATGGTTGTGATTTTGGTAAGACCGCCGAAAAATGGTGAATTTGCGGCTTTCAGCACCTCCGCAACGAGCACTTGATCCTGGTAGATAAGTTGGCTCATTTCTTTAATGTCGAAATGTTCCTGCTGTGCAATTTTAAGGACGCGGATGGCAACATCGTTGAAGACTGGAAGTTCGAAATTCTCTTTTTCAACAAATTGGTTTATTTTTTCAAGCAGTGAAAATGTTTCTGGCATCACTCTTCCCCTAACATTCGTTTTAGTTCTGCAATTGGTCTTGGTCTGTCAAGCCGTGGAAGCTGCCTGATAATTTCGTTAAAAGTAGTGATTCCTCTGGATGCTTTGAAAATACCATCTTCCAGCAAAGAAACCAGGCCGGTCGTTTCAGTGCTTACCTTCCTGATTTCATATGATGTTTTCCGGGCAATGACGGCGTCTTTGACAAGTTCACTGGGGACCAGCAGCTCATGGATGGCAATACGGCCCTTGTAACCCGTGAAATTACAGTGGCGACAACCCCGTCCTTTTTGAAAGACGAGACCTGCGGCTTCTTTTGGTTTATAGCCGAGGCGCCTCAATTCATCCGGGGTCAGGAGGTGGTCTTCGTTGCATGACGGGCAGATTTTTCTGACAAGGCGCTGGGCCAGGACACTGACGACGGTTGACGCGATGAGAAAAGCTTCTATGTCCATATCCAGCAGGCGCAGTAAGGCTCCAGTGCTGTCTTCAGTGTGAAACGTTGTCAGGACCTGATGGCCCGTCAAGGCAGCTTCTATGGCCATTTCGGCGGAAAATTTATCCCGGATCTCTCCAATAACAATGATATCAGGGTCCTGGCGGACGATGTGCTTTAATGTTTCTTCAAAGGTGACATTGATTTTAGGATTGATTGAACACTGGGCAATACCGTCGATAACATACTCAACCGGATCTTCTGCCGTAATAATACTGCGTGTCGGTGTGTTCAGGTGGTTGACTGCGCTGTAAAGGGTGCTTGTTTTTCCTGATCCTGTCGGACCCGTGATGATGACCACTCCGCTCGGGGCGTCAAGACCTTCTTCTTTGAAGCGCTGCAGGATTCCGGGAGCCATGCCCAGTTCCTTAATCGTCAACAGCTCATTTTGGGCGCCAAGCAGGCGCATGACAACCTTTTCACCATGAATAGTTGCATATATTGAAACACGCAGGTCCAGCAGTACTCCCTGCTCTTCAAAAAAGATCCGTCCATCCTGGTGACGCCGTCTTTCGGCAATATCCGCGCCAGCCATAATCTTAATACGGCTCGTCAGGCCAGGCGCCATGTCCAGGGGAAGGTCTTTAAAAGGAATGAGCACTCCGTCCTGACGAAAACGCACCTGCAGGCGGTCTCTCATCGGTTCGATATGTACGTCGCTGGCACCTTGCTTGTTGGCCTCAATCAGAATTGAATTAACTGCCTGGACAATAATATTGTCACTGGGTTCCGTATGGTCTGATTTGTCATTTTCCTTTAAGGAACCTTTGGCAATTCTGTTTAACGCCTCAAGGATGCCCTGTTCACGAGCAATCCCGCAAACTATGTTTTTGCCAAAAACTTGTCTGGCCGCTCGCAGGCTATCCTGATTCAGCGGATCGGCAAAGGCAATGAGAATGCCGTTTTCCTCCTGTGAAAGAGGCAAAAATAAATTTTCCCTGTAGAGCTTTTGAGGTGCCCTCTGGACAAGGTGAAGGTCTATTTCCGTGACAGCCATTTCTATAAAAGGAAATCCAAGTTGATAGGAAAGTATGCGCAGGAGATCATTTTCAGCAATCAAGTGCAAATCGACCAGCAGACGCCCCATCTTGTTGGATTTGTTTTCACGCTGGCTTTCCAGGACAGTGGCCAGGTCTTGCTCGCTGATATAGCCAAGTTCTACCAGCAGGGATCCCAGGGGAACAGAAACTGGATTTGCCTGCAATGCTTCGCGAACCTGTTCAAGGGATATGTACTGTAATTCCTCGAGAACACTCAGCAGACTTCTTTTACTTGTCAGCTTGGCATGAACACGTTGGGCGTATTTGAGGTGATCTTCCGAAAGAATGCCGGAAGAAACGAGCAATTGGGCAATCTCATTTCGATTTTCCACACTAACAGTGCGTTCAGTATTGTTGTCGTTCTGAGTTTCATGCTCCATTTCAACACGTACTTTTGCCATCATGAGTCCCTGATATAAGTGCAGCCTTGTTTCCTGTTTAACTGCTATGAAAGAAAAAATGTGAATCCAATTTTTTTAAAAGACGAGTTGCAATCATCTTTCTATCCTATGTCAATGGCTTTCCTTTGTGAAGATTTTTCCTTAGATATATGATTTTGCCTGCTGGGTGAAGAAAACGGCGATGGGAAATTTGGAAGAAAAAAGCTTTGGATTGGAAATTAATTTTTGAAAAACGAGAGCGTAAAGAAATAGATAGCTTTTAAGAGGCTGGCAAGGACATCTGAAGAATCAGAAGTAAGAAGTCTGTGGGGGAGTTGATTGGAGGTGCCTGTTTTTTCTGAAAGAGGCTTGGAGTCTGAGACTTCCCGTTATAACAAGATAGGGGTGAATTCTGTAAAGGATCAGGTCACAGCTGGGAAATTTCTGACCTGATCCATCTTTTTAGCAAATCAAACTAATACCGGGAACGACGCTTTGAACGTTTATCACGACGCTGTTTCTGTACCTGGTTTACTTTAATTTCTCTTCCCTTGAGCATGGTTTTATTCAAGGCTTTTATGGCTGCATCTGCCTCTGAATTATTCGGCATGTCAATAAAACCGAAACCTTTGGGTCTTCCTGAATAACGATCAATGATCAAATTGATACTGGCAATTTCACCAAATTCAGAGAAGATTTCTTTTAATTCACTTTCGTCTACATTAAAGGGCAGTTGTCCAACATATATATCCATTATTACTCTCCTCAGAATTTTGAGTTGCACCAGGGCGTGTTGCAACTGAATGTGCTACGGGATCTTGCGGCGCGAAAGCAATTTTGATGCTTTCTTAAGACTGCTGTCTAGGCAGTCTTAAATTTACGCCCTTTACGTTGCCGTGTCCCGTTATGTTTAGATTGACTTGCGGCATGACTGTTTCTGGCAACCTCAATGGAGACGGGTTTGCCGTTGATTTTAACATGCTGAAAGGCATCAAGAATTTGAAGGGTGTATCTGCTGTCTGCTTCAAGAGAAGCAGAGTTGCGCATAATTTCGATCTTTCCTACTTTAATGCGTCCACCGCCGGGAACACCATTGATTTTTCCTATCAGGCCCTGGGGCAGAATCCCGTCACGGCGGCCAACATTAAGAAAAAAACGGGTGAACTTCTGTTTGTGTTTTGAATTTTTAGGAGATTCGCCCTGGACACGCTGCTTGCGAGTCTGCTGTTTTTTTACCCCGTGAGTTACATTCAGATCCGGGGCATTTTTGTAATATTCAAGGAATCGGGTGAACTCCAAAGAAACAAAACGCTTGATAAGCTCCTCTCGATCCAGATCCCCAAGTTTTTCGGAAATTTCGGCATAGAGCGGGTCAATCTGGTCGTGGTCCACTGCAACATTTTTGACAATATCCACCAGGCTGACAAGCTGATTTTTGCAAATTTCTTCCCCGGAAGGAATGCGGCATTGCTTAAACTTCTTTTTGATTTTTTTCTCAATCTCCCTGATCTTGAATTGTTCCTTCATGTGAACGATAGCAACTGATATCCCGGTTCGCCCGGCCCGCCCGGTACGGCCACTTCTATGGGTATAGTTGGCAATATCGTCGGGGAGATTATAGTTGATCACATGGGTCAGATCATTGACATCCAGACCACGTGCAGCGACATCCGTTGCCACAAGGAGCTGCAGGTTCTTGCTGCGGAATTTTTTCATGACCTGGTCCCGTTGTGCCTGGGACAGATCGCCATGCAGGGCATCTGCGTTGTATCCGTCCTGAATCAGTTTGTTGGCAACTTCATGGGTATCCTGACGGGTACGGCAAAAAATAATTGAGTAATTATTGGGACAATTATCAACAATACGTTTCAAGGCAAGATAGCGGTCTCTGGCGTGAACCATGTAGTATTCATGGCGTACGTTTTCAGCTCCGGCATTTCGTTTACCGATTGTCACCTCAACAGGATTTTTCATATAGGTGGCGGCTATTGCAGCAACTTCTTTTGACATTGTTGCCGAAAACAACAAGGTGTTTTTTTCTGAAGGAGTATTGGCAAGAATAGCGTTCAGCTCATCCTGAAAGCCCATCTGCAGCATCTCGTCCGCTTCATCAAATACAACATAGCGCACTCCGGAAATGTCCACTTTGCCGCGGTTGATGAGGTCATTGAGGCGACCCGGGGTGGCAACAATAAGCTGGATGCCTTTTCGCAGTGATTTAATCTGTTGCTCTATACTTGCTCCACCGTAAATTGCTAAAACCTCCAATCCCTTAACATGCACGGCAAATGCCTTTATGTCTCGGGCCACCTGTACGCACAGCTCTCGAGTCGGACAGAGAACCAGGCTCTGGGTTTGACGGTTTTTGGGGTTTGTTAACTGGAGCAAGGGGATGCCGAATGCCGCTGTTTTACCTGTTCCCGTTTGTGCCAGGCTTACAAGATCTATTTTTTGTTCCAGCATCAGAGGGATGACCTCTTCCTGGACCGGGGTTGGCTCTTGAAATCCAAGGGATGAAAGACCTTTAAGTATGTCTTTGTTGATACCAATATTTTCAAATGTATTCATAATGTTTATATTCTTTTATGTGTATTCTTATGGAAAAAGGAGTGAGCTGGGGAATTGCACCAGAGTGCTGGCTAATTAAAAAATGCCCTGCAAAATGCAGGGCATTTGAGAGACTGTCTTGGGGGTTATTTAAAGCTGAACCACTTTGGCAGCAGCAGGACCTTTAGGGCCATCAACAACTTCAAAACTGACAGATGCACCTTCGTCAAGAGTTTTGTAGCTATCAGATTGAATTGCAGAATAATGGACAAATATATCCGCTCCATTATCCTGTTCGATAAAACCAAAACCTTTTGACGCATTAAACCATTTTACAATACCTTTATTCACTTCGAACTACTCCTTTTGTGCGACCCTTTCTGTCAAGAGCCATTTGATAACGAGAATACTGTCCTGCAAACGTGAAGAGCTATAAAAAAACGCGCAATCCTGTAAAAGAGGATTGCGCGTTTGATATAACTTATTTTCTATATAAAATAGACAATACTCTACTTTGAATATTTCTATCTACTCCATATCTACAATAAAGCAAGCTGTTTTTTGTGAACTGTCGGTCCAGTCACTCCTTTTAGGGGCTGAATAGGAGCGGCGCGACAGGCTTTTGTTACGTCGCGAGGTGATTGAGATGATTGCAAAATAACCCCGGCGCATACTCAATTCTTTGCTTTTAAATCTATATGGTCCCGGGGTATTTAAACATCATGAAGCCGAATCAGATCTTTCTGATATCAACGCAGCGAAAGAAGATGTGACCTGAGGTTTGAACCCGTATTTGACAGGTTGAGCTTCTTTCTGAGTCCCTTTCGGTGAAAATCAACCGTGCTCACAGAAACCTGGAGCATATCGGCAATTTCCTTGCTTGTTTTGCCATCACGAACCATGGCTGCCACCTGTATTTCCTGAGGGGTAAGCAGCTTGTTGATGGCTGAAAGTCTGTTCAAAAAAGGTGAAATGATATCTTTAAGATGATTTTCTATTATTTCGGCAAGCATCTTTTCCCGCGGTTCAAGTCTGGCGTGAGCCAGTTTCTCGACATACGGCAGAACCAGGCTGGAGATATTTTCAAGAACGGTTTCCTCCAACCTGATTCGATCCTCTTCCCTGTGTTTGAGTAATACCTTGAGGGCGATATTGCTTTCTTCAAGTTTTTCTGTTTGCTGTTCAAGCTCTTTTTCTTTTTCTTGAAGTTTTTCCTGAGTTTCCATTATGGGGGTTATATTCTCATGGGCCACAATGATGCATGGCTTTCCCGGAGCTCTGAAACGTACTGCTCTCAAGGCGAACCATCTTCTTTCTTTTGGAGAATGGCATGGGTACTGGGTAAAAAATTCCTGTTGTTCACCTGCCATTACTTTTCGTATGCCATTGGCAATGTTACTGTTCTTGCCAGTGGAGTCAGCTTTTGCCTTGTCACACACACTCAGGTAATTCATGCCAACGCAATCAGCCGGCAGAAGAAGTCCGTTGGCACGGGCAAACTCCTGCCAGGCTCTGTTTGTCTCAAGTATTTCTCCATTTTCATCAAGAATTGCCACATGGGCTGAAATTGAATCAATAACTACTTTGTAGACGCTTTCCCCCGTCATGGAATGTCTCCCTGTCTAATATGATAGTATTTACTCTTATTTTTTCTATCATTTTTAGCGTGTTGGGTCAAAGGCTGGGTGTCTGATTGAATGAAGGAGAGATCGTAATTCATATTGATAACAAAAAAATAATATGGGGCATGAATCCTGGGACTTAAAGGGACAAAATCTGCCTTCCTGAACAGCTTGAACTGAATTTTGGCACAGTGTCAGCAGCGAGCAAACAAAGTAAGATTTCGGCGCGTTGTTTTCACCGGCCCAGTTTGAGCAGTTACAGCATTCAAATTCATGCATTTAAAATAAAGTATGATCAGTGTTTTTAATTTTAAGATGGGGGTGACCGTTAGGTTTTATTTTGTTCGTGTTGTCAGTGTGTTAGGTGGTTGGCGAAACGTTTTGCAAAGTGTAATTGTGGGTAGTAATACTTAGTCTTGCTGGGTCTGGATGCAGCAGCAAGTGTGACACTGAACTTGTATAATGATGGAGTGGATTATGAAGTTGAGTTTGCGAAACAGATTTCTTGTGCCGACACTTTGTATTGTCTTTTTTTGTCAGGTCTTCAGCGCTGGAATCGCCTTTTATAAATCAAAAGCAGCATTAAAAAAAAGTATCTCCGAACAGATTGTCTATGTTTCAAATTCAATTGATAAACAGCCAGCGAGCTTCCCTTGTTTTGGCTACAGAAGGAGATTTTCTTGCTATATCAGAGAGTGTGAGCGAGGTCTCAACCCTGACTGCAAAAAATACCACTTCCTCTGTTGAACAGGTCAAGGGAATCACCCAGGTTAATGTTGCCATCTCTGAGATTGATGTGGTGACGCAGCAAAACGCTGCAAATGCTGAGGAATCAGCTGCTGCCGCAGAAGAACTGAATGCCCAGGCCGAGCATATGAAGGATTTTGTCAATGAACTCGTTATATTGGTAAATGGGTTGCAACGGCAAAAAAATAAATCTGAAGATGCACGAATGGTACCTGAACAGGCTTGCTCGTCTGGTGAATAAGGGGCGCTGTCCCGGCCAAGCGAGTCTCCGGAAGGCTTCTGCCTGCCTGAGTACACTTTGAGCGGCCATTCAAGTTTGTCAATAAAGGAGACTTCCCCTGAATACATTTTTCAACAGCCTGGATGTGCGAAAAAAGAGAAAAACTATTTATGGGGTACAACACCACTGAGGTTGACGCACTCCTTGCAGTATTGCTGGTTTGATGAGGGACTCTGGCATTTGGGGCAGTAATTTTTGCCGCAGCCTTTACATTGACAGAGTGAAGATGAGATTACTTTTTTGCCGCAGATTTCACAGCTTACTTTATCTTTTGTCATAAAACACCTATCTGGATTTTTGGGGTTGATAAAGTAAAGTATACCATAAATTGCCAATGAAAAAGAATGGAGTTTTTGATCTGTTAAGAAGTTATTTTTTATCCTTCCGGGAAGAAGGGCTCTTATTCACGAATAATTTTTATTTCATACATTTTTATTCCCCCCCAAAAAAAATTTACGCAGCTGGCGTTATACCGATCATGCAGGTTAGACCATTTTAGGTAAGGACCAGTCATTGTGTTCAAACTGGGTGTGATCTGGTTTGGGTGGCTTCATCTCATCCATGCGTTGCCTGAGCCATATAAGCACTTTGTCAAATTCTGCAGCCATATCAGTTAAAGCTTTGCCGCGGTGGCTTATCTGGTTTTTTTCAGCCATGCCGGCTTCGGCAAATGTCTTGGAAAGTTGCGGGCTGTAAAAAACAGGATCATAGCCAAATCCTCCATCTCCCTGTGGAGTATCAATAATTTCCCCTTCACAGCGTCCTTCATAGGTGAGAGCCGGGCCGGAAGGGACGGCAATTGAAATAACACATTCAAAGGCTGCTTTTCGGTTCGTTTCGCCTTTCAATTCGGCAAGGAGTTTGTCGATATTATCCTGATCAGTAGCATTTGGGCCTGCATATCTCGCTGAATAGACGCCGGGAGCTCCGCCCAGAGCGTCAACGACCAGACCGGAATCGTCTGCGATCGCCGGAATCCCCAAGGCTTTAGCCGTAAAGGATGCTTTTTTGTATGCATTATCGTCAAAGGTTTTGCCGTCTTCAATAACTTCGGGTATGGGTCCGAAATCATTGAGGCTTTTTAGCTCAACCGGGAAGTCTTTAAGAAGTTCCTGGATCTCGGCAAGTTTCCCTTTGTTGCCTGTGGCCAGCACGATGGTCATTTGGGCAGCCATGATTATTCTCCTGAAGGGTCATTTCGCTTGGAAAAAAATAAAATTTTTTCTTTTGTATAATGAACAGAACATGAAGTCAAGCTGTAAGCCGTCTACTGGAATGAACTTTAAGAAATTTGGTGATTGCAGGGGCTGGATGATTATTCCCGCTGGGAATGATCATCAGGGAGGGAATGAGAAATTGGCCAGAAAAAAAGGTCACCTGCTAACGGCAGCAGGTGACCTGGAGGAGAGGGAGAGAGATACTATGAAAAAAAAGAAAAAAACGACTAAAGCTCTATTTTAGCGCCTCAAAAACGTTGCCAACCAGTTCCGGAGAAGGTGTCAGGGTTTTTTCGCCTTCACACCAGTTAGCCGGGCATGCCTCGTCAGGGTGACTTGCGACATGGATAGAGGCTTTCAGCTTGCGCAAGGTTTCGCGGGCACAACGACCGACATTATAATAATTAACTTCAGAGGCCACGATCATTCCTTCCGGATTGATAATAAAGGTGCCGCGCAGGGCCAATCCTGTTGCATGGTCATAAACGCCGAATAGCTTTGATACTTTCCCTGTTGGATCAGCGCCCATGGGAAAATGAGCATTTTCAAGGGATTTTTCCTCTCTTTTCCAGGCAAGATGTGTATGAGGAGTGTCAGTGCTTACAGTGATGAGTTCAGCGCCCAATGATTTCATCTCATCATATTTATTCGCAAAATCACCAAGCTCCGTGGAGCACACAAACGTAAAATCAGCCGGATAAAAAACGAGAATTGTCCATTTACCTTCTTTTTTCAATTGCTCAAGCGAAATTTCACCAAAAGAAAAATCAGTGGGTATATACGTTTCCATGGTAAAATTTTCTACCTGTTCACCGACACGAGCTGCTTTAATACATGAATGACCCATTGGTAATAGCCTCCAATTATAAGAATGAAAGAATGATTTGTATTTATGATAATGATAATTGTTACTGAAATTAATGTAAAGAAAAAAATATATTTTTTTATTATTAACCGGTTCTTGACAGTTTTGTTCCGGCTCCCTTAAATAGGTGCATGAAAAGAGAAAAAACAAAAATAATTCTGACTGGCTATCGGGCGACGGGAAAATCTACCGTGGGCAGATTGCTGGCTGAAAAGTTAGGGTTTGCCTTCCTTGATACAGATCCTGAAATTGAAAGAGAGTGCGGGCAGAGTATCGCGGATATGGTAGCGGAGCATGGGTGGGCCTATTTTCGAAAGGTTGAACAAAAATTTTTAGAGTCACTCATCGACAGAACAGATCTTGTTATTGCACCGGGAGGTGGGGCTATATTGCACCAGGACGTGTGGGAAAAGCTCATGAAAACCTCTTTTGTGGTCTGGCTTAAAGCCGATGTGCAGACTGTCTGCAGACGACTTGCAGGGGATGCTTTGTCCGCGAGTCAACGGCCTTCTCTAACAGGGCAGGATATGATAAAAGAAGTGCAATCCGTTTTGTTGGAGAGAGAGCCGCTCTACGAAAATGGGTGCCATTTGAGCATCAGTACGGAATCTTCCCTTGAGGAAATTGTTGATGAAATTCTGACGAATTGGGCCGGAATTTCAAGATGAGCATTTGAAAAAAGCATATAACTTCTGATCCCCATGAAGAGGGAATCAAAAAAAATATTTCCGGAAAATTTTCGGAAGAGGAGCAAACATGGCAGGTAATACATTTGGCCAGGTATTTCGCGTCACCACATGGGGCGAATCCCATGGCACGGCAATTGGGGCGACCATAGATGGCTGTCCTCCCGGCATTCCGCTCAGCCCTGAAGATATACAGGCCGATATGGACAGGCGGCGTCCCGGAACAGGAGGGGCGGCAAGCCCCCGTAAAGAACCGGATAAGGTTGAGATTCTGTCCGGGGTTTTTGAGGGATATACCACAGGGACGCCGCTTACTTTAATTATTTACAATAAAGATGCGCACAGTAAGTCCTATAGCCATCTGAAGGATATTTTCCGTCCGGGGCACGGTGATTTTTCATATTTGATGAAATATGGCATTCGGGACCACCGTGGAGGTGGACGTGCATCTGCAAGGGAGACAGCGGCACGGGTAGCGGCAGGGGCTGTTGCCAGAAAACTATTGGCCTTTCACGAAATTGATGTGCTTGCCTATACTTTGTCATTGGGGGGGATAGATGCCGAAAAACTGGAGCTTTCTGATATCCAGGAGAACAGATTGTTCTGCCCTGACAATGAAGCAGCAGCCCGTATGGAAGAGAGAATTGAAGAGGTGAAAAAACAAGGGGACTCCCTTGGCGGAATCGTCGGCATAATTGCAGACCGTTGTCCGGCTGGGTTGGGAGAGCCTGTTTTCAATAAGCTTGATGCCGATCTTGCCGGAGCACTCATGTCCATCGGTGCGGTCAAGGGTGTGGAAATAGGTGCGGGATTTGCCGCTGCCCGGATGACCGGTTCCGAAAACAATGACGAACTCACTCCTCAAGGGTTCAGGTCCAATAATTCGGGTGGAATTCTGGCCGGAATTTCCAATGGTGACCCAATCATGGCCCGTGTTGCAGTAAAACCCATTCCTTCCATTGCCAAACCCCAGCAAACGGTAAATATGGAGAATGAACCGGTGGAGATCAAAATTGGCGGAAGGCATGACATCTCGGCCATCCCGAGGATAATTCCTGTTTGCGAAGCCATGGTCTGCCTGACTTTGGCGGATCATCTTTTACGGCAACGTGCCCAGGGCTGGATAGACGAATTTGAAGAGGCGGATGAAGAAGATGAACACGGGGAATAGAAAGAAAAAAATAGGGAATGTCTGGATAGTTACCAGGGAATATGAGGGACTTGCCGGTGCCGGCGGGGTGAAAGATGTCTGCAGGCAACTTGCCGAGTCCCTTGTCAAGCAGGCGGACGTATCCGTCTGTATGCCCATGTACGGTTTTATGAACCCGAAGACCCTGGGTTTTAAAAAAGTGCAATCTTTTCAGGTTGACATGAATTATGTCGGTATCGAGAGGCGTGAGGATGTCAGCATGTGGGCTCTTGTCAGAAAATATGACAGGAAAACATTGACTATCTATCTTATTGATGCCCTCAGGTATCAGGAGAAAAAAGGGGTTTATACCTACACGGCAGAGGATGAGGCGGACAACCCGGATTTTGTTCAGGGAAATGGTCATTACGATTATTTTGCCATGAATGTTCTGCTGCAGAAAGCGACTCTTAATCTCCTGCTCCGTCAGGATACACAGCCTGATATCATACATTGCCACGATGGACATGCTGCCCTGCTGCCGGCAATGGCACGTGAAATTGAGGGGTATCGCCATTTTTTCATAAAGACGGGAATGGTTGTGACGATTCATAATGCTGGGCTTGGGTATCATCAGGAGGTGGATGATCTGCCTTATGCCAAAGCCGTTACAGCCCTGCCTGCAGGAATAATCGGCAAAAGTCTGCTCGACGGCAGGTTTGATCCTTTCCTGGCTGCGGCTCCTTACGCCGTGATGAATACCGTCAGTGAAAATTATGCCCGTGAGCTCAGAGAAACAAGTGATGATGAACTGACAGGCATGCTGGGACATATCCTTGCTGACCGTGGAGTAACGCTCCAGGGTGTGACAAATGGTATTACTCCTGAGGATTTTGATCCTCTGGACTACCAGAAGCTGGGTATAGCGGCTCCCTATTCTCCTGCAAAGGGAGACTGGGACGGCAAGGAAAAATGCCGGGCGAAACTGATTGACACAATAAAAAGCAAGGATCTGACCCATGTCAGGGTAAACGGCACCTTGGCACATGATAAGAGCCAGCCGCTGTTTACATTTATCGGACGATTGACCGCACAGAAAGGCGTCGATATGCTGGTTGGAGCTCTTGAGGCCCTTTTGCCGATGGACAAAGGTTTTCAGGTGCTCATACTGGGAACAGGCTCCAAAGAGATTGAAAAAAGTCTTGTCGATTTGGCTGAAAGTAAAGAGAATGAGGGCCGAATCTGTATTCTTCGCGGCTATGATTCAATGCTGGCCAACAATGTGTATGCCGCCGGTGATTTCTTTCTTATTCCATCCCGCTATGAACCGTGCGGATTGACTGATTATATTGCCCAGCTTTTCGGCAACCTTCCCATTGTCCATCATGTTGGTGGACTCGTGAAGGTTGAAGACGGGACAACGGGTTTTGCCTACGATGACCACAGTTTTAAGGCTTTAATGGGAGCGATGCAGAAAGCCATGGCTGTTTTCCGTGAAAAGCCTCTAAAAATCAGAAACATGCAGAAAGAGAGTATAAAACTTATCCACAAATCCTACACCTGGGATAAAATTGTGATACGATATGGTGAACTTTATAAGGAAGCGCTTCACTTGTGCCGCGACCAGGAGGTTCTCCGGGAAAAGTAATTTTGTCCCAAATCAAGGACTGTGCGTGATACCGTATCACTTTCTGCGATATCTCCGGGTCTCACCGCTTCACTCACCGGAGGATAATTTTTTTTGAGCATGACGCAGAGTTGGGATAAAAAGGCTGGCGCAGACTGGGGCAAGGCATCTGCAGGCAAACCGGCAGGTAAAGCTGAGAATGACTGGTTCAACAACAGGCGTGATTTTTTTGTAACAAGAATGCTGAAGGCTTTCTACAAAACGTCCTGTATTTTCGGAGAAATTTACCAGCAATACCTCAATGCCTCTGAGCTGGCTTATGCGGATATAGATCGCCTTGTTGGCTCTGAAAAAAGTAAAGGATGGCTCTGGCGCTTAAAAGATGATTGTCATCAGCTCTGGAGGGATGCTGATCCTGAATCTGAATTAAACGGCTGCCTGCTTGACTGGTCGCTGGGGTCCGTCTTCCATGAAGCAATGAAGCTGAAAGAAAATGTTTATCTGTATCAGTTTTACGGCCCTTTGGCCCAACATATGAAATCAGGCTGGCAGGGGGAAATGCAGAAATTCTGCGGAGTAGAGTGCCAGCGTTTCATGGAGAGAATTTCTCTGGAGATGAACAGGCAAATGGAAAATATGGGCTTTCTGTTTGGCCGTACAAATTATCTGCTTCGTTCAATGCTGCCCTCCCAGGCAAAAAATAATCTCCTTCTGCGATATCTTGTTGAACATGAGGAGGTGGTTCGTGAACTCTGGTTTGAATCGCTGGATGAAATTTTTGCAGATATGTATCAGGGTGCTCCGGAAATGGGTTTTTGTAATGCTGCAAAAAGTTATTATGCCGGGAATTGGGACCACAAAGCCCATATGGCCTATAATGAAGCATTGCGGATAAATAGTGAGTGTCTGGAAGCGAGAGAGGGGAGGCTTCAGGTCACCAAAAGTATAATGTAGGCGGAATTTTTTTTCTGAGTTAATGGAGATGAATCTACAAAATTTAAGGAGATGGACATGGCAATAAAGATCGGTATTAACGGTTTCGGCCGAATTGGTAGAAATATTTTCAGAGCACTTTCTGCTGATGAGGCTTTCAAAGATATTGAAATTGTGGCTGTCAATGACCTCACTGATCATGCCACCCTGGCCCACCTCCTCAAGTATGATTCGGTCATGGGTGTTTATGACAAAGAGGTCAAGGTTGTTGACAAGGGTATTTCCGTTGATGGCAGGCCAATCACCATTTTTAACCACAGAAACCCGGCAGATATTCCCTGGGGTGCCATGGGAGCTGAGTATGTAGTGGAATCCACCGGACTTTTCACTGATGCGGAAAAGGCTGGAGCCCATATAGAGGCCGGAGCCAAAAAGGTGGTTATTTCCGCTCCGGCCAAGGGCGGAGTAAAGACAATTGTTATGGGTGTGAATGATCATGAGTATGATCCAAGTCAGGACCACATCGTCTCCAATGCCTCCTGTACGACAAATTGTCTGGCTCCGTTTGCCAAGGTGATCATGGATCATTTCGGTATAAAAAAGGGTCTTATGACAACTGTTCATGCCTATACAAACGATCAGCGAATTCTCGATTTTCCCCATAGTGATCTCCGTCGGGCCAGGGCTGCGGCCGTGTCCATGATTCCGACAAAAACAGGGGCGGCTGCGGCAGTCTCTCTGGTTATTCCGGAATTGAAAGGCAAATTTGACGGCCTTGCCGTGCGGGTTCCCACTCCCAATGTTTCTCTGGTGGATGCCGTCATGGAGGTGGAGAAGGAAACAACGGTTACCGAAGTCAATGACGCTTTGAGAAAGGCGGCCAACCGTTATCTGGGCTTTTCAGATGAACCACTGGTCTCCATCGACTATCAGGGCAACCCGCATTCCTCCGTGGTGGACGGGATGTCCACCAAAGTGCTTGGTAACATGGTGAAGATTCTCAGCTGGTACGATAATGAGTGGGGCTATTCGAACCGGGTTCTGGATTTGATTCTTCTCATGGAGAGCCAGAAGCCATTATGATATCGCCGGGGCAACGGCTCAGGCAGTCGTTGTCCCCCCATTGCTTGCGAATTCTGCCGTAAGCCAGCACTTTTCAATTTTCTTTTCGTATTTTTCCATGACCCAGACAACAAAAAGCCTTTATGAAACCTCCAGTGCCTTAAAGGCAAATCTGCAGGAAACTGCCGTCACTGATGTCGCCATCGATCCCATCAGGCTTGAACTTCTCGATCTTGTTAAGGATTTTAAAGGTATACATAACAATCTTTATGATCTTCTCTATGAGGTTCATCATCCTTACCGTAACTGGAGTATCATTCTCCCCAAACTACGAACATTCGTTCTGAAGAACGTTGCCCTTTTCTGTCGCAGCACTGAGGGGCCAAAGGCATTTGGCCTGTTTGCCGATATTTTTCTGCAGGCCCTTGAGGAAACCAGAAAGAATAATACTCTGCTCAATTTGGGCATGGAGTCTCTTCTTGCGTATGTCGAGCGGATTATAAGCTGTGCCGGGGCTGATCTCCTTCGCTATGAGGATGCCTTATGTGATCTGTTCAGGAGATTACACGACCTTGATAGCGAGATCATCATGCTCATGGTCCAAGGCCACCATCCAATGAAGAAAATAACTCTCTCCCTCCTTGATTTCAGAGAGAAAGAGGATGGGGAGTTTAACTTGGAGCCGGCAGCCAGATTGATGAAAAAGGTGCTGACCTTGAATTATGCTTACTGGCTTCGGGTGGAAGATCCCCTTCCCTGGTTTCTGGGGCAGTGCAGCGACATGTGTGATAACTGGCATGCCGGAAAGCTTTTTAATGCTATATCCCATGATCAGATCAAGCAGCATCAGCAGCGCCTTGAGGGCATTGAAGCGGATGGCGATTTGGCTCATTTGCGAAAAACGCTAGAGCTGCCTTCCCATATGGATCTGGTCAGACTGTATCGCGAGATACCCGAGAAACTGGCTGTGCAGGGAAACAAGGAAAAGGTTGACGACAGATTTGCAGAAAATCGGAAGTTGATTTTCCTGTTTCGCATCATGCGCACCTCCGGACTTTATCTCATCCATGAAGAAAGTTTGCGGGAGATTAACCGCAGTCTCATCCTGCTCATCCGCCAGCAGACGTTTGAAGAGATTGAGTCTTTCCTGCTGACGACTCTTGAGCTGTTAAAGGAGAATGTCCGTCGTTATCCGCACACATCTCTGCAGTGTATCCAGGTTTTAGGCACCGAGGTTTTTCACCGGGAAAGCAGCCGGCTGGTTGAAACATTTTTATGGGAAACGGTGCGTTTCGGCTTTCAGTACGCCAATGTCACCGGTGTGGACGAGGATTGGCAACCCATTACAAATCCAGCCCATCTTGCCAATATCAGGGTGTGGCTGAATTTGATAATGCAGGAACCGAAATGGTGTGCCACACTTTTTTCCGCGCTTATTATCAACCTGAAACTTTCAGGTACCTGTCTCAAGGATACGGACCTCTTTCAGAGAGACATTACCCGTTTGCTCAATAACCCCATTGAACCGGTCTATAATCTTGTCAAGCAGTTCACCAAGCTTATGCCTGTTTTTTACAATGAAATCGGGGCAGAAGGGCACCTTCGCGATGTTTCCACCGAGCTTGACGAGATCCATAAACGAAAAGATGTTCTTATTCATTTTCTTCGCAAGCAGAGTCACGTGGAAAGTTCGAACCTGATAGTCGGTTTTATCAAGGGGATTATCCAGTTCTGGCTGACCCGCGACAAGAGTGTCCTGGCAGATTTCCTGCCGGAAGAGGTGCTCAGTCAGGTGAGTGCTTCCGGCGTCTTTGTTGACGAGCAGCATATCCTCACCAAACGACTTTTTTCCAACGGCAACTTGGAAAAAGTAAGCGATCTTCTTGATTGGGACGATAACCTGATGGAGAAATTTCTGAACCGGCAGGAAGATGTCAGCCCCCATGAGCGGCGGCGTTTTGCAACCCTGGTCCAGATGTACAAGCTCCTTGACCTGAAATACAATCTTGGTTTCCAGGAGCTGCGTCACCAGTTGGAACAGGCTGTTGACAGCGGTTTTCCGGAGATGACCCACCTCCTTGCCGACCTGGAAATATGCGATACCTTTCAGTGTCTGGATTCACTTCTGGATCACCTGGAGCTGCTCAAAGAGGTTATACTCAGCGAAGAAGTTTTTGAGGCCAAGGAGGATATCTACCATAAGCGGCATATTGCCGTGGATATTCCTTCTGTATACGGACGCTACAGCGAGAAAAAATTCGACGCTCTGGGCCTGACGCTGCGCCTGGAAAACCTGGCCAATATCTATCTTGAGAAATTGCCGGCAACACTCAATCTGTCATTTATCACCAGGGCGACTTTTATCCATATTGTCAAGTGTCTCCGTCTCTATCTCCGCGCCCTGAAAATTGACGGCGTTACCAGCCGGCGGCTGGAAACCTATGTGGCTCTGCTGTCAAATTCCCTTGGTATCAAACGTTTTTCCTATACCCAGTACCTTGATATCATCCGCGGTTTGTCGGAAGGAGTTAAGGATCTTATTTACGCCTATTACACGAATATCCATCAGAGCAATCTGTCGATCATTGTACCGCAGATCGGTGCCACCAATCTGCTGTCCAAGTATCGGAACCTCTGGGAGGAGAGCGACGGCGAGGACCGTGAAGAGGTGCTCAAGGAGTCGATCCATCGGTTATCCGAGGCATTCATGCGCGACCTTATTGCCGAAACATTCGGCCTGCAGCATCTTGATAATTTCATCACCAGGATTTACCAGGTACTTGAGCGGCAACGCGAGCTTTTGGATGAAAAGCAGCTTGATCTGCTCATGACCTATAATCCGGAAAAGGTCATTCATCGTTTTAACAAAAAAAGCGCCCATGCCAAAAACCTTATTCTCCTCGGCAATAAAGGTTTTAACCTGAGCCTGCTCTGTATTGACAAGCATCCTGTGCCGCCTGGCTTTGTCATTACCACTGAAATATTCCGCTGCCTGTCCGTGGTCAAGAAGTTTTACATGGCCCGGGATGAGTTCATGAAGCAGATACGCAATGCCTTGAACCAGATTGAGGAAAAAACCGGCCGCCGTTACGGCGACCCTGATAATCCTCTTCTTGTTTCCGTCAGGAGCGGTGCCTCTATTTCCATGCCCGGTATGATGGCGACCATTCATAATGTCGGCCTGAATTATGAAATTGTCGAGGCGGTTGCCAGGGTGTCGGGTAAGGAATACCTGGCCTGGGACAATTACCGCCGCTTCCTGCAGTCGTGGGGTATGACCAAGGGGGCTGACCGTGACATTTTCCAGGCACTCATGAATGATGCAAAGGCAAAACATGAGGTGACGGTAAAAAGTCAGTTCAGCCCTGAGCAGATGAAGGAGCTTGCCCTCAGTTACGAGAAAAAGATTACTGAGCTTGGTTTTGGTATTCCGGACGATCCCTGGCTGCAGCTCATTGAGGCCATCGAAATGGTATTCGACTCCTGGGATACGATAAAAACCAAGGAATACAGGAATCTCATGGGGGTTTCCGACGCCTGGGGTACGGCTGTCATTGTCCAGTCCATGGTTTTTGGCAACCTTGGACCTGAGTCCGGCAGCGGCGTTGTCTTTACCGCCCATCCCTACCGTAAGGTTAGGCGCGTGGCCTTATGGGGAGATTACGCCGCCGGGGACCAGGGCGAAGATATTGTCAGCGGCCTTGTAACGACCTTTCCCATTTCCGTGGAGCAGGCGGAAATTGATGGACGCCCCGTGGAATTCAGCCTGGAGAGAAGAGCGCCGGAAGTGTATGAAAAACTGCTTTCCATTGCCCGTGAACTTGTCTACGTAAAACACTGGAATCCCCAGGAGATGGAATTCACCTTCGAGGGGCCCAGGGAGTCGGATCTCTATATCCTGCAGACCAGGGATATGATCACAATCAAGAAGAAGGAGCGATTTCTTGTCTTTAAGGATGAAGAATCCCTTGCCGGTAAAGTTCTTGGCAACGGTATCGGGGTCAGCGGCAGTGCCTTGTCCGGGCTTGCTGTTTTTACCGAAGAAAATATCAGGCAGTTAAGGCAATCACATCCCAAGACGCCTCTCATTCTTATCCGCCAAGATACAGTCCCTGAAGATATCCGGGAGATTTCCAAGGTGGACGGCCTGCTGACCGCCAGAGGAGGGCAGACCTCCCATGCCTCAGTGGTAACGCTTCGTCTTGAAAAAACCTGTGTGGTGGGGTGCCATGCTTTGCACGTTTATGAGTCTGAAGAGCGTTGCGTTATTGGCGGCAAGGAGATTCGGTTCGGTGATCCGGTAAGTATTGACGGCAGAAAAGGGCTCTTTCTTGAGGGGCGGTATGAAGTAAAAGAAGAGGTTCACATCCTGCCGATGTAATGTGGTTGACGCACGCGGTTGGCAACGGCAGAACCCGAATGGAATGCAAAAAAATTCATGCCGTTGAGCAGTTACCCATCAAGAGTGACTGGAAATTTTGTCCACATCCTGTTCCGTTTTAACATTGTTGCGGCCAGACTGCTTGGCAAGATAAAGTGCTGTGTCGGCCCGATCTATGAGTGATGCCGCAGTGTCCTCCTGTCTCACCTCTGAAACCCCGAAGCTTGCAGTGATTTTTCTGTAGACCTGTCCTGTGAGCGGGTTGGTTGGCTTTTTGACCGAGATAAGCACACGGAGCTGCTCGGCAACAATCCTTGCTTTTTCCAGGGGAGTTGCCGGCAGGAGAATAACAAATTCTTCTCCGCCATAGCGGGCTGGAAAATCCCCCCCCTTGACTCCCCGATGGAGTGTTGTTGCGACAATCTTTAAAACAAGGTCGCCGATTTTGTGGCCATAGGTGTCGTTGAATTCCTTGAAAAAGTCAATGTCAGCAAAAATAGCTGAAAAAATAGTGTTTGTTTCCTGGTATTTGTGCATAAGTTTTTTGATCTTCTGATCAAAAGATTTGCGGTTATTGATGCCTGTAAGCGCATCCAACGAGGCATCCTTTTTTATTTCCTTGAGCTGTGCCTTGAGGTTCCCGACTTCTCTTGTTGCTTCACTGAGTTGTTCTTCAAGCTGACTGCTTGAAGAAATCATAGTTGATGTGTCCTGCACCATATTTTTAATAATCTGCTTGATGGCTGTGGCGTCAGTTGCTCCATGCACCTTTTGCGAGTAACTATCAAGTTTTTCTCCGAAATCAGTTGTGTTCTTACCAGCCTTAAGTAACTCGGAGAGAATTTTTGAAATCATTGACTGGGTTTCACGATAGACCTGATCCATGACACCCGTATTTTTTGGGGAAAAATATTTGCGGTAAAGCTCCTTGTGAAGAGCCGGAGTGAATTCTTTGCCGGCTTTTAAAAGAGTTTTTATCTCTTTTGTGAGGTCCGTATTAATTCCGGAAAAGAATTCGTACCAGATTTCGTAGGGTTCAGGAGTAAGAGCGATTTTGAAGCGACCAGCGTTGGAGTAGATTTTTTTTACAATCGCGTCAACATGTTCATCCCCGGACAGGGGTTGTGGCATTACGTTATCAGCCATTTTGCATCCTCATAACCATAACGAACAGGCAAATTTAAATGGGTAAAGCTGTTTAATCCTAAGCGGAAGAGAAAAACACCTGACTGAATAGTAACGGGTTTCTCTCGTATAAATCAACTGTGAACGTAACTATTCAGCTGCACCTCATCTTTGAACGATCAGGCCTGCTCACATAGA
>JAHLLM010000028.1 GCA_020444175.1 Desulfobulbaceae bacterium | reverse complement strand
GATTACCCGGCCGGATAACTTCGGAATGAGTGGCCGAATTCATTGGAATATGCAGTCGTCTGCGGTTGAGCGGTTTTTTGCGAAACCGTCATAATTGATGCAGGAGTATTGAATGAAATGTGAGAAAGATAATTGTCGTGTTGAGATAGAAGATGGGGAAGAAAGAAGCTTCCATGGGCAATTTCTTTGTGAAGATTGCTATATGGATGCCCTTTCGCCCGCACGAACCTGTGACCCTTGGGCGGTCCGCAGTGCCAGTCTTTCAAAATCCTGTGGGGAGACAACCGAATTTGGCGGACTGCAGGAAAAAATTATCAGTTTGATAAGGAAACAGGTCGGAATAAGTGTTGCCGGACTGGCAGATAAGCTCTGTGCCAGACAGGGCGATGTAGAAAGAGAGATTGCCTCCTTACGCCACATGGAGAAAATACGCGCGTCTATTCACAACGGCAGAAAGGTAATCGTGCTCTGGTGATGAAGAGGCCGGACCTGACTAATTTAACCAGGCATCAACTGTCTGAATTTTTGAGCGGCCTGGGACTGCCATCCTCGCGATCAAGTCAGGTTTTTGCAGCTTTGCAGAGGCCTGGGATCTGCAATTTCTCACAGATGGTCGATGTCAAAAGGGACCTCAGATTGCTGCTTGCCGAGCATGCCGACATCTGCAGGCTTAGTCTGGATAAGGTTGAACAGTCACGAGACGGAACCATTAAATATGCATTCCGGCTTTCGGATGGAAATCTTATTGAAAGCGTACTGATTCCGGCAGAGGGCGAGCGCCACACTTTGTGTGTCTCTTCTCAGGTTGGATGTGCCATGGGTTGCAAGTTTTGCCTTACCGGAACCATGGGCTTTACCAGGAACCTGCAGGCATCGGAAATAGTTAATCAGGTTTTTGGGGTTATTGCGCATATGATTGACGGCGGGGTTCGGCGCACAACAGTCCGGGAGTATATCAATAATCTTGTTTTCATGGGGATGGGTGAACCACTTGCCAATTATGAAAATCTGAGTTGTGCCCTGGATATTCTCATGGATGAGAAAGGGCTGGAGTTTACCGAGCGCAGGATCACTGTTTCCACATGCGGCATTGTTCCGAAAATAAAGAAAATGGCAACAGATTTGCGCGTCAATCTTGCTATTTCCCTTCATGCGGCGGATGATAAGACTCGGAGCGGACTCATGCCTGTTAATACAGCCTATCCCCTGGAAAATCTTCTTGCCGTATGCCGGGACTATCCTTTAGCCAAGAAGAAAGTTATCCTCATAGAGTATATTCTGCTCAAGGGAATAAATGACAGAGAAAGTGATGCGCTGCAGCTTGCTGAAAAACTTACCGGTCTTTCCTGCCGGATAAATCTGCTGCCATACAACGAGTCGGAGTCATTACCTTACAGGTGTCCTGAAGAGGAGGATATTGCCGGATTTCAGTCCATTCTGCGGCAGGCCGGTTTCCGGACTTTTATCCGGAGCAGCCGGGGAGCAGATATCTCTGCAGCCTGCGGACAACTGGCCGGAAAGGGTTGAAAATTGCGGCTCGCAAGATATCTTCTCCTCAGTCCTCAGTCCTCAGTCCTCAGTCCTATTCATTCCAATCTGAGAACAGAACTCAAAACCTTGCCAAGCTGGTGAGCTTTATATGGTTTAGGTACAACGCCGCTGAACCCGTATTGTTTAAAGTTTGCCATGATAGGATCATGGGCATAACCGCTTGATACAATAGCCTTTATTTTCGGATCAATCTCAAGAAGTTTCGTAATTGCTTCTTTCCCTCCCATGCCTCCGGGGATGGTAAGGTCCATGATGACGGCATCAAAAGGCTTCAGGTCCGTAATGGCTTTTTTGTAAAGATCAATTGCCTGTTGCCCATCACAGGCAACTTCAGCCTCGCAGCCAAGGGAGGAAAGCATTTCCATTGCGACTTCCCGAACAATTTCTTCATCATCCATGATCAGAACCTTGCCGGAACAGGCAGAGATTTCCTCTTTTTCTTCGTTAGGATTTATATCGGTATCCGGCAGGGCTGGGAGATAGATGGAAAAAGTGGATCCCTTTCCTTCCTCCGAATCAACAATAATTAAACCGTCATGGTTTTTAATTATTGAATAGGCTATGGCCAGTCCTAAACCACTTCCTTGCTGTTTACTGGAAAAATAGGGATCAAATATCTTGTTGAGATTTTCTTTTGGTACACCATGCCCCTGATCGATAACCGATATCTGGACATATTTTCCAGGGGGCAGGGTGAGCACGTCATACTCCCCGATTTTTATATTCCGAGCCTTAATGGTAACCGTACCGCCGTTAGTCATGGCCTGGCAGGCATTAATAACGAGATTTTGGGTTACTTGACTTAGTTGTCCTTTATCAACTTCAATGGTCCATAAATCAGGGTCAATATCATAATCACTTTTTACATTTGAACCTCGTAAGGCAAAACTCGTGGAATCCATAATAAGTTCACGTATGGTCGCCGTGGTTTTGACAGGTGCGCCGCCCTTGGCAAAGGTGAGAAGCTGCTGGGTCAGTTCGCTTGCTCTCATACACGCTTTCTCCGTTGCTGCCAGACGTGCAAATGCCTTATCTCCAGGTTTTACGTACATTTTTGAAAGTGAGATATTTCCCATGATTCCGGTGAGAAGGTTGTTGAAATCATGGGCTATTCCGCCGGCGAAAATTCCAACTGATTCAAGTTTCTGTGCCTTGAAAAGCTCCTCCTCCATTTTTTTCTTTTCAGTAACATCCTGAAAGATACATTGTGTTGATATAGGGTTGCCATCCTCGAATTTACAGGTCGCATTCCCTTCAATGATGATTTCCCTGCCGTCTTTGGCAACAAATGTAGCATTAATGTAATGTACTTTCTCTTCAGTTATTATTCGCTGGAAGGTCTCCACACAATGTTGCTGGCAATCAGGTGAAATCAAGTCAAAAATTGTCAGGCCGTCGTTTATATCTTCCTCATTGTAGCCAAATGTTTTACGCCAGGAACGGTTTACATAGAGGAGTTTCCCGTCTGGACGAATCATCTGTATTAGGTCATGGGCATTTTCAAAGAGGGCTCTGTATCTTTTTTCACTTTCTCGAAGTGCTTTTTCAGAGGCTGTCCGGTCAGTGATATCCCTGAAAATTCCTGTCATTGATACAGGTCTGCCATCCTGAAATTGAGTGGAACAACGTCCTTCAACGACAATTCTCCGACCGTCTTTGGCAACGAAAATCGTTTCATTTCTGTCAAGGATTTCTCCCTGAATGAGTGAATTAAAGATGCAGCGGCATTTGTTCCTGCAGCTTTCATCAACAATATCCATGAGAGAAATTTTTTTAATTTCGTCATCACTATAGCCAAGAGTTTCTTTCCAGGCGGTATTCACATAAAAAAAAGTTCCTTGTGGTGAAACACTGTGAATCAGGTCACTGGCGTTTTCCACAAGGTTGTAATATCGCTCAAGTTTTTCCTCCAGCGAGACCATTGCCTCTATGCGAACTGATGCCTCTTTTTCCAGTTCTTTTATTTTTATCTTTAATTCTGCACAGGTTGATTGGTCTGGCATCAGCCGATTCTCCTTGGAATTTGATGTAGGGTCAGAGTTCTCAAACTCATGTTAAGGTCATGGGATATTCGTAATAGTATAGTTTTCTTAGGTATCTCGAATCATGTTCCTGTTTGAAAAGAGAGGAAATGGTGTTTTTTTAAGCTATACTGAAGGACGTCTGGTGACAGTTATAACTATGCGGGATAAAAATATATATCCTGGGTCGAAAAATATGGTTTTTTGGGTGAAATTGACGAAATAATACACTGTGTTGTTAAGGGAGGTTTAGTAATTTGTTTATCACTTAACTGCTTAATTTTACATTAAACGGTTTCTAACTGCAAATCCAGTTTAAAGATTCCATATGTACTACAGAGTTTTTTCCCGGCCTGTGTCGAAATTTACAAGCCAACGAGAGTTACAAGGGCAAGGACATTCATGCCACGGTACTTTGAAATAATAATATACACAGGCGAATTAAAAATTTGCTTTTGTACCAGGAGCATGGTATATAAAAATATAATTTGTGCAGTATCAGTTTATCGTTTGAGTTATATCGAAGAATTAGCCGCGCAATCCCAAATGGGTCGTGCGGTTTTTTTGTTTGCATAAACTGATGCTGTTGCCGGTTTATCACAAAATAAATCGGTTTTTATTCAGTGGTTCCTAAAGAGGAACCCATACAGAAGGAGTAGTTAAGATGTCAGAAGGAACAGTAAAATGGTTTAACGCGTCAAAGGGTTTTGGTTTTATTGAACAGGATGGTGGAAGTGATGTTTTTGTTCATCATTCTGCAATTAATGCTGATGGGTACAGGTCTCTTGAAGAGGGTGCCCGTGTTGCTTTCGATGTTGTCGATGGCCCAAAAGGTCCTGCAGCTGAGAATGTGCGTCAGCTCTAAGACCAGACCTTTTTGATTTTTTTATAAGCCCCGCTTCATGCGGGGCTTTTTTTTTGTGCGGGAGCTCTCCGGCACTTTCTGAAAATATTACTTCCTCAATTCTTGATGAAGTCGCAAAAAGTCCTGAATCTGATCATCCGCCAACGAAATATCAACAAGTTACACACGTTCCGGCGGCGGTCGAGAGGGTTTTTCCGAGACCGTCAAATCTTTAGATAATTATTTTACACTCCCTGTGTGTAAAATAATTTCATATCCCCATTTGTTGCAAAAAAAATATGATTACCGCTCATCTTCAGCCTTTTTATACGTCATTCCCGCGAAAGCGGGAATCTAGGCGGATTTGCCAACTACTCTGGATTCCCGCTTTCGCGGGAATGACTTTTGTGTAGACAGTATTTTTTGAATTATTAATGCATTACAGTACCTGCTGCAAGACTGGCTGAGTTTCAGTGGTAATCACAAAAAAAAATTAAGTTTACCAACATTTTTATTTTTTACTCATTTTCTGCAATTCGTGAAATCAACAAGTTAAGCGCCACTGGGTAGTATTACCCTGAAAAATAAAGAAAAATAAAACCTAACTATTCACTTTTAACCAGAAATATGCGTAGAATGAAATAATCTCAATCACTTTGCACCGGGAGCATATATGGGTGGTAAATCTTATAGAGTCCTCATTGTTGACGACTCGAAATCTGTTCTTTCTGTACTTTCAGAAGCTTTTAAGGAAAGTCCGTTTCAGGTGATAACCACCGACAGTCCGTTGCGGGCCTATGAAATAATAGAAAAAGAACCCGTTGATATTGTTATCAGCGATATTGAAATGCCGGACATGAACGGTCTTGATCTTTTGAAGAAAATCAAGGCCCACAATGGCATGATCAAGGTGATTATCATTACAGGCTATATAACTGTTAATAATACCCTTAATGCCTTTCGATACGGTGCTGAAGATCTTTTTTTCAAGCCGGTAAATCCTGAAATGATTGTCAGCGCTGCTGCTGTCGCCGCAGAAAGGCTGGAACGGGTTCGCAGTTTGCTTACACAGGCTGCAATGCATAAAGGGAAAAAGTAATAATATGGTAAGTGAGCAAGATCTCGTCGCACTAAAAGGTTTCATTGATGAAACAAATGATTCCCTCCAGGATATAGAAAACGCCTTTATTGAGCTTGAACGCGACCCTGCCAATCTGGACATTATCACAAAAATATTTCGTCCTGTGCACAGCATGAAAGGAAATTCCGGTTTCTTCGGGCTTTCCCATATCAATCGTTTTGCCCATCGCTTGGAGGATCTCCTCGACTTTATCCGCAGGGGAGAAATTACTGTTGATAAAGAAATTATAGATATTCTTCTTACTGGTGTTGAATATCTGGAGGGTATGATTAACAGGGTATTGGATAACCTTGATGATGTTTCATTGCGTCCGGAAGAAGAAGAGTTTTTACAGAATAAGATTGAAACATGTAAACCTCAGCAGGTGAAGGGCTCTTTGAAAAGTGTGCTTGATCTGGAAAAATTACTTGCTAGAGGTGACGAGCTGGACTTCAGGACCTCAGACGACAGCCTCGTTTCCGCGACACTGGAGCAGATTGAGAAATGTAACCTTTATCTGGAAAAGATGGTTGATGAACTGGAACAGCTCGCCAGAATATCATTTTATAAGCCTGAGTGTTCCTATTCTTATAAAGAAAAAGATTGTACACCCATGGTGAACTGCTTTCATGTCGTTTATGAAAGTCTTGTTGAAGGTATCCCGGTCAAGGGAGAATTGCGGCATTCATTAAAAGAACATATCGATGAAGCTCAGCATCTTCTTAAAGATGAAGAACAAATCAGCGAAATTTTTGCTGAGCTTACTTCACTCCTTAATTTTATTGATGATGATCTCATGGTAGCCAGTAGGGAGTTCGCTGCTTCTATCTGTACCCTGTTGCGTCAGGTTGTAGATCATTTTGTAGTTCAAGGGGGAAATCTTCAAGATGATGAAGCCGCTGCCGAGAGCGAGAAACTCGGTAAAATTCTTGTCGATCAGGGAAAAATCAGTCCCGAGCAGCTTATGGAAGCCCTTTCCCGGCAGGAGAAGGTTGGAGATATATTGGTAAAAGAGGGGTTGATTAGCGAAGACGACTTAAATCGAGCCCTTGTTGTCCAGGAAAAACAGCTTTTAAATACCCATGTGAAAAGAGGGGAAGGGGTGCCCTCTGGAAAATCAATCAGGATTGACCAGTCCAAACTTGACAGTTTCGCTGAATCAGTGGGAGACCTTTTTATCACCTTGGACTCCTTTAATTTCCTCAAGCGGCAGCTTGAACAAGCCTCCGTATCCATGGACATCATCACGCGTTACACCAACACCATCACCACCATGGACGATATGGTCGCCCATTTGCAGGAAGATATCATGAGCGTGCGACGTCTTCCTGTACAGATTTTGTTTCAGCGTTTTCCTAAAGTGATCAGGAAACTTTCAGCTTCACTCAATAAGGATATTGATTTTCGTCTGGTAGGAGAGGAAACAGTAATAGACAAGGATTTGATTGAAGATATTGAGAATCCTCTGGTTCATATTTTACGAAATGCCGTGGATCATGGCATCGAGAGTCCTGAGGCGAGAATGAACGCTGGAAAGCAGGCTACAGGTGTGCTGACCCTTGCCGCTTCTGTTGACGATGAGTACGTCTACCTTGTCATTGAGGACGACGGAAGCGGGATTGATCCCGTGAAGATGAAAGAGGTGGCTGTAAAAAAAGGATTTATGAACGAGCGTCAGGTGAATGAATTGACGGATAAGGATCTGGTTAATCTGATCTTTAAAGCGGGATTCAGTTCAGCCCAGAAAATTTCTGATGTCTCAGGACGCGGTGTGGGGATGGATGTCGTGATGTCGGCCCTGCAGAAAAATAACGGGGTCATTGACGTTGATTCCAGAGTAGGAAAGGGAACAAAGGTTACCATTACCATCCCCCTTACCAGGACTCTGGTCACCCGTGAGGCCCTCATAGTAAAATCAGCCGGGCAGTTTTTTGCCATTCCCTCGGACAAGGTCACCACAACCATCTACCCGGAAAAAAAATTCGTCAATATTCTGCAGGATAAAAATGCTTTTGCCTATAACGGTAGAATTCTGCGGGTGATTGATGCGAATGACTTTTTTTATGGGCAACCGATTGGTGATACCCTGACGGATGAGCAAGTTCTGGTCGTTTGTACTGATCAGAACATGGCTCTTCTTGTAGATCAGGTTTTTAATCATCAGCAGGTTGTTGTTAAGGTGTTTTCCCATGGCTACAAGCAGTTCAGGAATATCCCCGGAATCTACGGCTACACTGTGCTTGGCAACGAAGATATCGTTTTAATTGTTGACGTGGATAAAATTGCCCAGGAAGCATGACGAGTGAGATGACAAGTTTGAAGAGTCAGAAGTGAAGAGAGAATACTTCTTTGTCGGTTTTAAATACAATGTGAAATCAAATACTTGATCAGGCAGATTCTCAAACGGTCATCAGGAGGGAAACTATGACTATCGCTAGGAAACTGGGATTAGCAGGTGCCATATCTATTCTGGCCTTAACAGTTCTGTTCGGAGTGATGTTTTTTTCCAACAGGTCTGTAAATAAGGCCATGGATTTAAATCGGTTGCGCAACAGTCAGTTGGAAACGATTAAGGCTATGGAGGCTGCTCAGGGAGAATTGATGCTGGCAGCCATGGACGCCATTATCGATAAGGGAGAAGGTACGGTCAGTAAAGAACGTCTGCAGCTTATTAACAAGTCCGCTTCTTTTCTGAAGTCCAATCTTCCTGTAATTACAGAGGCTGCTGATAATACACTGGAAGAGCAGCTTGCTGTGAATATGACCGGGCAGATAGAGCAACTTACCATTGCTATTCAAAAAGATCTGGTGCAGATGATCGAGCAAGCTGGAGCTGAGGTTGAGCGTATTGAAAAAGATTTTGATCACATGGATGATGTGCTTGACGAATATGGAGATGCCGTTGGCGGCAATCTGGCAAAATTTGATGAATCTCTCGGAGCCAGACTCGAAAAAGCCACACCAAAAGAAGCCCAGGCCATCTCGGTGGTAATGGAGCATGTCAATGATATGCGGGTGGCTCACCTTGAACTCATGCTGGCTGCCATGGATTCACTCATTGATAAGGACCATGGCAAAATTGACGAAGAGAGGATGACTGTCATCAATGACAGTTTGAAATATCTTCATTCTTCCCTTGAAGAGCTCTTCTCTTTTGCTGAAAGCGGTATCGAAAAACAGATGGCCTCTGACGTTGCCAAAGGTGTGGAAAATCTGGATAAAGGCGTTCGTGTTGAACTGAAGGATCTTATCGAGAAAAGTGCCGTTGATCTCGCCCGTATAGAAAAATCATTTGAAGATATTGATGACAACCTAGATGAAGCAGCCGAAGCCCTTGAGAAAAATCTGAAAGAATTTGAAGTTTCCGTGGCCGAAGAGCGTACAGAGGCAGAAGATGATCTTGCCGGTGTTATGTCAACCGCAAATCTTATGGCTATTTTCACATACCTGTTGGCCACAGGAGTACTTGCTGTTTTTCTTTATAAGGTGTCTCGTTCCATTATCGATCCTCTTAACATGGGGGTCAAGTTTGCCGAAGAGGTTGCCGCAGGCGACTTGACGACGACAATCAGTCTTGAGAGTAAAGATGAGATCGGTAACCTTGCCCAAGCCATGCGATCAATGGTTGCCAGGCTCAAAAACACGGTCATGACAATCAGGGAAATTGCCAACCAGGTTGCCGCCGGCAGCAACGAACTTGGAGCAACCTCCCAGACCGTATCCCAGGGAGCCAGTGAACAGGCTGCAACGGTTGAAGAGATTTCCTCTTCCATGGAAGAGATGACAAGTACCGTTGATCAGAGTGCCGACAGTGCCCGGCAGACAGCGGCCATTGCTAAAAAGGCAGCACAGGATGCAGAGAGAGGCGGTCAGGCCGTGGCTGATACAGAGAGTGCCATGCAGACCATTGCTGAAAAGATTGAAATTATAGAAGAAATTTCCAGGCAGACAAACCTGCTTGCTCTCAATGCCGCTATTGAGGCAGCACGTGCCGGGGAGCATGGCAAAGGTTTTGCCGTTGTTGCTGCTGAGGTTCGCAAACTTGCAGAAAGAAGTCAGACTGCAGCACAGGAAATTAAGGGTGTAGCGGGTAGCAGTGTGGAAATTGCGGCCAATGCAGGTAAGGTGATCCTTGAAATGGTGCCGCAGATTAAAAAGACTGCTGATCTCGTTGAAGAGATCGATGCCGCCAGTGCTGAACAGGCAAAAGGTGTGCAGGAAAACTGCATGGCAGTGGAACAGCTCAATCAGGTAATTCAGCAAAACAGTTCTGCCTCCGAGCAGCTGTCCGCTTCTGCTGAAGAGCTGAATGCCCAATCAAACGAATTGATGACTGCTATTTCATTTTTCAAAACAGGCGAGGGCTATGCAACATCAGTAATACAACACCACAACCACTCAATGCCGCCGAAAAGGTCGATCCCGTCCCTTGAATTACCAAAGTCAGAGCCTACGGATAAAAAAGAACAGGACGCTGGTGTTAAACTGCACCTGTCAGATTCTGAAGATGATTTTGAAAGATATTAACAAAGGAGAATCACATGGACATCCAGGATGAAAACATAGGTAGCCAGTATCTTTCATTTACCCTCCGGGATGAAGATTTTGCCGTGGAAATATTTAAGGTTCGGGAGGTACTTGACGTAGCAACCTTGACCAGGATACCCAGAATGCCCGAATATCTGTGCGGTGTTATTAATCTGCGTGGAAATGTTGTGCCGGTTGTTGATCTGGGATTGAAACTCGGCATGGAGCCTGTTGTTAAAACAATTAACACGTGTATCATGATAATGGAGATAGCTGTTGAGATAGATGCAGAACCCGTTCTCATGGGTGTATTAACCGATGCCGTACAAGCCGTCCTTGACCTTGACCCGGCAAATATCGAAACCGTACCAAGCATGGGTACCAATTTGAATACGGATTTTATTAAGGGTATGGGACGCCATGATGATAAATTTCTCATCCTGCTGGATATTGACAAGATCCTGGCAAGTGAAGGTGAGGCAACCCTGCGTGACGCAACTCTTGGGGCAGTTTCCCCAGAAATAGTAGCGACAGAAGAACATCAAGCCGAATAGGAAAATTCAATGGCAGAAACAGATTTTTTTGCAGTTTTCCAGGAAGAGGCTATGGAGCTCCTTGAGGATCTTGAAGGGGCACTCCTCGAATTAGAGGAATCTCCGGGAGATCTGAAACTTGTTGGAAAGGTTTTCCGCAGCATGCACACTATTAAAGGGTCGGCAGCCATGTTCGGTTTTGACCGAATTGCTGATTTTACGCATCATGTCGAAACCGTCTTAGACCGTGTGCGGGATGGGGCTGTTCCTGTCAGCAGTGAGCTTATAAGCCTTGTCCTTGAGTCCCGTGATTTTATCAAGATGCTTCTTGATGCAGCCTCAGGAGGTGATGAGCCTGACACTGAAAGGGGAAACTCTATTATTAATGAGCTCGCCTTGCTGACAAGTGGTGAAGGAGAAACGAAAGACGCTGAACCTGTTCCGGAAGAGGAGGCTGAGGCTGAAAAGAAAACTGTGTCAACGGATAGTGAGGATACTGCTTCATTGCAGCATTATCTCATCGATTTTTGCCCTCAACCGGCTTTTTTTGAAGAGGGTGGGGATATTGAGCAGATTCTGAAAGATATCGATGCGCTTGGTGAAGTTACTTTTCTTAGAGAAGGACCAAGGAATAAGGAGAGTCTCGATAGGCCCGACTGGAAAATTCTTGTCAGTGCTGCAGGTGATTTTAATGTAATAAGAGATGTTTTTATCTTTGCCGAGTCAAGCTCAAAACTGGAGATTGAGGAACAGGAGAGTGGAAAAAGCCATCAACAGATCGCCCAGGAGATAGGCGCATCAGATACCGGCAAGGCTGATGGAAAAGAAACTCCGCCGGTTCAAACCGCAAAAGAGATACCTCCGACTCCAAAAAGTAAAAAAACTCAAGCTCCTGAGAAAACAAGCAAAAGAGCAGAATTTCAGAAGCTGAAATCTGCTGAAAGCATCAGGGTTGCCGCAGATAAACTTGATTCCCTGATCAACCTTGTCGGCGAACTTGTCGTGACTCAGGCCAGATTGACGGATGTTGCCACGGTTTCCCAGCAAGTTGAGTTTATGGAGCCAGTTGAGCAAATTGAACACCTCACCGCCGAACTGCGCGATCTGGTTTTAAATATCAGAATGCTGCCAATCGGCACTACCTTTACCCGATTTAAGCGTCTTGTTCGTGATCTTTCAGCAGAACTCGGCAAAGAAGTGGAAATGGTTACGGAAGGCGAAGACACGGAGCTTGATAAAACAGTTATTGAGCAGTTGAATGATCCCCTTATCCATCTGATCAGGAACTCAATTGATCACGGTATTGAAAAACCAGATATCAGAAACAAAAGTGGTAAGGATTCGACAGGGACACTGCGTTTGTCTGCAACGCACACCGGTGCCAACGTCGTTATCTCCATAATTGACGACGGCAAAGGGCTCGATGCAGAGTCCATTCGGAAAAAATCCATTGAAAAGGGAATACTCAAAGGAGATGAAGAACTCAGCAAGCAGGAGATCTTTGATCTTATTTTTGCTGCAGGTGTTTCCACTGCCAAAGAGGTGAGCAGCGTTTCCGGTCGTGGCGTAGGTATGGATGTTGTAAAAAGTGCTATTGAGAAACTGCGTGGCTCTGTGCATGTTGACAGTGAAAAAGGCAGCGGCACCACGGTTACAATTACCCTTCCTCTTACCCTTGCAATTATTGATGGTCTCCTGGTCCGCACACGAGATACGCATTTTGTTCTTCCCCTTTCTGAGGTTGAGGAATGTTTCGAACTGACGGGAAAAGATATTGCCCGTTTTAAAGAGCGCCGCGTTTTCGAGGTACGGGAGCATTTGATACCTTACGTCAGGCTGCGCGATTTTTTTGCTATACCAGGAAAAAAACCGGAAAGGGAGCAAATGGTTGTTGTCAGGTTGAGAAATGAACAGATCGGGCTTGTCGTTGATGATGTGATCGGCGGTCATCAGACTGTCATAAAATCGCTTGGCTGGGTATATCGCAATGCCACCGGTTTATCAGGTTCGACAATTCTTGGGAATGGTGAGGTTGCTTTGATCATAGACACCCAGGCACTGGCAAAATCCGCCCAGCTTGAGGAAACAGAAAGCTGTACATGAGTAACAAAAGAGGATGATTGTGCCTGAAGACTGGGGCAAAAGTTTAAATGCTTCTTTGCTTGCGGACAGAGATTTCCGCAAGCTGAGCGCATTTATTTATGAAAATTGGGGTATAAATCTTCCTGCCTCCAAAAAAACCATGCTTTCCTCCAGGTTGAGAAGGCGTGTTAAAGCCTGCGGCTTAGGGTCTTTCAAGTCATATATAGATTTTGTCTTAAGTGAAGAGGGGGAGGAGCGGGAATGGGGCCATCTTATTGATGCAGTCAGTACCAATAAGACAAATTTTTTTCGGGAAAGGCAACATTTCGATTATATGTCGCGGACGCTTTTGCCTCGTTTATACTATGAACAACGCAGCAAAAACAGTGCAAATCTGCGAGTATGGAGTGCTGGGTGTTCCAGCGGAGAAGAACCATACACTCTTTCCATCGTTCTGGCTGAATATGAAAAGCTTAACCCCTGGTTCAGCTATTCTATTATTGCAACAGATATAAATAGTCAGGTGTTAAGTCGTGCCAGGCAGGGCATTTATGAAGATGAGCTTCTGGAAACTGTCCCGAAAAATTTGAAATTTAAATATTTTATGAGAGGAAAAGGACAAAGGTCGGGTCTGCATCGTGTGGTGCCGGAACTTCGACAAAAGATTACATTTCAGCGATTAAATCTTATGGATAAAAAATTTAATTTCAAGATGGACTTTGATATTATCTTTTGTAGAAATGTGATTATTTATTTTGATCGACAAACCCAGATAAAATTATTTCAAAAATTCCATAATAACTTAAAACCGGATGGCTTTCTGTTTCTTGGACATGCTGAGAATCTTCAGGGAATGGAGAAAAAATTTGTTAAAATCGAATCCTCTGTTTATCAATGCAAGAAGTAAAAAAGTTGATGAGAAATTTGCCTCATGTGTGGTTGCAGCCCGGAGAGCTCTTTGTCTCCAGGGTGCCGACAGTGGTGACGACTATTCTCGGCTCCTGCGTCACAGTGTGTCTTTTTCATTCGAAATATTCAGCAGGTGCAATGTGTCATTGTCTTCTTCCTTCCGGTGTTGATGGCAATGAAAGCATTTATCGCTACGTTGACAGCACTCTTCCCCGAATGATGCAGAAGTTTCAGGACATAGGCCTGCCTCTGAAGGGAATGAAGGCGAAACTTTTCGGAGGCGCTGTTTCACGCATAAAAAGGACTTCAACCTCGGCATTACTTGTTGGTCCTGCAAATATAGAAATGGCAAGGAACGTTTTGAGAAAGCTTGAAATTCCGCTGGTTGCCGAATGCGTTGGTGGACACAAAGGATATAAGCTGCATTTTCATTCCGGTACAGGGGATGTTTACCTTGGTCGTTTATAATGTTTGCAAGGTAAAATAAGGTAAAAGCCAGCATGTTTTTAAAGAGAGGTTTGCGTAGATAATGGGCAGAAAGATAAAAGTCCTGATCATTGATGATTCCGCAGTTGTTCGAAAGGCACTGAGTGAGGTTTTTCAATCCGATCCTGTTTTTGAAATAATGAATCCTGCCAGTGATCCTTTTGTGGCTGCTGACAGAATAGAAAAAGAGTGCCCTGATGTCATCACGCTTGACGTGGAGATGCCGAGAATGGACGGACTGACCTTTCTGAAAAAACTTATGAGTCAGCATCCAATTCCTGTTGTCATGTGTTCAAGCCTGACTGAAAAGGGCGAAGAGACAACCATTAGAGCCTTGGAATACGGGGCGGTGGATATCATCACGAAGCCGAAGATGGGTGCTCGTCAATTTATTGAGGAATCGAGAATACGAATTTGCGACAGTGTCAAGGCTGCAGCAAGGGTGACGGTAAAAAAACGTACTTTTACGAAATCGTCCTATAATCCAAGGAAAAAATTAACAGCAGATGCCGTGATTCCTCCAGCTAAAAAAGCGGCCATGGTAAAGACCACGGAAAGGGTCATTTCCATAGGTGCCTCAACAGGAGGTACCGAGGCCCTGAAAAATGTTTTAATGAACCTGCCCCGCGATGTGCCGGGAATAGTGGTTGTACAGCATATGCCTGAAGGATTTACCAAAGCTTTTGCCAAAAGACTGGATGGGCTTTGCCAGATTCGGGTCAAAGAGGCGGAAAATGGTGATACTGTTTTACGTGGTCAGGCCTTGATAGCGCCTGGCAACAGGCATACATTGTTACAGAGAAGTGGTGCTCGATATTTCGTTGAGGTAAAAGATGGTCCCCTGGTCTGTCGACACAGGCCGTCTGTGGATGTTTTGTTCCGTTCAACAGCCCGATATGCTGGAAAAAATGCCACAGGCATTATTATGACCGGTATGGGGGATGACGGGGCCAAAGGCCTTTTGGAGATGAAACAGGCCGGGGCAAAGACTTTTGCCCAGGATGAAAAAAGCTGTGTGGTGTTCGGTATGCCACAGGTGGCGATTAAGTTGGGAGCAGTGGATGAGATAGTTCCCCTGTCCGATCTGGCAGCAAAAATTACTTCCTGTAGAAGTTAAAATTTCTTTGAGGATACTTATGGATACACTTCAGAATTTTCAAGACAAGAATATGATTGAGCAGATTATGATCCTGGACGAAATCCGTGAAAGCGGCCAGGGGCAGGCTATATCCGCTCTTTTTGATATCTACTCCTCTCCCTTGCCGGATACAGCTGTTGATGAGATGGTTTATCATGCTCTCATCAGTTTGCTGAGGGATGATCACGCTCAGATTCTTGCAGGTTTCAATCATGAAGCCTTAAGGGTAAAGCTTCTCTGTATCAAGGCTGCTGGAGAAAACGGTGTTTCAGCCGCCCTTGATCCGTTAAAAAAAATGCTTGAATCCTGTTCTGGTGATATTGAATTCCTCACTGAAGTAGTTCGAGCTTTATCAAGGCTCGATGATCCTGCTCTCTTTGATGTTCTTTTACCATACATGAAACATGAAGATGCTACAGTTGCAGGCCTTGCAATGGAAAAAGCATCAAACAGCGGTGAACCAGGCCGTGACTCTTTATGTGATTATATAACATCCGCCTGCGCAACAGGGGATAATGTTCTCGGCATCGGTCTTGCCTTAACAAAACTTGGAAAGTTTACAGATGAAAAAGCTATATCTTTTCTTACTTCGCATATTCATAATGAAAATCCAACTATTCGAAAGATAGTCCATGAACAGCTTATCCATGTAGGGAAAGAAGCACTCCCGACACTTCAGAAGGTCTTGGGGGAAGGCGACAAGGATGAGAAAATTATGGCTGCCAATGTCATTGGTCTTATCGGTGACAAAGTTGGCGCTGATATTCTAACCGAGCTGCTGGATGGTGCCGACAGTTTAGAGGCTAATCTTAAATTTGCTGCATATGAAGCACTTGGACGTATTCCCTCCATGAGGAGTGTTGTCGGGCTTTGTGACGGCTTATCTGAAACGGATGAGATGATTCTCGTAGCCGTTATGACTGCGTTAAATGATATTTTTAATCCCGGGGTTGCCAAGATGCTTATTGACACCCTGGGCAAGGATGCAGATCAAAAGAAAAGGATTTTATCCGCCCTTGTCACCACAAGAGCCGGCAAGCTGTTCGGCGTTGTCTGTCAGGACGGGAATTATCTCGATGAGTTAATGGATATCCTTGTTGCCAGCCGCAATACTGAATCAATGGAATTTTTTAAAGAAATTCTGGCCTCACTTGAAGGGGAGCAGGCCGGCGAGGCGCTGAAGAAGCTTGAAATGAGTGAAGGCGCCTCCGGAGATAAGCGCATACTCGCAGCTGATGATTCCAAGGCGATGATCTTTTTCTATACATCGGCAACTGCTGAAATGAATGTCAGTCTGACTACGGCGGAAGATGGCCTGCAGGCCCTTAACCTGCTGAAATCAGGTGAGGAGTTTGATCTTCTCATTACCGATCTCAATATGCCCAACATGGATGGCATTGAGCTTGTACGTGAGGTGCGCAATACACTGCAGCTCGACATACCTATCCTTATGGCCAGTACCGAGTCTGAGAAATCTCAGACTGACCTTGCCAGAGAGGCAGGTGTGACGGATTTCATAACAAAACCCTTTACCAAAGAGGTTTTAAAAGAGAAAGTTGACGGCCTTTTTTGATGAAATAGAGGTTGTTAATCGTTTTACTCCACACTGTCAAAGGTGATTCTCGGATCAACAACAACATAACTGAGATCGGAAAGGAGCCGCGATAGAAGCCCGATGATGGTAAAAAAGTAGAGGGTGCCGAGAACCACCGGATAATCGCGGTTCAGAATTGATTCATAGGCCAAGAGCCCCATGCCGTCCAGGGAGAAGATGGTTTCTATCAGGAGGCTGCCCGTAAAGAATGCCGTAATAAAAGAACCGGGAAAGCCTGTAATGATCGGGATAATGGCATTCCTGAATATGTGTCGGTAAAGTACGGTATTTTCGCTTAAGCCTTTGGCCCTGGCCGTGATAACATATTGCTTTCTTATCTCTTCCAGAAAACTGTTTTTGGTCAGCAGGGTCATAACGGCCAGACTCCCCACCGCACTCGACGTAATGGGTAAAACCATGTGCCAGAGATAGTCAAGTATTTTACTGATCAGACTCATTTCCGACCAGTTGTCAGAGACCAGTCCCCGCAAGGGAAAGATGTTCCAGAAGCTCCCCCCCCCAAAAAGAACGATCAGCAAAATTGCCAACACGAAACCGGGAATTGCATAGCCCACAAGAATCATGGTACTTGAAAAAACATCAAACCGCGAACCATCCCTTACCGCTTTTTTGATGCCAAGTGGAATGCAGACTCCATAAACAATGATAAAGGACCAGAGCCCGAGCGACATGGATACCGGGAGCTTTGATATGACAAGATCAACAACAGTCTGGTGGTGGTAGTACGAGTCACCGAAATCAAAGACCAGGTAACTCGCCATCATGGTGAGAAATCTCTGCACTGGAGGTTTGTCAAAGCCGTACATCGCCTTGATCTGATTGAGGCGTTCCTGGTCAAGTCCCTGACTGCCTTGATAAATATTGGCGGCCCCCATGCTGACCTCGCCCCCTTTGGAAGCCCCTTGCAGGTCGGCGATCATTCTTTCCACAGGACCGCCGGGAACAAACTGGGTAACCGTAAAGGTGATGAGCATGATTCCCACAAGAGTTGGGATCATGAGAAGTATGCGGCGTAAAATATAAGCGAACATAGATAATTGAAAATTGAAAATGGATAATTGAGAATGAAGGAATGGATTTTTTTAATTTTGTTTTTTTGATGTTTTCAGTATTGCCGTCAGCAATTTAATAAGTTCAACACAATCATCAAGTAATGAAAGTGAAGCAGTGTCTTTTTTTACCGTTTCACTGTCAATGAGCAGTTTTATCCAGTATTTGGTTTCGTGAGCCTCTTTGTTTGCTATTGAGAGTTTGTGAATAAAGTCAGCTCTGCTTTCGGCTTGGATTGCTTCTTCAATATTAGCGCCAATGCTTGTCCCGCTTTTTAAAATTTGCTGGCCAAGGATATATTCACCCCTCTCTTTTGCTAAGTGTTTGTATAGTCTGATCACACGAAGCGCAAAAGCATAACTTTTCTCTTGAATGATATTTTCGCCACTCACTATCAATTATCAATTTTTAATTATCAATTATTACTTGTCCTTCCTCCACCATGTCATGAGCATTTGAGTCGGATTATAGTAGAGGGGAAGGGTATCGGGTTGCTCAAATTTATTCCAGTAGGTCAGGCGGTAGGAGGCAAGGTACCAGTTGGGGACAAGGTAGTAATTATACCAGAGAACCCGGTCCAGGGCCTTGCAGGAGGCAGTCAGCTCTTCCTGGGTGGAGGCGTAGATTATTTTGTCGACAAGCTTGTCAACCACAGGGTTTTTAATGCCGATGATATTTCGCGATCCTTTGCGGTCGGCAGCGGAACTTGTCCAGTAATCCCTCTGCTCGTTGCCCGGAGACTGGGATTGACCGAAAACTTCAACCGTCATTTCATAATCAAAATTCTGCATGCGTCTCACGTAGAGTGCCGGATCAATGGTCCGATAGGTGGCATTTATGCCGAGAATTTCAAGATTTTTTACATAATCCGCCATCACTCTTTCAAAGGATGGGGAAACAAGAAGAATCTCAAAGGTAAAAGCTTTGCCTTCCCTGTTTTTCAGCTTGCCGTCCTGGATGGTCCAGCCTGCGTCCTGCAGGAGTTTGCGCGCTTTTCTTAAATTCTGGCGTAACTCTTGCGGAGACCCTGTTTTGACCGGTGTGAGCGGGGTTGTAAAAACTTCGGGAGGTACCTGATCCCTGAACGGTTCCAGGATTTCAAGTTCAAGTCCTTTGGGGAGCCCTTCGGCAGCAAGATCGGAGTTGCTGAAATAACTTTTGGTCTGGGTATACTGGTCGAAAAAAAGAGTGGTATTGGTTCTTTCAAAATCAAAGGCCAGGCCCAGAGCCCTGCGGACAAGGGGATCTTTGAAAAAAGGTTTTCTGATATTAAAGACAAAGGCCTGCATGCCTTGATTGTTTTTGTGGGGGTACAGTTTTTTTAATATTTCTCCTTTGTCGAACCTGGAACCTGTAAGATCGCGAGCCCACTGTTTGGCGATATTTATGTGCATGAAATCATATTCACCGGCCTTGAAGGCTTCAACCGAGACAATCTGGTCTTTAAAAAATTTGTAGGTAATGGTGTCGAAATTAAACATGCCGCGGCGGCAGGGGAGATCCTTGGCCCAATAATCAGGGTTTCGTTTGTAGGTAATTGATTTTCCCTGTTTGAAATCACTGACAACATAAGGGCCGCTGCCAACAGGCGGAATCATATTCGATGTATTAAAAGGATTTTTGGTATAAAAGGATCTAGAAAAGACCGGAAGCTGGCTTGCGATCATGTGGATTTCACGGTTGGCTTTGGCAAAATAAAAGCGTATTTTGTCATTGCTGACGATTTCCGCATGACTGATGTCCTGGTAATAAGACGGATAAAAGGGATGGGCATCATCACTTTTTAAGGTTTCCAGGGAAAACTTGACATCTTCGGGGGTAATGGGCGCGCCGTCGGAAAACCGTGCTTTGGGGTTTAACGTGAATGTGACACTCATTTTGTCTTCAGCAACATCAATGTCTTCGGCAATGAGACCGTATTCGGCAAAAGGCTCATCAAGACTCGGTTCAGCCAGGGTTTCAAAAACAAGAGCGGTCAGCCCGTCCGGAGGAGTTCCTTTCAAGGTAAATGGGTTCATTTTGTCAAAACTTCCCAGGGAATGAAGAACCAGTTCTCCTCCCTTGACCGCCTTGTCGGATGCGTAATCGAATTTTTTAAAGTCTGCCGGATATTTAAGAATACCGTCAATGCTCACGCCATGAGCGGCAAATGCCGATCTGCTGAAAATGCAGACCAGTATGAATGTGAAAAAAAGTCTCACTGTTTTTGTTTGAAATATATTTGGAATCATAGTTCCCTCTGTTTCCTCACCACTCACTCAACCTCCCTCCCTCTCACTACCTGTAACTTGCTGACAAGTGAGAGGGAAGAAGCCATGATGTTGGCAAGTAATGTTAGAATATCAGCATCATGGTCATTAAAGTTGTCTTTGTTTTTGTTAATGATTTCAACCACACCGATAATGTCCCCCTCGATATGAATGGGAACAGCGAGAATTGAGTCAATTACCGACCCGTCAGGATATGACTTATCCCAGTACTGGTCATCAATAATAGCTTTGGAAACATAGGCTGAGCGTCCATGATGAAACACCCAGCCTGATAAGCCATTGCCTACTATAACCTTTTTCCCTTCAAGTTCTTTCTTTTTCGGGCCGGCATGAACCGCTATGAGGAGTTCTGTTTTTTCCCGGTTGGCAAGAAGGAGTGAGGCAGCCTCGGCATTCATAATCTCCAGTGTCATTTCGAGAATCTGGGAAAAAATCCAGGGATCATCATAAAGGTTCTGGACAAGGAGGGAAATTCGCAGCAGGTAAAGGAGTTCTTTGCGGGAAAGCTTGTTCGTGAGGTCTTCGGGGAGAAGCTGGGTCAATAAGCCTGTTCGCAATGTCTGCGGATCAACGGCTTTCATCTCCATGAGTATGTCACCCAGGCGGTCCTTGCTGTAATGCCTGTCTTGCAGCCAGTAGAGTAAAAGATCACCCATGTTTTCCGGCAAAGGTTTCTTTTCCTGAAAGCTGTTTTTTTGCCGTGCATTGGATTGCTGCCTGACAAGGGCCTCATTTATAAAAGATTTATCTACCAGGCCATGTTGTAACAGAATATCGCCAAGCCGCTGCCATTGGAACCTGTTATTTAAAAGCTGACCCGATATATTTGCTGTGATGCTTTCAAAATACGGATTTCTGCCGTCGGCAAAAAAAGAGCCAAGATATTTATCCTTCCTGCCGAACAACTGCAGGCGTGGAAGGACAAAATGTTCATAAAATTCAGGGGTTTTATTCAGCATTTCCGCAAAAGATTTATAAATATATATAGAGCGGTTGCGAAGGGAATTGCGGCCCTCGGCCTCATAGCCTTCTTCGAATTCATCGTAGAGATCCTGCAGACGGCGCAGATAATTTATGTCGGCAAGTTGTGCGATAAGATCAGCTGAAGCAACGATTTTTGCCATTGTAAGCTGGCTGTCGTTTTGAAAGACCGACAGGTTTGGATCTTCTCCAAACTCGGTGATGTCTATAGTTTGGCAGACAAAAGAGACATCGTCTTTGTTCCAGCCGGTTCTCTTCAGGTAGTCATGGGCGAGATTCCTGCTGCGCGAAACATGGGAAAATGTATATTTGCCGCCGTGGCCCTGCTGGTCCTTTTTATCCTTAAGGTAACCTGAGTCGTGGAAAAAGGCGGCTGCTAAACCGGCAAGAAAAAGTCTTTCAGGAAGGATATTGTCATCATTTTCTTTGTTCCAGCCGCTCACCATACGTGCTGTTGTCAGGCCAACCGCCAGTGAGTGGTGAATGTTATGATAACCGACCTGGCACGCTTCATGTTCAGGCCATTCGCCTTCATAAAGGGCAATTACATCCTCAGCAAGCTGACTCAGTTTTTTGTCTACACGACCATATTCGTTCATGCTGATCTCTTCGATTTGGCGAACAATATTTTCCGGCGGGATATGTGTCTCTTCCGGTGGGAGTTTTTCGAAGAAAAGTTGAGAGTTTTTTATCTGCATACGCGTGTTGTATCGTGATGAGGCTGGGAAAAAAGCATTTCGGCCAATTTCTGTTATGTTATATCACATAATGAATTGACTACAAACCATAAAAAAATTGATTAACTTTAAAGTATTTATTAATGTCAAAAGTTCATCAATGAGCATGAGGCGGCTCCATCTGGAGCCTTGTTTAATACAAGAGTTAAACCGATTTTAGGGGTATTTCCCCTGGGTTGGTTGTAAATGATATTAAAATTGGAGGATTCATCAATGGGTAAAACCATTACTGAGAAGATATTTGAGACTCATCAGAGGGACGTTCCATCCGGAAATAATGTCGTGCTTGATATAGATGTTGTCATGTGCCATGAGATTACCACTCCCATAGCGATCAATGATCTGCAGGAACGTGGTATGGACAGGGTTTTTGATCCGGCTAAGATTAAGGTCGTTATTGATCATGTAACCCCGTCAAAGGATTCCAAAACTGCAACCCAGGCCAAAATATTGCGTGACTGGGCCAGGAGGCAGAATATTAAAGATTTTTTTGATGTCGGAGCCAATGGCGTCTGTCATGCGCTTTTCCCCGAGAAAGGCTTTATTCGCCCAGGTTACACAGTTATCATGGGTGACTCCCATACCTGCACACACGGTGCTTTCGGCGCCTTTGCCGCCGGAATCGGTACCACGGATCTTGAGGTCGGCATTTTAAAAGGCGTTTGTTCTTTCCGGCTGCCTGAAACCATGAAGATCAACATCGTCGGAGAGCTTTCTCCCGGGGTTTATGCCAAAGACGTTATCCTGAAAATTATAAAAGAACTCACCGTCAATGGCGCAACAGACAAGGTCATGGAGTTTTGCGGTCCTGTCGTGGAGGCCATGAGTATGGAATCGCGGATGACGCTGTGCAATATGGCCATTGAGGCCGGTGCCACTTGTGGTGTGTGTCCGCCTGATCGGGTGACTGCAGAATATCTCTGGCCTTTTATCCAAGACGAATACGATTCCATTGAAGCGGCAGTTGAAGACTTCAAAAAATGGCATTCAGATGTCGACGCGAGCTATGTCGGCGAAATAACCCTTGATGTTTCCGATCTGGCCCCGCAGGTTACCTACGGGTTCAAGCCCGATGAGGTGAAGGATATAATGGAACTCGAAGGTTCTTCGGTGGACCAGATCTATATGGGGTCCTGCACCAATGGCCGTATTGAGGATCTGCGGGCAGGTGCCGAGATATTAAAGGGGCGGAAGATAGCAGATAATGTGAGAGCAATTTTGTCACCCGCCACACCTAAAATTTATAATCAGGCCCTGGAAGAAGGGCTTATAAAGATCTACATGGATGCCGGTTTCTGTGTAACAAATCCCACCTGTGGCGCCTGTCTCGGCATGAGTAACGGTGTGCTTGCCAGTGGCGAAGTCTGCGCTTCAACCACCAACCGGAACTTTAACGGCCGCATGGGCAAGGGCGGCATGGTGCATCTGATGAGTCCCTACAGTGCCGCAGCCGCAGCCGTGAAGGGATGTATTACCGATCCGAGAAACGTATAATTGATAGTTGATAATTAAGAATTGAGGAAAATTTTAAGAGATAAGTAAGGACAAATCCTCAATTTTCAATCGTAAATTATCAATTAATATATGGAGAATGCTATGAAAACATTTGGTGGTCCAGCTCTTTTCCTGGACAGAAGTGATATTAATACCGATGAAATTATTCCAGCAAAATATTTGACGGAGAATTCCAAGCTGGCTTTAAAACCATATATTTTGGAGGACCTGAAACTACCCGGTTTTGATCCCCTGGCTGATACCAAAGAGGCCGCAGTTATCGTGACTCGTTCCAATTTCGGGTGCGGCTCTTCCAGGGAGCATGCTGTCTGGGTTTTTGAGGTGAATGATATTAATGTTGTCATCGGTACAAGTTTTGCCCGCATCTTCCGTCAGAATATGTTCAACTGCGGAATGCTTGCCATTGAGCTTTCCGAAGATGATATTGACGCCCTGTTTTCTCTTGGAGGGAATGTCACTATTAGCGTTGATATTGATAAGGAAACAATAACCGCCAAAGGAAAGAGAGAAATGACCTGTTCTTTTGTTTTGAACTCCTTTGATAAGGCTTTAGTTCAAGCTGGTGGTTGGCTTGCATACGCTGATAAGAAATATTGATGTTGCGAGTCTTAAGTGACTCAAATTTTATCGTCTGGTACGGAGTTTTGGCCCGTGATTTGGTTTTCGGGTCATTTGACGCACAGATGGAACCGATTAAAAGGGTTTTTTAACCCTGTTTGTTTTTTTAATCTGAAAACGCTTTTCCGTTTTTTTGAACTGTTTTTTTCTGAAAAGCCGGAAAAAAACAGTTTTTTGAACAAAATATTTTAAGATTTTATTTTGAGTAAAAGTATTTACTTGTTGATATTAAAAGGATTTATTCATTCTTATGTGTTAAATGGTGTGAATGGCATATACATTGCTATAACTTGTAGGTTAATAAAGCTTAAACTCTAAATTCCTTAAGCAAGAATGTATATGGCATACGATTTGCTAAAGTAAACAATAAAATTTGACTTTAAGCGCTTTCCACTTTTTTTCACTTAGCCAGGAAAGCTGATTGAAAAAATAAATAATGGAGGGAGAAATTGAAAAGAAAAATAAAATACAGTCTGGCTGCTGTTTTGACATCAGCTCTCATCTCGGGAACCAGTTTCACTGCTGCTGCAGCCACCGTTCAGGTATACGCTGATGCTACCTATACGGATACCAACATGGTCGTCAATATAATGGCTGATGTTGATGCCTCGGATGGCGATCCCCTGGTAAGCAGCGGAGTTACATTGTCCTATAATAACGGTGAGCTTGCTAACCCCGTTGCGGAAAAAAATGAGAACGTCTGGTACTTCGGTGATGGAACCGTTGCTGGTAACTATAGTTATATCGCTCCTGCCATTGATGCCGGTGCAGGTCAAGTGGTTTTCCTTCTCGGCAGAATTGACTCAACGGAAACGGATCAAAGCGGTGTAAGCGGAACTGGCGTGCTGCTTGGAACCGTCACCTTTGATAGAAATACCTCCGATGTTCCAGTAGCTGACGAAGCCGGAACGTTTGGTATCAGTGTTTCTCTTGGCAAAGATCGTACTACCTATCCAAGTTATGTGAATTTTGCCTCTAAGGCAGGGAGCGATCTTGATGGAAGTGTTACATATGACAGCACGAGTTATACCGCAGATGCCCCTTGTGTGCTGGTTGGAGATTTTGATGGAAGTAACGCTGTTGACCTTGTGGATTATGGAATTTTCAGGGCTAATTATGGTCAGACAGGTGTTAATCCAGCCGATTTAGACGGTAGCGGAACAGTTGATCTAGTAGATTATGGAATCTTCAGGGCTAATTATGGTACAAGTTGCCCATAAATATAAAATGAAAATCTATTTAAACTAAAAGAAAAAGGGTGAAAGTCATGAGATTAAAAAAATATTTAACAATTGCAGCTTGTTTTACAATATTGGCGAGTTTCCACAATAATGCAGAAGCAGCTTCAACCTGGTCTATAAGCCCATCGCTTGCAGATAGTCCAATAGTAGCAAACTTGGGAGACGAGATTGCATTTGACTTGTTTTTTAACGTCGATCCTGCTGAAGGTTCCGGATATGGTATTTACGCAACAGGAATTGATCTAACTTTTAACTTTGATAGCAACGAACTTGCTTATTCAATGGTTTCAACGCCGGCTCCTCCTCCTATTTACAGCATTGATGAACCAAAGCTTGATATTGTTCTAGCTGGTTGGGACAGATTGGCGGCATCAACTACTGCAAATACAGTTTCCTTCGCTGCTGCGGCTCCATTATCAGCAACATATGGTACTAATCTAACTGCTGGTAGCCAGTATCACATCGCCACTTTATATTTTGACGTAACGGCAGGTATGGCGGCAGATGGACTCTCAGATGTATGGTTAGATGCTCAAACAGGTAATGAAGGAATATTGCCATGGGCCGCTCTTGGGGACATTCCTGTAGTGATGAATTTTGATGGGGCAATGGGAGCCGACGTTTCTGCTGTACCAATTCCAGGTGCATTATGGCTCCTTGGCTCCGGGCTCACTGGTCTTGTTGCTCTAAGACGCAAAAACAGCTAATAAGAAAAAACAATCCTATAAGAAATCCCGTCAGTTTTGATTAACTGACGGGATTTTTGTTTTAACCACAAAGGCACAGAGACACGAAGAAAAAGAAATTCTTTGTGTCTCTGTGCCTTTGTGGTTTGTCCGTTAAAAAATATGTCAACCCTTCAGATAGAAAAACTCGTCATCGGCGGTCTTGGTCTTGGCCGTACTTCGGACGGGAAAGTGGTCATGGTTCCCCATGTACTTCCCGGCGAAAAAGTCGAAGTGATGACTGTCCACAAAACTAAAAAGTATACCCAGGCAGAAGCCGTACACATTCTTGAACCATCGCCGGACAGGGTAAGCCCGCCATGTCCACATTTCGGAGAATGTGGCGGTTGTGATTTTCAGCACGTATTACCCGAGAAACAGGCATATTATAAAAATTTCATGTTCCAAGAGCAGCTTGAGCGCTTTTCTTTTCAAGCTGATATGAAAGACCGTCTCCTCACCCCTATCGCTTCACCCCTCACGTTTCACTATCGCCAGAGAATCAAACTTCGGATAAGCAAAAATGGCAAACTGGGCTTTTATCGGTCTCGCAGCCACGATGTTGAGCAGGTTTCCATCTGTCTGCTGGCCAGGAAAGAGATAAATGAGGTGTTGAATTCTCTAAACAGTTCATCTGTATTTTATGAAATGTCGAGTCATCTCTCATCCTTAGAACTTCGCCTTAGTCCGGTTGATGAACAGGTTGTTGGCCTTTTCCATATGACGCGAAAACCCCGTCCGGCTGATAAAAAAAGAATAGAGAAGCTGATCAGCGACTGTTCTCGCCTGAAAAGTGTCGTGGTTTTGGCGACAGATTACGGCATGGTTGGCATGTATCCCGTGCAAAATAAACCTGAAGCGCATTTTTTACACTTTGAACATCTGTTGCCAAGTGACGACAAACTGCATATGGATCTTGAACCAGGTGGCTTTTCCCAGGTGAATCTTGCCCAGAATGAAAATCTCATCGCCCTTGTTCTTGAATGGTTAATGGACTTGAATAAGGGCACAGCACTTGATCTTTTTTGCGGCATGGGAAATTTCTCTTTGCCACTGGCACAGAGAGGAATGTATGTTCGGGGCATGGATTTGCAGCGCTCAGCTATCCGCAGTGCCAAGCGAAACGCGGAACGAAATGGGCTTTCTGAAAAATGTATCTTTGCAAAATCATCCGCCCGTGATGGGGCGGAAGGCTTTGCCAAAGCAGGAGAAAAATTTGATCTGGTACTCCTTGACCCACCCCGCCAGGGGTGCAACGAGGTTGTTCCCTTTTTATCTCATATTGCAGCAAGGCAGGTAATCTATATTTCCTGTGATCCCGCCACCTTGTGCCGTGATCTTGTCCAGCTTGAAAAAGAAGGGTTTCAGGTTGAAAAAATAAAGGTGGTGGATATGTTTCCCCAGACACATCACCTTGAGACTGTTGTGAGCCTGATGCGATAGTTTTTATGGGATGCTGTTTTATTTGTCGTCTCGGAGTATTGCGATTTAGTTATAGAACTCGAGGGAGGAATCTTTATCTTCACGGTCAAACTTCCTACATCCGTTCGGAATGACAAGAGGATGCAGGTGTCATTTCGAACGGATGTGAGAAATCTTATCTCTCGAAAGAGGCCAGATCCTCCCATTTTGGGTTCATGACACTTATGAGCTTGTTCTTTTTCTCCCGACGCCACTTTTTAATTTCTTTTTCCCTGGCAATTGCAGACTCTACATCATTGGTTTCTTCATAATACACAAGTTTTGTGACATTGTATTTTGCTGCAAATCCCTTTGTCTTCTTATTTTTATGCTCAAAAACTCGACGTTCCAGATTGTTGGTCACTCCTGTATACAACACTTTATTGTTCCAGTTGGTCATAAGATAGACAAAATAAGATCTGTTCAAGTCAGATTTCTCCCTTTGGTCGAAATGACAGAAAGGCATATGATGGCAGGATTACAAAGTGTCTTTGTTTGTAGTTATCCAGAGATTCTAACCGCACCACCACGTCTGGGATCACCCCCCCCGCCCTGACCAGGCATAACGGCGTGGACGCCTCCAAAGTAAACGTTTTTCTCCGACCAGACATTGACCGGCCCAAGTTTGCCTAGTTCGCGTAAAGCTTCTGTTGAAAATCCAGGTTCAACTTGAAATGACTCTCCGTCCCAATGCAGTCTTGGAAAATTAATTGCCTCCTGTACATCTAATCCGCAGTCCACAATAAGGGAAATGACCTGGGTGAGGGTGGTGCGAATTCGTTTGCTGCCGCCGCTGCCGATAACAAGTTTAACCTCTTCATTCGTATCCAGAAGGATCGATGGAGACATCATGGATGCTACCCGCATCCCGGGCGGGTCAGTGTGAAATCCGCCTGGGTGAAGATCATCTTCCCCCATCATGTTGTTGAGCATAATACCTGTGCCAGGCACGATATATCCGGAACCTTCACCGTTTGAATTTGTCAGGGAGGCGACATTGCCGGCTTTGTCAACAACACTGATATGGGTGGTCCCCCGGCTGAAAGTTTTTTGCTTCTGACTCGCCACATTATTGTTATGCACCTTATGGCGCATTTCATCGACAGAGAGCATTATCTTCCCGTGGGCGAAAACATATTCAGGAGAGGAGGGACTGCAGGGTAAGTGTGAGTATGTTGCAAGCTCTTCAAGGGCCATGGCAATGAGGCTGCCGCCAAATGACGGAGGTGGATTGGTCAGCAAGGTAAAGCCTTTGTAGTTAACCGAAATGGGATCCCTTTCTATTACCTGATATTGGCTAAGATCATCTCTGGTGAGAATGCCTTTGCCGTTCGCCATGTCCTTATTGATCTGTTCAGCCCATTTTCCTGAATAAAAAGTTGCATCATGATCATCTGCAAGATGCTCAAAAAAAGCAGCAAGATCATTATTTTTCAGAAGATGCCCAGTGCCGGGATAACAGCCATCTTGCAAGTAAAGCTTTTTTCCCTCTTCGGTCATAGTGAGTATGGGTTCAAGAAGTTCCAGGAAATGCGCCTGTTGTTCCGAGAGATGCACTCCTGAACGGGCAGCCTTTACAGCTGGTTGCAGAATTCGTGAGAGAGGAAGACTGCCAAGCTTTTTGTGGACATGCAGATAGCCTTTCAAGGTGCCGGGCACTGCAACAGATCCCATGCCGACATTAAAGTCCTGATTTGAGCCGGAGAATTCTACCGTAACCGGGAAAAAATGAGGATCAGGTTCAACTTTTCCAAGGCCTTTTCCTGGGGTGTCAGTAAAAAAATCAAAAAGGAAAATTTCATTATTCGAGGTGCGTGACATAAGAAATCCGCCTCCCCCAAGACTTGTCAGGGCGGGTTCTGCAACGGAACTGACAAAACCTGCGGCAAGAACAGCGTCAAATGCATTTCCTCCCTGGTCGAGTATTTCTATTGCTGCTTCACTGACCAAAGGATGTCCGGAAGCACAAATGTTCATAAATGTCATTGCCAGAATTCCTTTTGAAGTATTTCGATCACAGACTGCAGGTTGTCATGCTCCTTATGCAGCTTCAATTGCCTGTGTGCGCTGCTTCCCTGTGCCAGAATATCATTTATGGGGCGAAGAAAATCTCCGCTGTTTAATGATTTTGCCTTGGGAGTGATGAGACTCAGTAAATCTTCTGCGGCAGATTTAAAAGTTGGATGTCTGCCGGGGCGATGGTTGATGAATGTGCCATCCAGTCCATAGCGCGCGGCATGCCATTTATTATGGGTGATGATTTCCTTGCTGTAACGTCTTTGTTCCGGGGAATCAGCCAATGTGGCGACAAGGGCCTGAATCAAAGCTGCAATGGCCAGAACCTGATTAAATTGAGAAGGAAGATCGCATATCCGAATTTCTATGGTGCCGAAATCAGGATGGGGTCGCACATCCCACCAGAGTTCCTTGATGCCGTTAAGGATGGTGGCCTCGTTAAGTATGACAATGATTTCTTCAAAATCTTTCCAGTTTCTCAGTGTGTCAGGGATACCCGTCCTTGGGAGGCAACAGAAGATATTTGTGCGGTAGGAGTAAAAACCGGTATTCTCACCTTCGAGAAAAGGAGAAGAGGTTGTGAGGGCCAGAAGGATGGGCAGGTACTGGCGTATATCATTGCATACCTGAATGGTGCGTTCCTTGTCATCCATGCCGATATGGACATGCATGGCCTGGGTCATCATACGGCGCCCTGCAATCTGCAAGTGATCCATAATCTCATGATATCGCTTGCCTGGGGAGGTTTGTCTGGCGTTTATCAAAGCAAATGGATGAAGGCTTGTTGCAAAAGGAATGCAATTGCTTTGTGAGGAAAGTGAATAGATGCTCTTGCAGAGTGCACCTAGTTTGTCGGCAACTTCAGTCATGTTATTGCAGACGGGGGTGCATATTTCAACCATGGATTGGATAAACTCAGCTTTTACATAAGGCCGAAGATCCGAATCAATCTTTTTAAGCAGTTTCGGACCACTGGGAGTCAGGTCATAAGTGACCGGATCGAGAAGCTGGAATTCGAGCTCGACACCGATTGTAAAAGGATCGCTTGGGATAAATTCAAGTGGTTGCATAGCACGTTAATCCATATTTTCTGTATGCTCCAATGCCAGCAATGCGCATCGTGCCAAGTACTCGGCACCTATTGGCAGCACTCTTTCGTCAAAGTCAAATCGTGGACTATGGGCAGCGACATTTGCCAGATCATCACGCCTTGCCCCAAAGCGAGCCAGGCAACCCGATGTTTTTTTCAGGAAAAATGAAAAATCCTCACCGCCCAGGCTCGGGTTTGGCTGGTTTTGCAAACCGCTTTCCCCCACAGTATCTAAAACCGCCTGCTGGGCAATGACGACCGCTTTTTCATCATTAATAACCGGTGGGTAGCCTGGGGTAATTTTAATTTCCGTCTTAGCATTATACAGGTCTTCCATGGCTAACACCATCCGTTCAAGACCCGTGATTATTTTTTCCCGGGACTCGGGGTGGGTTGTCCGGATGGTTCCTTCAAGTACAGCCTGATCAGCTATAACATTGGCGGCGCTGCCACCGGATATCTTCCCAACCGTGACAACAGTGGGGAATGATGGGTTGATTTCCCGTGAAACAAGGGTCTGCATGCTCATTACCAGCAGACTCGCCACAACGATGCAATCAATGGTTTCATGTGGTTTGGCTGCATGACCTCCCTGGCCTCGGATAGTAATTCTGAATTCATCAGTAAAAGCGCAAATGAGTCCAGGCTGCACGGCAAGTTCACCAACTGAAAAATGGCGATCAATATGTCCTGCAAAAATAAATGAGACACCATCAAGCGCCCCTTGTTCGATCATTTTTTGTGCTCCGCCTTCTTCTTCCTCTGCAGGTTGAAAAAGCAAAACAACTTTCCCTTTAACCTCTTGTTTTTGAAGAAGCGCTGCTGCGCCAAGCAGCATGGCTACATGTCCATCATGGCCGCATGCATGCATGACACCTGGTTTTATAGAGGAGAATGACAGGCCGGTTTTTTCAAATATGGGAAGGGCATCCATGTCTGCACGCAGGGCAACTATACGTTCACCTTGTTTTTGTTCTCCTATGGTTGCAACCAGGCCTGTTTGGGCAATACCCTTTTGAAAGCTGATGGAAAGTTCGTCAAGCTTTTCTGCTATAAACTCAGCTGTCTGAAATTCGTGATAAGAAAGTTCCGGATTTTGATGAATGTGCCTGCGAATGTCCGTCATCCACTCAATAAGTTTTTTATCCGGTGTAAGCGGGTTTTTCATTTGAGAGCCTCTTCATACGCCTTTTTGCTGTCTTCGTTAAAACAGGTGAAAATAATATGCTTTAAGCTGGAATATTGTTTAGTTGCCGTAAGAGATTCGCAAACGGCGATACGGGCTGCTTGCGGTTTGGGGTATCCATAAACCCCGGTGCTTATGGCAGGGATGGCAAGAGATTTCAGGGTATATTCATCGGCAAGGGTAAAAATATTGCGGTAACAGGAGGCAAGAAGTTCAGCTTCATTGTCCTTTCCGCCGTGCCAGACAGGGCCAACCGTATGGATAACATAGCGGCAGGGAAGCTTATATGCCTTGGTTATTTTGGCTTCACCAGTAGGACATCCGTTTAGAGTGCGGCATTCTTTTAAAAGTTCCGGGCCCGCTGCCCTGTGGATAGCGCCGTCAACTCCGCCGCCTCCAAGCAGTGAATTGTTGGCCGCGTTGATGATTGCATCGACCTGTAAAGTTGTGATATCTGTTTCCCGCAGTTCAATAATTTCCCTGCCCATTTTAGACCTCGTAATTATTTAGCGAATCCTGGAGTGTTTTTTTTATCTCGTCAGCTAGCTCAACCGGTTCAAGGACACGGGCCATGTTTCCCCATGAGAGGATCCATCTTTTGAGTTCAAACAGGTGGCTTACCGTGCATGTCATAATGATGCTCTTGTCAACATTTTCTGATATTTTTTGACCCGGTTGCCATATCCTTTCCTTGACATAGGGAGCTGCCTGGGCTGAAAATCTAATTTTGACCTCGTATTCTTTCTCGCTCCATTGTACACCAAAACGACTTCGTGTTGTCTGCTGAAAGTCAAAATCTTCGGCAATTTTAAAAAAGTTATCAGTCAGGAGCGCCTCGCTGATACGTGAAAGTGCAAAGGTTCTTATGTCTTGCTTTGTCCGGCAAAAGGCGACAACATACCATTCTCCCTGAAAGCTGATTACATGATACGGGTCAATGCAGCGTTTTTCAGGCGATGATATGCCAGGTTTCCGATAAAGAATTGAGATTGTTTTTGATGACCGCAGTGCGTTAAAAATGTTTTCCCAGATCGTTGTCGAAATAGTAGTGAGAGGGTTCTGAAAAAAGGAGAATCTGCCTTCCAGATGGGTCGGGTCCATTGTCACTTTTTCAGGAAGAGAATCGCTTATTTTGTCGAAAACCGATGTGAGACGGCTGTAAATGGGGGTATTTTCATATTGTTTCAGTACCTTGCCTGCAATAAAGATAGCAAACAGGTCGCTGTCATTGAGAGCCATGGCTGGAAGATGGAAGTTCTCTTCTGTATAGTAATATCCTCTTTTTTTTGCACTATAGGAGAGAGGCGCATCAAGCATGTTTCGCATGTAGTCAAGGTCGCGCTGGATGGTTTTGCTGCTTACTTCCCATTCTTCAGCGAGAGTTGCGCAACTTGGGTAGCAATTTTCCCGTATTTTTTTGTCGATGAAAAGAAGTCGGCTGTGCTGCGGTTTAAATTTTTTCATAATTTTTTTCTTTTTTTATTTGGTAGGACATTATTTGTCCTACCACCTTTTGTATGGTGATTCAAACAAAATAAATCATCTGAAGTAAATCAAAAGGGGGACATCATGGGAAAAATTATGCAGACTTGGGCATGGACAAAAAATCAGCAGCAAACAGTTTCTTTCCGGAATATTTTATTAGAAAGAAATTGTGATCAAGATGCAGGCAAAATTTCGTATGAGCAGGCTCTGCAGGAAAAAATGATTGAGGTTGAGCAAGTTGAAAATTATGACGGCATATCTCAGGGAAGAGTAACAAATAATTCAAGCTGGAAAATAGAGCTTTTCAAGGGAGACGAGATGATTGGTAAGCATATGGAACGATTGCTGACAATCATCATAACGCTTGAGCAGAATTCGACTGTTGTTGTTCCTGCTTTTTTTCTGTCGTCAGCATATTTTTTTGATGAGGGAATGTTTTCCATTCAACAATATCTGCATCATTTTAAGGCAATGGATCAGCAGGCGGGTGTTGTTTATAAAAACAATGGGAAAATAATTGGAAAACGTTTCGGAAGCTTCCCTTTGCAAGTGGAAGTAAGCTATACTCATTTTCCTGTTCATTTTGCATTTCCTGAAGATGAAACACATTAATATTTTTGATTACCACTCATTTTCAGCCATAGTTGCCAAGTTGCATGTCACCTAATGAATTGTCTACAATACTACCAATGTCGTCATTTCGAACGGATGTGAGAAACCTGACTCCACCGCAATAAAGATTTCTCACATCCGTTCCGGTAAGCGAGCTTGTGAGGCACCGAGATGACAAGAAATCGTACGAAATGACAAGAAAAATTAATATTATAGCTATAACCTTGGCTAAAATGAGTGGTAATCAAAAAAAATTGTGATTACCACTGAAACTCAGCCAGTCTTGCAGCAGGTACTGTAATGCATTAATAATTCAAAAAATACTGTCTACACAAAAGTCATTCCCGCGAAAGCGGGAATCCAGAGTAGCTGGCTAGTCCGCCTAGATTCCTGCTTTTGCGGGAATGACGTATAAAAAGGCTGAAGATGAGTGGTAATCAAAATAAAAAAGTTTTTTGTTCCGGCAAGGTGTCTTCTACAATGGCCATTTGTCAGATGTGTGGAAAGGAAATCAAGGCAAGTCAGGTGGTGCATGACGAGGATGAGGGCATAATTATGTGCCCGATGTGTGATGCTGAAAAGAATAGCTGTGGCTGCAGCGATGCCGGTGCTGAACATTGAAGGAGAGTGGTTTGAATCGGTTTCAGCGTGTGGATGAGTCCCTGCCATTCCTGCCAAAATGTGTTGTAAATCTCTCTTTTTTGCTCCAGTTGAGATTGGTGCTATAAAAAAAATTTATAGTTTTGAGTGGATGGTTATTCATGTGTTTCGTTGAATTTTACGAATGAGTATGAAAATGCAAGGACGTCTTTGTTGCCATGGATTTAGTTTTATTATTCGCGATATTAGCTAGTTATCTTATGCCCGCACCCCAGTTTCAATCTTGCGTCCAACCCTTGCGATTTTACCTGCAGTCACTTTTTTTCTGATTCATGCTGTTTTTTATACATGTTCTTTCCCCGGATTTGTTTGTTTTCTTACCTATACCTTGATTTTCTCATGATAATAATCCCTTTATTTTCAGAGTATTCCATAACTCTGGTGTCATGAAGTTGCCCTTTGTAACAGATTCTTATTCGGCAGAACTATTAACTCTTTTTATGATTCCTGTTCGGGAAAGTTGTCTTAAACAGTAGAGGAGTAAACGAAATTAAACAAAGTTAAATAAAAGATCCCCCAGAGTTATAATTGGTTTTCCCTTGACATTTTTGGCGTAAAAGCTGTTAAATTTTTCTATGGTTAGTTCTTGTAGGTATAATTTGTGCAACAAAATAACATATGAATATGAATAGTGAAAAAAAATTTAACATATCTTATTTAACTCTCCTCAGGCGTTTTCATGACGAGCAGGGGTTTTCTCTTGTTGAGCTTATGATTGTTATTGGGATAATAGGCATTCTGACCCTTGTTGTTGTTCCAAGTTTTTCGTTGTTGGTGCCCAATTATAAATTAAAGGCAGCCGCACGAGACCTTTATTCCAATTTTCAGAAAGCAAAAATTACAGCTATAAAAACGAACAACGATGTCGTTATTTCTTTTAATGTTGCAGCTAATAGTTACATGATTTTTATCGATGATGGTGGAACAACAGGAACTGCCGGTGATGATACGCAAAACGGAGACGAGTTCATTCTGATGAATATTACCTTTCCTGATGAGGTGATACTTGACAGCGCAAATTTTTCGTTTGGTTCAACAACACCCGGATTTACTCCAAAAGGTTTGCCCCTGCGAAGCAGAATAGGGAATGTCCAGTTGCGAAACACCAATAACCGTTGGTATAGAATTACATTGTCTTTAGCCGGTGGATTAAGGCTGCAGATAGGCACTGATTCGAACAGTGACGGAGTCGGAGACAGCTGGAGTTAAAAGCAGATTTATATGAACTACAATACATTGAGACAAAATAAAGGTTTTACCTTGATTGAAGTTTTGATTGCCATGTTGATATCCGGCATTGTCATGGCCTCCATTTATTCAGCATTTCAGTCCCAGCAGAACAGCTATCTGGCCCAGGATCAGGTAACGGAAATGCAGCAGAATATCAGGGCGGGAATCGATTTCATGTCCAGGGAAATCAGGATGGCGGGCTATGATCCTCTTGGTACTTCCGGGGCAACTATTCTTGTGGCAACTTCCGGTAGCCTGCAGTTTACCTGTGATATTACTGGTGGTGAATCGGATGGCTTGGATAATGACAATGACGGCACCGTTGATGAGGGGGCGGACAACAACGGAAACGGTGTAATTGAAGGTGATGAGTTTGGAGAATTCGGCAATGGTGACTGTACGGGCGCCAATGAAAATATTACCTATGGCTTTGCCGCAGCCGAAGACGCTGACGTAAACGGCATAGCCGACGGAGGAGGCGCTGACTGGAGCGTGGCCGCTAATCTTGGTCGTTCTACAGATGGTGGTATCATATTTCAGCCCATTGCTGAAAACATCATGGCTGTAGAATTTTATTATACTTTGGATGATGACACGAAGACTCTCACTCCAGGGAATCTTGCCAGGATAAGAAGTGTGGAAATAACCATCCTTGCCAGGGCTGAGAGGGCTGATCCCAATTTTGTCAACGATCAAACCTATGTGACACCCTCCGGGGCAATCTGGAATCCCCCTACATCAAATTTTAGACGCCGCCTGCTCACAACCACGGTACAGTGCCGAAATATGGGGTTATAATAATGAAAGACGTTCAAGGATTATCATCGAATCCCCAGGCTGGTTTTACCTTGATTGAGGTTCTCATCGCCGTGGCCATCTTTACCCTCGGTATTTTGTCGGTCAATGCCATGCAGATTGCCTCAATTAAAGGCAATTCCTCGGCAAGTGATCTCACGGAGATTGCCACGGACGCCACAGATCAGGTGGAACTCATCCTGGGTGAGAACTATGATGATATCGCGGCTTCCGTAACAGGTGATGTCACCGTTAACGTATCTCCGGATGACCCTTTCGAAGGCCTGATGACCATCACTGTCAGTGTTCAGCGGCAGGTGAGAGGCGGAACAAAAACCGTGACCATGACGTATGTTAAAGCTGACTCGGTATAGGTGTATATGTGGCTGATATTTTAGAAAAAAAAAGTAAAGAAAGCGGCTTTATTCTCGTTGCCTCCCTTCTTGTTCTGCTGATACTTGTCATTATCGGTGTTGCCGCAACGAACTCGACGATTATTGAGTTACAGATTGCTGGTAATGATAAGGTGCATAAACAGACATTCTACCAGGCAGACGGTGGTGCGGAACTTGGTATCCGATTGACCTATGAGAATGCTCTCTGCATTAATTTCAACGGTTTTACGGCCGATTCTCCTCCTGCGGGGACAACAAAGCAGATCGTCGGCACCAGCGGTAATATAGTTGTGGAAGATCTCGATTATGCCTCATCTTTGAAAGTTGCTTTTGTTGCTCCTCCTACTGATACCAGCCGGGATGCTGTTTTTTATACAGATCCGACAGACGTCACCGCTCCTCACACGAATATTTCTGCCGGAGGATTGACACGAAATTCGGAAGGCAGCGGCTTGCAGATGATTGCCGGCTATGAGGGGCTTGGTAAAGGATCTGCTGCTGGTGGAACCCACATAAACTACACGATTATCGCTGACCATGAAGGTGTCCAGAATAGTGAGTCTGTCGTTGCTGTCGAGTGGAAGCTCAGTACTCATCTCATTAATAACGCAAGTTCAAGTGACTGCGAAAAATCATTTTGAAATTTATGTCCATGAAAGTTACATTCCGGGAGGCCGTCATGAGGTTCTTAAAAATGATGCTTTGTCAAAGAATAAGACACATGCAGGGAGTCCTTGTTTTTTTAGTCGTCTGTTGGGGTGTTGCGTCGGTTCATGCTGAAGTATCAACCTACACCATGGCGGATTTTTCATCCGCCCCGATAAGTCTTATTGAAACCGCGGTCAGCCCCCAGGTAATGATCAATTCCTCCAATGATCATCAGCTTTTTTTCAAGGCCTATAACGACTATTCCGACCTTGATGATGATGATATACCGGAAACAACCTATAAGCATTCAATAGACTACTACGGCTATTTTGACAGCTATAAATGTTATGACTATGATGCCGGTGACCAACGGTTCGAGCCTGTTGCCGTCACTGCTGATAAGTACTGTACCGGGGCAAGTTCAAGTTACTGGAGCGGCAATTTTCTGAATTGGGCTTCCATGACCCGGATCGATGCCATTAGGAAAATTCTTTTCGGCGGTCATCGCAGGGTAGATACCTCCACCGATACGGTCTTGGAACGTGCTTTCATTCCTCTTGATATCCATGCCTTTGCCAAACACTATGATGGAAATGACATCAATGACCTGACGCCATTCTCCGTCAATTCCTCATCTCCCACCGGATCAAGTTCTTCAAGCGTCGGGATTGGCACCGGGTCAAAAAATTTTAATACGAACCAGGCCGGTAACTGGGTTGAGGTCGGGGATTATGTCACCATAATTGATCACGCCAATTCCGGGAATTTTATGAAGGGCTGGGTGACTTCCTTTGACAGCTCTGACGGCAATCCGTTAACCGTGAATGTTAAAACTACCGGAGGGTCTGGGACGATTGCCGACTGGGATATCACCAATCTCACCCGGACGGGACTGACGATCTGCAATGTTACCTACTCTTCAGCAAATGATTTTTCGGAAGAAATTACCGAGCCGCCTCTTATCCGGGTTGCTGAAGGGAATTATGCCTTCTGGAGTGCCGGTGAGGTGCATCAGTGCATGTGGGAGGAAGAGGATCCCGGTTCCAATGGCAAGAATTATAACGATCCTGTTTATTCCGAGATATATGCTGCCCAGGACAACCCTAAAAAAGCAGATGTTGGACTCGGCCTGGATGACTATGTTGCAAGGGTTCAGGTTTGCAAGGACGCAAATGCAGATGGTGTTCTTGATCTTGTTTCCAGTAAGGAAAAATGTAAACAGTATCCCTACGGGAACTTCAAGCCCATCGGCCTGCTACAGCTATATGGTGATGATGATAAGCTGCTCTTCGGTATGGTTGCCGGTACCTATGGTAAGGCCACGCGTGGCGGAGAAATGGTGCAGAAAATAGCCAATATTGACGGTGTTGACGGCATGTGCCGTGAGATCAACCTTGGCCGCGACTGTGACGGTGATGGCGATGTCGACGGAGGCACTGATACGGGATTTAATAATCAGGACGACTGGGTTGACGCTAATCATCATATCGGTGATGGAACCTTTAAGCGTGTGTATTCTTCTGCCGGCGGACCCATCGGACATGCCACGAAATCAGAGGGAGTGATTAACACCTGGAGCCTCTTTCGCATTTATGGGTATGACTATGACAATTGGAACTATAATTCCAACCAGGGGGATAAATGTCCACTGTCTATCAATTTTTTTGGGGATACCAGCGACAGTGAATGCCATAACTGGGGAAATCCCTTTGCCGAGATTTATCTGAGTGGTCTCCGATATTTTGCCGGTGAAAATTCCCCAACTGATTATCAGTCGGGAGATGGTCAATTTATAGAAGGCATCAACTATAATACAGGTGTCTGGGTAGATCCCGTGACCACAGATAACTACTGCACACGCCTTAATGTCGTCAACTTTAATTCCAGTGTTATTTCGGCAGATACTGTCTTTGATTCCGATCCGGCTGCTGTTAAGGATGAACTCGATACAAACAGCTTCGGTGTGGTCAAGGATTTGGACTCCTCTCGAAATTCCCAGGAACTTACTGAAATAATCGGCAGGGTGGAAGAGGTTTATCCTGATGCTGCTCATCCTGACAGAAAGTGGTTTGTCGGCGAAACCGATGCCGACCAGAACCGAAAATGTACGGCTAAAGAAATTACAGATTTGGGCGAGGTGCGTGGACTCTGCCCGGAAGGACCCGATCTCAGAGGCGGATTCCGCGTTGCCGGGCTTGCCTGGTATGCCCATACCAATGATATTCGGCCTGACACTTTGACCGGTAACCGTGCTTTGGTTGGGATTCAAAAGGTTGATACCTATTCTGTTCGTTTGGCTGCAGGAAATCCGGTTATTGAAATTCCGATCCCTGGAGCGCCGGATGACGAAGTCGTAACGCTTCTTCCATCCTGTATTACCAATGATAAGGATGATTATGGCTGCACAATGGTGGATTTCAAAATTGTCAAACCCCATACCGAGGTTGCCGGAGTAGGGCACGGTAAATTTCTGGTTATCTGGGAGGACAGTCTTCAGGGCAATGACTATGACCTCGATGCCGGAGGAATTATTGAATACTCTATAACTGCAACAAATATCACCATTACCACTGGAGTTACACTTGAGAACCTGGGTTACAGCATTGGCCATGGTTATGTCATCAGCGGTACTGAAGACGATGGACTTCATATTCATTCCGGGACAAATGGTTTTAATTATACAGACCCGACGTCTATAGCCGGTTGTACAAACTGTTACGGTCTGGTTGATGGAGGCAGCACTTCCAGTCGAACCTATACGCTTGGAGACGCCAGTGCCGGTTTGCTTGAAGATCCTCTCTGGTATGCCTCCAAATGGGGCGGTTTCGAGGATATGAATGATAATGACATTCCTGATCGGAAAGAGGAATGGGACAGCGTCATAAATGCTACTGGTGAAAGTGGTTCAGATGATATTCCTGATACATATTTTTATGCCAGCCATCCCCAGCAGCTTGAAGACGCTCTGAATCGTGTTTTTCTGACAATTCTTGAGCGAACATCCTCAGGCACTGCTGCAGCCGTTGTTTCAAACAACGTCAGGGGTGAAGGCGCCCTGTACCAGGCATATTTTGAACCGTTAAAAAAAGATCTTGAAGGCAGGCAGGCCAGTTGGCTCGGTACGGTTCATGCGCTCTGGCTGGACAGTTATGGCTATACCAGACAGGATTGCAGCCTCACCGATAATATTGCCGGAGGAGAATGTACGCCAAACGGTATCCTTGATAATTATCTGTATGACCAGGTGATACAGTCCTTTTATGATGAAACGGAAGAAAGGACACGTATCAGGGTCTATACAAGTGATGATGGCGATGTTTTTGATCCTTATTCCATGGAAGGTGTGGTCTCTGATTATACTGCAGGAGATGTAACCCTTGTTCCCTATTCTATGGAAGGTGCTGTCACCGCATATGCTGATCGAGTGATAACACTTGAGCCGTATTCCATGACCGGGGAGGTAACTGCCTATGATCCGGACACCGGGGAAGTTACTCTGGCAATTACAGAAGGAACACTTCTAGGACCGGCAGGCCAGGCGTTTGATAAATGGCAGATATATGACAGCACGTCGCTTTTAACTGCCAGAAGCGATACCTCGTTAACCCTGTCCGACAGCGGAAGCCTTACCTTTACTGTAGACCCAGCCGGAGACTGGTTGGTTGTTCATGATGATTTAACGATATCAACCTATAATTTAGTAGGTGAGCAGGGAAAGGGGTATGATAACTGGTATATTGAGTGCCTTTCTGCCGCTGCGGAAAGCACTGTAGTTCACGACATCACCCTGGTGAACACGGGAGAGGTTGTAATCACCGTTGAAGATGATGTTTTTACAGGGTGTACGAGTGCCAAAATAGCAACCTTTAATATGACAGGTTATGCCGGGGATACATACAGTAGTTGGAGCGTGGTCAACAAGACTACCGGCAATGGTGGCTCCAGTGCAACTGTTCTCACCCTGGCAAATTCAGGTTCTCTGGCTTTTACCGTAACGCCTGTTTTAGACTGGATTGAAGAGGGCGACAGGTTGATGCTGTCAAATTTTGATTTCATTGAAAAGGAACTTTATGAACTTGGTTACCTGTGGAATGCCAGGGAGCAGTTGTACCTTGAAGGGCTCAGTGACGCTCAGATAGAATCAAACAGACTTTATTCCGCCCAGGCTGACACTGGCCGCCACATCATGACCTGGATTGACAAGGATCTGGATTCTACAGTTGATACCGGCGAATATGTTGAATTTGAGGAAACCATGTTCGCCGGTGCAAGTCCTGTGAGCTATGGCTTTTTTGATGTTGACAACCAGACTGATGCTGAAAATTTGGTGAACTACGTGCGAGGTGTTGATGTTGCAGGATATCGTTCACGAACCGTTAAATATACCTCGGACGACGCAACTGCCAGGGTGATGCGGCTTGGTGATATTATCAATTCGACCCCCACGGTCATTTCCTCACCCCAGGAGGCATTTAATATCCTCTATGATGATTCCACCTATACGGCATATCGGCAGCAATACGCAGACAGAAGGGTAGTTGCCTATGTCGGCGGCAATGATGGCCTGCTGCATGCCTTTAACGCCGGTTTTTATGAACTTGTTCGAGTCGATGCCGCAAATAATATTCTGGCCCCGGGGGATGCGGGCTACGATACGGCTGAGCAGAAAGTGCGCTACTCGGTTTCCGGTAAAAACTGCGCAACTGATGGCGCCGCCACTGAGCACCCTCTGGGGAGTGAAATATGGGCCTATGCGCCTATGAATCTGCTTCCTCATTTAAAGTGGCTTAAGGATCCAAACTACTCTCATGTCTATTATGTTGATGGCAAACCAAGAGTTTTTGACGCTAACATCTTTACTGTTGATGCCAATCATCCTAACGGCTGGGGAACGGTCATGGTTGTGAGTATGCGTTTCGGTGGTGGTGAGATGGTTATCGATACTGCTGCAGACGGTCTCGGCACAATACATCCTCCAGGTAACCCGGATGCAAATGATGTCGCAATGCGGTCGGCATATGTGATCTTTGACATCACCAACCCGGAAGAAGAACCGACATTACTTGGCGAAATTCAACCCCCTGACGGCAGTCTGACCATGGTTTATCCAACCGTTATGGCATTCAGGGATTCCACAATTCCTTCAAATAAATGGTATCTTGTTTTTGGTTCTGGTCCGGAATCAATTTCAACCGCGGCCAGTGGTTCCACGGCTAAAATGTATGTCCTTGACCTTGAGGAACTCACCACTCCGGGGACAACAACCAATGCCCCGACCGGTTGCGCCTTGACTGCGCTGGGAGCTTCCGGGATGAGGGTCATTACCTGTGATACGGGTGTTGCCGATACTTTCATGGGGAGTCCGGTCTCTGTTGACTGGGATCTGGATTTTAATGCAGATACCCTCTATTTCGGCCTTGTTGGGGATGCCGATGCAGATGTTGGCCGCTTAATGCGTTGTAATCTCGATGAGAACCGTGATCCTGCACAATGGGATGCTCCGACCACCTTGGTAGATGTGGGGCAACCGGTTGTCTCTCAGCCGGCCTTGAGCGTTGATAACTTTAACAATAAATGGGTCTATTTCGGAACCGGTCGCTACTATGTCATGGACGATAAGTCCAGTACAACAATTCAGAGTCTCTATGGTGTCAAAGATGATGACTCTGGTGGTTCAATCAATGTTGCAACACAACTCATTGATTCCACAGATATCGATGTTTATACCGACGATGCTCAGACAGTGGTTAATGGCCCGAATGCAACAATAGGCGGGGCACAGATAACCAATTTCAAGGATCTGGTTACAGAGGTGGATGACTATAAGATGGGCTGGTACCTTGATTTGCCGGCCATTGTCGGCACAACCGGTATTGCTCCGGCAACTCGCAGTCTGGGCCAGTCGGCACTTCTTGGCGGAATTCTCTTTACTTCAGTCTTCCAGCCAAGTGACGATCCCTGTGCCGGAGAGGGCAACAGCCGGTTGTACGGGCAATACTACAAAACAGGAACATCCTATCCTTCGCCCACTATTTTTGGCACAGAAGCAGTGACCATAGATGGTGAAGTAAAATACAAGGCAACACGTTATGTGGACTTGGGGCGTGGGCTTGCCACTTCGCCTGCCATTCATTCCGGATCAGGCGGAGGAGGTGACGACGGCAGCGGTGATGGCGGCGAAGATGGGGCAACTGTAAGCGTCTTTACACAGATGTCTACGGGCGATGTGTTCCGGCAGACTGCTGATACGGCAACGGCCGTTCGAAGCGGCAAGACATCCTGGAAGGAGAAATAGTTGGTGTAATAAAATTCGAAATATAAAAAAGCTGGTATGCCAATTCAAGTTGCCGGTTTGCGATTAACAATTCAGGTTTTTACCGGAAATGTTGATTGGAAACCGGCAATTTTTTTTGTTCAGAAAATTTTACTTTGAATATAGGTAGTTGTCCCAGTGACAAAATTTGTTTACTTGCTGACAATATTTGTCACTGATTGCTGACAAATTTTGTCAGTTAAAAGAGTTTGAAGAATGAAAGAGATTAATATGAAGTGAGTTTATAAATTTTTCTAGGAAAGATATTGTGAAATTAAGATGTTAGTCGTTTTGAGTGAAAAGAGTAAATGTTTGGCACGCAAGTCGCATTAAAGAAAAACAACAATAAAAAAAATGCTCCCAAAAGAAAATTTGAGCACAAGAATCATAACCGATCTGCTGGTCAAAAAAACACAGGTCAAAAAAGGAGGTTTCCCATGATTACATTACTCAAACAAATGAAAAAAAGACGCCAGATGGGCTTTACACTTGTTGAGTTGATGATTGTTATTGCTATTATCGGTATTTTGGCAGCCGTTGCCATTCCACAGTTCACCCGTTATCGTTCCCGTGCCTTCAACACCCAGGCCCTTGGGGATGTACGGCAGGTAAAAAACGAAGCCCAGGCATACAACGGTGAATGGGATCACTTTCCAACCAATTAATGTTTCAGGTTAGTTAGGTAGTTCACTATTTCGCTATTACACCTTTTTAAAAAAGGAGATTTAATTATGAAACGTTTTTCAAAAAGAACACTGTCAATTCTTGCAGCGTGCCTGCTGATGACTCCAATCATTTCTCAGGCCGCTGAGGATGATTCAGGTAGCGGTACCATCGATCTTAGTGATACAAGTGGGCCTGGAGTGTTAGGTATTCCCATTGCTGCCGCAAGTTTAGTTCGCTATGATGGTGGCTCAGCAGATGGTATGGGCTATACAACAGTCAACTGCACACCTGGTGAGGTCATGTCCGTTGCCTCTGTAAGTACCTCAGCCTCCCCCGCAGTACGCCTCTTTTTTGCAGCGCGTGACTCTATTTCTGCTGATTCTGCTAATTGTCCTGCTGATAACAGTATTTACCAGGCTGCTGCAGCAACTGTTCAGGGAAGTGCATATGAAACAGCTCCTGATCCTGATGATCTTGATACCGTAGCTGGGTCTGGTACTACTGCAGTTTTTGATGGTTCTGGTACTATACAAGATGGCTGGCAAGTGCGCGGCGGCAGTTGATTTTTGTCAATGTTAAGCTGATTCAAGTTTCGCAAAAGTCCAGGCAGCTAAGTTAGTTGCCTGGACTTTTTATTATATGTCTTATGACTAATAAGATGTTAAATGTTCAAAAAGCTGATTAACTTCCTCTATTCACGTGAGTATTTCATTTCAAAAAGTCCATAAGCGTTTCAATCCCGGTCTGTTCCAGAAAAAGGTGCAAGCTGTTTATAACTTCAGCCTCGATGTCCATCCGGGTGAGGTGCTTGGTATTGTCGGTCCCAACGGAGCGGGCAAAAGTACTATTCTTAAAATCCTATTGGGTTTTATCAGGGCAACATCCGGTACGGTCACCATTGACGGCCGTTCACCTGCCGAGGCCGATGTCCGGACAAAGATAGGCTTTCTGCCGGAAAATCCCTATTTTTATGATTATCTTTCCGCCGAGGAACTTATGCGGTTCAGTGCGGTGACTGCCGGGATGCCTTCCGAGTCGATTAAGCCCAGGATGGATGAACTGTTGCAGACTCTGGCCCTTGATCATGCCCGTAAGAGAAAGCTCAGGAGCTACTCCAAAGGGATGACCCAGCGGGCAGGTATATGTTTTGCCTTGATTCACGATCCTGAGATTATTATTCTCGATGAGCCAATGTCCGGACTTGACCCCATTGGTCGCAAACTTGTGGTCGATTTGATCCTGACTCTCAAAAAACAGGGAAAAACCATCCTCTTTTGTTCTCACATTTTAAATGACGTGGAACGTCTTTGTGACAGGGTTGCCATCATGGCAAAAGGTCAGCTCAAGACAATCCTGGACAAGGAAAACCTTGTGTCGCAACAGACACAGATAAAAGTGTATGTACCGGAAATGTCAGCCGATCAAGTTCAGGTACTCCACACTATCGGTGCAGAAAAAAAGCAGGAGGGGAAATCCACTGCCATAATATGCCAAAAGAGTAATCTTCCCAGGGTAATGCTGTTTCTTTCTGAACAAAAACTTGAATGCGAGCATTTAGATGTTGTTTCCAATGTCCTTGAAAGAGAGTTTTTGCGCTGGCTGGAGGGAGGAAAATGATCCTTGTACGTATTTGGTCTGTCGCCGTTCTCACATATAAAGAGGGCATCCGCGACAGAGCGCTTCATGGTATCGGCCTTCTTGCATTGTTCATGCTGCTTGCCACTTTACTTGCCACGCAACTGTTCGGTTATGATATCGGCAAGGTCACAGTGGATCTGACGTTATCTACCATTGGACTAGCCGGTCTTCTCATGACCTTTTTCATTAATATCAACCTTATTGCCAAGGACATAGATAAAAGAACCATTTACTGCGTTCTTTCAAAGCCGATATCCAGAAGTCAGTATGTGTTAGGGAAATATATCGGCCTTGCCTTACTTATTACGGTGTCTCTGACCTGCCTGATAGCTTTCAGCAGCGTTGTTGCTTATCTCTGCAAGGCCTCGTATGCTGAAGCTTATTTTAAGGATTTTTCCTGGACCTGTTATTACCAGGCCTGTGGCTATGAACTTCTGATGCTTCTTTTGCTCAATGGATTTGTCCTGTTTTACAGCTCTATTACTTCAAGCTCGTTTTTGACCATGCTTTTTGCCGTGTCCACCTATATTGTAGGCCAGACCATTGAAGAGATTGTGGTTTTTTTTCAAAAAGAGGCGGAGACCATAGGTTTCTCTTCACCACTGATTCAGCACACTGTTGAAACCTTTCAGTATATCCTGCCGAATCTGTCTGCTTTTGATATAAAAACCATGGCGAGTCACGGCAAACTTATGACCATGTCCCATACTGTCTTTCTTGTGGGTTACAGTGTCGCCTATACTGCTTTGCTTCTCTATATGGCTATTCTGATTTTTAAGCGCAGAGAGTTCAATTGAAAAGTTTTCTTAAAGCAATCTGCATAGGAGCAATTCTGGTTGCCCTCTATATTCCCCTGACGGTCAAACTGCAGGAGCAGAGGAAACTGTTTCTTGACACTGATTTTATTGCCTATACTCTTCCTTCTACACTGATAGCTCCTTTGTCGCTTGAGTTTAAAGGCGTGACCGCTGATTTCCTGCTTTTTAAATTTATGACCTTTATTGGTGGTCGGATTCAAGAGCTTCCAAATTTTACGGACCTTCATTGGGACTATCTGGAAGATACCCTTGATATTATCACTGATCTTGATCCTTATTATTTTGACGCCTATCAGTATTCGCAGATATTTCTTGCCTGGGATGCCGGCCGACCTGAATCTGCCAACCGCCTCCTTGAAAAAGCCATGGAAAATGTTCCTGATAATTACAGGTTTCCTTATTATATCGGTTTCAACTATTACTATTTTATTAAGGATAATCAGAAGGCTTCGGAATATTTTATGAAAGCCTCCAAGTTGCCGGACTCACCATACTGGCTTGCCAGTTGGGCAGCAAGGCTTTCTGTCTTTTCCTTTGAGCACCGTGCAGGCATAATGTTTCTGGAGGATATGATATCTCAGACAAGGGATGAAAGAATAAAAAAGTATTTTCAGAAGCGTCTGACTGCGTTGCAGATACTGTCCTATCTTGAAAACAAGGTTGATGCCTATAAAGAACAATACGGGAAAATGCCGGCGAGTCTTGATGATCTTGTCTCTTCAGGTATTATTAAAGAAATCCCTGAAGATCCTTATGGTGGAAAATTTATCCTTCTCAGCAATGGACGGGTTTATACCACTAGCAAAATGCTTGAGCAGCAATAGTGACAGGTCATTTCACTCGTTGCATTTATAGTAGGTCGGGAACCCCTTCCCGACACTGCCGACATACATTAATGGGGAAATTGCTCCTTGCCTGATTTGTTGCAATATTTAGAAAAAAAAAAGGAGTATTCTTTTTTCCTGAGCCTGCTCTTACTTCTCGTAATTGACTGTCTCGCCAATCCTTATGCCGGCATTGTTCATGATGCACGACTTTATGCCTTGCAGGCCATGTCTCATCTTCATCCCGGCAGATACGACAAGGATCTCTTTTTTCTTTTTGGGTCCCAGGACGCCTTTACGGTTTTCAGTCCTTTTTATGTTTTTTTTATAAAATTGTTCGGACTTATCAATGGAAGCCTTGTCCTGTATGTCTTGAGCAAGGCCTTTTTTTTAGTTTCGCTTCTCTTTTTTTTTCGACAGTTTACCGGTAGAAATTCCGTCATTGTTTTCATTGCTGCTGTCGTACTGGCATGCAACGAAATACATTATATCTTTTTTGACGTTAATGAACCATTCCTGACTCCACGTCTTGCCGCACAGGCCCTCGTCTTATTTGTTCTCGGGAGTATTTATACGGGCCGCAACATGTGCGGTATCATCCTGCTTTTCCTTGCCGCATTGTTTCATCCGATCATGGCCTTCGGAGGAGGTGTTGTAACTCTTGTCTTCTGGCTGCTTGGCAGGAAATGGAAAGTGTTGAGCCTGTCCCTTTTGATACTGTCGGCTTTTCTCATTTTGCTTTTCTTTCTCAGCCCTGATCTCATTAAAGGTCTGAACCCTTTCCTTGAATTTGATGAAGAGTGGAGAAACATTGTTTTTAACCGTTCCTCCTATTTATTCCCGTTTGACTGGTCGCAGGATGAATGGCTGACCGTTCTTGCGTCACTTATTGTTGCAGGTGCCTCCTTGTCGTTTCTTTCTGCTGGCCAGAAGCGACTGGTATTTTCTTTGGCAGTGACAACAGTGGTGTGCATCATTATATCTCTTGTTGTTACCTACAGTTATCCTCTTGCTCTGCCCTTCCAGATTCAGTTCTGGAGAGCATTCTGGATCCTGCGGCTCATTAACCCGCTTCTCTGTTTTCTCTGGGGCTACGCCCTCTGGGACAGTGGAAATTTTCTCAAAAAAATTGCAGCGCTGATGGTGGTTATACCGTGCATTATGGGCGGGGGAATCAGTTCTGCGGAACTGTTCTGGGTGCTGGCTGCTCTGATGATCTGTTTGTTGCCGGAAACTGTAAACAAAAACATTTCAAGGCGGGTACAAAATATTCAGACAACGCTGCTTGCAGTTGTTGCCTTCATACTTCTTGCTATACCTTTACCTGTTGTTCTTCTCCATTGTACCACCTATTCCGTCCTGTTCAGGCTGCAGACACTGATACCCTGGTTTGTGCTTGTCAGTGGCCCGTACTTTCCGGTTCTCGTGCTTTCAGTTGTACTGTATTTACCCAATAAGGTGCCGCAGTATGTCTCCGCTGCTTTCAGTGGGATTTTTTTTATATTTCTTTGTTTGCCTGGTATCAATCCGGCAAGTTATCTTCCTTCTCACCTTGAGCCGCAAAGAACATTGCTTAAAGATCAATTGACAGATTTTCCGGTCGACATCTGGAAGAAAGAAATTCCAGCAGGAAGTCTCATCTTTACAAATACCAATGCCTTACCAGTCGAAAGAATCTGGTTTGAATTGGGTTCTTCAGCTTATTGGTCGAGGTTGCAAGGTGCCGGAATAATATTTAATCGATCATTGGCACTGGAGTACAACAGAAGACTCTCTTTAATGAAGTCGGCAGGATATGTTGATCAGATTGACTCTCATTCGTTTGGAAAAGATGGCTCTAGCCGGATAGATTATATAATCAGCCGCAAAAGGCTTCCTTTGCCCACAAAAGATGAATATAAAGGGATATTTCTCTATGCTACAGCGAGATGAGACGAGCCGGGCGCGAAATGGTAATGATGAATCAGGACAAGGTGGAGTCGTTTCCTTCTTCGTTTTACTAGTAGCGTTTGCCTATGTCATAATTAACCATTTCTGTCAGCTCTATTACTACTCCGACGGCCCCTTTTATCTTGCAGCAATACGCGAAATGGCTCGAAATTTCCCACCGAGAAGCCCTGTTATCCACCTTGAGGGTATTCCGGATCTTCATTACAATTTATCCCTGTTTTTCCAGGCCGCTCTTTTTAAAATTACAAATAATATACATCTGTCTATTTTGTTTTCCGGGGCAGCAATGACAGCATTTTTCGTTAAAGGCTTATTGCTCTTTGCCGGGAAATATGTGCGGGGCAGGGGGGAATTGCCGGCTGTTCTAGCTTTTGCTTTACTGGCATGGGGGCCGCATCATGCTATCTGGGCAGGAGTATTTTCTTTGCCGGGACTCATGATAAATGGTTTTTATGCCCAAACGGCTGCATATGCCTGTCTGTTTTTCACCCTGTACTTTGCCGGTAAGAAAAAGCAGAATTCTTTTACACGGATAGCAATTATTTTCTTCATGTTCTGTTGTCTTATCCAACATATTTTTACAGGCTGCCTGCTGCTTTTACTCTATGCATTACTGGTTACAGATCATCTGACAGATACAAAGAGAAATAAGGTCACAGAAATATCCTGGGCCCTGTTGATTGTCATGACCTCCTGTCTTATGACATTTCTCTGGCCATATTTCAGTACTTTTAAGTTGTTTCTTGATGCCCTCAAAAGAGGCGCTCCTCTATTGCCTGTAATGGTTTTTATCTGCCCGGTGTACTTTTATCTGAAAAAATTTATATGCGGCATACAACAGAGATTTGGCACATATGCTCAAAAGAGAATGCCGGGTGTAAAGGTTGCTGTTACGGGGGGCATTGTTCTTGTCATTGTCCTGCAAACCTCTTTCCCAAGCTATTTCTCATACACAATGTTGGCAGAAGATTTCAGGACGCTGAATCCTGTCGAACTTTTCATCCTGCTTTCTCCCTTGTTTGCCATTGTTCTTCTGGGAAATTTGACAACCCAAAATTATTTTCTTTATTTCTGGTCAGGATTTTTTTTAGCTCTTGCCTCTGCCTGCTGGTACTTTAATATAGGTGGTGTGTACTGGCGTATTTTTCTTGTCTCCCTGATGCCGTTAAGTGTCTTGTCCGGTCGTGTGCTCGGAGCGGGTGAAAACCGAATAGTTTTGGGAGGGGCTGTTGCAGCTCTATTATTTCTGTTATTTGCCAATATCCAGTTTCTGAAAAATGTCTGTCAGTTTGATCATTATGAGGACCTGCTTGAACTTGCCGCATTGACTCCACCTGATGCAACAATTATCAGTGATCCACGCTCCTCATATCTCCTTGCCGGTATCGCTGACCGTAATGTGATTGTATCATTTGCATCCCATTGGGGATATCCCATGCACAAAGACGACAAAAACAGCAGGATTAAAGATGTCCGCATGTTTTTCCAGCCACAGTCAGGGGATGTGCGAAGACAAATTATGGATAAATATGCGGCCTCATATGTTATAATAGCCAAACACAAATATGATTTTGACGGATCTAAATACGCTTTTGATAAAAGGGTTGTTGCTGAAATAGAGCATGTTCTTACCTTGGAAAAAAAGCAGGGCATATACATGTTATACAAATATGAACGGAAAGGGAACTCCTCACCCCACTGGCACCAGAACTAAAAATTACCACGGAAAGTTTAAAACTCAACTTTCCGACTTGACATAACTCGTTGTTATTACATTGTAGGTTGGGTTAAATTCGTTTCATGCTACCAGAATTGTTGGGTTTTCGGTAGCAAGCAATAAGTAAAAAAGTTGAAAGACCTATAACCCAACAAGAACAGAGGTTATTGGAAATTAACCCAACCTACAAATAACACTAAACACAACCAGGGAAAGTTTAAAAGTCATGCTCTTGATCTGCTGAACAAATGTGCAACAGAAAAGTCATATGAATCCCCCCACTTTAGAGAAATGGACAACGTTTGCTCATGGCATTGAAAAATAAACCGGATGTTACCGTTTTACTGCCGGCCTATAACGAAGAACAGAGTATTGGCGAAACAGTAAAAAAAATTCGACAAATGTACCCGGATTTTGAAGTACTTGTCGTTGATGACGGGTCCACCGATAATACCATGCACGTAGCCATGACTGCCGGTGCCACCGTCTGGTCGCAGCCTTATAATATAGGTAATGGCGCAGCCATAAAAAAGGGTCTGCGTACAGCCCTTGGTGAGTGGGTCATTATGATGGATGCCGATGGCCAGCACGACTCGGCAGACATTGCTCGATTGCTTGAGTTTAAAGGGAAATACGATATGGTGGTTTGTGCCCGAAAGCGAGGGTCGGATGGGGCATGGCATCGGAACTTAGCCAATTGGATTTATAACAGGATTGCCTCGTATGTAACCCGTTTTAAAGTTAAAGACCTTACTTCAGGATTTCGCTTGGTGCGGCGCGATGAGGCCAGAAAATTTATCTATCTGTTGCCCAACGGTTTTTCTTACCCTACAACCCTGACCATGGCATTTTTACGTAGCGGCCACAGCGTAAAATATATTCCGATTAAGGCAAAAAAACGGAAAGGCAAGAGTAAAATCAAGCTGCTCCAGGATGGAACGCGTTTTCTTCTTATTATTGCCAGAATCGCAACTCTTTATTCACCGTTTCGTGTATTTCTCCCTATCAGCTTTATGTTTTTTATCGTTGGGTTTTGCTACTATTTTTATACTTTCTTCTCTGTCGGCCGTTTTACCAATATGTCAGCCCTGCTGCTGTCAACGTCTGTCATTGTTTTCATGATCGGCCTTGTTTCAGAACAGGTAACGCAAATGCGATATGACCGGGTGGAGGAATAGCTGTTTTCTCAAGAAAATGAAACAGCAAATTTTATTCTGAAACAGCCCGCCCTTGGGCGTGGTCAGAGTTCAACGGCTCTGCCGAATCATGAGAGTTGATAAAGTCGCAAAAAGTCTCGAAGCTGACCATCCGCCAAGGAAATATCAACAACGTACACGCGTTCCGGCGGCGGTCGAGAGGGTTTTCACGAGTCCGTCAAAGTCAGTCATTCTGTTGAAGAATTTTCCTGAAACGTCTCTACAATAACTGCGGAAATATTTTGAGCGTATCTTTGGGGTGAGAAATTTTTTTGCGCAATATGACGGCATTTTTCAGCCATTTGAGAACATAACTTTTTGTTCCTGAGAAGTAATAGCGTTTTTTCAGCCATATGCTCAGGGCTTTGAGGCGGCACAAGAAAACCTGATACTCCATCCTCAATAATTTCAGAAGTGCCGCCGCTGTTGGTGCCGACAACCGGCACGCCCAGGGCCATGGACTCTATCGTTACCCTGCCGAATGGTTCACTCCATGATGGCATAAGGGTAACTCTGAATTGAGAAATAAGAGGTTTCACGTTTTTTTGAAAACCAGTAAAAATAACACTGCCGTGCAGATTCAGGTCGGCGATTATTTTTTCCAGGTATTGACGATATTTTTTTTCTTCTCTGCCAACAAGTACCAGTTGTACATTCTCCATTTCTTGCTTAACAAGAGCAAAAGCTCTGATTGCGTCATCCTGTCCCTTTCTTGGGTGCAGTTCTCCAACAACACCAATGAGCAAACAATCATTTTTTGTGGGCAGCTCTTCATTGAACCGACAATGAGCCGGAGCTGCCGGAAATTGAGAATGTAGATCCGTTGCATTATAAATGACAGTGACTTTGTTTTCGGCTTTGTGCAATAATGGCTGTGCAACAGATTTTGATATGGCTATGATTTTTGTAGAAAATCGGCGTATCAAGTTATATGTATTTCGTAAACCGACTATAGGAATAAGTCCCGGGTCGTTGGCAGGCAGTTCCCTGACATGCCAGATATGGGGGATACGCATCCATTTGGCCAGCAGTGCACCTTGAACGATGACCATTGTATTTGTATAAACAATATCGATATCTTCTTTTTTTATGATCCTGTGAACAGCAGCTAAGCTGGAAGGCAGAAAAAATAGGAACTTTAGAAAAGGGAGAGGTCTGCTTATCCACCGGCCATAATTGACGATATAGGTTGTAATTCCAATTTTGCCTATTTTTTCTGATATGGGGCCGGAAGATGGAGCCAGATAAACCGGTTCTATGACATTGCGGTCAACATGTTCCAGTAACAGCAACAGGCTCTTTTCTGCTCCTCGAAGAAGTGATGAGTGCGAAATAAAGAGGACTTTTATTCTTTTATTATCAGATGGATGGATGTGTAAAGACAAATTTTATCTCTGCCCGGTAGTCGTTAATTGCGACAATTTTTTCTGAAAGGGTCTTGTCTGTCGTGAAATAGAACGTCAATGCCTGCTTCATTTTGTTATCGGTGCGGGCTGCCCCCAGACCGTAATCTTATTTTTTCAATAAGCTTGATGTATTTCACTAATACCAGAATAAAAGCTGCTTTCATTTTCTGGCGAAATCCTGTCAGTTTTTTGCACCTGAATATGTTTAACATATTTGAGACAGGAGGAGTTGCCTGGCAGACCCAATGATACGTTGACTGCAGGAAAGTACGAAACTGACGCGATGACAAAGCGGTTTCTCCTCCCATTACCCGTACTGTTTTAGCGTATAATTGTTTCACAGTTCGTCTGGCAGGGTGAGATACGCAGACATCGTCGCCATACACCAAACTGAAACCATTTTTGTATACACGATTTCCCCACTCAACATCACCACCCGATTTAAGTGTAGCATCAAATTGTCCCACCCGGTCAATTACCTTCTTAGAAGTAAAAAGATTTGCTGTTACTGAAAATTTCGCCTCATAAATGTTCTTTTTCTGCTGGAAAGCAGTGGCAATTTCGTAAAGCTCAACCATCGTCGGTTTCTCATTGTTCCGACAATAAAGCTTAATCCTTCCCCCAACCATACCACAGTCCGGTTTTTTCAGGAGGTGAACAACCCCATTTGCCAGCCATTGACGATCAGGTATACAGTCAGAATCGGTGAAAGCAAAAATTTCTCCCTGCGCCATTAATAAACCTCTGTTCCGTGCAGAGTAGGAGCCTGGTTTTTTTTCATGTGCTGTTTTGACGTGCGGATATTTTTTGGCAAGTTCGACAATATTCTCCTGTGAGCCATTATCCACCACAATTATTTCATAACAGCGGGGAGGATAAGTCTGGTCTTCCAGGGCCTTCAGACATTGAACCAGAGACTTTGAGTCATTAAAGGTTGGTATGATGACAGAAACAAATGGGTTTTTCATTGCTGCTGAACTAAATATCTACCTTTTTAAGGATGTTGTAAGGAAATTGCATGATTTCGTACAGACGGGCAGTAAGAGTGACACCATCATCGGTGTTGCGATCAAGCATTTTGCTTTGAGGGTTGTAACATCGAGCAAATTGTTCACCTGTCCAGTATCGAATTAAATCAATTTGTTCTCTTTCCCCCATATCTTTCAAAATAGAACATGAAAAGGGTACCTCAAAGCCGGGTGGGTTATACGGGTAGCCATATTTATTGGTGCTTATTTTTTCTTTAAAATAGTCTGATGTCATGAAGTCAACCATGCTGGAGAATTTTTTCGATGACCATAGTGGGTGATGTGGGAACTTTTTTTTGAGAAGGGCAAATCCATACATGTTGAAAGAGTGGTAGCCGACAGATTTGGAGAGCAATTTTTGCCGGCGTACAGCTGGACGCTCAAACGTTTTAAATGCAGTGAGCCAGCTTCGGACGAATTTCTTAAGCGCCACTGTGACTGACCGGAAATGACTCTTTTTTTTCCAGAGATCAATCATTGGGTGAAAAATAAGGCCGCCTGGCAAGATGGTAAGAGTGTTGTCCAGGTTATGTAAGAAGTGCAACACCATTGTGTGTAGTTCGTCCTGCTTGTTCCCTTTTAGAAGAGATGCGCATGCTGCAAACCAAAGCTGGTGGTTAAACGTCATATCGCATGACAAAAGGGTTCCATCGATTTCCAGCCTGTCCCATAACCCCAATTCTTTGTCAAAATTGTGTTGAAAAAATACCTCTTCGGCGAGATCTGTATAGTGCTGGTCGTTAAATATATGGGCAGCATTTGCCAAAGCCTCAAAGGTCCAGGCCTGGCCGATTAAGCCGTTGCAGTGATCTTTCGGTCCGCTTCTATGGAAAAAAGAAAAACGGTGGGGGCGGGCTTCTTTGCATACGAGGTAATTGGCACAACGCCCGGCGGCTTTCAAGTATTTTTCATCTGCAGTCCACTCATATGCCTTTGCAAAGCTTATCAGCCAGTGACAGGTGTTGCGCAGTGGTGTTTCAGGATCAAGATAAGGACCATTATGCCCGGCAGGCATCGCACCGGATTTTGGATCCATACTTTCTAAATGGTTGTTAATGCATTCCAGAATGATCTCTGCGAGTGAGGCCATGCACTGTATCCTTTACTGGTATCTAAAATTGTTCAAATAACTGTTTGTGAAGTCGTAGGTCAGTTTTTTTGTTGCATCATCGAGTTCAGACTTCCACTTATCAACCGATGCTGCATTTACTTTTGATAACACAGAAAACGGGTAAAGAGATTGGTTAAGGTCGAGAAACAGGAGGAGGCGTTTAATTGTGTCATGTGGATTTGTGACGAGGTCTTCATAACGTATCCAGGTACATTTTGATGAGTCTTGACTTAGTTCAAGAGTATCCCGGGCAAATATGTTCCATAATTTCCCTTGTGCAACCAGCATGTCATAGGGTATTGCGGCTGCAAACTGGTCATTATCCTGGCTTGCTACAGTATGTGAGTAAATTTTATCCCTTTGTTGTATCCATTTCCAATAGGAAAGTATCCGGGCCCTGGGGTCACGTATCAGAAAAATAAACTTGTCAGCCCTGTTTTTCTGCACAGCAGACCGAAGACCATTACGAAAAAAAGAAGATGTATTGTAAATAACCTTGTCTCCAAAAAAATCGTATTCAGTCTGAAAGGTGGGATAAGCATTGAGAAGCCTCTGCAGCAGACTTGTTCCTGAGTGAGATAAGCCGATAACCACGAGTTTCTGTGTTGTTCTGCAGCGAGAAAAGGATTCATTCAGTGTTCTGGGATGAAAGGTTGATTTGAGAGAGAGTGGAGGGGGGATTTCAGCTGAACAAAATCTTCTCATCCGTTTGCCGATTTTGTTTATGGTGCGAGTTGACAGGTAGTGTAACCTGCCACTATTGCTTGCTATTGCACAGAGCCATGCGACAAACCATATTTTCCAGATCTGGTTCAGCATGTCTTCTGTACCTCGCTTTTTGATGCCTCGTTTGAGTATCGATGGCCTGACAGGGTCAAATCCGGCACTGATCCTTCTCCATAAATTGATACCGGTTAGACCTTCTTCACGCCATATACGTGGTTGACCCTGGCCGACCCGATAACTTTTTTTCAGAAGGGGCACCAGCCTGCGGGCAGGGTAGGAAACCTCTGCTTTTTCAGAAAAAGACAGCTTGAAACCGCTTCTTGTGGCTCTTCTGGTCCAGAGGACATCAAGGCCTGAGCGGATATTGCCGGGAAAAAGGCCGATGGAATCAAATACCTTTCTGCGGATGAAAAGGTTTCCTCCTTTTGCTACTTGTCTTTTTGTAATAGATTCTCTCATTTTCACGTTACTGACGGAGTCAAAAATTTCCGCCGCTGTTTTTTTCTTTCCAGAAAACAAGAAGGATATTTTCCCTCCAACAAGATCGGCATTTTCTTGTTGCATTATCTCAACTCCGCATTGAATCCAGTGAGGAGTTGCAAAACAGTTTGCGTCTATTAAAGCAATTATATCGCCTATAGCTGCTTTTATACCTTTATTTCGTGCTGTGTACGGGCTTTGAGCTCTTGTTTCAATAAGATATTTTACTGGAAATTCTTGAATAACATCAGCTGTTTCATCGGTTGATCCATTGTCAACCACTATGATCTCAAAACGATCCTTCGGGTAAGTTTGTTGTAGAAGATGTTCGATGCAGTTCGCTATACGTTTAGGTGAATTGCGTACCGGAATAACAATGGATACAAAAGGGTGTGAATGTGTTTCTGGTGGATGAAATAAATCCATGAATTAGCCTTGCACCGAATAATGCTCAAATAATTGTACGAGTTCGTTATTAAGTGTTTTAATGTTGTAGTGCTTCTCCACAGATGATCGGCCGTAACTGCCCATTTCGTGCCATTTTTCATGATGATCAAGCATGTAAGACATTTTTTCAGCAAGGATCTGCTCATCCCTTTCCGGTGCAAGAAGCCCTGATTTTCCATCATGGATAAGTTCCGGGATGCCGCTATGATGGGTGGCAATGACAGGAATCCCCAAGGCCATTGCTTCCATTAACGCAACTGGAATGCCCTCCTGGTCCCCTCCACTCCCTGTAACACTGGGGGCCAGCATGATGTGGGAACTGTTCAGTAAGGAAAGCAGTTCTTCCTGTGATTTCCAGCCTGCCAGTTTAACCCGCTCGCTGAGGTCCAACTTGGTAATGAGATCTTCAAGGCCAGGCCTGAGGGGACCGTCACCAACAATATGGTATTCGACATCAGGCTGTTTTGACACAACTCTTGCAAAGGCTTGAATGGCATATTCAATACCTTTTTTTTCAACGAGGCGAGCAACTGTAATAAAACGTACAGGGCCTTTTTCAGGGAAAAAACGAGGAGTAAAACGAAATTTACGGCAATCAATACCCATATGGTGTGTTTTTATTTTTTCAGGTGGACATCCTTTTGCAATAAGCTGAGCATGCCAATTATCACTGACTGGAAGAAACAAATCGGCTCTTTGAAACAGAGAGTCATATACATGTTCTCCATGTAGTTTGAAATATTCGGTTATATCAAAGCCATGGAATGTGACGAAGAGCTTTCCCTTAAGGATGCCGATATGTCGGTATAGTGCACCCCTCAAGCCATTACTGCCGTAATGGCAATGAATAATATCATAGTCGCCTCTTTCCTTAAAAGGGGTAAGCTCATAGGGAAAAGACAGCAATCCGGGTCGTTTGTCACAGTGTTGAGGAAAAAAAGTAGAGGAGAGAACAGGGCGCGTAAGAAAGTGACTCGCTAAAATTTGTAAAGATCCGAATATGCGAGGAAGAGCATGTTCAGGTGGTACAGTGCAGAAATGGGTATGTTTCAGCAGTTCGTATCTTACAATATCGTGATGGACTTCTTCCAGGTTCCCTTTCCTGATCGGGAATATGTCAACATCGTGTCCTCGGTCGAGAATTCCTGTTATTTGATTAAGGATAAACGTTTCCGAGAGAGCGGGGAAACTATTTATTAAAAACGCAATTCGCATTATCAACCTTACTGTTTTTTTACTCTGAAATTGCTTGGTTGCCACAAGTCTTTAATTGTTATAAACTTTTTTCCCTTCAGGTGTAGTCCATATGCTGCCTTTTTAAATACTCCTCCTTCAGTAATTCTGCTGACTGCATAACCAGACTTTTTTGTTTTTTAATTTCTTTAACAATGTCTTTTTGAATATGCCGTCTGTTCTCAATGAGATGATCAAGAGATTTTTGAAAGTGTTGCTCCGTCATTGTTTCAATGTCATGGCAATATGTGTCCTGACCCAGTTGTTTGAATAATTCTTTTGTTTTGAATTCATATGAAATAGACAGTACAGGTACACCTGTGAGTAAGGATAGAATAGCCATGTGCATTCTCGTTGAAATGACCAGGTCAACAGAGATGAGAAATTGACAAAGTTGCTCCGGGGAGTGGAAGTTTTTATCAACAACAACGTGAGATTTTATTTTTTTCGAGAGGTTTGCGTAAATTTTTTCTGCCAAAATTGAATCATCGTGTTGGTATTCACAAATCCCCTGGCAGGTTGAAATGAAGGTGATACGGGCGGAATATTTCCTGACAAGATACTCAACAGCACTTCGGATGACCGTCGTGTAATTGTTCATTCCTTGCTCAGCAGTGGCTGATTTAAAATGTTTCCAATGGCGTACCGATATGGCAACATGAATTGGTTTGTTGATACGAGAGGGGCTGTCATGTTTTATTTGTATCTGCCTTGGAGGGGATAATGCAAAAACAACATCCGGAAAGACTGATACTTTTCCCATATTAATGTTCAACTCCTGCAGATGTCGGTGTGAAGCCTTATCCCTGACAAATATCAGCAAGGACTTGTTAAATATCCGTCGCAGTTTTTTCCTGTTTGCAGGCCTGCGGAAGGGGCCAAGAGATTGAGTAAAGAATACCAGCGGTTTACCCATGAGGAGAGAAATATTAAAATCAAAAATTCTCGATGTGAGAGTGTAGTTTTCAACCAGGTAGGTGCCGCCTGTGCTGACTATGAGATCTGCGCTGTTATAGAGGTCTATATCATCACATTCGTTTTTTGAAAGGATATTTCTGGTGATAAAGCGGAGTCCGACCTTCCAGCACCAGGCACAGAAATAATAACGGAGTTTCACTAAGGAGTGAGGGATAAAACGAGATATTTTGTGGTTGGAAAATGATTTTTTGGCGCTGATGTAAAGCAATTGATGGAAATTGATGTGCGGATGATAACGCTGAGCTGTTTGAGGGGCATTGTCAAATACCGTAATCTCTGTTTCTTCTCCAAATGTCTGGTGTAAAAGATTCATCAAAGAATATAAAATAGCACTATCCCCGCCATTTAATGCCACTGTATTTGTGATAAGTATTTTCATCATCCCGTGTTGTTTTTACCTGTTTGGGCGATAGGTGTACGAGATAATACCTGAGGGGAGCTTCTTTATTTTTGATTCAAGCCAAAAGGCTTTATCAAGTCGCAACCTGCTGCATTCATGACATTGATCCCGGCTGGGGAATTGTCCTTTTGCGAAAAGAGTACGTATTTCCTGCAAGTCTTGACAATTAAATATCTCAAGAATAGTAGAGTTCTTCAGGTTGCCGATAACGTGTTTTGCATCGTAATCCTCATGGCATAGAGTTACAGATCCATCCCAGTTAACCGACATCATGTGCCAGATCCATTTGCAGGGAAATTTGGGGTCAGTAACATTGTTTTTATGCCATCCTCCCCAGTTTTTTTGAGGGTGAACCGCGACCTTGGAGGTGAACTTTCTCCAGTAAGCAATAAAGTCTTTCACTTCAGCCTGGGTAATATTTTTTGTTTGGACCATTGTGATGCGAATATCCGTTTGTACCCCGCTTTTTTCTTTTATTTTGAAGGCCTGTTCTGTGTTTTTACGAACCTGATCATAATCAAGCCCGGTCACCTGCCTGTGTGTCCGTGAATGGAAGGCATTGAGGCTTATAGAAAGAACGTCAAGACCGGCATCGAAAAGTTTCTGAGTTGTTGCGCTACTAAGTAACGCTCCGTTTGTGTGAATTTGTATTTGAGCGCCAAGCATGGATTTTTCATGGTTAACCCTTTCTGCGAGTAATGTATCCACCAAGGGCTCCCCAAGTCCTCCATGGGTTATGAAATTGATGGATGAGCAATTCTTGGCATCATCGATGATTCGCTTAAATAGGTCCATATCCATTACGCCACGGGGCCGGGTCAAAAATTGACTTGGGCAAAAAACACATTTTGCCGGACAAATATTAGTCGTTTCAATTGCAAGATGAGTTGGTGCAATTACATCATCCGGCCGCATGCGCTTTGAAATATTTTTCTGCAGCAGTAAGGTTTGTCTTAAATTGTGAACGTTTTTTAATAAACCCTTTATGAGTGGAATATGAACCATGCTTATCTCTTTTTCAGTCTCGAAGTAATGAAAAACAGGATGTATTTAACCAGGTCCTTTGTGCGTTCATTTTTGTAAAAGTTGTATGGGTAACATGATTTGCATTTGCTATTACTCATTTCCCGCCTGATTTTTTTAGTGTTGCTTGAAAAATATATCCGGTTAGGACTTTCTGAAAGGCAGGACCCTAAATGACCGCCAATGGGGCAGAGCATCAGTTTGCCTCTATGGTCAAGTACCAGTCCGTTTATCTTGTATTGGCATGACTGGGTGCGGGGTGCATTGTCCTCAAGCATTGCTCTCAATTGTTCATGGCGAAAAGTAATGAAATCAGAAAAATTTTGAGGGTAGTTGTGTTTTTTGAGGTACGAAACAAGAATATCTTTCTCTTTGGGGTTTTCTGTAAAAAGAAGCATTTTGGCTTCGGCTGAATCTTTCTCGTTGAGAAAATGTTCACGAAATTCAACTACGGTGATATTGAAGGTGTTGAACACCTCTTTTTGAAATGTAATAATTTTATCAAGGTTTTCTATGTTTTTTGCCGTTAAAACGCAGTTTGTTCCTAAGTGAAAACCTGGCAGCTGTTGCAGCGGAGATAAGGCTTCAATGGTTTTCGTGACACGTTTAAATGCATTTTCCCCACGTGCAAAATCGTGGTATTTACCTACTCCATCAATCGAGATACCGACAGAAAAGGCAATATTATGCTGCCTGCATATTTCATAGATTTTTGTGGCTTGAGCCTTTACCTTTTCAGTGTCAAGTCCATTGGTTGGCATTCCGACCCGCTTGAGTAAAGGTGCCCTTTTGATTATTACCTCTACAATATCAGGAAGATCGTTGCGTAACGTCGGCTCACCACCCTGAATGTTGATGTGGTCAAGCTTACTGAAAAGAGGATCTGAAAAAATGTGGTCAATTTGCTCTATTGACAGTTCCTCTTTTTGCTTTTCAGTATCAATGCCTTTCCAGACATTGCAGGCTTTACATCTGGAATCACAGCGAAAAGTTGTGTAAAAGACCAAAAAGCGAGGGTACGCATTAAGGTTTGCAATGGATTGAAAATTGAGCAGTAGTGAGTGAGAGATTGTTTTCAGGCAGTTTACAGCCGTTGTCTTTATTCTTTTAACAGTCATCGCTTTGGTCCTGATCCACCCATTTTTTTTAAGAGTGCCTCGGTTTAATGAGTTACTGATTTTTTTAAGAGGGTAGATACTAAATTTACTAGTTCAAACCATCGTTCTTTACTTTGCGGTAAAAGAAAATTAAGGAGTAAATAGACTGTACAGTAGATGGTAAAGTCAAAAATGATTTGTATAAAAAGTGTGGAAAAATACGTTTGCAACGGTGATAGTGCTGCCAGAATGAAAGCTGCACCAACAGAAGTAATTGCTGGTTGCCATAGGATTTTTCCAAGGTCACCCAGTTTCAGCGGGGTGCCGTGAAAAGTATAGATTATTTGAGGAATCCTTTTGAGAACAGCTTGGATACTAAAGGCAAGAGCAACGCCATAGGCTCCCCAGGGCAATCCTACTAAAAAAGAAAAAATGGTAATAACTGTGCTGGCAGCAAGAAAGCGTAGTTGGCGTTCGACCAGCCCCAGTGGAATGAATATCCAGCCGAAAACAACATTAAAAGTTCCAATAAAGGCGGATGGTGCTAATGCCCGAAAAAGGGGCGTTACGGCAACCCATTGATCGCCAAGAAAAAGCAGCACGAGCTTATCTGCTTCAACAAATGTAAATGCGACTATGGGCATACCAATTGATGTCATAAGGGAAATACCTTTGCAATAGTAATGCCGGAAACGTTCCGGTTCGTTTTGCAGGCGGCTTAGGGCGGGAATAGCAACGGCACCCATTGGACCATTAATTTGCCTTATCGGGAGCATGAGAAGCTGATATGCCTTTGAGTAGAGCCCAACTGAACCTGCTCCCCACACGGCTCCAATAAGTATTTTGTCGAGTTGCCGCATGCAGTAATTGAGAAAATTCCCAGCAGTTAAATTGCCGCCGAATTTTATAAATGAACCAATCCCGGAATTTCTGACCGGAAGTCCCGGGACCCACCTCAATGAAAGCCACACACCCAATACATTAAAGATTTTATTCGTTATATTCATCCAGACAAGTGCCCAAAAAGATGCCCCTTGCCATGCCAGAAAAATTGCCGCTACGATACCTGCCGCTTGAGAGAAGATTTCTATTATGCTCAAGGTCGCAAACCGCATTTGCCGTCTCAGAAGTGCTCGGTGTTGCGTGGCAAGACTTGAAATAAATAAAGTCGTTGCCAAGGCATAGGTTATTTCTTTTAACTGAGGCTCATGGTAAACCAAGCAAATTACTGGAGTCAATATGATGACTGAAAAGGTAATAATCAGACCAAGAGATATATTGATCCAGAAAAGAGTACTTATCTGCTGGTGGTTTATTTCTTTTTTTTGAATAGTAGCTGTTGATAAGCCCATTTCCTCGAAAAGTGATGCCAAGCCGGTAAAGGCCATGACCATGGCAATAAAACCAAAGTGCTCCGGGGCAAGTAAGCGTGCGAGTATAGCGGTGGAACCCATCTGAAGGAAAAATTGTACAGCTCTGCCGGTAACTGTGAAAAATCCACCGCGCACTGAATGCCCCTTCAGATCTTTTGTTAAATGCTCAGTGTCAAAAAAAGCAGTTTGACTGAGAGCTGACGAAGGGCATGTGATATTCTTTTTGTCGATAGGCTTTTTAATGGCGAACTCTTTAATTTTTGTTGGTTGCCGTAATGTACAACTGACCAGTTTATAAGGACTCAGGAGCTGAATGGGAAAAGGACAGGATTTATCACTTTTTTTTATCCTTTCTCCCAAAGAACAAATTGTGGCCGACTGGCAAGTGTTGAAGAAAGGTTGTGATATTCAATACTGCTCAGGGACAATGTTCTTATTTTCCGTTCAATATATTTTTCAGCTTTTGTCGTGAGGTCCAGCAAGTTTTCATGATCAATATCGCCAATAAGTACAAGGTCAATGATGCCGGTGTCCTTCCCTTCGGCATAATCGTCAATAAGCAGCGCTTTTTCAAGGTTGCCAAGCCTGACAATAATGCTTTCCAGGATGTGGTCCATTCCCATGGCCTTTTTCACCATGGAGTGCAGTTCATTGAACACAGGATGGTTTGTGTTGGCTGAAAAGAGAATCTGTCTGCCTTTTTTCTGACTGATGAGCAGATTTGAGTCATTAAGCTGGTCAAGTTCACCTTTTATCTGACTAGGAGAAGTATGAAACTCGGCAGAAAGTTCACGCAGGTAGGCCTGGCGCTCAGGATTAAGAAAGAGGCGCATAAGAATTCGTATGCGAGTTTTAGATGTAATAAGTCCGGAAAAAAGAGAATTCATAAGCATAATGTTCTGTTTATTAGAACATTATGCGGTGGAGTCAGAGGGAGTGTCAAGAAAAAAAGAAATTCGTAACTCGACTAAAAAGTAATGCTGATATAGAGTACCTTCTTAAAAGTGCAGGTCGGAAGAGCCGCGGAGTTACTAATAACCTGCAAACTAGTGTCTGTCCAGAAATAGGTCATTTTGTTCGAGATCAAGGATTGCGCAAAAAATTACCGGAGGCATATATACGATATCTCGGTGTCTCGCCGAGGCTCGCTTACCGGAGGATAATTTTTTAAGCATGACACAGATATCGGTCAAAAGGGCCATTTATGGACAGGCACAAACTAAAAAAATAATCAGACGTATCCATGGCAGACAGAATCGCAGTTATCATACTTAATTTTTTCGGCCACGACGACTCACGGGCCTGTGTACAATCTGTTTTATCGGCTCTTGATGGGGTAATATTTCTCGTAGACAATTCTGTTGATGCCAATGAGAAAAAGTTTTTAGAAGAATGGTTTGAGAAAAAAGACAATGTTTACTTGTTTTTTCCTTCCCGCAACCTCGGTTTTGCTGCTGGTGTAAACCATGCACTACGTACTGCCAGGCAAGAAGGTTTCCATCGTTTTCTGATTCTAAATAATGATGCTATTCTTGTGCAAAACAGTGGTGAAATCCTTGAAAAGGCGTATCGAAATCATCCGTCAAGTCTAATCTCTCCTGCTATAAAATGGGGAAGTCAGACCGTTCGAGGAAGCTACTATCATAAATACCTGGGACTCATCTCAAGCCAACCTCAAAAAAGTAAATTTGGTTGGCTTCAATATCTTACAGGCTGTGCACTTGCCTTTGATTTGGATTTCCTAAATAAAGTCGGTTACATGGACGCATCATTTTTCATGTATGGCGAAGATACCGAATACAGCCACAGGGCTCATGGAAAGAAGACTCCTCTTATAATTCTGAAGGAAGAACTTGTGATCCATGAGGGAAGTAAATCTTCCAGGATGGCATCTTTCTTTTACGAATACCATGTGGCCAGGTCACACTTTCTTCTTATTTTTCGTCTCTTGAGTAATCCACTCAGCCGCATAGCGGCCATTGGAGGAAAAAGCTTTGTGCTGTTAATGCGTGCTATCTGGAGATGTTTCAGATATAAATCATTTACTCCAATTTCAGGTCTGCTCCTATCGCCATTTCACTTAGATATCAAACCAAAACGTTAAAGATTCTAATTCAATTTTTCAGAAAAACAGTATGGATTTATCAAAATCAGATATCTTAAAAAAAACTGGAGAAATAAGGGTTGCCATACTGTGGGGAGCCGGCCTTGGAGATCTGCTTATACTTAGATCCTTTGTCAAGGCTCTTCAAACCAAAAAAAACATCTTTATTTACCTGTTAACTACTGCCTCACACCTTCCACAACTGCTCGAAGATTTATATGAAAATGTCACTTTGATTCAATTTCCTACAAACTATGGTCTTCTGTTTCCAGTAATCAAAAAATGGCGAGGAAAATTTGATTTAATATACCTTGGCCCCTTCCCCAGGTGGAAGACGAGACTTTTAGGTTCGATACTTGGCCACTTACAGGTATGGGACAGACGTCATAGGGCGTGTCCTTTGTTCTTGCTCGAACAAATACAGGCTGACATCATGGAATTGGGGCTTCGGGAAAAATCTTTTGAACAATTCCCTTATGGGGGCTTGCCTTGGAGTAAAAATATATTGGCAGAAAAGGAGGAAAAAGAAGGCACTCCTTTCCTTGTCCTTCATATCAGTTCAAAAGATCGATGGGAGACCACTCGGTGGCCATTACCCCAATGGCAGTCATTGGTAAAGCGAATTCTTCAAGAAACGGAGCTGTCAATTTGTATTGTTGGTGTCGACAGTGAAAAAGAGATGCTCAGGTCTTTTATTCATGATATGAAACTGGATGCCGGGAACCGCATCGAGTTATGCATTTCTATGCCGCTGCAGGAAGTCTGCTCTCTTATTTCTGCCAGTGCTGGAGTAATATGCCATAATTCCGGCATCCTCCACCTTGCCACTCTCTTAAAAAAACAAACTGTGTGTATAACCGGTTCTTCTGCAAAGTTCTGGCGTCCACCCTATCCTTGGGTAAAAAATATTACATCAGGGGAATGTAACATTGCCTGCAATCGCTACAAGTGTCCAATCCCTTTTTTTTATGCAAAATGTATTCGAAAACTCCCAGCTGTAAAAGTGTGGCAGGCAGTTCAGGATCATTTGCTTGAAATTGTTTAAAATTCACAACTTTGAACACATTATTCTTTCTTCTCTGCGTAGACATATTCCGCAAAGCCCATTAGATCCCATAGACCGAAGCCGGTAAGAGGTTCTTTCCTCAACAGTTTAATAAAAAGAATAGCCGGCAAGAATAGTATCCCAACCCAGTCCCTTCGAACACCAGCCTTAAGTATACGAAAATCATTGGCAAGCAATACATTACAAACTTCTTTCAAGTCATATAGTTTGATATGAGAAGGGTCATCACAAAATTGCAGAGACCCCTTACTCTGTGGAAAAGAAAGTGACCGCACTGAAGGATATTCAATATAAATTTTCCCACCTTTTATCAGCTTACAGGTTAACTCCTCAATGACGTCTATCCCGTTTGGTATGTGTTCAATTATGTGGCTGACTATTGCTACATTGAAAAAGTTGTTAGGGATGTCGTTTAGTGCCTGCTCTCGAAGATCAAGTTTGTAAAATTTTTCCATTATTTCAACGTCATAGGCGGCAATATTGTACATTTCTTTATCGACACCGAAGTAACGGCAATGAGGAAACCAGTTTTTAGTAGAAGAGGGGGCGTGATTTCCGCATCCAACATCGAGTATGGTAAAGGACTTGCTTTTGTACTCCTTATAAAATTTTTTAAACTTTACAGGTACAATGAATTTCATATAAACATCTCTTTCATCAATGAAGCATAACGAGAGGCAATTATCTCCCAATCGTATTTTGCCTGGACATATTTTCTTCCGGCTTTTCCAAGGGCAGTACAAATTTCTGGATGGCTGAGCAGATAATTTATCTTTTGTGTTAAATCCTTACTGTTTTTTTGTCGAACGATACAGCCTGTTTTATCATTTTCAACGATATCCTCCATTGCAGCTAAATCAGTGGCAATAACAGCACATTCGCAACCAAGAGCCTCTACCAGAACCAGGCCGAATCCCTCCCTGTCTCCATCTCTGGCAACAATCGAAGGGAAGACAACAATTTGGGATTTCTGGTATAAAGCAGGAAGCTTATTATTATGAATAGGGCCTAGAAAAGTCACATGGGGTGATAAGTTGAGGTGGTGAACAAGGGCAACAAGTTTGTCCTCATTAGGGCCGCTTCCTGCTATCTGGAGTTGTACTCCTGGGTGCTTAGTGACAACCTCAGATAAGCTTTCTATGAGATAGCGAATCCCTTTTTTTTCAACAAGACGGCCGACATAAAGAAGTGAATTTTCTTTTTTGGGCACTGATCCAGGAATAAACTGATTGGACAAATCGACTCCCATGGGTATGATCTGGATATCAGCTTTTTTATAATAAAGTAATGCTGATTCCTTCATAGCGTTGCTTACAACAGTAAGCTTCTCAGACTGTTTGATCACAAAACTTTTTATATTCCCAAGGATTTTACCCTTAAGAGCGTATAAATCACCACCATGTGAGGTGCAAAGCAATGGTATTTTCAATCGGAGGAGAGATTTTGCCAAAACAGCAATCAATCCTTGTGGGATAATCCAGTGAGCATGAATGAGATTAAAATTTTCTTTTTTAAGTAATTGAACCAGAAATAGAAATTGAAAAAAAAGAAAAAAGGGAACAAGGAAAAATTTGATTGGATTTCTTTTTAGATTTTCTAAAATTCCTCCTTTGTATGCAAGTGTCTGCCAATTAATACAACAATATCGGAAACGATATACAAGAATACCATCCATCACCTCTCTCGTTTTACAGTCAGCCGCATGTGGTGCAAGCACAGTTACATCGAATTCCTTACATAAACGACGACATAATTCAAAAACAAATGGAGGCTCTTTATCGTCACTCCACCTGGGGAAAGTCGAAGCTAATACAAGAATTTTTGGCTTAGTATGTGCTGAAACATCAGAGGCTCGCATAATTTTTACTCTAAACTCAACTTTCTGACTTGATTTCTTTCAACACAAAAAACACACAACATGCTGAA
>JAHLLM010000027.1 GCA_020444175.1 Desulfobulbaceae bacterium | reverse complement strand
TGTAGAGTTTGAAGAATTCTGCCAGATCATTCATGTCATAAGCATAGCCATTACCGTGGCTTGAAAAGGATTGCTTGTAGATTGACCAGCATGTTGCCCTTGGATCTCTGTTGAGATGTAGGATTTTTGCTTCAGGAAGAGCCGAGAGTATGAAGCCGACATATATAAAGTTTAAAGGCATCTTGTCTGTGATGATTTTTTCGGGAACGTTCAGTGCTTGCAAGACCTTAAGATATGCATCACCTAATGTGGTTAGCTTATCCTGCCATTCCCTTCCGCCTTGATTGGGATTCTGGTCAGGCAAATCCGACAGAATTGAATTTACAAGATTGAACATTATATTCAGTTCCCCAGCGCCGTGGACTTTGGTGTGGCTGGCTAAAATCTGCTCAACAAGTGATGTCCCGGAACGAGGCATGCCAAGGATAAAAATAGGTTGTATTTGTCTATTTCTATCTGGCACAACGTCCGGAGCCAGATTTCCTGCTCTGAAAACCTCCTTGATTCTGGCAAACAATCTTCTGTCATTGTCGATATTGTAGTTCAGTTCTTTTTTACGAAGACGGTTACCCTCCTTGAGGTAATCAAAACTTTTATCATATTCACCTATATCATCATAAGCCTTGGCTAAGGCAAAAGAGAAATGTCTACGATCAGTTTCACTGCGTTCCGAGCACTCAAACAGATTTTTCATTATTCCTATCTGAGTATCATCTGGTTTGTATTTTTTTATTGAGCTGAGATTATAATAAGCCTCTGCATAATCGGACTTAATCCGGATTGCTTTATTATAATTCTCAAAGGCTTCCTGTAGCTGCCCAAGTTCTTGAAATGCAACCCCACGGTTAGAATAAGCCTTTGCATAATCAGGTTTAATCCTGATTGCTTTATTATAATCATTTAAGGCTTCCTTTAGCTGTCCTAGTTCTTTAAATGCATTGCCACGGTTAGAATACGCCTCAGCATAATCAGGCTTAATCCTGATTGCTTTATTATAATTCTCAAAGGCTTCCTTTAGCTGCCCAAGTTTTTTAAATGCATTGCCTAGGTTATAATGAGCCTCGGCATAATCACGCTTAATCCTGATTGCTTTATCATAACTCTCTACTGCTTGCTTTAGCTGCCTAAGGTCTTTAAATGCATTGCCTCGGTTATAATAAAACTCAGCATGACCAGGCTTAATCCGAATTGCTTTATTATAACTCTCTACCGCATGCTTCAGCTGCCCAAGTTTTTTAAATGCATTGCCACGGTTAGAATACGCCTCAGCATAATCAGGCTTAATCCGGATTGCTTTATTGTAACTCTCCACCGCTTTATTTAGCTGTCCAAGATCTTTAAATGCATTGCCACGGTTAGAATAAGCTTCAGCATAATCAGGCTTAATTTGTATAGCTTTATTATAGCTCTCCACTGCTTTATTAAGCTGTCCAAGATCTTTAAGTGCAGCCCCACGGTTAGAATACGCCTCTGCATAATGAGGCTTAATCCGGATTGCTTTATTATAAATCTTAACCGCTTCCCGTAACTTACCCTGCCTATAAAACGATGCCCCTTGCAAATTCAGAATAACTAAAGATTTTGGGTAGGTTTGTAATAGTTCTTGACAGGCCTGTTCTGTTTTAGACATTTGGCCTGAGTAATACATATTAATCAATGTATCAATTTGGTCTTGTGGGGGATCGACAGGTTGAACTTTTACAGATTGATTACGTGTCAAGGCTTTATGCAATTTGCTTATACCTTTTCTTGCAATCGGGTGATTGGGTTTATGCTTTAAAACAGAATTATAGAGTTTAAGTGCAAGGGCGCTGTCCCCGTTACGAATAGCAATCTTTGCCTGAGACAGCGTTTTTTTGATCATTAATTGTTGTGATAGCGACATGCATGTTCCTTTCAATGCGAATAATTCTTTGAAATATGCAATATCCTTAAATTCCTAATTTTTAATTCAACTTTCTGACTTGCATTTACACTCTTCTAATATAAAGGGATTTTTTGTATTCTAGCCAGGTTTTGATAAAAAAAAATGCAGAATTCAGGAGAAAAAAATAGAAAATCAACCATTCTGGATTCTGAGTTCTGGCTCCTGATTTCTCTGGGTAACAACAAGGTGGAGCGATGAGTTGATAAAAAACACAATGTCAGTAATTTGCATCAAGTCAGAAAGTTGAATTCTTAATTATCCATTATCAAATGTCTTTCTCAGCTTTCCTTGAGTGATCTGTCCAGATTTTGAAGTATAGGCTCAAGGAGATATTCAAGAATTGTTCTTTTTTCTGTGGTGATAAAACAGACCGTCGGCATGCCCGGACTCAGATAGGCATTATTTTTCTTTAATTCGTCTTCATCAACGGAAACTTCAACCTGATAAAAAGATTGTTGTCCCAGAGGTGTGTTTTCTGAGGTCTGATCAGCTGAGATGTATATTACCCTGCCTGGTATATTCGGGACTTTGCGCCTATTAAAAGCGCTGAGCTGGACCATAACTTCCTGATTTTTATGAACCTTTGTAATTTCATTGAGCCTGATTTTCGCCTCAATGACAAGTTCGGCATTTTCCGGGACAATGTCAAGAATAGGAGCCCTTGGCGGGACTACACCACCGTCCGCAGAATGGATGTTGAGGTTGATGACAATGCCACCTACCGGTGCCGTGATGTTCATTCGTTGTTGGCTGTCAAGCAGAGGGTTTAACCGTTCTTTAAGCGCAAAAATTTCGTCCCCGGTTTTTCCCAGGCTGGTAACAGCATTTTCTTTATAAGTATTTTTTAGGTCAGCTATCTGTAGTTTAATTTCTTCAATCTTGTTTCTGTTGCCGGCAATGGCTTGCTCTACTCTTGCTGATATACCCTTGATTTCCGAAATACGCCGCTGAATTTCGAGTATCTGTACTTTGTCTATATATCTTTCCTTGTATAGTTCTTCTTTAGCTGCAAACTCTTCCTGTAGATTGGCTAGAATTTCTTTTTTTGCCCTTAAATCTACTTCAAGACCAGCAATCTCTTTATTAAGCTGTTCTATCTGAGATTTATAAAGGAGTGTTTTGCCACGAAGATCTTCTTTTCTGGAGAGAAAAATATCAAGCTGATCATCCATTGACTTTTTGACTGATGGATTGTGCTGCCGGCTTAACAGATCCTGCGGCCAGGTAATGGAATCTTTGCTGTTTTTTTCAGCTTCAAGCCTTGCTTTTTCAGCAATTTTTGCCCATAATTGGCCCTGGAACAGCGTAACGGATGAATCGACCATACTGTTCTTTAAGGAGATAAGGATATCACCCGGTTTTACGTGGTCCCCATCCCGTACATATATTTTGTCTACAATCCCGCCTTCAAGATGCTGAATGGTCTGGCGTTCTGTGGAAACTTTAGTAATGCCGGGTGCAATGATGGCTCCGCTGAACGGAAAAAATGCAGCCCATACACCCAGGCCCCCGAAGAAAAGGGCTATAACCAGTAAACCAGCAGCAATAATCGGTTTAGGGTCTGAGGTCAGGCTCGGAAAAGTTCGTACGTCTATGACTTCATCTTCTTCCGGCAAAGAAATTTCTTGTTTCTCGGCAGAAGCAGAGACTTGCGTTTCATTCTTTTTCTCCGCGGGAACATTTTCGTTGCCGCTCTCAACAGTAGTAAGCTGTTTGTCGTTTTCTTCCGGACTGTCCGTATTATTTTTTAGGTCTTTATCCATTATGATACCAAATAGTTTAAAACCAATTGATAATTAAGAAGTCATTAAATAACAGCGGGTTGAATAAATATCTATAATTGCCACGCTGTTATAATTGTTTAATTACCAATTATTAATTATTAGCCGCCTCTTATACCACTGATACTGTCTGGGTCTGCGCAATCTTTTTGGGTTGAGGCGGTTTTGATGCTTGCTGTTGGGCGGCAAGGGCCTTAAATACGTCGTCTCTCTTGCCGAACATGGCAACCGCACCGTCTTTTAACATCAGGATTTTATCCATGTTGGCCAACATAGGAATTTTGTGGGTAACCATTATGACTGTTGAGCCATTTTCTTTCAGTATTTTAAGAGCTTGCAGGAGTCCTTTTTCTCCAATATCATCCAGATTGGAATTGGGCTCATCCAGTATAACAAACCGAGGCATACCGTATATGGCACGGGCCAGACCAATACGTTGACGCTGACCTCCGGACAGCATTTGTCCCATTTCGCCGATTTCTGTATCATAGCCTTTGGGCAGACGCAGGATCATCTCGTGAACTCCTGCATTTTGGGCTGCCTCAACAACCTTATCCGGATCAACCGTCCCCATTCTGGCGATATTTTCACTGACTGTGCCGTAAAAGAGCTCAACATCCTGGGGAAGATATCCGATATAGGGGCCCAGAAGTTCTTTTTCCCACTGAAAAATGTCCGCTCCGTCCAGCCTGACGGAGCCGTGCATTGCCGGCCAGATACCGAGCAGGACGCGACAAAGGGTTGTTTTGCCTGCAGCACTTGGACCTATTAACCCCATGGATTCACCTGCATTGAGAGAAAATGTTACGCCATTAAGTGCCCGAGTCGAAGCTCCAAGTACCAGAAGAACATTCTCAACAGAGAGGTTGCCTTTGGGAGGAGGAAGCTCCATATATTCTGTTTGATCTGCGCGTTGTAAGAGCTCATCAAGGCGTCTGTAAGACCCTCTTGCTTCAATTGTGCTTTTCCAGGTAGACATGACTTGTTCTACAGGTGCTAGAGCCCGGCCCATAATGATTGAAGCGGCGATCATTATACCCGGAGTTGATTCATTTTTAAGCACAAGATAGGCTCCGATTCCATAGATAAAAACCTGCATACACATGCGCAGGGTTTTAGTGGCTGATTGGATAATTCCGGCATTATGGCTTGCTTTGGTCTGTAGAGCCACCACTTGCCTGTTTGTCTGCTCCCATTTTTCCTTTATACCGGAAAGCATCCCCATGCTGCGTGTTACCTCGGCGTTTCTCAGGGTTGAGGCAATGAAGCGTTGGCTCTCATTATTTTTAATATTGGCGGCATCCAGACCTTTTTTGGTCAGTTTTTCCTGGGAAATACCCAAAATTATGATAGCCACGGCACCTGCTGTAGCAACTGCTCCCAATACCGGGCTCATAATATAAATAATGAGAAGATAAGCCGGAGCCCATGGTAAATCGAACAGTGAAAAAATAGATGCCCCTGCAAAGTAGTTTCTCAAGGTGTTAACGTCTCTCAATCCGCTGCCGGTGCCTGCTTTCATAAGGCGAGAGGCATCTTTCAACATTTCTTGAAGCACAATGTCGCTTAAGCTTTCATCAATTTTAATACCCGCCCTGACAAGAAGACGACTGCGCAGAAAGTCAAGGAAGGCAAAGGTCAAGTAAGCAAAAAGTGCTCCTGCCGTAATTGTCATCAAAGTAGGCATGCTGTAACTGGTTAAAACCCTGTCGTATATTGACAGCATATAAATAGGAAATGTTAGATGCAGCAGGTTGATAAACATGCTGAACAGGGCTGCAAAAGCGAAGTATTTTTTCCATTGAAGGAGAAATTTTTTCATCTTTTCGTCGTAAAGTTAATTTTTAATATTCCAGCTGCCTGTGGCGAATTTAAGCTGTGCCATGGCAATACGGTAGTCATTCATAGACTGATTGACATTTACTTCCGCTTTGGTAAGCTGATCGTGGGCTTTCAATACTTCCAGTTGGGTGCCAAGTGAACTCATATATCTTTTGTGAGCCCTATTGTAATGTTCTCTGGCAACTTTAATTGCATGTTGTGTGACTCCTAGACGCCCTTCGGCTTCTTGGAGATCTAAAAAATATCCTTTAACTTCCGCAAATATTTGATTCTGCTGGTTTCTGATTTCTTCTTTTAAACGGGAAATTTCATGCATTGTTCTGTTTAACTGGTGATATCTGCTGCCACCTTTAAATAGGTCCCAACTGGCAGTTACCCCAACTATCCAGTAGTCATTTTTTTGGTCCGGGCTTTGCGAGTCGATGTCAAACTTGTAATCTTTTTTAAACTCATTGTAACTTGCACTGAGATCAACATGAGGGGCGAATTGGTACTGTGCGATTTTTTTATCCTTCTGTGCAATTCCAAGTTGTTTTTCAAGCAGGACAAGTTCCGACCGGTTATTTAATGCCGTCTTTGTACATTCAGCAAGTTTGACTGAAGAATCTACCGCAAAATCAGCAAGATCTCCGATATATTCAACATCGTCACTGGGAGGCAAGCCAAGAAGAACATTGAGCTGAATACGCATTACATTCGTGTCGTTTTCTGCTTGGCTCAGTATCTGTTTCGTGTCAGCCAGTTCAGCCTCTGTTGATAAAAGGTCCACATGTGGAATAAGCCGCATCTTGTAGCGAGCTTGCGCCGCCTTCAAATCTTCCTCCAATCTGGTGACCGCCTCTCGGTAACTCCTCACATTCTCTTTGGCCTTAAGCAACTCCAGGAACAATGTCTCAATATCCAGCAGATGAGATGCTGTAAGAAATTTTTTTTTGATTACGGCTATCTCTTGGTAAATTTTTGCCTTTTGAAATTTGTTAAAAATTGAAAATCCGGCAAAAAGGGGCTGGGTTGCCATCAGCCGAAAAGTTCTGTTTCTGCTTTCAACGTAGTCTGAATCCGACGGGCCGTCCGATCCCGCACTTCGTAAATCATCGAAACGAAATGATGTAGAGACAGTTGGCAATAATTGGCCATGGGAGATTTTCACATCATCTTCTGACATTTTTACCTCAAAATCGGCAGCACGAAGTGCAGGACTCTGTTGCAAAGCAATCTGAAAGCATTGCTCAAGTGTAAATGGGCCCCGGACCAGATTGACTGTTTCTTCTGAACACGCTGCTTTTAGCGGGTATAGGCAAACGAAAGTAAGTAGAGCCAACGCAAAATGAGATATTACAGAAATAGAAGTTTTCATAGTTTATAAAAAATGAATTTTTTACAGAGGATGTTACAGAGTGTACTGAGAGGAAGAGACGATAAAATTCCTTACATACATACCTTAGTCCACATATATAAATGATCACGTTTAGTGAATTGTCAAGTAATTACGTTATAATATATAAAAAAATGGATTTACGATTCATCGCTGACCCTTTTGAAAACCTCTAGGGTCTGCTGAGCGGTTTTCTGCCAATTAAATTCCTTTGCCCTGGCAAGGCCAAGCTGTTTCAGTTTTTTACGTTTTTCGCTGTCAAAGACAATGGTTTCAATAGCGTCGGCCAAATTCTCTCTATCGTGGGGATCAATTAAAAGGGCTGCATTGCCTGCTACTTCAGGCATGCTGGAGGAATGAGAGCATATCACCGGACATCCGCAAGACATTGCCTCAATAATGGGCAGACCAAATCCTTCATAAAGACTGGGATAAATAAGAGCCGTAGCACCATTATAAAGGGCAGCAAGATCATTATCCGAAATATGACCTGTAACATAAATACGTTTATCGATCCCTGTTTTTTTTATTTTATCCTGCCAGGCTTTTTCGCCCCAACCATGCCAGCCTGTCAGGACGAGTGGTATATGCGGTTTGGCAATATGGAGAGCCTCGATTAGAAGATCTATATTTTTACGAGGTTCCAGAGTGCCTGCAAAAAAAAGGTACTCGACCGGCAGTCTGAGCCGTTTGAGTACCTGGGCAACCTCTTGTTCCTGCAGAATTTTAAAAAAAGGGGCCGGGGCCAGTGGCACTGAGGTGACCATTTCCGGAGATACCTTGAATTCTTCAATGATTTCCTGACGTATGAAATCGGAAATGGTTAGGATGTGGCGCATGTATCTTCGTCTGCTTTTAAAAAAATAATTGAAAAACCAGACTCGGTCACTGGGATGCATTTCCTTGAATCTTTGCAGCGAAAGGTCATATACGGAAAATACGGCAGGAATGGCCTCTTGTTTTGCTGGGACAAGTTCCGTTTCATGGTAGAGATCGAAATTTGCGGGAGTGATGCCTTTGCAAAGCGAGTGTTCATAGTGCATCAATCGACAGGTACGGAGCAGAAAGAGGAGAGGGGGAGGGAGTTTGCGAAGAAAAGAGGTATGCTTTTGTCTTTTTGGTGAATCTCCAAGGTGAGGTAGGGAAGAGGTAAATTCTCTGCCATTGAAAAAACAGGCTTCAACGTTATCAATGCTGATCATTTCCGCATAAAGATTTATTAAATAGCGTGCTATACCGGTAAGAAGACCGGTCATTGGTATGGAGTTGATCAGAATTTTCATGTGAGGCAATTACAATATATTATATTTGCATGAAAAAAACGTTCTGTGTGGTATATGTGACACCCAAACTGTAATGTTTGTCGGCCTTAAGTGAGCAAAACCAATTAACTCCCGATGGAGCCAATGTAGGTTGTTGACTTTTTGAGCGCAGACGGGAAGCATTGTAGATTTTTGAACAACTTCTTCTGGTTTTACCCTTTTTTGAAAATGAATAACCATGGAACATGTCTGATATAATAAAAGTATGCCACATATACAAGACCTACTTTCCTGACACTTTCGGTGGACTAGAAAGGGTTATAGAACAGATTTGCAGGCAGACCCATGACTATAATATTGAGAATACCGTCGTTTCCTTAAGTCGCAACGGTTTGAGAGTTATTGAACGACAGGAAGCTCGCGTTATGCAGTACCCCATTTCCCTCGATATTGCATCTTCTCCCTTGAGTTTATCTCTTTTCAGGCACTTTCCTCAAATGATAAAGGAATTTGATATACTGCACTATCATTTCCCCTGGCCTTTTGCGGATATGCTTCACCTTTGTTTTGCCCAGGCAAAACCTTCAATTGTCACCTATCACAGCGATATCCTCCGACAAAAAAAAATGAAGTGGTTTTATAAGCCTTTAATGGATAAATTCCTCGGTTCAATGAAAAAAATAATAGCAACTTCACCAAATTACCTTGAATCAAGCAGGGATTTGTCTCCTTATAAACAAAAGTCAGAAGTTATCCCCATATGTATCGGTGAAGAAGGCTACCCTTCAGTAAGTCTGGATCGAATTCGGTATTGGCAGCATAAGGTTGGTGACGGTTTTTTTCTTTTTATCGGGGTTCTCAGATACTACAAAGGGTTGGATGTTCTTCTTGAAGCTGCTGTTGGATTTACGGGCACGATTGTAATTGTAGGAAAAGGTCCTATGGAGTCGGATTTATTGAAAAAAGTAAAGGAGCGTGGGTTAAAAAATATTGTTTTTTGCGGGTTTCTTGTTGATGAGGACAAGATGGCTTTGCTGAAACTTTGCAAAGCCGTGGTTTTTCCTTCCCATCTAAGAACAGAAGCTTTTGGCGTTACCCTTCTTGAAGGTGCCATGGCAGGACGTCCGTTGATATCGACGGATATTGGTACAGGAACAAGCTATGTGAATAAAGACGGTGTGACAGGAATTGTCATTCCTCCTAAAGACAGCAAGGCACTTCGGAGAGCCATGCAAGATCTGGCGGCAGATGATGAATTGACCCAGAAGATGGGGCAAGAATCCAGAAGGAGATTTGAGAAGATGTTTTCTGCTCCACGGATGGGAAAAGAGTATAACGATGTGTACCGTTCTGTTTTAAGCTAACTTAAACTTATTTGAAGCTATGCAAAATAAGAGAATTTTAATTACTGGTGTCAGCGGATTTGTCGGACGTCACCTGGCACGCTATCTCCATAAGCAGGGAAGGGACATTCTGGGTACGAGTAGGAGTTGCCGGCATGCATCTCTGCCGTCATGGATTAAATGCATTAATTTTTCTATTGAAGATGGAAGTGAAATAGAAGATGTTTTGCCCGGCTGCGACTCCGTAGTTCACCTTGCGGGACGTGTTCACCAGCTGAATGAAAAGGGTGAGCACCTGACTGAAATTTACAAGTCCATTAATGTAGATGCTCCCCTAAAACTTGCTCGGCAAGCTGCAGAAGCTGGGGTGAAACGGTTTGTTTTTCTCAGCACAATTAAGGTTAACGGTGAAAAGACCACATCCGTTCCTTTTTCTGCTTGTGATTTTCCTTCTCCTGAAGGAGCTTACGCTGAATCGAAGCTCGCGGCGGAAAAGGGTCTTCTTGAAATTGGCTCGGGGAAAAAAATTGAAATTGTTGTCATCAGACCTCCATTAATCTACGGGAAAGGAGCTAAAGGGAATATCCGCAGGTTACTGGAGATAATTAAAAAAGGAATTCCGCTTCCTCTTGGTTCAATAAAAAATAAACGAGATTTAGTCAGCATTGAGAATTTATGTGACCTAATTGCTGTTTGTCTGGATCATCCAAGAGCTCCTGGCCAAGTGTTTCTTGTGTCTGATGGTCACCCAATTACTACAGCGGACATTATTCGTTTTCTTGCCCTTGGTGCGGGGGTTAAAGTACGCCTGTTTCCCTTTCCTGTCAGCCTTCTTCGTATCGCAGCTTGTTTATGCAACAAAAAGGACTTTATGAACAGGCTCTGTGATTCTCTTCAGGTAGATACGTGTATGACAGAAGAAGTACTTGGCTGGAAGCCTAAGGCCCCTAAAATTTTGTGAAGGACGTTATAAGCAAAAAATGTATCCGCTTTTGATTTTTATAGGAACATTGACGTTTTCGTTAATGTTTACGGCAATGATTCGTTCATACGCTTTACGGAAAAACATGCTGGATTTCCCTAACCAGAGAAGTTCTCATGTTGTGCCCACTCCTCGTGGAGGTGGAGCCGCCATTGTTATTGTTTTTCTCGGTTTTTTCGCCGCAGCGTGCTTTTTGAATCAGGTTGAACAGCATTTTTTTCTGGCACTTTTTGTTGGAGGGCTGATTGTGGCTCTTGTCGGATTCTGGGATGACCATAAACCGGTGAAGGCCAGATGGAGACTTTTGATTCATTTTGCAGCTGCATCCTGGGCATTTACCTTGCTGGGGGATTTTTCCTTAAATTTTTTCGATAATTTCGTGCTGCCGGAACTGATCTGGAAAAGTGCAGGAATGATTTTAGCCGTCTGGATGTTGAATCTTTTTAATTTTATGGACGGGATTGACGGTATCGCATCCTCAGAGGCCATTTTTGTAGCTGGTGGAGCGGCATTAATTATTTATTTGAAGGGCGGAGGCGGTGAAGTTGTTCTTCTTATGGCTTTGTCCGGTGCATGTTTCGGATTTCTCATCTGGAACTGGCCGCCTGCCATGATCTTTATGGGTGACGGCGGCAGTGGTTTTCTTGGTTATGTTTTGGCCATTTTTGCTTTTTATACCGCCTCACGTGGAGTTATCATTTTTTGGAGTTGGATGATACTCCTTGGGGTTTTTTTTGTTGATGCAACTATGACACTTGCGTATAGAATTTGGAAAGGCGAGCGGTTTTACGAAGCCCATCGAAGTCATGCGTATCAGGTTTTATCGCGAAAATATGGCTCTCATTTGAAAGTTACCCTGGGAGTTGTTTGTATTAATTTATTATTGTTGTTCCCGTTGGCTGTTGGGGCTTCATTGTTGCCGGAATATGGCTATTGGTTTGCGCTAAGTGCATATCTCACCCTCATTATATTATGGTTGAAAGTGAGAGCTGATGGAAATCCTGACAGATAACGTGTATAAGTTAAATAAATATTGCCATGCAATCTATAAATTTTGATGGTTTTTATCCCTCAAGGACGCTGATAGGTAATATAACTTCGATACATCTGAAACTTGTAGGTGTTACAGGCTAAGAGAAACTTGCAGGATTTATAAATCTCAAGGGGCATAAATGAGAGTTTAGCAAATTCTGTATTTAAAGGGATTTTCATTGTTAAAACACTATTTAAGAAGAATACTTTTTAACAGATGGGCTGCCTTTGCTCACGATTTATTCTGGGTTCCACTAGGTTTACTTACCGCTTATTGGCTCCGCTATAATCTGCAGGAAATACCACCTCCTTTCTTTATCGGCTTTATAAAGCTTACCTGTCTCTCTTTACCTGTGTATGGGGCCATGTTCTGGTTTTTTGGATTATATAGGGGGATCTGGCGATTTGCTTCTCTTCCTGATTTGATTCGCATTGTTAAATCCGTCACTTTAGGTTCTTTAACCGTCACTTTGGCCGGCATGGTTTTTTTTCGTATGGAAGGGGTACCCCGTTCAGTCTTGCTGCTTGCCCCGCTTCTCCTTGTAGTCGGGTTATCATATCCCCGTTTGTGTTATCGCTGGTTTAAGGATCATGCCTTAAGGCTGCGGAAAAAAGAAGGGGTTCGAACTCTTATTGCCGGTGCCGGACATGCCGGTGAACTGCTGCTTCGGGATTTGATACACCGGCAGGAGTATCTCCCCCTTGCCCTGGTTGATGATGACAGGAAGAAACATAACCGTGATATTCTCGGGGTTCGTGTCTATGGATCACTGGGTGATATTCCCGATATAGTCAGGCTGCTTGAAATTGATCTCGTTTTGCTTGCTATCCCTTCTGCTTCACGGGAGACGGTGAAAAGGGTGATTGCTCAATGCGTTAAATCGGGCGTAAAATGCAAAACGCTGCCTTCGATTCATGAATTGTCAGGAAATCAGGTTGAAGCAGCGCAACTCCGACCACTTACCTTAAAAGATTTGCTTGGTCGGGAGGCGGTTGAAATTGATCACCACGGCATTGCCGGTTTTTTAAAGGGAAAATCCGTGCTTATCACCGGTGGAGGGGGATCAATCGGTTCGGAACTGTGCCGGCAGGTTGCCGAATTGGAACCATCTCAACTCGTTATCTTTGATCATGGAGAATTTAATCTTTATGAAATTGATACGGAAATACGCAGCTCATTTCCCGATGCCAAGGTTGTTACCGTTCTTGGCGATGTGAAAAACAGTGAACGGGTTGACTGGGTTTTCAAAAAGTTTGCTCCTGAGGTTGTCTTTCATGCTGCAGCATATAAGCATGTGCCCATGCTGGAGTTGAACCCTGCCGAAGGTGTGCAGAATAATGTCCAGGGCACCCAGGTTGTTGCCGATGCCGCTGACCGCTATCACGTAGATCGTTTTGTTCTGGTTTCAACGGATAAGGCTGTTAATCCGACAAATGTCATGGGAACAACAAAACGTATTGCCGAAATATATTGTCAGAATCTCAATTCCCGCTCAGAAACAAATTTTATAACAACGCGTTTCGGTAATGTGCTGGGGTCCGCCGGGTCTGTTGTTCCGCTTTTTGAAAAACAGATTAAGGCAGGGGGGCCGGTCACTGTTACCCATCGTGAAATAAAGCGTTATTTTATGACCATTCCCGAGGCAGTCAGCCTTATTTTGCAAGCCGGCTCAATGGGCAAGGAGCAGGGGGGGGGGATTTTTGTGCTGGACATGGGAGAGCCGGTGCTTATAAAGGATCTGGCAGAAGAGATGATCCGTCTGTCCGGTTTTGTGCCTGATGTAGATATTAAAGTTGTGTACACCGGGCTGCGCCCCGGGGAGAAACTCTTTGAGGAGATTTTCCACGAAAATGAGAATCTGCAGGGAACGACCCATCCCAAGCTGCAGTTGGCCAGCACGCGGAAATGTGACTGGGATTGGCTGACCCATGTTCTGGACGATTTAAATAAGGCTGCCACCAGTCGGGATGTGAAACTGCTTATCAAGCATCTGAGAGAAGTTGTGCCCGAATATCAGGGATTGCATCTCAGTGATTCTGTTGTAAAAAGTGAAGAACCGGTTGCATTGAGGGTTATTGCCGGCAAGGCGTCATAAGCTGAATTGTTGCGGATAGACTACGCCGACTTCCCGTTGGCATTGATCGCGTCTTTTGCCGGGAACATTTTCTGGTGGAGAAAACCCGAGAGAACAATCATTACTGTCAGGATGAAAAGTTCCTGGATATGATGATTTTCCGGCTGCACAAGAGAAAGAATTGACAGGATGAAGAGAAATTTATAGCCTGTCTTGTGAAATTTGAGGATTTCACGTAATACGTAAATATTGATGGTGGGAACAACCAGCCCGAGAAAAAGATAGAGATCCACAGAGCCGAATGAAAGTGCGGTAAGCAGTTTTTTTGCAGTAATAAAGGTAAGGAAGATCACAAGGATTAAATTCAATAAAAGAAATTTTTTTCGATCAGTCGGATTTGAAAGATTGTTCAAATAAAAGAGCGCCTTATGTTGCTCTTCGTGGTTTTTATATTTTCTCCAAATTTCCTTTTTGTTTTGTCCGTTAATCAGGAGCCCTTCAATTTCTTTTTCTATTATATCGGCCATTATTATCCCTTATTTTTTTACAGAGTGAGAATTTGTTTATTGTCTGATTGACAGCTGTATCAGCTGGTGAGTTAACCGCGGTGATCGCCTTGGGCCATGAACCAGAATACTGTCAACAGGATATGTGTTTTTGGCTTTTAATTTTAAGATTTGATGGTTTTGTAAAAAAATCACTCAACCGCCGCCGACACGTATGCAACCTGTTGACGTTGCGTTGCTGGATGGGCAGTTTCAGGACTTTTTCACTCTAAAGTGCAACAATGCGAATTCATCAAGATTTCGCATTGTTGCTTCACTGTTACGTAAAATTTTTAAATTTTAATGTCAATACAGATCAGTTTGGCAGACGCATATCAGCAAGTCTTTCTGCTTTGTATTTTATGGGTCGACAGATAATAAAAAATAAGCTATCTTAAAAAGTTCTTATTTTTAGGATTATCCATTTATTATGCAAAATTTACCAGAAAATCAACGAATCGTCATTACCGGTGTTGGTCTTGCCGCTCCCAATGCAAGTAATTTATTCGAGTTTCGAAAAAAACTTCTTGCCGGGATCAGTGAAATTACCACAATTGATCTCAGATATTTTGGCAGTGCCCCTGCCGGCATCTGTACATTTGACGAAACAAGATATCGTAAGAAAAAAGAGAATAAACGGGGTACACGGGCTGGCTGTATCGGAGTTTATTGTGCCAATGAAGCCCTTATCGATGCAGGAATTGATTTTTCAGAATATGACAAAAATCAGACTGGCGTCTATATTGGTTTGACCGAGCATGGAACGGTAGAGACGGAAAACGAAGTCTACAATATCAGTCAGTTCGACTATAACGTCGATTACTGGACTCACCATCATAATCCCCGGACTGTTTTAAATAATCCTGCCGGTGAGATTACCATGAATCTGGGTATTACAGGGCCTCACTATTCTGTTGGGGCTGCATGTGCTGCTGGAAATGCTGCTCTTATTCAAGGGGTGCAGATGTTGCGACTAGGTGAGATTGACCTGGCCCTCTGTGGTGGAATTTCCGAGTGCACCGACTCTTTTGGGATTTTTGCAAGTTTCAAGGCCCAGGGTGCTCTCGCCGAGCACAGTGATCCCAAAATGGCATCAAGGCCATTTGATCGAGACAGAAACGGCATTGTTATCTCCGAAGGTGGGGCTGTCTATGTATTGGAAAGGCTCGATAAGGCACTCCAGCGTGGTGCAAGAATTTATGGTGAAATCGCTGGTTATGCCATGAATTCTGATGCCCGGGATTTTGTCCTTCCCTATGGCCCCAGGCAGGCTGAATGTATGCGCCTGGCTTTGAAAAGGGCAAATCTTGCTCCTGAAGAAATCGATATTATCAATACCCATGCCACCGGGACCAGGCAGGGCGATGTTGAGGAATGTCGGGCTGTAAAGGAAGTGTTTGACGACTGTAATGCAACCTATATAAACAACACTAAAAGTCACATTGGCCATGCCATGGGCGCGGCCGGTGTTCTGGAACTGGCAGGGAATCTTCCCGCCTTTGACGATGGATTGGTTCATCCGACGATAAATCTGGACAACCTTGATCCAGACTGCACGTTGCCTAATATTGTCAGTCACAAACCAAAACAGCTTGACAATGTGACAACAATCTTGAATAACTCCTTCGGCATGGTGGGTATTAATTCCGTTGTAATAGTAAGAAAAGTGTAACCATTCAGCTGCACCTCATCTTTGAACGATCAGGCCTGCTCACATAGACGGGCTATAGCCTCGCAGGCCTGTTTGTCCAAATCTAAGGCACATCTGAATAGTTACGGCCTGGAGTTGAGGCCCATTTCGAGCCCTTGCTGAATAGATACAGAAAAGTTTGAATTTTATATTGAATGTCAATTAATTAAGAATTAAGAAATAAGAAGACAGGAAACATAATAAGAATTAACAAAGAACCGGAGGAGTTCATCTTCTGGCCGCTTAGTTCTATGTTCTTATTTCTGTCAGTATATACCGAGGCAAAGCATGACACGCGATGACATAAAAGACGTTATTATAGAAATTATTGAAGATATTGACGAAGATGCAGAAATGGATGACCTCAATGCCGATCAACCTCTTCGGGACCAGCTTGATCTTGATTCCATGGATTTTCTCGATATAGTTATGGAGCTTCGCAAAAGGTATAAACTGCAGATCCCCGAGGCCGATTATCCTGAATTGGCCACATTGACAAGCTGCGTTAATTATCTGGAACCAAAACTCAAAGACATATAATTTGGTTTGTCTGAATATTCTTTAATCATCATCGGCGGCGGCCTGTCCGGGCTTGCCGCCGGTATTCGTTTTGCCCGTTTCGGCGGTTCTGTCCTCATTCTTGAAAAGCATGTAATTCCCGGTGGGTTGAATTCCTATTATTTTCGCAAAGGCTTTTTGTTTGAGACAGGTCTTCACGCCATGACCAACTTTGCGGATCCAACGGACAAACATGCGCCTCTCAATCGTCTTTTCCGCCAGATAAAGCTTTCGCGAAAAAAGTTTGAAACCCATGAACAACGATCTTCCCTGATCCATTTTCCTGATCATAGCCTTTGTTTTTCAAATGATTTTAATTTGCTGCGGGAAGAAATCGCTTCTTCTTTCCCTTCCGAAATTGATGGATTTGATAAGTTACAGCAAGTTATCAATGACTTTGACGCATTTTCTCCTGGTCCCTGGATTTCAACAAGGAAAAAAATCGCAGAGTATCTACGTGATCCACTCCTCATAGACATGTTGCTTTTGCCACTCATGGTATACGGGAACAGTGACGAACATGATATGGATTTTGGTCAGTTCGTTATCATGTTCAGGTCAATTTTTAAGGAAGGTTTTTTTCGTCCCCATGGCACCATGAAGGAATTTCTGGATTTGCTGGTAGATAAATTCAAATCATTTGGGGGAGAAATACGTTATAAAAGTCAGGTTGTATCAGTTGAAAAAAAGGACCAGGTCATAACCGGCGTTACCCTCTCAACAGGTGAAACAATTGGTTGTGAAAATATTATTTCAACCATAGGGGCTCCTGGAACCTGGGACCTGGTTGCCCTGCCCCATGAGAAAGACAAATTTTCAGGAAAAATGAGTTTTGTTGAATCCATTTACCTTCTTCCTCACCATGAAAGGGGAAAAATACTTTCCGATCATACTATCATTTTTTATTCTGAAAAAAATTCCTTGCATTATTGTCGGCCAAAGGAACCGGTTGACCCGGATTGGGGGGTTATCTGCTTTCCTGAAAATTTCCAGGGGCTGCCACCTGGGGAACATTTTCAAGTTCGTGTCACCAATTCAGCAAATTATGAACTCTGGAAAAATGCCTCTCCCGCTGAATATAAGCTGATGAAACAGGATTGGGGAGAGAAATCAAAGGATATTACCAGTAAAATCATTGGGAATTATCGACAAAACATTGTATATGAGGACAGCTTTACTCCTGTTACCATCGAAAAATTTACAGGTAAGGCAGAGGGAGCGGTTTACGGTAGCTCTTTCAAGATCAAGGATGGAAAAACTCCTTTTAAAAACCTATTCATTGCTGGTACTGACCAGGGATTTCTCGGAATAGTCGGTTCCATGTTGAGCGGTGTCAGCATGGTGAATCAGCATGTATTGATGGGGCAGAAGTTAGAGAAGGAAAAGAGGTAAAAGAAGTAAGAGAAGTTAAAGAATGGAGAGAATTTGGTTACGTGACTGCACCGGCAAAATCATTTGAGGATTTGATTGTATGGCAAAAGGCGCATGAGTTATTCCATTGTAGGTTGGGTTAAATTCGTTTCATGCTACCAGAATTGTTGGGTTTTCGGTAGCAAGCAATAAGTAAAAAAGTTGAAAGACCTATAACCCAACAAGAACAGAGGTTATTGGAAATTAACCCAACCTACAAATAACTGAATGGATACGCAAAAGCAATTTCTTCCAATTAAGATTAAGATTTCTTTTTTCTCTAACTCCTCTAACTTCTCTAACTACTTGATATATAAATTATATTTGTAACTTCAATATAAAATATGAATAGCTATACTCCAATAGACAAAATCGACTCCAGCTACGATGTTATCGTTATAGGTTCAGGCCTTGGCGGGCTAACTGTTTCAAATCGATTAGCTCGCGCCGGTCACCGTGTTTTGCTCCTTGAACATCATCATAGGCTTGGTGGACTGGCAACATGGTTTAAGCGCAAAGGCCACACCTTTGATGTTTCCCTGCATGGTTTCCCATACGGAATGGTCAAGACCTGCCGAAAATATTGGAATGAGTCCATAAAAAACTCAATTGTCCAGCTTAAAAATATTGTTTTCGACAATCCCCAGTTTTCCCTGAAAACAACCTTTGATAAAGTCGATTTTACACAGATTCTCAATTCCAAATTTGGAATACCTTCAGCCGTTATAGATGATTTTTTTACAACGGTTCGTAAAATGAATTTTTATGACGATCAATCCATGACCACGAGGGAGCTTTTTGAAAAGTTTTTTCCCGGGCGCACGGATGTGCATCGTCTCCTCATGGAGCCTATTTCATACGCCAATGGCTCCACCCTTGATGATCCGGCCATCACGTATGGCATTGTTTTTTCAAATTTTATGAATAAGGGTGTCTTTACATTCAGGGGCGGAACCGATAAGTTGATAGGTATGATGAGTGATGAGCTGTTGGCTAACGGTGTGACCATCAGCACCAAGGCCAAAGTTGACCATGTCATCATCGAAAAAGGGAAGGTTAAGGGCGTTGCGGTGGGGGAGAGGGTTATCTCCGCACCATGCGTTATTTCAAACAGTGGAATAACAAATACAGTTGATAATCTTGCCGGACGGGAAGTGTTTCCTGATGATTTTCTTGGAGAGTTTGACAAAGTTCAGATTAATAATTCAAGCTGTCAGGTCTATATGGGCATAAGGCAGGGAGAATCTTTCCCCGAGGTCGGTGACTTACTTTTTACTTCCACTGCCGAGAGTTTCGATGCCGCTGAGATGCGAGATTTCAATACAAAGAGCAGGACTTTCTCTGTCTATTATCCTGAAACACGTCCGGATCACCCCGACTATACAGTGGTAGCCTCAATGAACAGTAATTACGATGATTGGGCCGGGTTATCCGATGAAGACTACGAGAAGGCAAAGCAGGATATGATTGAACGTTCTCTGAATGATCTTGAACGGTATATTCCGGATATCCGTCAAAAATGTGATTGGCTGGAAGCCGCAACACCCAAAACATTCAACAGGTATACATTGCATACCAAAGGGACCTCTTTTGGTACAAAATTTCCTGGGCTCGATATTTCAAGGAATATTTTTAAAGTTGTCCCAGGGCTTTTTCATGTAGGATCGGTAGGCATTATTATGTCCGGCTGGCTTGGGGCCATAAACTATGGTGTTATTGTTGCCAACGATGCTGATGCGTATTTGCGGAGTTGAATTTTCAGCTGCGTACCCTCTGGAATTCACTGAAGAATGCAGAAAGACGAGGATTTCGAGGAGTTAAAGACGTTAAAAGAATAAAGAGAAGTTACTGAAGTTATAGAATATTTCTAAATCAATCGAAGCACAACTTCTAAAGTATCTCCCTGCAAGGGAGATGCACGTTGGTCAGCTGATAAATTTTACATATCCACAAGCTACGGTAAAAAGAATGATACAATAAAATTTCCGTGTGTTCCGTGGATTCAGTGACAGAATTACTATGTCTGATTTTACCAACCAAAAAGTTATCGTTACCGGAGCTACTCGTGGTCTGGGCAGGGCTATTGCTTCAGCCTTTCTTGATCAGGGTGCTTTTGTCATTGGTATTTATGGTGGCAATCGTGATGCCGCGGAGCAGTTCAGAAAGGATGTGGATCAACATGGTGAACGATTGCAGCTCCACCAATGTGATGTGAGTGACTATGAGGCTGTGGAAAAATTGTATCAGGAAATTGAAGAGGAGCACGAAACCATCGATATCCTGGTAAACAACGCCGGAATAAGACGTGACGGCGTACTGGCCATGATGCCTCAAGAAGATTGGAACAGGGTTATAGATATTAATCTTACCGGTTCCTATACTATGTCCAAATTTGCCGTTCAGCTCATGGTAAAACAGAAATATGGGCGTATTATTTTCATTACCTCTCCCATGGCTCATCTCGGTTTTGCCGGGCAGGCCAATTATGCAGCCTCCAAGGCAGGGCAGGTTGGAATGATGAAGTCGCTTTCCAAAGAAACCGCCAAACGGAAAATTACTGTTAACTGCGTATCTCCCGGATTTATCGCCACTGAACTGATTAACGATTTAACCAAGGAGCAGGTTAAAGAATATAAAAAAATGGTTCCCATGCGGCGTTTTGGGACTCCTGAGGAGGTAGCTGATGCGGTTCTGTTTCTTGCCGGATCACATGCTGCTTATATAACCGGGTCGGTTCTGGAGGTGAACGGTGGACTCTAAAGAATTTATTTTAGAAAGAATCCCCCACCGCCCTCCCTTTCTTTGGGTTGATGAGGTTATCCAACTGGAGAATGACACTATTATTGCCCAGAAATCCATTTCAGAAGATCTTGAACTATTTAAAGGCCATTACCCCCATTATCCCATAATGCCGGGAGTTATCCTCTGTGAAGCTGTATTCCAGGCTGGGTCTCTTCTTATCTCCGAGCTGATTCGCAAAGAAAATAAAAATGATGATGCGGCAATAACCGGAGTTCCTGTTTTAACCCGTATAACAGGAGCAAAATTCAAACGCGAGGTAAGACCAGGCGATACGATAACCTTGAAGGTCAGACTAAAAGAGCAGGTGGGTCCAGCCTGGTTTCTGAGTGGTCAGGTTCTTGTCAGAAATAAAACTGCTGTTAAAGTCGGCTTTGCCTGCGCCTTAAAACAGGACTAAGGACTGAGGACTGAGGACTGGAGGCTGAATTCATTTTCACTATCCTTTTGATCAATTGATTTTTTTTCGTGACTAGGCCCGGTTGTTTTTAGTGGTCAATGCAACAATTTTTGAAAATTATTCTGTCATCAACAGACTAAATAAACCTAATTTTCTATGAGTTTCCTTGATATTGAAAAAAAAATATTTGTTGTCTTTGGGCTGGCGAACAAGAAATCTGTTGCCTGCGCCATTGCTCAAGTTCTTAAATCTGAAGAGGCTGAAGTTATCCATGTGGTCAGGAGTGAGGAGCGTCGTAAAAATGCGGAAAAACTCTTTCCTGAATCCCAGGTTTTTGTCTGTGATGTAGAACAAGAAGAAAATATCATCAAGGTGAGCAAGGAGATTGAATCGTATCTTGACGGCAGAAAAATTGACGGGCTTGTTCATTCTATTGCTTTTGCAAATTATTCTGAAGGGTTGAAGCCGTTTCACGAGACGGTTAAAAGAGATTTTCTGGAGGCGATTGACATTTCCTGCTTTTCACTGATTTCAATATGCAATCATTTTAGAAATATTTTCTCCTCACAGGCGTCTGTTGTGACAATCTCCATTTCCACCACAAGGATGGCGGCTGAAAATTACGGGTACATGGCTCCGGTGAAAGCCGCTCTTGAGTCATCACTTTGTTTCCTTGCCAAAAGCTTTTCCGATTTTTCACAAATTCGTTTTAATGCAGTCTGCCCCGGACTTCTTAAAACGTCAGCTTCGGCTGGAATTCCAGGTTATGTGGACAGCTATCTTTATGCGGAAACCGCTACACTTCGCAAGGCGGCGTTGAAAACTGCGGAAGCCGCTTCAGTTGCCGCGTTCCTGCTTTCTCCTCGCTCTTCAGGTATGACTGCGCAATGTCTTGTGGTTGATGCCGGTATGGGGATTAATTATTTTGACGCAGATATTGTCAGCAAAGTGGTTGGTTGATCGAAGATGCTTTATTCCCAAGTCTGCCTCTATCCTCCGGCCTACGAAGCTCCGCCCCATGTGCTTACTTCTGCAGAACTCGAAGAGCGTCTTGCCCCTGTTTATGAACGCTTAAAGCTCCCCGAGGGGAGACTTGAATTAATGAGCGGTATTCATGCCCGCCGTTTTTGGCTGGACGGCACGAAACCAAGTGAAGGCGCCGCCCGTGCCGGTAAAAAAGCCCTTGAGGCAGCCGGTGTTTCTCCTGATGAGATAGGCTGCCTGATATTTACTTCTGTTTCCCGAGATATGATGGAGCCGGCTACTGCATCTTTTGTGCATCGACATTTGGGGTTGCCGGAAAAGTGCCAGATATTTGATCTTTCCAATGCCTGTCTCGGTTTTTTAAACGGTATGGTCATGCTGGCAAACATGATTGAACTGGGTCAGTTGAAAAAAGGGCTGGTCGTGGCCGGTGAGACCGCTGAGAGTCTTGTTGAGTCTACTATTCAGCACCTGCTCAGCGACGAATCATTGACCAGGAAATCCGTTAAATCGAGTTTTGCCTCTTTTACAATCGGTTCAGGCGCAGTTGCCATGGTCATGGGAAGTAAAAAAGAACATGATACAGGCCACTGCCTGAAAGGCGGAGCTGTCAGAACCAATACAGGTTACAACAATCTTTGTCAGGGGGCTCAGGACACTTCCAAAGGTATTTTAATGGCAACAGATTCCGAGGAACTGCTGAAGAGAGGTGTTGAAACTGCAGCTCTGACATGGCGTGATTTTCAGGATGAACTTGCCTGGCACCAAAAAGATATTGACCATTTTTTCTGTCATCAGGTTGGTCGGGCTCATGCCCGCCTACTTTTTGAAACTTTACAACTTGATGAGGGAAAAAATTTTGCAACTTTACCTTTTTGGGGTAATGTCGGCTCTGTATCTGCTCCTCTTACCATGGCAATCGGGCTCGAACGGCGAATTTTTAAGTCTGGAGAGAAAGCGGCCTTGCTTGGTATCGGCAGTGGTATAAACTGTCTGATGCTGGGGGTGGAATGGTAATGCAGGAGTTAATGGAGGAGTTAAAGAAGTTAGAGAATATAGAACGGAAAGCATGGTTTTTTATTTCTTTTTTTGATATTTGGTAATGCAAGGAATATTGCGGCAGCTTGTAAAAATTATACAGATATGGTTCATTTAATATTTGTTTAAATTCTATAACTTCTTTATATTCTATAACTTCTAATAAGAAATTCTCTCACTTCTTACAAAAGGAGCCACCATGTCAGCGCCTCAGAATAAAAGTAGAATTTTATTTGTTGATGATATTCCAGCAAATATACGAATTCTTGTAGAGGTGTTAAAAGAGGATTATGACGTTGTTTTTGCAGATAATGGCCAGGAAGGGATTAAAATTGCTGCTTCTGATCCTCAGCCCGATCTGATTTTATTGGACATCATGATGCCTGAAATGAATGGCTATGAGGTCTGTGAAAAACTGAAATCCGATAAAAAGACCAGTGATATCCCGGTGATGTTTGTTACTGCACTTACCGATGACGAAGAGGAAGAAAAAGGTCTGAAATTAGGTGCAGTTGATTACATAAAAAAGCCCTTTAGTATGGGGATCGTCAAATCGCGAGTCAAGACGCACCTTGATCTGAAACATCATCGTGATAGTCTGAAAAAACAGACCGAGGAACTGGCAATCCTGAATGAGCAGCTGGAAAAGGAAATAGCTGAACGCAAAAAAACGGAAAAAATGGTTCAGGAGCATTTGGGATACCTGCAGCAATTAATTAAAGAAAATGCCTTTCCTGCCTCGCGTCCATTAGCAGAAAGCAGTGACAACTCCATCGTTGTGGATCATGATAAGCTCCTTGGTGGCAAATCATAACGTGAAGCAGCAATCCAACTTGCAACATGCACGCTTTTTAGCTGTTGTTCCGAAATAAGGGTTTAAACAGGATGACTGAAAGTTCTGATTATCTTTCGGAGTATCCTTTTACTCCCTCTTCTTATCAGTTGCCTGATGGCAAAATGTCCTATATTGATGTTGGCAAGGGCCCTGTCGTTGTAATGCTTCATGGGAATCCATCCTGGTCATTTTATTACCGAAACCTGGCAAATCTCCTTAAACGTTCCTATCGAGTCATAGTTCCGGATCATCTTGGTTGCGGTCTTTCTGACAAACCTCAAGGGTATCCCTACCGGCTTAAAGACCATATTGATAACCTGCAAAGCCTTCTTGATCACCTGCAGATAGGTAGATGTTCTCTCGTCGTCCATGACTGGGGTGGAGCGATCGGTATGGGGTACGCCGTACGGAATCCGGTTGCCATTCAATCCCTTGTTATCCTGAATACCGCAGCTTTTCACTCCACTAGCATTCCCTGGCGTATAAAAATATGCAGGACTCCTTTTCTCGGACCTCTTTTGATTCAGGGATTGAATGCCTTTGCCGGTGCTGCCGTGCATATGGCTGTGACCAGGAAAATGACAAAAGAAATTGCCCGTGGCTACCTGTTTCCCTATAATTCATGGAAAAATAGAATTGCCACCTTGCGATTTGTGCAGGATATCCCTTTAACAGAGAAAGATGCTTCCTGGCGGACTATCGATGAGATCGACAAAGGTTTACGATTGTTTACCAAGACACCAATGCTCATTTCCTGGGGCGGGAAGGATTTTTGTTTTCATGATGCATTTTATAAGGAGTGGCAGAAGAGGTTTCCGCAGGCAGAATGCCACTACTTTAAAAATGCTGGTCATTATGTGCTTGAGGACGCCTTTGACAGTATCGGCCCGCTTGTTGAGAATTTTTTGGCCAAAAATGGAGCGGATTAGTTTTTTCTCCTTGTTTGCTTCGTTTTTTTGTCGCGAACCAACGGAATTTTTTATTTTTTGATCATTCACGATTGCAAAATTTTTTCGTATTTCGTGCTTTGTATTTCGAATTTTAAATATATGTGGTTCTCTCCTGTTTGTTCTATTGCATTCAGGGGCGGGCGCATTACCAACAAAACTTTCTTACAGTCCATTGGCTACTTCCTACAATATAGCAAAAACATTGGCATCTGCCGCAGCTCATTTTCCTGATCGCGTTGCTTTAATTGCCCCTTCGAAGAAAGGGGGGGAGCAGTGGTCATTTGGGGAGTTATCCGAAAAATCAAGACGGTATGCCAACGCCTTGGTTGCCGGGGGAGTTCGGCAGGGCGACCGGGTCATTCTGATGGTGAGACCGTCTCTTGATTTTGTCAGTCTTACTTTTGCTCTTTTTCAGATGGGTGCCGTGGTAATTCTCATCGATCCGGGCATGGGGTACAAAAATCTCCTGCGCTGTATTGCCTCAGTCAAACCCCAGGTGTTTATCGGCATCCCAAAAGCCTATGTTTTTAGAAATATTTTCAGAAAGCCTTTTAAGAGTATCAAGTTATCGTTTTGCGTCAGCTCTGTATCTTTGCCTTTTGTGCGATCCATTAAACGACTTGCCGCTCGCGCTGACGATGATTTTTCAATGGTGAATTCCGGCAGAGATGAACTGGCTGCAGTAATATTCACTACGGGAAGCACGGGGCCTCCAAAGGGAGTACAGTACACTCACGGAATTTTTTATGCTCAACTGCAGCATATTCGAAATTATTACCGAATAACGGCCTATGATCGAGATCAGCCGGCCTTTCCTCTTTTTGCTCTTTTTTCAACCGCGTTAGGGGCCTGTGCAGTCATCCCTGACATGGATCCCACTCGGCCCGCCCAAGTTGATCCGGAGAAATTTATAGCCTCGATACAGGCTCATCACGTCACTTATTCCTTTGGGTCACCGGCCATCTGGAATGTTGTCAGCCGCTATTGTCTGAAAGAAAATATCAGGTTGGGGGTAAACAAAGTTCTCATGGCCGGTGCGCCGGTTTCAGGCGAGCTTATTGAACGCGTTAAAAAAATCATGGCCCCGGACGGTGAAGTGTTTACTCCCTATGGCGCAACTGAATCTCTTCCTATAGCCTCTATAACAGGCAGTGAAGTCGTATCGGAAACATGGGATCTGACCCGTAAAGGGGCCGGAACTTGTGTGGGAAGACCTCTTCCCGGAATAATCATAAAAATAATAAAGTCAGTCGAAGGGCCTGTGCAGCACATAGGGGATGCTTTTTTTCTTGGTGCAAATGAAATAGGGGAGATTATTGTTACAGGTGATGTGGTCACACGGGCCTATGATAATAATGAAACGGAGAATCGGCTCGCCAAAATAGGTGACGGTGAGAAATTCTGGCACCGAATGGGCGATATGGGATACTTTGATGAACAGGGACGATTGTGGTTTTGCGGTAGAAAGGCCCATCGTGTTATAACCGAGCAGGAGATACTCTATACCATATGCTGTGAGGCAATATTTAATGAGCATCCAAAAGTTTTCAGGTCCGCACTGGTAGGCGTTGGTCCGGCAGGCCGGCAGGAGCCAGTTCTCATAGTAGAACCGTATGATTCTATTGAAGATGAGAAAATCTTTTTTAAAGAACTGGCAGAACTTGCCCAGGCAAATCCTTTGACAAAAAAAATTACCAAGTTTCTCATACATCCTTCGTTTCCTGTAGATATACGCCATAATGCTAAAATTTTCAGGGAAAAGCTTGCTGTGTGGGCTACCGAACAACAGGGAATTTATTGATTTGGATGTGATTTTTCCTCTCAACACGAAACATAAAAAGAAAAGACGAATTACTCCTTCATGTTTTTCGTGAATTTTGTGGTAAATAACATTTTTAGGGTGACTTTGACGTTAGGTTGGTTGGCAGAATGAAAAAAGTAGTCGTCACAGGGGGGGGAGGTTTTGTCGGTAAGGCCATAGTGAAACTCCTGCTTGCCCGTGGAATTGAGACAACGGTAATTGGGCGCAATACCTATCCTGATGTGATCAGGATGGGTGCAACGGTTATCTGCGGGGATATACGGAACGCTGATTTTTTGTCGTCAGCATTCCGGGAGCATGATGCTGTTTTCCATGTGGCAGCCAAGGCAGGTATCTGGGGCAGTTTCAAGGATTACTATTCAATCAATGTTCAAGGATCGGAAAATGTTCTTCAGGCATGCCGGGACAATGGGATCCGGAATCTGGTGTACACAAGCACTCCGAGTGTTGTTTTCAGGAATCATGATCTTGAAGGAGTGGATGAATCTGTTCCCTATGCAGAGAATTTTCTCTGTCATTATGCTAAAACCAAGGTTATAGCAGAAAAAAAGATCCTCTCGGCAAATTCAGAAGGTCTCCTTACAACGGCCTTGAGGCCCCATCTTGTCTGGGGACCAGGAGACACCAACCTTATTCCCCGATTGGTTGAGCGTGGCAAAAAAAGACAATTAAAAATCGTCGGCACAGCTGAAAACATTGTCGATATTTCATATATTGATAATGTAGCCATGGCTCATCTGCTTGCTGCGGAAAATTTGGAAAAAACCGCAAGTGCTGCAGGGCAGGCCTATTTTATTTCCCAGGGTGAACCGGTTAATCTCTGGAACTGGATTAATGATCTTTTTTCCCGACTCAGGCTTCCTCTTGTTTCGAAACGGGTTGGATTTCAAAAGGCGTATGTACTTGGTGCACTTATTGAAAAATTTTATTTGCTTACCAGGAATCAGAATGAACCACCCATGACGAGATTCCTGGCAGAACAGCTGGCAAAATCCCACTGGTTTTCAATAGACAAAGCCAGGGTGGATTTTGGTTACGTGCCTCAGGTTTCAACAGCAGAAGGTATGGAGAGGATGGTTCTCTGGTTGAAGGAGAATGGATTTGTGTGAGTCTTTGGGCATGAAAAGTGGACATAAGGCAGAAGGGCAGACCGAAATCTTCATGGGGTGCACAGGTGCTTAATCTGTTACGGTTTTTTAAAAATAAGCCACCGACTCATCCTGCTTTTGTCCGAAACCACACCTATTTTAAATCCATTGATCAGAACATGCCCATCGAAGAATATGATTATGTGGTCCTTGATACAGAACTTACTGGAATGAACAAACAAAAAGATGAGATCGTTTCAGTTGGTGCTGTACTGGTTAAAAATTTACAGATTATGGCAGGACATACTTTTTACACCCTGGTTAGGCCAGGAAAAATAAATGTCACTGACGCAACTTTAATTCATCAAATCACTCCCCAGGAGCTATACACTGCACCGCCTATACAGGATGTTCTGCCTGGGTTGCTTGATTTTTGCGGTTCTTCGTTTCTTGTGGGACACTACATCGATCTGGATACACGATTTATCAATAATGCAGCCAAAATCCATTTTGGATCAACAATCAAAACTCCCTGCCTTGACACCCTGCGGTTAGCACAAATCTATAGAGAAAAAGTATGGGGCAGGTATCACGATCAACTTAATCTCCAGGTATCTTATAATCTGACCGATCTGTGCAAGGAATATGACCTGCCATTGTTTCCGGCCCATGATGCATTACAGGACGCCCTGCAGACCGCCTATCTTTTTCTTTTTCTTGTGAAAACATTGCAAAAAAACGGTCTGGTTACCTTGAAGGACTTTTTTAAAGCAGGACAGAGTTGGAACAGAACCGTGTAGTTATCTTTTTTTCTTTGAAAAAAATAACTTCTTCTTAAAAAAAATAAAAAATTTTTTCCTGTAGAAATACCTCCGAAAAACCACCTAAGTAGTAATACTCACAAAATTATTTGTATTTCACCTTTTGTCTGGGAAACTATACCTAGGTATCTATACCTATTGCGCTTTAGCGTAACAACCCCTAGATACAACTGAACATTCATGATGTTCCTACAGCATACCGATAGGTGAACAAAATATTTCCATAATGTAAACACGCTTTTTTTCCCTTCCGGGCCTGTAAACATGCATGATTATCTTGTCCATGACTGAAAAAGATTGGCCATCTATCTGGTGAAGAAAATGTCAAAAAAAGATCTTTCGCAGTATTGGAAAAAGAACCTGACAATCATGATCTGGTTGCTCATTGTCTGGGCAATCGTATCCTATGGGTGCAGCATTCTTTTTGTTGAACAGTTGAACCGTATAAAAATTGGCGGCTTCCCTCTTGGTTTCTGGTTTGCTCAGCAGGGAGCAATTTATGTCTTTGTCGTGTTGATTTTCATCTATTTCTTCCTGATGGAAAGGCTTGACAAGGAATATGACGTAAATGATTAACAGGCACGAAATACGATAATAGAAATAATGTCTATTCTGGACTGGACCTACATAATGGTCGGGGTGACATTTACCCTGTATATCAGCATTGCCTGGATCTCCATGGTTAAAACAACCAAGGGATTCTATGTTGCGGGGGGCGGAGTTGGTCCTTTGGCCAATGGCATGGCTACTGCAGCAGACTGGATGAGTGCCGCATCATTTATTTCCATGGCCGGTCTTATTTCTTTCATGGGATATACTGGTTCAATTTATCTTCTCGGCTGGACAGGAGGCTATGTGCTTCTGGCTCTGCTGCTGGCCCCTTATCTGCGTAAATTCGGTAAATTTACGGTGCCGGATTTTGTCGGCGACCGCTATTATTCCAATACAGCCAGGTTTATAGCCCTGGTTTGCGCCATTTTTGTTTCGTTTACCTATGTTGCAGGACAAATGCGGGGGGTCGGCATTGTTTTTTCCCGTTTTCTTGAAGTTGACGTCAACACCGGTGTTCTGATCGGCATGGCACTTGTTTTCCTCTACGCTGCTCTGGGTGGGATGAAGGGTATTACCTACACGCAGGTTGCTCAGTATACTGTCCTCATAATCGCATACCTTGTTCCTGCTGTTGCTATTTCTTTGAAAATTACCGGTACACCAGTTCCTCAGCTCGGATTCGGCGGTGCGATTGCCGAAGGAGCGGACAGCGGAAAATATCTTCTGGATATTTTAAATCAGCTGAACATTGATCTCGGATTTGCAGAGTACACAAAAGCCTATCCCGAGGGTGGGAAATCAATGCTTGATGTGTTCTGTATTACAATGGCTCTTATGGTCGGCACTGCAGGTCTTCCCCATGTTATCGTACGTTTCTACACGGTTCCGAATGTTCGCGGTGCACGTCTTTCTGCCGGATATGCTCTGCTGTTTATTGCCTTTCTCTACACTACAGCACCGGCAATCGCTTCATTTTCGCGCTACAACATGATTAATACAATCAGTAATGTTCCATACAACCAGGCCCCTTCCTGGTTTAAAAACTGGGAAAAAACCGGCCTCATTGCCTGGGTTGACAAAAACCATAATGGATTTATCAATTACCGTCCCGGTAATGCGTTTTCAGGAAAACCCGAGTTTACCGGCGAAACAGGTTCGTATGGGCAGCTCATTGTCGCCAATACCCTTTCTGATACAGAAAATGAGCTTTACATTGATCGTGATATCATGGTGCTTGCCAATCCTGAAATTGCCCAACTGCCAAACTGGGTGATCGCTCTCGTTGCCGCCGGAGGACTTGCTGCCGCCCTGTCGACGGCCTCAGGCCTTCTGCTTGTGATTTCTTCGTCAATATCCCATGACCTGTATTACCGACTTATCAACCGGAATGCCTCAGAAAAGCAGAGACTGTTGCTTGGCAGAATAATGATCGGCGTCGCTGTTTGCATTGCCGGATACTTTGGTATTAACCCGCCCGGTTTTGTAGCCCAGGTCGTGGCTTTTGCATTTGGACTTGCTGCGTCATCTTTTTTCCCTGTGCTTGTTCTTGGTATTTTTTCAAAACGAACAAACAGGGAAGGAGCTATTTGCGGAATGACTGCGGGTATCCTGTTTACAATCTTTTACATTGTCAACATCAAATTTTTTGGTGGTACAGCCTGGCTTCTCGGCATATCAGCTGAAGGGATTGGTACTGTCGGAATGCTCATAAATCTTTTTGTAACTGTGAGTGTTTCCAGGCTCACCGCTCCTCCGCCTCCAGAGGTTCAGGAAATGGTGGAAATCATCCGCTATCCTCGAGGTGCTGGAGCACGGTAACCTGCCTGAAATAGATATACTCGTTAAAAGAACAAACATGATCTCCGTCCAGGATAGAGACACTGTATCACGTGTCGGAGGTGGGTGAACGTTTTTTGGGGAAACCGTCAACCTGTTAGCGAGTATCTAATCCCCCGCATCGTGGGGGAGGTTGAAGTAGTTTAGGTCATGGCCGGAAACATTATGTCCGGCAATTAACAACTTTGTAATCCCAGAAGCATGAATTTTTTTCAGAGCTATGGGAGTTAACATCAACTCTTTTGTAGGAGGGTGGAAAAATGGGGGATAATACCTCAGCAGCAGAGTACTGGAAGGCAAACATCCGTCTTGTTATTGGTTGTCTTGTTGTCTGGTTGTTTGTCTCTTACGGGTGCGGCATTTTGTTTGCCGACGCACTGAATGGTATAAGACTTGGCGGCTACAAGCTAGGTTTTTGGTTTGCTCAGCAAGGTTCAATTTACACCTTTGTTGGCCTGATCTTTTTCTATGCTATTCGCATGAATAAGCTCGACCGTAAATTTAATGTAGATGAAAAATAAGAGGTGTAAATAATGGATCTTCAATTAATGACATATCTTGTTGTGGGGGCAACTTTTGCTCTCTACATAGGCATCGCCATTAAGTCGCGTGCCAGCAGTACCGGTGAGTTTTATGTTGCCGGTAAAGGTGTCCATCCTGTCTTGAACGGTATGGCAACCGGTGCAGACTGGATGAGTGCCGCATCTTTTATCTCCATGGCCGGTCTTATTGCATTTAAAGGGTATGACGCCTCTGTTTACCTTATGGGCTGGACCGGTGGTTACTGTCTGCTTGCCATGTTGCTCGCACCATATCTGCGTAAGCATGGAAAATTTACTGTACCTGCTTTTATTGGTGATCGGTACTATTCAAATACAGCACGTCTTGTGGCAGTTTTATGCCTTATTACCGCATCGCTTACCTATGTTATCGGTCAGATGAAAGGTATTGGCGTGGCATTTTCCCGTTTTCTTGAAGTGCCTTTTGAGTATGGGTTGCTTGCCGGTATGGCAATCGTATTCGTGTATGCCGTACTCGGCGGCATGAAGGGCGTTACCTACACCCAGATTGCCCAATACGTTGTTTTGATTTTTGCCTACACCGTTCCAGCAATTTTTATTTCACTGCAGTTAACCGGAAATCCCATTCCCCAGCTTGGCCTTGGTGGAACAATGTCTGATGGAACCTATCTGCTTGATAAACTGGACCAGATTTGTCTTGAGCTTGGTTTCGGCGCCTACACGCTCCAGAAGGGATCAACCATTAACATGGTTCTGCTGACCCTGTCTCTCATGATAGGGACGGCAGGTCTGCCCCATGTTATTACCCGTTTCTTTACTGTCCCAAGGGTAAAAGACGCTCGCTTTTCAGCTGGTTGGGCACTTGTTTTTATTGCCCTTCTTTACACAACCGCACCTGCCGTTGGTGCCATGGCACGTCTTAACCTGATGAAAACGATTCAGACCGGAGAGATTGGTGCTCCTGACGGCAACCTTAAATATGAGGATCGGCCGAGCTGGTTCGACAACTGGGAGAAAACAGGACTTCTCAAATTTGAAGACAAAAATGGTGACGGTAAAATCCAGTACTATGGTGCCGGCAATGGTTTTGACGCCAAAGCTGAGTCCTTTGGCTGGAAAGGCAATGAGATGGTAAAAGTTGACCGTGATATCATGGTTCTTGCTAACCCTGAAATCGCTAAACTGCCGAACTGGGTAATAGCACTTGTCGCAGCCGGTGGTATTGCTGCTGCCCTTTCCACTGCAGCTGGACTTCTGCTTGCTATTGCCTCTTCTATTTCCCACGATCTCCTGAAATCCGTTTTTATGCCGGATATGTCGGACAAGGCAGAACTGGCTGCAAGTCGTTTTGCCATGGCCGGAGCTATTCTGGTTGCCGGTTATCTTGGCCTGAATCCTCCTGGATTTGCGGCACAGGTTGTTGCCTTGGCTTTCGGACTTGCCGCATCTTCTCTGTTTCCGGCTCTGATGATGGGTATTTTTTCCAAGCGTGTTAACCGTACCGGTGCTGTTTGCGGTATGCTTGCCGGTCTTGGCTCAACCCTGATTTACATCTTCTGGTTTAAAGGATGGTTTTTCATCAAATCAACAGCCATGCTGCCGGACAATCCGGAAAACTGGCTGTTAGGTATTTCTCCAGGTTCCTTTGGTGCTGTTGGCGCAGCTCTGAACTTTATTGTTGCCTTGATTATTTCCAATATTACTGAAGAGCCTCCCGAGCACATCCAGCAGATGGTTGAAGATATTCGCGTTCCCAACTAATGCTGTAGACACCTCTTGAATGGCGAGTCATTCAAGAAGTAAATACCAAAAAAATGCGTTTCCGATCCTTGTGAATGGAAACGCATTTTTTTTGTGATTACCACTCATTTTCCGCCAAGGTTATAGCTGTATGTTAATTTTGATATGCATTCCCACGGTGGACCGTGGGAACGAGGGGTACTCACTTTCAGTAAAGGTGTATTTGTTGCTCGTCTGACTTACCCAAAATCAAAATGTTGCCAGGAATGAATATCTCTTTGCAAATGAAACCGGCAATAAAGACGGAGTGCTCTCGCGGTTTCCTGGCGTGATTGACGTGATATTTTTAATCGTCCAAGTTTACTCCAGGGGAGTGACTGAGCCATTTGTAAGATCTTAAGTGTGGGCATTGATAGCGCCAGGGGCTCCCTCTCATTCTCTTGGGTGCATCGGCTGCAGACAATACCGCTGTGGACCGGATTGAAACGGTATGACCGGAGATGGGTATTTATTTCACCGCAGGTCGTGCAGTATTCGAGCTGAAGGGACAGGCCGAGAAGGTCGAGCATCTTGATGGTAAAGAAAATGACAGTGTCTGCGATATCTTTTGAGAGAGAAAGAGAGGCAAGGACCTTGCAAAGAAGTTGGAATAATTTCTCATCACTATCATTTTCGCGGGTCCACTGATCTATGAGCTCACAAACGACCATAGCCCCGGTATAACGCTGATAGTATTCTCGTAAAGGCAGGAAGGGATCAAGCAGGGTAGCCTGATCGATGCGATGCAATGAGGAGCGGCGACCAACAGCAACAGTGATATCAAGAAGTGAAAAGAATTCCAGTTTATTCATGAAACGCTTTTTACTGCGTTTGGCTCCTTTGGCAATTGCTTTCAGTTTCCCATGACTTTCTGTGTAAAAAGTGATGATTTTGTCAGATTCACCATAGTCGATTACTTTCAGAACAATGGCTTTTGTCTGCAGTGAGGACATTTTACTTCTCTAATTTCCTTAACTCCTCCTACTTACATTCCATATTTTGCCAGGTCGTCCGGGATTGTGATGCGAAGTGGAGAACCTGAAACACCAGTAATCGGTATTTCCTCATCATCAACAAACAGACGTGCACCACCTGAATTGCCAAGGAATAGTTTGAGCTTTTCAGACGCTTGCCAGCTCCTTTCCTCCTCCGGGTCGAAGAGAAAATCTTTTGGGGGATTGTTATCAACTGAAATTTGAATCCAGGTCCTTTCTGTAAAAAGAATACGAAGATGTATTTTTTTTTGTGCTTCCTGATCCTGGGTCATTGCCGGAGCAAGAGAAACGTTTTCTACTGGATTGTCAGTTACATTTCTTAAATCGCGAATTTCTTCTTCAGCTTCAGTCTTTATTTTTTCATCAGCAGCCTGATTTGATATTGTAGATGGGATTTGCGGTTCTTCAATAAGAGTGGAGGCGGGATCTTCTTCTTGAACAGCCGGAAGTCCCTCTTCAACTAATGGGGGATCTGCATCTTCAAGCATTGCTTCTTCAGTAAAATTTTGTTCCTCAACCATAGGCGTTGATTCTATTTCAACCTCATGTGGAACAGGATTTGTTGTTAACTCAGAAACATCGATTTCTTCGTTGAGCTCCTCGGTCTTTATGTCTGTCTCTGGTCCAAAGGAAAACGAAGTGGTATTTGCAGGCTCCTGGGAGGATTGGTAAAAATAATAACCAAGGCCAATGAGGGCAAGCAGGATGAAGAGAAGAAAAAATTTGCCCAGATATGAAGTAGATTCAGCCATCTTCTCACTCGATAAAAGATCATTTGAGTGAGTTCCGTCTTCATCGATATTTCCTCTTTCTCTGTCATAACGTTCAAGGACATCCTGTTTGTCGAGTCCAAGGAAATCTGCATAAAGTTTTATAAAGCCGCGGGCAAAAACCTCTGCCGGCATTTTGGCACGGTCGTTATTTTCAATGGCTTTTAAGGTAGTAATATGGATACAGGTTTTTTCGGCAACCTCTTCCAGTGTAAATTGCTTTTTTAGGCGTTCGCGTTGCAGGAAATTACCGAGGGACGGGCCTGTGTCAGCAGTATCAGACTGATCATGGTTTTTGGATCTATTTAGTTTTGAATCCTGTGTCATATGCACCCAGCCCTTTTAAATTTGGGTTATTAGACCCTTAGGAGTTATTTTCGTGTCATTTGTGGAAAGAAATTCAAAAAAATAAAAAATTTGCCTCTGCTGGTAAGGGACTTATACCCCTCAAGGGGGTACTGAAAAGAGTCCTGATAAATTTTGATATTTTATTCCACTTTAGCAGGCTGTTGAAAAACTACTGCGCTCGAAGTCTCACTTTGTTCGCTATCTGCTGATACTGCGTCAAAATTCGGCTCAAAATGCTCATTTACTCCATGTAAACTGTGCTTTTTCGCCTCATTTTCACCCTGAAGGGCATAAATCCTTGTCTCCGCTACGCTCGTTACATTTTTCAACAGCCTGTTAGTGGGTTAGGTCAATGAGCACGGAATCAAAGAAGTTCCTCGACATAGGAATTATCCCTTAAGAGTTTTACCCAATTATCAAATTTTTTCTTTAATTCTTCCTCATAAAGAGTCGCCCTGATTTCCTCTTTTATGGTTTCAAGCGGAGCCTGGGAGATAATCCCGTCCTGGCTGCTGGATATAAGTTTAAAAAATTGAAAACCTGAAGGAGTTTCAATGACATCACTGACATCACCCGGGCGGAGGTCTTTAATTGCATTCCACATATATGGAGCTAATTCATCTTTTTGGAATGTGCCGATATCTCCACCGTCTTCAGCTGATGGCAAATCGGAATATGTTTTGGCAAGCTCTTTGAAATTTTCTCCGGCAGCGATCATATCTCTAAGCTGGTGAGCCCGTTTTTCAGCATCGTCTTTGCTTGAAGAACGTCCATTTTCACCCCAGGCATTGCCAAACTGTAAAATATGAAACCCTGGTGAACTCGTTGTGTTTTTACTGCTGTTATTATAATAGTCTTCAATCTGTTCATCGGTTATGACAACTTTTGAACGAATTTCATATCCTATCAATTTTGAACGGATGATCTGGCTGTGCAGAGTTTCTCTGTATTTCTCCTCACTCGATCCCATCCGGTCAAGTTGAGCCCTGAATTGCTCAACAGTCAGGTTGTTTTGTTCCAGAATCCTTTCAATGGCTGAATCGATATCCGCCTCTGAAACCTCGATACCGCGTTTGGCTGCTCGCTGAAAGATAAGTTTTCTGTCTATCATTTCAGAAAGGATATCTTTGCGTGCTTTTTCAATGGCTGAATCGACCTGTTCCGGAGGGGCGAGCTCCATTATTTTTTTTATCGTTGGAGCGGCTTCCTCATTGAGCTCGGAGAGGGTGATAATATCATCGTTAACCACAGCAACACAGCGGTCTACCAGTAATGGTTCAACTCCACCGCTTGCGTGTGCTGAAAGTAAAGTGAGAAGGCAAAGAAATGTTATGAAAGTAGCAATGGGTCTTGACATAAAAAAACCATCTTTTGTTTAAAATTGCAGACCTGGTAAGGTCCGGTACTGTCGCTAAATAGTTACACCATTATTACGCGACTATCTCAGCACCTGCAATACTTTTTTGGCCTCTTTAAAAAGACTGTCAGGGCATTCTTCTTTAATGGAAACAATGAGTTTTCCCTCAGGGGTAAATCTATTTTTCTTTTTAGCCTTATTGACAAGATTCAGTATTTTGTCAGGTGTGACAGGTGTGTTTGGCAAAAAGGTGAAAACCAGAGCCTTAATTCCTTTTTCGAGCTTTGTAATTCGAAGTTCTCGCAAGGCAAATTTCAGATTAATTATGCGCAATAAGTTCAGTGTTTCATCCGGGATCTTTCCGTACCTGTCGCTTAATTCGTCTTTCAGGTCTTCAAGCGAAATTTCGTCCTGAATGCTTGTTATTTTACGATAGGCAATATATCGTTGATCACTGTCCGCGATATAGTGATCCGGAATATAAGCTGAAATTCCAAGGTTGATTTCCGGCTCAAAATCATGTTCCAGTTCGGCTGATTCACCATCGATTCCACGTCTTTTGAGGTCTTCAACTGTTTTCTGGAGAAGATCAAGATACAGATCATAGCCAACTGCGGCGATATTGCCGCTTTGCGTTTTGCCGAGTATGCTTCCCCCTCCTCTGATTTGCAGATCACTCATGGCCAGTTTAAAACCGCCGCCAAGTTCATTATAGTCCATCAAAGCTCGTAATCTTTGGCGTGCATCCTTGGATAAGCCATCCAGGGAAGGAACAAGCAGGTAAGCATATGCCTGGGCGCTGCTGCGTCCAACCCGACCCCGGAGCTGATATATTTCCGCCAGGCCGAAACGATCAGCCCTGGTGATGATAATGGTATTTGCATTGGGGATATCAAGTCCGGATTCAATAATGGTCGTACAGACCAGGACATCAATTTCGTGCTGGATAAATTTGACCATGATGTCTTCCAGTTGTTTTCCCGGCATTTGACCATGGGCAACAGCAATTCTGGCGTTGGGTACAAGTTTTTGAACATCACGGGCCACCCCGTGTATTGAATTTACTCTGTTATGAACAAGATACACCTGACCTTTGCGTTGCAGTTCCTTGGTAATTGCCTCCTTAATAACCAGATCATCATATTTTGCGACAAAGGTCTTAACCGACCTTCTCTGACTGGGAGGAGAGCTGATAACTGAGAGATCGCGGATGCCAAGCAGGGAAAGCTGCAAAGTGCGGGGAATTGGGGTTGCAGTCAGAGTCAGGACATCGACATTACTTTTCAGTTTTTTGATTCTTTCCTTATGGGTAACGCCAAATCTGTGTTCTTCATCTACAATGAGCAGGCCCAGCTTTTGAAAGATAATATCTTTAGATAAGATTCGATGCGTCCCTATGACAATATCCACTCGACCATCTGACAGATCCTTGATGACTCTCTTCTGGTGCTTGGGACTGCGGAAACGATTAAGGCATTCCACTTGCACTGGAAAGCCGGCAAAACGTTCACGAAAAGATTCTGCATGTTGCTCGGCCAGCACTGTGGTCGGAACGAGCAGGGCCACCTGATAGCCGTCTTCGATTACTTTAAATGCTGCCCGGATTGCAACCTCGGTTTTTCCATAACCAACATCACCGCAGACAAGACGATCCATAGTTTGTTTTCGAGTGAGGTCGCCTATGACATCGTTTATAGCCTTCTGCTGTCCAGACGTTTCGTCAAAAGGAAAGGTTTCTTCCAGCTCGTTGTACAGGGCGTCTGGAGCAGAAAAACCGTGTCCAACGGCAAGCTCTCTTTTGGCATAAATATCAAGGAGTTCCTGGGCAACTTTCCAAACCGCTTCCGTAACCTTTTTCTTTGTATTTATCCAGAGCTTGCCCCCTAATTTATTAATTTTGGGCTCTTTGTCCGATACACCCTGATACTTGCTGATGGTATTTAAACGATCCACGGGAACATACAGCTTATCATTGCCTTCATAGGATATCTGCAGGAAATCATTTGCCACATCGTTTAAAACCATGTTGATGATGCCAACAAAAAGTCCTATGCCATGATCAGTGTGAACCACGTAATCATTGGGGCGGAGTTCTTCAAAACGGACAGGTTCTCCCTGGGCTGACTGTTTTTTCTTTTTTCTGGGGCCTATTCTTTTCTCTCCGAAAAGTTCACTTTCGGAGAGAATGTGGAGATTTTCCCCTGTCAGATCAAACCCGGCACTGAGTGGCGAGGTAACCAATAAAAGCTGCGAAGGCTCGATTTCATGGGGAAGCAGGGGGCTGTGAGTGACAATCGGGTCAAATTCATAGGCTGACAGCATTTCCGCAATATGCCTGGCATGTTTTTCCGATCGGCATGTCAGAGCAACTTTTTCATTATTGAGCTGCCACTCTTTCATCTTGCGGGCAAGAGGGGAGACAAAACCTTCTTTCTTTCTGGAAAGCTCGAGTTGCTGTTTTAAAAGAAGGTGGTTTGTCGAACTGATTTCAAATGATTGAATAGTATCCAGACCCGCAGGGAGAAAATCATAAAAACAAACATGGCTGAATGAATTTAATGCTGCACCAAGCTCTTTCTCGGTCAAAAAGAGGGAGTCTGGAGGAAGAGCAGGGTGATTTTTGCTGTTTATTTCATCGTAATTTTGATTAATCCTCTCCCAAATCAAATTCGTGGATCGACACGACTCAATGCTGTCAAAAGAAAAAACAAGGGTGTTTTCAGGCAGAATATCGGTTGGAGCCGACAGTTTGGGGTAAAAAAGAGGGAGAAAGAATTCAATTCCTGGAAAGTCAGTGCGGCTGATAATTTTCTCACGAATCAGATATGCCTGTTTTCTGTCCCAGTTTCTCTCCCGTGATTCAGTATCAAAATTTTTGATAAGGTTTTTAAGTTCTGCTGAATCGGCTTCCGGAAACAGGGTATCTCTGACAGGTAGAAATATGGCTTCATCCACATCCTGTATGGAGCGCTGGCTTATTGGATCGAAGTAACGGATTGATTCAACAGTATCACCAAAAAAATCGAGACGGATTGGAGCCTCTATCTGATTTGCCTCTTCTGAGGAAAAACCAGGTGGATAGATGTCAACGATCCCCCCTCTCAAGGTAAATTCACCACTATTTTGAACAAGAGAAACCTGTTCGTATCCATTCCTTACAAGGCTTGCGGCAAGCTCCTGCTGATCTGTTTCTTCTCCCTTAATGACAAGTTCTGCATTTTGATCCATGGTTTCAAGGGGGAGAATTCGACGCAGAAGAGCTTCGCTTGAGGCGAGTACGATAAAATTTCCATGACTCGACAACACTCTGTACAATGCTGATAAGCGCGCTGATGTCGTTGCGTTGTCTGGTGAAAGAGGTGTGTAGGGAGGAATTTCATAGCCCGGATAGGTGATAACCGGAAGAGGGCTGAACAGTTTAAGATCCTGTTCCATGGATGCAATAAGCGATTCAGAAGGGGCAATGCAAAGGGCTGGGCGCCCTGTTTTTTCAACCGCACGTGCTGCAAGCAGAGCAATAGCCGAGGTGTGCAGACCTGAAACGCTAATGGGGGCAGTCTTTTTTTCGGAAAGGAGAGAGAGTATTTTTTGCATGGTATAAAAAAAGCCATGGCAGTCATTGCTGCCATGGCATAGGATTTTTTGTTTAAACCGACAACACGGGAATCTTAAAACTGCCCTCCAATGCTGAAATCCCAGAGGCTTGAGTCTTCACCATCTTTGGGATCAATGTTCATTCCCCATTCAAGTCGTAAGGGTCCCATGGGGGAGAGCCAGCGGAAACCAAAACCGGCGCTTTTTCTGAGTTCCTGCCAGTCCCAATCATCAGCCTTTTCATGAACAAAACCGGTATCATAGAAAACCACACCTGTGAGGCCCATATCCTTGACCAGGGGGAAGATGTATTCGAGGTTGGCATAGGCCATGTTTTCCCCACCGATCTTTTCATTGGTTAATGGATCAACCGGGCTGATATCGCCATTTTCAAAACCCCGCATGGTGTTTAACCCGCCAAGATAAAATTTTTCATAAACAGGGAGTCTGTCTTCTTCATCTTCAACAACATAGCCTGCTGCCCCTTTGATATGAAAAACCGTGTCCCATCTGTAAGGGAAATACCAGCTCGTTGTTGCCTCATACTTGGTGAAAGCACTATCACCCCCAAGAATTCCACCCGCTTTTTTTATGGTGAAGGAGTTGCGTGACCCTTTACTTGGATTATATCGTCGGTTTTTCGTATCACGTGCCAAGCCGAGAGTAAGGGAGTGGGTTACATTAATATCCATGGAATCTTTAATTGCCTGGGAAGCATTGTCGCTGACTTCGCTCAGTTCTGAATCATCATACCCCCATGTGCCGTAAATTCGCCATTTTTCCCATAACGGGTAGCCTAGGCGCAGGGCAACACCTGTTGAATCCTTGTCATAGTCATCGTAATCCCTGCTCCAGGAATAGATGTCAAAACCAAATGAAAGATTGGAGTCGTTTAGATGAGGTTCGGTGAAATTAATGTTGTAGCGGGTATTCGATCCGCCGAGATTTGCCTGCAAAGATAAAGATTGTCCGCGACCAAGGAAATTATGCTGGGTTACATCTGCCATGACCATCAGGCCGTCCACCGAACTGAAACCGGCTCCGATGCTGAAGGTTCCTGTTGATTTTTCCTTAAGCTCGACGATGACATTCATAAGGTTGTCTTCGTTTGCTGCAGGTTCTGGGGTTATGTTGATATCTTCAAAAAAATCAAGACGCTGCAGTCTTTCCGTGCTTCGCTTTAAGGCGATTGCATCATAGAGACTCTGCTCATCAACAGCCAATGCACGCCGTATGATCTTATCGCGTGTTCTGGTATTCCCCTTGATTATAATGCGGTTGATATGAACAAGGTCGCCTTTTGAAATATTGATGTTCAGGTCAACTCGTTTGTCTTCACTATTTTTGGAGACCTGTGGATTAACTTCGGCAAATGCGTAGCCATGTGATGCGTAATATTCAGTGATTTTCAGAATATCCTCGCGCAGGACCTGACGATTGAAATACTTTTCAGCTCCTATCTTGATCATGTTCTGAAAGAGAATTTTTGAATCAATAAGGTCCCCCTGAATATCAATAAAACCGACTTTGTAGCGGGAACCTTCAGCGATCTTGAATGTGACGTAGAGCCATTCTCCTGATTGTTCAACCTGCGGTTCACTGACTTTCGCATCAATAAAACCGTGGTTTTGATAAAAAGCTCCGATGCGTGAAGCATCCTGTTGCAGGATATCACGCTTCAGAAGACCGGCTTCAGTAAACCAGGAGAGCCAGTTTTTGCTGGATGTTGACAGTATTTTTCTGATCTCTTTGTCTGAAAAGGTAGAGTTGCCGTCAATATAGATTTCTTTAATGAATATTTTTTTGCCTTCGCGTATATCAAAACGAATGTTCACCCGGTCATCTTGAGGATAGGTGAGATTAGAAGTAACCTCGGTGTCATAAAACCCTTTTTCCTTATAGAGCTTACGAATATTCTCCGCAGAAGCCCTGATTTCCTGGGGATTGATAATGGTGTTAGGGGCAACGGTTATAACTTCCTTGATATCGTCTGCTTCAATCTCTTGCTCACCTGTAATGGTAACACTGCCTATCACCTCTTTTTCAATAACGGTGAAAATGACTTTTTTCCCTTTGTCTGTATTTTCAACGGAAATCCGGACGTCATTAAAGTATCCCATTTTGAAGATGCTTTTCAGGTCCTCACGAAGTTGAGTCAGGTCATAATAATCACCGGCTCTGTTTTGGATATGACGAAGTATTGCTCCTGAGTCGATTCGGGTATTGCCGTTGATGGATATTTCCGCAATACGGTATGTGCGGCCGGTAAAGGCAAGAATATCTTCAATGATACCCTGGGTGGCAAAGGGGAGATTTTCCATCCCTTCGGATTCTGCGTAATAGTGTTGTGGAGAAGCCTCACCGGTAATATCATAAGCAAGGGCATCTAAACTCAGTCGTGAACCGAGTTGTGTGATGCTTCCTGTAACAATGTATTCAATGTTATTACCGGAGGAGATTTTTTTTATTTCCTGTAAAGACGGGGGCCAACTGCCTGAATAATCAAGGAGTGATGTTGCCGTTTCTCGATCTAAGAAAGATTGTTTCCTCACAGAGATAATTGAATCAAGATCTCGGTCAGCCGTTTCTGTGAGTTTCTTTAAATCAGTAGCTGCATTGATCTTAAATGGAAGAAAGAGGGTGTTGCCTTGAATTTTCTGTTCTGCCGAAAAAGAAATCGAAGTGCTAACTAGTGAACATATTAAGAAAAAAAAGAGAATAAATAAGGTCTGAAGGCATTGGACGGGGCGGGAAATATGCATAATATATTTTTAAATAGTAGGTGTGAAGTTTTGTGAAATCCGATAAGTTAAAAGCATAACATAGCAAATTTACTAAAAATTTAACATTGTTGGCAACAAAAAAAATAAATTAAAACGTCACCTGATACAGGGAAGATGCTAAAAAAGCTTTCCCCCAGCGGTTGCCATTACAAATGATTTTTGTAAAGTTTTCCGTCTTGCAGGGTTAAACAACGATCCATCCTGCGGGCAAGGTCATAATTATGCGTCACCATAACAGTGGTGAGTCCAAAGTCCTTGTTCATTTGAGCGATCAGATCGAAAACCTTTTCTCCTGTGTGAGGGTCAAGATTGCCTGTGGGTTCATCGGCCAGGAGAAGGGCGGGTTTCATGATGATTGCCCGGGCCAGAGCAACTCTTTGCTGTTCGCCGCCCGATAATTCTCCAACACGATGCTCCGTGCGATGTGACAAACCGACTTTTTCAAGCAATTCGTGACCCTGAGAGAAAATTTCCTTTTTATTTTTGCCGGCAATGAGACCTGGCATCACAGTATTTTCCAGGGCGGAAAATTCAGGCAGTAAGTGATGAAATTGAAAAACAAAACCTATGGATTTGTTACGAAAGGCGGCAAGCCATCTATCATCACGTTCAAAAATATTCTCATTCTGATAAAAGAGTGTGCCGGTGTCAGGTCTGTCAAGGGTTCCGAGGAGATAAAGAAGGGTTGATTTTCCTGTTCCTGATGCGCCTGTAATGGCCACCATCTCGCCCTCGTGAAGTTCCAGGTCGAGATCGCGGAAAACTTCAATTTTTTGATTTCCCTGCCCATAGATTTTTGTCAGGTTTTTTGCTGAAAAGTTTATTTCTGATTCCATTTCATTTAATAGCGTAACGCTTCAGCCGGTTCAATATGGGATGCCTGCCATGAAGGATAGAGGGTGGCAAGGAAGGTTATTACTACAGCGGAAACAGCAATGAAAGTCACGTCAAACGGGAGAATTTTTACCGGCAGGGTAGACATAGGATAAACATCACTTGGCAGTTTGATAAACTGATAGCGACTCAGTATTTCACAGAGTCCGAGTCCCCCGGCCACACCCATACCCGTGCCTGTAAGTCCTATGATAAGCCCTTCATAAATAAAAATACGCATGATATTGACTGAGGTGGCTCCCATGGATTTTAAAATGGCGATATCTTTTGTTTTTTCCATGACTACCATTATAAGTGTGCTGACAATATTAAAAGCGGCAACAAGAACAATAAGTGTCAGAATGATAAACATGGCTGTTTTTTCAAGCTTGAGTGCTGAAAAAAGGTTTTGATTCATCAACATCCAGTCTTTTGCCACAAATCCCGGGCCCAGTTTTTGCTCTATTTTTTTAGCAATTGCGTGGGCTTGATAAATATCAGTGATTTTAAGTTCAAGACCATGCACGGCATCAGTAATGCCAAGAAATTTCTGGGCAGTGGATAGCGAAACATAGGCAAGTGAGGAGTCGTATTCATACATGCCTGTATCAAAAATTCCTACAACTTCGCAGGTTTTAATTTTCGGAATGACTCCCATGGGAGTGAGTGGACCTGATGGTGAGAGCAGTCTGACCCGCTCTCCCATGCCTGTTCTGAGCTGACGCGCCAGATGCTTGCCGATTATAATACCCGGTGGTTTACCGGCAACCTCCTTGTGTTGATCAATATTTGATATTTCACCGCGAATCATCTGTTTGGAAAGGGAAAGGACACCGGCTACGCTTTCCGGATCAATACCCCGAACAACGATGCCTGTTCCGTTTTCCCCGGATGTGATCATTGTCTGCGAGTATATATACGGGGTGACAGAGATAACATCATTATTTTTTTGCAGAGTTTCAATAAGTTCCGGGTAATTATTGATCGTATCGCCGAGTTTCTGGACAACGATGTCGGAATTAACCCCAAGGATCTTATTACGCAGCTCTGATGTGAAACCGGCCATAACAGCCAAAACAACAATCAGAGCCATAACTCCCACCGCAACCCCGGCTACGGAGATAACCGTAATAAGTGAAATAAAACCGTGTTTTCGTTTTGCTTTTAAATATCGAAAGCAGATAAAAGGTTCAAAGTTCATAATTTGGTTTGATTGGTTTGATTGGTTTGATTGGTTTGATTGGTTCTAGTGGTTCTATTGGTTTGCCGGTTCAAACAATCCTCAAACAACCAAACCAACTAACCAATAAAACAAACAAACCAATCAAACTAATTTAAACTGTTTTTTCCGGCCTCAGGTGGGGGAAGAGGATGACGTCCCTTATTGATGGAGCGTCGGTAAGAAGCATGACAAGGCGATCTATGCCGATTCCTTCTCCTGCTGCCGAAGGCATTCCGTATTCAAGTGCCCTGACAAAATCACGGTCAAGTTCCGGAAAAATTTCCTCATCATCACCGCGTTCATCAATCTGTTTTTCAAGGCGTTGCAGTTGATCAATAGGGTCATTTAATTCGCTGAAGGCGTTGGCCATTTCCCGACCGGTTATAAAAAGTTCAAAACGGTCAGTCACCTCTGGATTTTCAGAATTTCTTCGGGCAAGAGGGGAAATTTCTGTCGGATATTCTGTAATAAAAGTCGGGTCAATCAGTTTTTCCTCAACCAGCAGTTCAAATAGTTCTGTTTTGGCCTTTCCCGGCCCGGCAGTTGATTCAAGTTCAATACCTTTATCTTTCGCCAGTTGGATAACTTTTTCAGAATCCTGCAGAATGGATTCCTCGACACCACCAATTTCCACCAGTGCTTCGTCCATTGTGATCCTTTTCCAGGGAGGAGAAAGATCGATTTCTGCCCCTTGATACTTGACCTGCATGGTTCCACATACTTCAGCGGCTATCCATGATATCATCTCTTCCGTCAGGTCCATCAGGTCATGATATGTTGCATAGGATTGATAAAACTCCAGCATGGTAAATTCGGGGTTATGCCGTGTTGAGAGACCTTCATTTCTGAAATTTCGATTAATTTCAAAAACTTTCTCAAAACCTCCGACCAGAAGCCTTTTCAGGTAAAGCTCAGGAGCAATACGCAGATACAGGTCCATGTTCAAGGCGTTATGGTGGGTTTTGAAAGGTTTTGCCGTGGCCCCGCCTGCAATGGGCTGCATCATAGGCGTTTCAACTTCCATAAAGCCCCGATTCACGAGAAAGTCTCGAACCAGCCTGATGATTTCCACTCTTTTCCTGAAGGTTTCCCGAACCTCAGGATTGACGATCAAATCCACATAGCGCTGGCGATAACGAATTTCAACATCTGTAAGACCGTGAAATTTTTCGGGAAGAGGGCGGAGAGACTTTGCAATAGGCTGAAATGAAGTTACCTGCAAAGTCGGTTCATTGGTTTTGGTACGGAAGAGAGTGCCGGTAAAGCCGGCAATGTCGCCTATGTCGAGTTTTTTGAAAACAAGGAATGTCTCAGGTCCCACCACATCTTTTTTAATATAAACCTGCATACGTCCTGTTTCATCCTGAATTTGCAGGAAGGCAGCCTTACCAAATTTGCGAATGGCAATTATTCGCCCGGCAAGAGACATTGATCCTTCCTGAAGAGGAGTATCGATGTCTGTGTCTTTAGGCAGCACATCTGTCACATGATGCGTTGGTTTGAAATTATTTGAATAAAGCTCGACCTGCATTTCTGCAAGTTCTTTTGCTTTTTGTCTTCTTTGTTTTAATACCTGGTTCAGTTCTTCTGTCATAATTTTATCCAAAAAGGCTATTTCACAACATTACTTACGTACAAATTGAAGTAAATGTTTTCTTTTTTTCTTCCACAACATTTGTTCAGTGGAGGGTGAATGAAAGTTGAAAGTATTAATCTATTGTTGCGTTGTTAAATTTCCGAAATTTGATTTGATCGTTTGAAGCATGCAACGAAGAATTGGTTAACTGAGATATTTTTTTCGCAAGGTCGCGGAAACCTCCTGAGTCATTTGCAGTACATTTTCTGCCAACTGAGGTGTAAGTGATCCTGTACCGCAACTGGGTGTAATCAAACTTTGTTTTAATATGTCCGGCAGATCCCACTCTTCATTAACAAGCTGTCCTGCCTGATCTTCCCAGCGGGAGACGAGGGATTCAGAGGTTTCGCGTTCAATATGTTCCTGCTCCGAGGTGGGAACAATGCCCCATGCTATTATTTTGCCTCGTTCAAGAAAGTTGTATACATCATCTTTGCATGAAATTAAACGGTCGAAAAAGCCATATGCGTCAAAGTTCAGGATGTCAAAATCCAAAGAAAGAAGAAGGGGCCAGTCCGTATTGGCGCAGACATGGATCCCTGCAAGACCGCCGGCATTGTGAATTGCCTCTATCATCTCGTTCTGGTCCTGGGCAATATCTTCTTTGGAGATGCTGATAAACGATGAAGAGCCGAGTCCGGCAAGGGCTGGTTCATCAATAAAAATAATGACCGGTTTGCCAAGTTTTCTTAAAAAAGAAACCTGCCAGGCTGCCTTTACTGCAAGTCCTTTGGTAATCATTTCGCGGATTAACGGATTGTAATATCCTGCCCTGTTGTCCTGGTCCGGAATGCCTGTCAGTAAGGTGAAAGGACCTGTGATCTGTCCCTTTAAGGCTATAATATCTTTGTTGTCGGCTGCACTGTCGGCCAGCTTGTAAAGTCCTTCTGCATAACCGCGGGTGACCTTGAAACGGGAATCCTGCAAGAGGTCCACGTTTTCAGCAACTTCGAGATATTCTTCAAAAAAAGAAAGCTGATCACTTTCAAAATTGTCGGACACCGTATTAAAGAAAGTTTTTGACCCGTCAGATTCGAGACAAGGTAGTCCTTCATTAAACTGAGTGAGCATTCCTTCAAGTCGGTTGCCTGGGAGTTGCGGCCAAAGGGGAATATTGGGTGTGTATTTAAAAATAAGCTCCAGGGCTTCGTCATGACTGAACAAAGGGATGCTGCCAATAAGAGTAGCATGTCCGTCAGCCTGAAATGACAAGGGGTAATCAGAATTCTGTATCGAGGACATTGTTCAATCCTTTACATAAAGAGAGAAAAACAAATTCTATTTCAACCGTAATTGAGGTAAAAGCAAAATAACTTACCTCTAAAAGATTCAAAGTGCAAAGCGTAAATGAGTTCGAAAAGTAAAAATACAAAAAGGTTTAATTCAGTTTTGTAAAAAAATAAGTAAGATTAAGGGAGAGCTGGACTTGACTGTCGAGATAAAGTTGTTTATTTTTCATGAAATGCGAGAGTGGCGGAATTGGTAGACGCGCTGGTCTTAGGAACCAGTATCTTACGGTGTGTGGGTTCGAGTCCCTCCTCTCGCACCAGTTTACAGGGGTCATATGTTAAGGCAAAGGGCTTACTTTCCCTTTGCCTTTTTATTCTCTTAGCAAGTATGATGAATTACAGACTTGGGTTTCGTGTCGCATCACACTTAAATTACCATAGTTGGTCCATAAGCAACCCCGCTCTGGAGTGACGGCCCGGAAGCCGCATCTGGAGAATGCCCAGCTTTTTTTATGAACGCATCTCCAAACGGCTGTGAGATTTATGTATAATTATGCGTTGTTTAACGCCATTTTATCTTGTCAATCAATATTCGACATATCATTCACACTTTAGACTTTTAAGGACGGTATCATATGCAGGTTAGCGTTGAAGATGTAAGCACACTTACTAAAACTTTAAAAATAGTTATTCCCGAAGATGTTGTTTCCAAAAAAATTGAGAATGCTTTCAAGAAATTAAAATCTGATGTTTCTCTCAAAGGATTCAGGAAAGGAAAGGTACCCCGTAAAGTTCTTGAAAAGAGTTATGGTGAGCGGGTGAAAATGGAAGTGGGTGAAAAGTTGGTTCAGGATACATATTTCGATGCCCTTGAGCAGACAAAATGTGAGCCTGTAGTTCATCCTGATATAAAAAGTCATACTTTTGCTGATGATGGAACTTTTATTTATGAAGCGGAAATTGATGTTAAACCAGTTTTTGAGCTTGGTGAATATAAAGGTATTGAAGTTGAGCTGCCGGAAATAGTTGTGACGGATGATGCTATTGATACTGAAATTGAATCCATGCGAAAGGAAATCGCCCCTCTGCGGAATGTTGATGACAGGGCCGTTGAACTCAATGATCTCGTTGTTGTTGATTTTCAGGGATATGATGGTGGGGAGCCGATAAAACAGGTCAAAGGTGAAAATTATTCCGTTGAAATTGGTTCCGGAAGAAATGGAATTGAGTTTGAACAGGCGTGTATCGGTTTGAAAAAAGGCGATGAGGGCAGCAAGGAAGTTGCGTTCCCCGCAGATTTTCCAAATCCAGTTATGGCAGGCAAAAACGTTGAATTTAAAATTAAGGTTAAGGAAATTAAAGAAAGGGTTCTCCCTGAAATAGACGATGATTTTGCCAAAGATGTTGGTGAAGAATTCGAAGATTTGGCTGCCTTGAGAGAGCATCTCAGCAAAAAAATAGAAAAACAGAAAACCGAAGCCCGCATTGGTGACTTGACGGATCAAGTGATGATGAAGATCCTTGAGAAGCATGATTTCGAAGTTCCCAAGAAGCTGATAGCCCAGGAAGTTGCGGAACAGATCAAACAGCTTGAAGAACAGCTTCAAAAACAGGGATTGACACTGGAGTCCGCAGGGTTGAGTCAGGAAAAATTGATCAATGATTATCAGGACGGTGCTGAAAAAAGGATTCGTGGAGATTTTATCCTGAAGAAAATTGCTGAAGTTGAAGAGATCAAAATTTCCGATGATGATCTCCGTCAGGCCTTTGAGCGTATTTCCCAGCAATATGGCATGCCTGTTGATGAAGTGAAAAAGTTTTTCCAAAGTCGCAATGATCTGCTGCCGTTTATGAATGAACTGCTCAGTGAGAAAATTGTCGAATTTCTGCGAGAAAACGCTGTTGTTAAAGAAGTAGCTGCTGATTCTAACAAAGAGGAAGCTTCAAAGTCAGGTGACACCGAATGAGTTTGATTCCAATGGTAGTTGAGCAAAGTCCCCGTGGTGAGCGTGCATATGATATCTACTCAAGGCTCTTAAAAGAAAGGATCATTTTTCTTGGTACTGCTGTCAGTGATGATATAGCGAATGTCATTATCGCTCAGCTTCTTTTTCTTGAAGCGGAAGATCCTGATAAAGATATTACTTTTTATATCAATTCTCCCGGCGGTGTTGTTACCGCAGGTCTGGCCATTTATGATACAATGCGCTATATTAAATGTGATATTGCCACACTTTGTATGGGGCAGGCTGCAAGTATGGGCGCTTTTCTGCTCTCAGCAGGGACACCTGGAAAACGATATGCTCTGCCTAATTCAAGGATATTGATACATCAGCCGATGGGCGGCTATCAGGGACAGGCAAGTGATATAGATATTCATGCCCGTGAAATTTTACGAATGCGGGAAGATCTGAACAATCTTCTTGCTGAGCATACTGGCCAGCCTATTGAAAGAATTAGGGCTGATACGGAAAGAGATTATTTCCTTAGTGCTGAAGAAGCCAAGGAATACGGGCTTATTGATAAAGTTCTAGTCAAGCGGGAACCTTCACTTGACGAGGAGGACTGATGCATGGCTGAAGACCATAATAACGAAATCGATGTAATCTGTTCCTTTTGTGGAAAAAGCCAGGACGAGGTAAAAAAACTCATTGCTGGTCCCAATGTATATATCTGCGACGAGTGTATTGATCTCTGTAATGAGATTGTCAGTGAAGACCGTTTGCAGGAACTTGATGATCAGACGGGTGGAGTTGTTCTCAAACCGCGTGAGATTAAAGGGCATATTGATCAATACGTCATCGGACAGGATCTGGCCAAACGTATTTTATCTGTCGCCGTACATAATCATTATAAGCGCGTGGAGTCGCAATTCAACATTAAAGACAACGATGTTGAACTGCAAAAGAGCAACATTATTCTTATTGGTCCGACCGGAAGCGGCAAAACTCTTCTTGCCCAGACCCTGGCAAAGGTCCTGAATGTCCCTTTTGCTATTGCGGATGCCACTACGCTTACTGAGGCCGGCTATGTCGGTGAGGATGTGGAGAATATTCTGGTGAACCTTCTCCAGGCTGCTGACCATGATCTTGAGCGCGCCAGTCGAGGTATTGTCTATATTGATGAAATAGACAAGATTGCCAGAAAGTCCGACAGCGCCTCGATAACCAGGGATGTTTCCGGCGAAGGAGTACAGCAGGCCCTTCTTAAAATTATTGAAGGAACTGTTGCCAGCATACCTCCGAAGGGCGGTAGAAAGCATCCCCAGCAGGATTATGTCCGCATAGACACATCGAACATTCTGTTTATTTGCGGTGGTGCCTTTGTTGGCCTGGAAAAGGTTGTAAAACGGAGAACAGGAACCAAATCAATGGGATTTGGGGCTCAGGTCGTTGGTGATCCCAAGAAGAAAATGGGTGAGATAATCGCTGGTGTCCAGCCTGAAGATCTGCTGCAGTTTGGTTTGATTCCGGAGCTTGTCGGTCGACTTCCGGTTATAGCCACCATGGAAGAGCTTGAAGAAGAGGATCTTGTCAGGATTCTGAAAGAGCCCAAAAATGCTTTAACCAAACAGTATGAAAAACTTTTTGAGTTTGAAGATGTGCGGCTGCGATTTACAGAAGGGGCTCTGACTGCAATTGCCCAAGAGGCTTTGAAACGTAAATCAGGAGCCCGCGGGTTACGCTCAGTTATGGAAAAGGCCATGCTGGAGATTATGTATGAGCTTCCTTCCGAGTCAAATGTGAAAGAATGTGTTATCAGCGAACAGGTCATCCTGAATGGTGATTACCCTGTTGTACTCTATGAAAATGAAACAAAAAAGAGTGCCTGATAGAAGTACGATTAATTTCAAATTAATATATAATTTTTTTCTATTTTAAATATGTCTGATTCCGCAACCAAAATTTATCCCATGATGCCGTTGAGGGATATTGTTTTGTTCCCTTATATGGTAGCTCCTCTTGTTGTCGGGCGAATGAAATCAATCAAAGCCCTTGAAGAGGCAATGTCCAATCGTTCCAGCATTTTCTTGACTACCCAGAAGGATGCTTCAGTCGATGATCCTGATGAGGATGGTGTACATGAAATAGGCACTGTTGCATCTGTCCTCCAGCTTTTACGTCTTCCTGATGGAACGATCAAAGCCTTGGTTGAAGGGAAACAGCGCGCCAAAATCGACTCCTTTCTGGGAGGGCATGACTATTTCACGGTTGAGGTCGAGGAATATCCTGAAACGATTCTTTCCGATAACCTGACTGTAGCCTATATTAGGGAAATACTCGCTTCTTTCAAGCAGTTCACAAAGCACAACAAGAAGATTCCCAATGAGGTAATCAAGTCACTTGCGAAAATAGAAAATTCTGCAAAATTTATTGATTTTCTTGCTGGTCACCTGCCAGTCAGCACTGAGGAAAAACAAAACATATTAAGTACCATTCCCCTTCTTGAGCGAATGGAACTTGTATTAAACCTCATTCATAAAGAGAGTGAGATTGCTTCCCTGGAACAGAATATCAGGTCCCAGGTGAAGAAAAAAATGGAAAAAACCCAGAAGGATTACTATCTGGCAGAGCAGATGCGTATCATCCAAAAGGAGATTGGCGGCGGCAAGGATGACAGCAGTTCTGAGATGGAGGAGTTAGAGCAGCACATTGCCAAGAAAAAAATGCCGAAAGCTGCCCGTGAAAAGGCGCAACAGGAACTTAAAAAGCTGAAGATGATGCCTCCGATGTCTGCGGAAGCGACCGTGGTTCGCAATTACATCGATACCATTCTCAGTCTCCCTTGGCAGGAAAAGACGAGGGCTAAGATTGAGATCAACAAAGCAGAAAAGATACTGAACGAGGACCATTACGGTCTCGCCAAACCCAAGGAACGGATACTTGAATATCTGGCGGTTCAGGTTCAGGTAAAAAAAATCAAGGGTCCGATATTGTGCCTTGTCGGTCCTCCAGGGGTTGGAAAAACTTCTTTAAGTAAATCCGTGGCCAGGGCCATGGGACGAAAATTTGTCCGCCTTTCCCTTGGCGGTGTTCGCGATGAGGCTGAAATTCGTGGACACAGACGCACGTATATCGGTGCCTTACCAGGCAAAATCATTAATTCGCTCCAGAAGGCAAAGGTGAACAACCCTGTTTTCTGTCTTGATGAAATAGATAAAATGAGTATGGATTTCAGAGGCGATCCCTCTTCGGCTCTCCTTGAAGTTCTTGATCCTGAACAGAATAACAGTTTTAACGATCACTATCTTGATCTTGATTACGACCTGTCCGATATCTTTTTTATAACCACTGCCAATAATCTCCATTCTATACCCGCTCCTTTGCAGGATAGAATGGAGATTATAAAGCTTGATGGCTATACGGAAGAGGACAAGTTACAGATTGCCAAAGGCTATCTTGTTCCCAAGCAATTGAAGGACAATGGTTTTGCAGGGAAAGACATTTCTTTTAACGAGGGATCGATTCGTGAAATTGTCAGACGATATACTCGGGAGGCCGGAGTTCGGAATCTTGAGAGAAGTATCGCAAGTATTTGCCGAAAGATTGCCCGTGACCGTTTGAAGAAAAAGAAAAACAAACAGTACAGAGTTTCGGAATCATCCATTGCCAAATATCTTGGAGTTCCCAGGTATCGATATGGTCAGGCAGAAGAAAAAGATGAGGTCGGTCTGTCCACCGGACTTGCCTGGACAGAGGTGGGCGGTGAGTTGCTGCAGATAGAAACTGTCTTGATGCCGGGCAATGGAAAGCTGACTATCACAGGTAAGCTTGGCGATGTTATGCAGGAGTCTGCCCAGGCAGCTCTCAGTTATGTCCGTACACGAGCAAGTCGTCTTGGCCTTGCTTCCGATTTTTATCAGAAACTGGATATCCATGTTCATGTACCTGAGGGAGCAATCCCGAAAGATGGACCTTCGGCAGGTATTACAATGGCATTATCCATGGTGTCCGCCCTGTTAAGAATTCCGGTTCGTAAAGATATTGCCATGACAGGTGAAATAACTTTGCGGGGACGTGTTCTTCCGATTGGAGGCTTAACCGAGAAACTTCTGGCTGCCAAGAGGGGCAATATAAAAAATGTTTTGATTCCTCGGGAAAATGAAAGGAATCTAAAGGAAATTCCTGCAAAGGTCCTGCGAAGAATAGACATTGAACTTGTCGAACATATGGATGACGTGCTTGAAAGGGCTCTTGCTGTAAAAGATGGTGAGAGTGTTTTCAAGGAGGACGTGACAGATTCATTCTGTCCGGAACTCGCGCAGGTTGAAACAGAAACCAATGTTTCTGCACATTAACCATTATTCTATGTGATTACCACTGAAACTCAGCCAGTCTTGCAGCAGGTACTGTAATGCATTAATAATTCAAAAAATACTGTCTACACAAAAGTCATTCCCGCGAAGGCGGGAATGACGTATAAAAAGGCTGAAGATGAGTGGTAATCATATTATTCTATGTATTATCTGTATGGAGATATCCCTCGAATTGTTAGTTTGTTAGCTCTTTTGTTTCTTTCAGACCATATTTTACTATAAGAGCCCGCAGGTTGTCGATGTGCTCATCTGTCAATTCTCCAAACTCTATACAACGTCGCCGCATTGTGATTTGACTGAATGGCTGTTCGTTCGGTAGAATAAAATCACTTACAGTCCTATAGGGAATGTCTTCAAGATAAATTCCTTCATCCCCAAGGAGATCAAGTCCGTTTGATTCATAGGAAGCCCCGTTTGTAGAGAAATAGCTAAAAGCCAGACCGGTCATACTGATGTCAATCAGTTGTCCTATTTTGTTTACAGGTGGGCGCAAAAAAGCAAAGGTATCTCCGCGCATCAAATACCTTTTTTCTTTTCTGCGGTCTTGCTTTATTGATTCTTTGGCATCCATATTTGTTTCCATCATGACAACTCTTTCTCGAATTTGTTTATAGAAATAAAATCACACAAATGTGATGGTCTCGCAAAAAGCTCTCAAGCTGACCATCCGCCAACGAAATATCAACAAGTTACATACTTGTCGGCGGCGGTTGAGGGGGTTTTTACGAAACCGTCAAATGTGTTTTTTTTAAATTAGTGTTTTTCTCAATTGCAATAATCACTTGTTGTTTCTTTACTGCAAGTATTGGCCCGAATTGGAATAATAGTTTGATAAAATGAAAAATCCTTTATTAACGACAAGTTATGTGTTGAATTTTCGTGTGTAGAATGTCAGGTATGTGGAATTCCTATTTTTGTGATTGGGGATTTTGCCATAGGGAAAAGAGGGGACGGGGGAAATAACCCTTTTGGGGCTGTTTTCAAATTTCTTATTGTTCTCAGTGGGTTGCCTGTTTTTTAAAAAGTGGCGTCAGTAGCATCCATTTCTAGGAAACAGAGAAAAAAGTTGATATTTTTGTCGTGTTCAATGTCATATGCATATATGATATCTGGTTAATATTATTAAATTAAATCAAATAACGATAAAGTGCTTTTATGGTATATACAGTACCTTCACCAATTCTCTTTAAGACGCACCATTGTACTCATAATTTTTCTTGTTTGAAGTCTGGGAAAGGTAACGGTCCTGATGGATGCGAAATTGACAGAGTTAATGGGGAACCTCTTGTTTTTTTAAAAAGTGCTGAGCCTTTTCCATCCTGTCCTTACAGGTCTGCATTTGGCTTTGGGCAGATTTGTATGTGTCCAACATACTTTCATCTTTACAAGCTGATTAATAATATTAAAGATCCTTTTTCCAGATGACAAGGAGCAAATTTTCCTGTTCTAGAAAGCGCCTTCCTTTGCTGCATTTTGGCCATTTTTTGAAAATGTTTTCCACGATAGTTTTATACGTATTATTAACCAAAAATATTCTGCGAAATTAATGTGTTTTAGGTAATTTTTTTATTGACTATAGAAGGGGATATTGTTAAATAGACCCATCATTTGAACGGGCGGTTAGCTCAGCTGGGAGAGCATCGGCCTTACAAGCCGAGGGTCACAGGTTCGATCCCTGTACCGCCCACCATAAATGATAGAAGCAAGCCCTGAGCGGGGGCGTAGTTCAGTTTGGTTAGAACGCCTGCCTGTCACGCAGGAGGTCGCGAGTTCGAGTCTCGTCGCTCCCGCCATTAAGAAAACAATCAAAGGATTTAACTCATTATGGGTTAAATCCTTTTTTTTTGCCTTGGTGGATCTGCCGGACAAAAGTCTCTAACAATGACTTCGGGGGCTATGCCTTCGGCTTCTGGGTGGAGCCCCAGGCCCCATGGATGACTTGTCATTTTTTTGTATTCGAAGTTTTCATGCTCTCTCAAGTCCAATAAAAAGTCCGTGTCTTTTGGGGAATCAGTCTGCTGTGCTCACAAAATGCTCAATAAAGATTAAATTTGAAATCGCCATCAAAAAATCAGTTTCAACACATAATAACCCAACCCTAGGGCTCATTTTGCATTTTAGAGCTGTGTGCTATTCGATTGCAGTTCAAATTAGCATTTGAACTTTTTTCTTCATTATGCCTACCATGTAGGTATTGCATGAAAATCTTTTCTACATGAATCGTAATGTATTTCAGACAGAAAATTTTCATTATATTTTCTGATGGAAAATCTGTACCCAGTCAGGGGGAATATGAACTTTATAATTATAGGCTTATCAGCCTTTTTGTTTATTGTTTTTATTGGATACTTATTTACCATCTACAATGGACTTATTGCTGTTCGCGAGAACATAAAAAAAGCCTGGGCAAATATCGACGTTATCCTGAAACAAAGACATGATGAACTTCCAAAAGTAATATCTGTTTGTCAGAGTTATGCAGAGTTTGAACAGGGTATTCTAACCAAGGTTATGAGAGCACGTGAGAAATATTTTGCGGGCAACAGTGTAATGGAAAAAGCTCAAGCAAGTGGGGAAATAAGCGCAGCTCTTAAAGGTATTTTTGCCCTGGCAGAGAACTACCCGAACCTCAAGACAAATGAGACTTTTCAGACACTTCAGGAGCGGATATCACACCTTGAGGAAAGCCTTGCTGATAGGAGAGAATTTTACAACGACTCTGTGAATAATTACAATATCCGAATCCAGTCTCTGCCGGATGCCATTCTTGCAAGTCTTATGAGGCTCAAACAGGAGCAGATGTTTGCTGTTGCCGATGAAGACATGATCGATGTTGATATTAATATCAAGCTGCCGGAAAACTAAACAAGTGTCCATGTTCTTTCTATAGCATCTTTTTTAACCTTGATTTTTTCACCAATACTTATATTTGCTGGAAGGCATTTAATATCACTGATTCTATCATAAACATAGTCAGCTTTTTATTGGTGCTGCCAATATCCTTTTACTTGTTCATGTGGGGATGTCTCCTGGTATTTGTTGCTTTTGGATTCATTGGAGATGCTTTTAAAAAGCTTTATTTCTCACGAAAAATACTTGATATAGCCACCTCAAAAATAGCCACTGGAGCAGTAGGGTCTCTGGTGGAACTGAAAGGTCAGGTTCACGTGGATAATGAGCTTCGATGTGCACCGATCAGTGGCCAGGAATGTGCATTTTGGATGCTGTCGATTGAAAAACTTGTTTTAAATAAAAAGCATAGTGAAAGTCAGCCTACATGGCGGAAGCACGGTCTATGTATATCAGATGATCATTTTTTTCTAAAAGACGACAGCGATGCTTATGCACTGGTTCTTCCTTTGGAAAATGGAGTTTTTTCCTTTAATGAGCGTCCTGCGGAACTTGAATTGGACCGAGCAAATCTATCTAATTACCCTAAAAGCCTCGATTCCTTTTTTGTGGAATTTGGGCAGACTAGAAAAGAATTTTCGAAAAAAAATGTATTTCTCGTGCAGAATAACGGTGGCAAAGTTCGATTTAAAGAATGGATAATTCAACCGAGAGACCAAGTGTATGTGTTGGGCTATGCTCACTCTGGCATACAGTTTCAAAAAGGGGCTGTTGGCTCCTCAATACTTAGCAAAATTGCGGCAATAATGATGAGACGCTTAAAATATTGGGGTAAATTTTTAGACAAGTATGGGGCTCCAATAAAAAAACGAAACTTTAGTGTTTTTATGTTGATCAAGGAACTGCACGCCTTTTATTTTAAGGGAGGAAAAAAGAAATATACTGACGAATTAGTCGAGGTTCTTGCTGCCTATTTCGAAACATTTTGCCAGACAGAGCTTTTAAAGAAAACAAAAATGGTTTTCATCGATGAAAGTGCTCATCCGCTTCAGGTCAGTACTTGTGCGGAAATGAAATTGTCACAAAGGTATAAGAAGGATTTCTGGTCATACTCTCTTATTTCCGGACCTATTACCTTTTTATTGGGCGGAATCCTTCTCTTTTTCGCTTTTTCGTTTCTTATTCATAGTAACAAACTTGCTCATTTTATCTCATCTTTCGTTCTGTAAAAAATAGACTATGCCGGAATAGACAACAATGTGGCGGAGAATACAATTCGTCCCTTCGTTCTGGGCCGGGGAGAACTGGTTGTGGCACCTCCGCGGATAGGCCGCCTTGCTGTTCAGCTAGATTGAGACAGCCAAGGCCAATAATATTGAACCCTACAGTTATTATCTGCGCTACCAATAACACCTGCAATCAATTTAAGAGGTTTGCTGCCCACCAACCTGACCTCAACAGATTTACTTTTGCCGGATATTGTCAGTGAGGTTTAATTGGCGCTTACTTATGTTTCCCAAAATAAATGTTATTCTTTTTTTGCTACCTATCTATTTCTTTTGTAAGATATTTCTAAAAAATGAGTTGTTTTCCTCAAAATGTATCCTTGCTTGTTGTTGTTTAAAACCTTAATATATTGTTATTAAGGTAAGATGAATTTCACTGGAGGGTATACTTCAATGATCACTCAGTATGAATTACAAGAAAGGAGGAATGAGAAAAGATTTGTCATGCGAGAAGGGACATTCGCCTTTCTCCATCACCCGGCCAATAAAATAGGCCACATTATAGATATCAGCATGTCCGGACTTGCTTTTAGCTATTTTTCCTTGACTACTGTTCCTCTCGGGGCAGAGAAAGTCGATCTTTTGACAGATGATGGGTTCTTGTTGGAAGACATACCCTTTATTTTAGTTGATGATGTTGTTATTCGTCAGGAGGTGCAGTACTCATCAGACGATATTATTATGAGGCGACACTGTCTGCAATTTAAAGACCTTTCTCCCGAGAATTATCACCATCTTAAATCTTTCATAGAAAACCGTCAGGTATCACATAAAAAGTTCTGATAAGTTGAAAAAGAACCCCAATTGTACAGGTTTATCAATTCAGCCTGTGCAGCGTGTTTCATATATCGATGCTGCCGCAACATATGAACAACGCTACAAATTAGGCCCACACGGCATTCTTGAGATTCTTCATTTTCTGCAAAGTCAAACGATTGGTCAAAATGTCCTTGAAGTTGGATGCGGAACAGGGCACTGGTTACACCTGTTAGGAAAATTTTGTCCAAAACTATATGGTATTGATTTTTCATCTAGTATGCTTGCTCAGGCGAGAAAAAAACAAGGATTATATTCTCTTGTCTTAGGGAATGCCTGCGAGTTGCCCTTTTGTTCAAATTTTTTTGATTTTGTTTATTCCATTCATGCTGTTCAGCATTTTTCTTCTGTGGAAAAGTTCATTAAAGAAGCTCATCGCGTTCTTCGGACAGGTGGAGTGCTCGCTGTTATTGGCATGGATCCACATTTAAGGAGAGACAGGTGGTATGTTTATGATTACTTCAATGATACAGTTTTAAGAGATCAACTGCGTTACCCTTCGACGGAAAAAATTCTGAGACTGATGGAAGAAAATAATTTTTGCCGGTGTCAACGAAGTTTCCGTGCCGGTCTTGACTATGATTTTTCCGGTAAAGACGTCTTTCGTGATCCGATTCTCCACAAAAATGGAACTTCTCAGCTTTCACTTCTTACTGATGGTGAATTTTCCGCAGGTATTTCTAAAATAAAAAAGGTAATTCAACATGCCCAAAAGAGGGGAAATGAAAGCATTTTTCCTGTACACATTGTTTTGCCGACCGTTTATGGTTTTGTGGATGAAGTTTCAAAAAAATGAACGATTGGAAATCAATCTTCTGTTTAAGCCAACTCCTTTTTGAGAAAATTATCCCTTACTTATTTTGACCAGTGATGCGTCATATTCTTCCGGTTTTTCAAATCCGAGAAGATTGCAGATGGTCGCTGCAACATTACTCAGGCCCGGGTTATCATGCTGGGCAAGATTGAAATTGTTGTGGCCGGAGTAATCTTTAATAATAAAAGGTACTGGGTTTTTTGTATGGGCAACCATGGGAGACCGAATTCCTTTTTTTTCTGTCCACATGCAGTCTGCATTACCGTGGTCGGCAGTTATTATTGCAATCCCTCCAGCCTTTTCCAGAACTTTTAACAGCCTGCCAAGGCACATATCCACTGTCTCCACGGCAATTCTTATGGAAGCGGGAATCCCGGTGTGACCGACCATGTCTCCGTTGGCATAATTTAAACGAATGAATTTGTACTTTTTGCTTTGAACAGCTTCTATGACAAGATCTGTTATATCGGCAGCTTTCATCCATGGACGTTTGTCAAAGGTAACTTTGTCGGAGGGTATTTCAACGTATTTTTCCAGTTTTTCATCTATATACCCGGAGTTGTTGCCGTTCCAGAAATACGTAACATGTCCGTATTTCTGTGTCTCTGAAATAGCAAAGGAGGGAATATCTGTTCCGCAGAGATATTCTCCCAGAGTTTTATCAATTGCCGGAGGTTCGACAAGATAATTTTTAGGGATGGAGGCATCTCCGTCATACTGCATAATTCCCGCAAAGAATACATGCGGGAAACGTTTTCGGTCAAAATATGCGAATTCTGTTTCGTCAAAAGCTCTGGATATCTCTATAGCTCTGTCTCCTCTGAAATTGAATAAAACAACAGCATCTCCGTCTTCAATGGTTCCCACCGGAGCGCCATTTTCAACGATAACAAAGCTTTCCATATATTGGTCGGTGATATCCGGATCTTCATCATAATATGTTCTAATTGCCTCTGTGGCTGAGGAAAAACCTCTACCTTCTCCAAGAACATGTGCCTTCCATCCGTTTTCAACGATGTTCCAGTCTGCTTCATAGCGATCCATGGTTGTGACCATTCTTCCGCCGCCGGATGCGATACGGTAATCTCTTCCTGCGCTGCAATGCTCAGCCAGTTTTTTTTCCAGAGGATCAAAATAGTCCAGAGCGCTTTTAGAACCTACGTCGCGCCCGTCAAGAAGTCCGTGAACGCGAAGTCGCTTAATACCTTCATTGGCCGCACCCTCAATGAGTGAATATAAATGATCAATATGACTATGGACATTGCCGTCAGAAATCATACCGATTAAATGTAATGTGCCACTGTTTTTCAGTCGTGAAGATATTTCAATCCAGGATTTGCCTTTGAAAATTTCGCCGGATTCAATTGCTTCACTGACAAGTTTCGCCCCTTGCGAAAAGATTCTACCTGATCCAAGGGCGTTATGGCCAACTTCTGAATTACCCATGTCTCCGTCTGTCGGCATACCCACTGCAGTTCCATGCGCTTTCAGCCTGGTGAAGAGAGGTTCCTTGAAAAGACTATCCAGAACCGGGGTGTTGCTTACGTATACTCCATCACTATCGTCATGAGGGCCGATTCCCATCCCATCCATGATGATTGTCACTACCGGACCGTTAATAGAAGAATATCCGGCAAGTTTTTTCAGGTTCATTGTCATGTGGTATACCTCGAAAGTTATAGATTCTCTTCCATTCTAGTTGGATAGAGGATTATCAGTTGAAATTTTAACGTATGATAAACTATAGATTTGAACTTGGCAAAAAAATGTTGCCAGGCAACGGATTAGAAATTTCAATATCGATTTTATTTAATGGTGACAAAAAGTTAAAAGGTTTTGATGGTAAAAATCGTTTGACCTGAACGGCTATGAAAGTATAGAATTTTTTAGGCGCTTGGGAGTTATTTTCGTGTTATTTGTGGCAAGAAATTCAAAAAAAAATCGTAACTATTCATCTGCACCTCATCTTTGAACGATCAGGCCTGCTCACATAGACGGGCTATCGGAGTCTCGCAAGCTCGCTTACCTGCCTCGCAGGCCTGCTTGTCCAAATCTAAGGCACATCTGAATAGTTACGGCCTGGAGTTGAGGCCCATTTTGAGCCCTCGCTGAATAGATACAAAAAATCTTTGAAATAAACAAGTTGCCTCTGCTGTTAAGGGACTTATCTGAACATTTTGATATTTTATCCTGCTGTAGTTGGTTAGGCAATTTGGCGAATAACTGAATTGTTCTTTTTTGTTTTGAAGCATTTAACTGTACAAAAAAACCAGTTGTAACATCCTGGAAAAAATCACTTTAGTCATTATTTTTTGTTATTTGAGGAGATTAAGTATGGGCCTTCACCCCCAGGCAGGTAAACCTGCAAAACAGAAAAATTTATGTAACATTCCTCGGTTGATTGCTGCCTATTTTCAGAATACTCCTGACGTATCCCATGAAGAACAAAAAGTCAGTTTCGGCACTTCCGGGCATCGTGGAAGTTCATTGAAAGAGAGTTTTTGCGAAGACCATATCCTGGCAATTTCACAAGCGATTGTCGAATATCGAAGTGCAAAAGGTATAACAGGTCCAATTTTTGTAGGCATGGATACTCATGCCCTTTCTGAGCCTGCCTTTGCCACAGCATTACAGGTTTTAGTCGCCAATGGCTGCGAGGTTCGGTATCAGAAGGGAAGGGGGTACACGCCTACTCCAGCTATATCTCATGCCATATTATGCTGGAATAAAAAAAATCCGGACAAACCTGCTGACGGGGTTGTAATAACGCCTTCCCATAATCCGCCTGAAGATGGTGGGTTCAAGTATAATCCTCCCCATGGAGGACCCGCCGACAGTGATGCCACAAAAGTTATTGAAAAGAGGGCTAATGAGATGCTTGCAGACGGTTTGCGTGGCATCTCCTCTATCCCGATTGACGAAGCGTTTGCTTCTGACATGGCCGTTATGCATGATTTCGTAAAGCCATACGTGGATGATCTGGAGAATATCATTGATGTCAAGGCAATACGTAAAGCTGGCGTCAAGATCGGAGTGGACCCTCTTGGTGGTTCGGGAATAGCATACTGGCCTGTGATTGCGGAAACATATGGGCTGGATATCGAAGTAGTAAATAACAAGATTGATCCGACCTTTTCTTTTATGACACTGGATAAAGACGGCAAGATTCGTATGGATTGTTCCTCTCCATATGCCATGGCATCGCTTATCGCTTTGAAGGATCGTTTTGATATTGCCGTGAGTAATGATCCTGATTATGATCGCCACGGTATTGTCACGCGTAAATATGGTCTGCTTAATCCGAATCATTATCTGGCTGTGGCTATTAAATATCTCTATACACATCGCCCAGGTTGGAGTGCTGGCTGTGCAGTCGGAAAAACTGTGGTGTCAAGCTCGATGATTGACAGGGTTACCAAGGGAATGAACAGAACGCTGAAGGAAGTGCCTGTCGGATTTAAATGGTTCGTTCAGGGGCTTTTGACCGGAAAATACGGATTCGGAGGTGAGGAAAGTGCCGGTGCTTCTTTTCTTCGTAAAGACGGCACTGTCTGGACAACTGATAAAGACGGAATTGTTATGGCACTCCTTGCTGCTGAAATTATAGCTGTTACAGGAAAGGATCCTGGAGAACTTTATAATGAACTTGAACAGGAATTCGGCTCACCTGTGTATGAGAGAATGGAGGCACCTGCAACTCCTGAGCAGAAACATGTCCTGGCTAATCTTTCAGCAGATGATGTTGAGGCTGAAAAACTTGCTGGAGAGAGCGTGATTGCCAAGCATACCCATGCTGCAGGAAATGATGCTGCAATTGGCGGCTTGAAAGTGGTTACTGAAAACGGTTGGTTTGCGGCCAGACCATCAGGAACTGAAGATATTTATAAGATTTATACAGAGAGTTTTAACGGAAAAGCACATCTCAAACTGATACAGGAGGAAGCCCAGGAGATAGTTTCTGCAGCTTTCAAAAAAGCAGGGCTGTAAAATAATCACAAATAATTGCTCAAAACGCGTTTGAGCAGATACTAAGAATTTCTGAAAGGCAATTTTATTTCTACACATGTCAACTAAAAAAAATTCTGTACTCATAGGTTCAAAAGATATTGCCTGTAACCCTATTTGCGCCCGTATTAAAGATATGGGGTTGCCCCATGACTCCCTCTGGATTGCTCTCTCTCATTTTGTTAAGAATTTGAACAATGAAAAGTGTTTTGAGACGAGACAGAAAATTTCCATAAAGGAATCTTTTGTCGAGTACCTCAAACTTGTCAGCACCCTTGAGAACACTGAAAAGATAGAGCATCTCGGTTTGGATTTTATGAGAGAAGTTGATAATTTGCGGAAATCAAAAAGTCTGCAGGTTGTTCGCGAAGAGAGGGAATTTACCTCGGAGTTACTAGCCGCTATCGGTAAAAATCTTGATCGGCTTTACAGAATTGTCAATGTATCCAATGGTCATGGAATGGTTGACTCCGTAAAAGTTAAAATGGTGCAAGCCATTACTTCTGCCAAAGGCAGGAAGGAAATTTTAAAAATTGTAGAAAAAGGTTTTAACAGGATATCTGAGGAAGCGGAAAAGACACAGCAAGAAATTCGAGAGTCAATTAACAGTATGCTGGTTCTGGAGTCGCATGCTTTGATTGATAATCTTACCGGAATATTTAACCGGCGTTTTTATGATCAGGAACTCCCTAAGGTTGTGCAAACTTTCCTGGATAAAGAAGGGAGTGTTGCTTTTTCTCTCCTTATTATGGACATTGATAATTTTAAAACAATTAATGATAGTTATGGCCACTTCACCGGCGATGTTGTGCTTCAAAGAATTGCTGAAATTATCCAGAAAAACTGCAGGGCGGGAATTGATTCTCCAATCCGATTAGGTGGCGATGAGTTTGCCTTGTTTTTAGTCGGGAGCACGGAAAAAAATGCCTTTCAAAAGGCCCAGAATATATGGAAAGAGATTTCATCCCAGGAATTTCATAGAAGAGATAGTAAGGGAGAGAGCCATCAGGAAGTTTTTCATGTGACAATCAGTGTCGGCATTTGTGAATTAGATTATAAATGGAAGGATGTCCCGACAGAGCTGCTCCATAAGGGAGCGGTTTATTGCGATCCGAAAAATGACAATTCATTGTATAAGTTAACCTGTAAAGTTTCGGAAGCTGCAGACGCAGCTTTATACCGTTCAAAAGAGGCCGGCAGAAACCAGATTCAGGTCTATAAATTTGAGGAGGATGAGGCGCTTAAACATTAGAATCGTGCGCCATCTTGATTCTAACAGGCTGTTGAAAAACTACTGCACTTGCTGATACTGCGTCAAAATTCGGCTCAAAATGCTCATTTACTCCATGTAAACTGTGCTTTTTCGCCTCATTTTCACCCTGAAGGGCATAAATCCTTGTCTCCGCTACGTTCGCTACATTTTTCAACAGCCTGCTAAAGAATTACAAGTTTTCAGGGCGCGACTCTGATTACTTGTAAGGTGGTTCCTTCAAGTTTAATCTGAAAATGAGGACTGTAAACTGTCTGAAACATAGGCCTGCCAAAGTAAAAGAGTTCACTTTGCAGGCTGAGTTTGTAGAAATACACAGCTTTGTTTCTAATTCCCAGGTCTTGCTCCAGAATAGCGGTTAATTGCTCCAGAATTGACTGATCCTGCTTCTGACCACGTATTTTTTGAAGAAATGAATTAATTTCAAAGTACGAACATTTTTCTTCTGCGAGTTCCATATACTCCCTGAGGGGATCGTTTTTTTCGACAATATCGGCGCGATTCAAGTATTCTTTGCCGTTTATTTGTTCAATATCATGAATGTCCCAGCATTTAAGCAGCCTGCATTCGAGCGGGCGGTTTTGATGAATGGTGCATGAAGATTTGGCGGAATCATAAAATATACACTCCCAGCCTCCTGCCTTTCCCGCTATTTTCAACAGTTCGTGTTTTGAGTGCTCTAGCCTGTTATTAAAGGGGTTAAATGCCAATTCGCCTTGTCTTATCGTGACAAGATGGTTGATAGAAAGTATCCCTTTTGGCACAAGAAGGAGATCGTCCTTATGTAGAATTGGACCTCCTTTTTTGCAACATGTCCCGCATCTTTTACATTCTTGTTGTTTTTGCATAATAAAATGATTATAAATTAAACCTGGAAATTTCCAACTACTTGTTTTATTTTGTTTAAATCTTTATGTTATAAAGCCAATAAATTCTCGCAAAAGGCAGGTGCTCAAAATGAAGTACTGTGATAAGTCGAAAGAAGAGTTGGCAGAAGACATTGCCAGGTTGCGTCAAAGAATAATGGAGCTTGAAGCACCTGCTTGTAGCGCTCAACCTCCTGGAAGACTTGATAAACATATTGACTCCTTTCGGCTCTGGAATGAGACGTTCAATGCCGTTGATGACCTCATGTACGTTGTAGATCGAGAATTCAATATTGTAAGAGCGAACAAGGCAACCTCTGATATTCTGGATTCTGATACTCTCCTTGGCAAAAAATGCTTTCAACTTTTTCATCATTCTACAAATCCCGCCTCCCACTGTCCAGCCTGTAAAGTATTTCATTCAGGTAAACCTTTTCAACTGGAAAGACAAGAAAAGTCGTGTGGCGACAGGTGGTATTCGATCTCTGCGTATCCTATTAAAGACGATTTTGGTTTTGTCTGGCAATGTCTAGTCATTTATCGTGATATAACTGATTGTAAACAAATGATGTTTAAGCTCAATGAGCTTGAAATTAAAGATCATCTGACCGAACTAATCAACCGAAGACATTTTCTTGAAGTGGTTGCCCGTGAATTCAGACTTGCTGCCAGGCGTGGCGGGAAACTTGTTCTACTCCTTCTGGCTGTTGATAAGTTCAAGGAAATAAATAATTCATGCGGCAGAAAATTCGGTGACCATATTCTTGAAGAAATATCAGAGCTTCTTGTGGATAAGGTGAGAAACACTGACATCTGTGCTCGTGTCGGAGCCGATGAATTTGCCGTGCTTCTCCCTGATGCCGACTGCGTGGAAGGGGAGAGGATAGCTAGAAATATTCACAATAAAATCAGCAGATTCGTCTTTGATAATGGTTCCATTGGACGTCAAATTTCAATGAGTATCGGTCTTGCCGCAAATCACAGATATGGACTGAAAGATCATGAAGAATTCTTTTCATTAGCGGATAAAGCCTTACACCAGGCAAAAAAAGACGGTGGAAACAGGGTTGTTGTGCCTGATGACAATGACGACTATCTTGATGAGGAGATTGGACTGATATCCAATTATTGACGGTATCGCAATAAACGATCAGTGTCAGCGGCAGATGTGTAATTTGCTGTATCTCTCAGATTAAATCTGCTGTTTTATTAAATTTGATGAAAAATTCATCAATAATCGTCTCCATGTTTTCTTGAAAATTCGGAATCTCAGGTATAATGAGATTTTGGTCAACAAACTCCTCGATGTTGAAAACATAATCATCAGGCATCAAAGAACGAATACCGATGCTTTCCACTAGAAAGTTGGAAAGCGAAACTATCTTGACATTGATATGTTTCGTTTCCTCGCCCTCCTGAGTATGGTGGAATCCCACTGGCAGATAGATGTTCTCCGGAAGTCCCCATTTTACCAAAAGAGCCATTCCAATCCTGGCATGATTTGTTCCCAGAAAATATTCCTCAAGCTCAACAAGGGAACGGAATTTTTTTCCAGTTTTTTTATTGTTTGAAAGTGCCAGCTGGAGGGGGCGATTTAAAACAATTTTTCCAATATCGTGCATGAGAGATGCCGTATATATGGGCCCATCGTCAGCAATGCGGGCATATTTGGCTATGACGGACGACAGTATGGCTGTTGCATGGGAATGATGCCATAGGGAGCCTGGTTCAAGGTTGTATGCCTGTTGAGGCGATTTCATTAAGCCTGCGGAAGCACCAGTAATGGCGATCAGTTTTACCGTTTCAAGCCCGAGACGCACAATAATATCTTTAATAGATGTGATTTCCCGCATGTGTCCAAAATATGCCGAGTTTGCCAGGCGAAGCATGTTTGCCGTCAAATTCAGGTCCATCTCAATTTTTTGGGCCATTTCCGGTATACTGCAATGGGTGTCATGGGCCATGGTCATGACTTCCAGGGCAATATCCGGACGGGGAACCAGATTATCAACGTATTTGATATATTTATTTTCGTTTTCAAAATCCATAGCAGCGTCCACTTTGTTGAAGGATCAGGGGTGAAGTTGTACCACCGTTCTTCCCTTTACTTTTCCTTCCAGAATTTTGTCTATCTCACTGTTTAACTGGTCAAGGTTGATCACATTGGCAAGCATCTCCAAGTTATCTATCTTCCAGTCCGTTGCAAGTTTAGACCATATTGTTCGGCGTACTGGAAGGGGGCAGTTGGCCGAATCTATACCGCTCAAGGTAACACCTCTCAGTATAAAGGGATACACCGAAGTAATGAGATCTGGAGATGCAACATTGCCGCAGCATGTCACAATCCCTCCATACCTGGTCGATTTTATGGCTGTTGCCAGAATATCACCTCCAACCGTATCAATTACACCTGCCCATTTTTCTCTCAGAAGAAGACGACCTGTTGTGTCTGTAGCCTCTTTACGACTAATAATATTTTTTGCACCCAATTTTTCCAGCAACGGCTGTTCATGCGGTTTGCCGGTTATGGCTGTAACTTCATAACCAAGATGGGATAAGATGGAGACGGAAATACTGCCCACCCCTCCAGTCGCACCACTGACCAAAATTTTACCATCTTCTGGTTTTACCCCATGCTCAACTATTTTCCAGACAGACTGGGCTGCTGTGAAGCCTGCGGTACCAAAAATCATGCTCTCAAAAAGCGTGAGTCCTTCTGGCAGCCGTACAATCCATGCAGCCGGAACCTTGATGTATTGCCCAAACCCACCTGGGATTTTTGTTCCCAGGTCATAGCTTGTGACAATAACCTTATCTCCGGACCTGAAGTCTTCTGATCTGCTTTCAGTAACAATACCAGCAACATCTATGCCAGGAGTGTGGGGAAATCGGCGGGTTACAGCTTTGTTTCCTGTTGCCGATAAGGCGTCTTTATAGTTGAGGGAGGAAAAATGAACGGCTATAAGCACGTCAAAATCTGGAAGGTCGGAGAAAGATCTTTTAGCAATCTCTCTTTTGAAAACATTGTCAGGAGTTTCACTGACAACAAGCGCTTGAAATTGTATGTCTGTCATGTTTTTTATCAATTAATTTAACTGGATGAGGAGAGAAATCTCTACAGAATTACTTTATATGGTGAAAAATATAAAAATGAACGGCTCTCTTTCACAAAGGGGGAAAATATAGAGATTTTATTTTTTTATGTCATGAATTTCCTTAAATCATCTTACTTGATTCCTAAGGTTATTGACAAAGATTTATTTTCATTTAGAGTGGCCTTTAAAATGTTTTAAGGTATCTATTCAGCGAGGGCTCGAAATGGGCCTCAACTCCAGGCCGTAACTATT
>JAHLLM010000026.1 GCA_020444175.1 Desulfobulbaceae bacterium | reverse complement strand
CGTCTATGTGAGCAGGCCTGATCGTTCAAAGATGAGGTGCAGCTGAATAGTTACACACTTACAACATATAAGGAGAACAAAAATGGCAACACCGGAACGACAGATACTTGTCTGTCAGAGCTTCAGAGCAAAAGGGGGCGACCCGAAAGGATTATGCCACAAACAGACTGACGGCTTTCTGCAATACATTGAAGAGGAAATTCTTGACCGGGGACTTGACTGCCTGATTACGGCGACCACCTGCCTCAAACAGTGCGAATCTGGCCCCATCATGGTTATCCAGCCTGAAAACTGGTGGTTTAAAGGCGTAGACAGCGAAGAAGCTATTGACGCAATTCTTGACGGACTCGAAGACGGCGAACCTGCAGGGGATTATTTGATCTCCTCATGATCTGTGCCGAAGACAATGCCGGCGGAGTGCGGCAATATTCTCGCTTTGCACTCTGCCATGGCCTATGAAATCAAAGAAAGGGAAGAAATCAAGTTATGGAGAGCGAACTGCTTGCCTGTCCGGAGTGCGGGTCTGAAATTTTCACTACGATGGTAGCCGAACAGAAGATTGACTTCCATGTCAGCACACACTACCTGACCCTGGTCACCTCAAAGGGGGGGAGCAGTGATGCCCGGCATATTCATTTAAACAATATCCATTGCGGATTATGCCCCTGGTCAGGCAATGCGCGGGATCTCGTTATCTCCGGCAACTGAAATCATGGTCATGCCGTAAGGTGAAGGAGCTGAAAATGGGCCAGAAACCACTGGGAGTTCTTAAAGATATTGTTGAAAGTATGGGTATGGGAATTTCCTATGCTTATGAGGATTTGGTATTCCTTGAGCACAGTGCCTTTATCCTGCAATTTACCGACAACGATCATGAAATTCTTGTTCATATTAATACAGAAGCTGACATGAAAGAGCTGGAGGACACTCTGGCGAAGCTCAACAATGCAGCTTCCGGCAGAGGCATGGCATCCATCATCGGTAAATATTTTACCTTGTCCCAAGCTGATGATGCAAATATCGCCATTGAATTTTCTGAAATACCAGCCTGAGGCAGGAAGTCATTTTCCTGAGAGCCCATGAAAAACAACCTACCACCCGTTGTGCCATTTCCCTCTTCGTCGCCTGCATCCATCAAGGGCTGGGAAGAATATCTGAAGGAAGGAAAACAATTCCTGAAGGCCGCTAGCAATGGCTTTGACACACGAAAAGAGGTGTTCACTGCGGAAATCCTCTACAACATGATCGCCATGTCCATTGAAAAATTCATCATGGGAGCACTCATGGCAAGCGGCAACCTTCCATACAACCACACCATGTATGATCTTGTGGAGGCAATGGAAAGTCACCTTCCCGGCGCACTTGAAGGAATAAAAGCCAAACTCCTTGCCCTGGACGCCTTTCAGGATATCTGCGATCTGGAAAACTATAAAATTGCACCACCCATGATGGAAGAAATTCCCGCCATTCTTGACCTAGCACATGAGTTGCAAAATAGAACATGTATACATTGAATTATTCCATTTTTTCATACCTCCTTTTTCCCTGACAAAAGAGAGGGATACGGGGAATCCCTCTCTTTTGTTATTTCTTCCGCAATTTGAGCAAGTTATAATTTTTCATTTCATATCTTTTCCCATCAATCGTTTACTCTTCACCACACATCTTCCCACCCCAGGCTGCTCTATGATTCTCTGAGCAATCGACATTCCAAAAGCGACAATATTGTCCCAAAGATTCATTTTTGTAAGGTTTACGACAAACGATCTTACCTTATCCCGACTTCTCACAACGCACCACAGAGACGAATCTCCCTATCCACCTGATATAAAAGAATTTATACAGATTTTCTCTCCATGGCACAGAGGTTGCTTTTACACCCTTTAAAAGCAACAAAACCTCTTTCAAATGAATTGGAGACCCCATGGAAGCAATCGCCTTAAAAGATAGAGAAAATCAAATTCATCGCAAAGGAGAGAAACCTTTTGAGATTGTCTGCGACAAGGACAGCCTTGCCGGAGCAGTCAGCCAGCGTGCCTGTGTATTCTGCGGCTCCAGGGTCGTACTCTACCCCATTGCCGATGCCCTGCACCTTGTCCACGGCCCCATTGGCTGCGCGGTTTATACCTGGGACATTCGCGGCGCACTTTCTTCCGGGCCGGAATTACACAGACTCAGCTTCTCAACAGACCTGCAGGAAATGGATGTCATTTTCGGGGCCGAAAAAAAACTTGAGAACGCCTTACTCGAACTTATCGATCGTCATCAGCCCAAAGCGGCCTTTGTCTACTCAACCTGCATTGTCGGCATCATCGGAGATGACCTTGAGGCCGTCTGCCGCAAGGTTGCGGACATAACGAAAATACCGGTCATACCTGTGCAGTCGGAAGGATTCAAGGGCAATAAACGCTCCGGCTACAAAGCCGCATGCAATGCCATGTTCCGCCTCATCGGCACTGCGGACACAAGCAACGTCTCCAAGCACAGCATCAATATTCTCGGTGATTTCAACCTGGCCGGAGAAATCTGGATGATCCGCGACTATTTCAAACGCATGGGAGTTGAGGTTGTGGCCAACATCACAGGAGATGGTCGCATTGATGATATTTGCAGAGCCCACGGAGCGGCCTTAAATGTTGTTCAATGCTCGGGAGCCACCATGGATCTTGCCAATATGATGGAAGAAAAATATGGCATTCCCTCCATCCGGGTCTCCTATTTCGGCATTGAAGACATGTCAGAGGCCCTCTACGATGTTGCCCGCTTTTTTAAAGATGATCCGGAAATCATGACTCGCGCCAGCCAGGTGATTCAGGAGGAAGTGCAGAAGATATACCCTGAGCTGCAAAAATACAAAAAGGCATTGGCCGGCAAGAAGGCAGCCATCTATGTAGGCGGGTCTTTCAAGGCATTCTCACTGGTCAAGGCCTTCCGCCTGGTTGACATGAATGTGGTCATGGTCGGCTCCCAGACCGGCACTCCGGAAGACTACAGGGAACTCGATGATATCACCGATCCAGGCACCATTATTGTCGATGATTCCAACCCGTTGGAACTCACCTCCTTTCTCAAGGAAAAAGACGTGGACATTTTTGTAGGCGGCGTCAAGGAACGCCCCATTGCCTATAAGCTCGGCGTGGGATTCTGTGATCACAACCACGAACGCAAAGAGGCCCTGGCCGGGTTCACCGGCATGGTCAACTTTGTCCGCGAGGTCTACTCCTCGGTCATGAGCCCTGTCTGGAGATTTGTGCCGAGAAAGAACAGAAATTCAGGGGAATAAAGGTAAAGACAATGACTAAAATGCCTAATTATATATCCACAACCAATGCCTGCAAGCTCTGCAAACCACTTGGTGCTTCCGTCGCCTTTCGCGGCATGGAAGGCACTGTACCTTATCTTCATGGTTCACAGGGCTGCGCCACCTATATGCGGCGCTATATCATCAGCCACTTCAATGAGCCCATTGACATTGCCTCATCATCTCTCAGTGAAAAGCACGCTGTTTACGGCGGAGCCGCCAATCTGAAACTGGGGCTGATCAACGTCAACAAGAAATACGAACCCAAGATGATCGGCATCGCCACCACCTGCCTTACAGAGACCATTGGCGACGACGTGCCGATGATCTTAAAGGAGTTTGCCAAGGAAACCGGCGGACTGAAAGGAAATCCCCTTTTAGTCAACGTCTCCACTCCCAGTTATTCAGGCACCCACATGGAGGGCTTCCACGCTACTGTTGCCGCCGTCATCGAGCAGCTCACAGAAAAGAGCAAAGCAAACAAAACAATCAACCTGCTGCCCGGTTTTGTTTCGTCGGCTGACTACCGCCTCCTCCATGAAATCATGGCGGATTTCCAAAACCAGACGACGATTCTGCCTGATCTGTCCGAAACCCTGGATGGCACTGCCCTGCTTGAATACGAGAAGGTCCCCCGGGGCGGAACCCCTCTTCAGGCCATCAAGGAAATGTCGGGTGCCGCGGCAACCATTGAATTCGGCCGCACTCTTGGTGCTGCAAAAACCGGCGGAGAAATCCTGAAGGATAAATTCAAGGTGAGCAATCACAGACTGGGCCTGCCCATCGGCATCAGCGAAACGGACCGTTTTTTTGACGTACTGACCGAGATTACAGGGTCACCATCACCCCACAAATATGAACTGCAGAGAGGACGCCTTGTGGATGCCTATGTTGATGGACACAAATACGTTTTCGGCAAGAAAGCCATAATATACGGCGAGGAAGACATGGTGGTCGGACTTACCTCTTTTCTTGCAGAAATAGGCGTGCAGCCGATCCTCTGCGCCAGCGGCGGCAAGAGCGGCAGATTCAAGGAAGCAATTGCCGCTGTAACGGATGGCGTCCTGACCGAGCAGCCCCGTGTTTATGAGGGCATGGATTTTTTCGACATCGCCGAAGAGGCAGAAGGACTTGAACCGGACCTTCTTGTCGGACACAGCAAGGGCTATCCCCTGGCCAAGAAACTAAATATTCCTCTCATTCGCATGGGTTTCCCAATCCATGACAGAATCGGCGGGCAACGCATCCTTCATCTCGGCTACCAAGGGGCACAGCACCTTTTTGACACCGTTGTCAACAGCCTCATCGAAAAGAAACAGAACGATTCACCCGTAGGCTACAGCTATATGTAACGGCTGAGGACTGAGGACTGAGGACTGAGGACTGAGGACTGAGGACTGAAAAGAATTATTTGAAAATGCTACTACTTTTACAAATTTATATATGGAGGACACAATGAGCATAGATTACAACCGTCACCCTTGCTTCAACGCCAAGGTCAAGGGCCAGTTCGGCCGCGTACATCTTCCAGTGGCACCCAAATGCAATATCAAATGCAATTACTGCAACCGTAAATACGACTGCGTCAATGAATCGCGCCCTGGCGTGACCAGCACCATACTCAGCCCGGAACAGGCCCTCACCTATATGGACAGGGTGCTGGAGGCCGAACCACGCATCTCTGTTGCCGGTATTGCCGGTCCCGGCGATCCTTTTGCCAATTCCGCAGAGACCATGGAAACCATGCGGCTCATCCGTGCAAAATATCCTGATATGATTCTCTGTCTTGCCTCAAACGGCATGGGGCTTGCTCCCCATGTTGAAGAACTGGCGGAAATCGGTGTCTCCCATGTTACTGTTACTGTGAACGGCGTTGATCCCAATGTCGTCAAAAATATTTACAGCTATGTTCGCGACGGCAACATCGTCTACCGCGGCATTCAGGCGGCTGAACTGCTCCTGGCCCGGCAACTCAAATCCATCGCCAAACTGAAAGAGCATGACATCACGGTCAAGATCAATACCATTGCCATTCCCGGCATCAATGACCACCACATTGAGGACGTGGCCAAGGCAATGAGTGACCTGGGAGCGGATCTTTTTAACTGCATGGCCATGTTCCCCAATGCGGACACGGTTTTCGAGAACATACCCGAACCCAGTAAAAAACAGATGGCATCCCTGCGTAAAACAGCGGAAAAATACCTGCCCCAGATGCGCCACTGTACACGCTGCCGCGCCGATGCGGTGGGACTGCTCGGCGAAGACAAAAGTTCCGAAATGCATGGCTGCCTTTCCGCCTGCGCCTCTCTTCCCAAAGCGACTGACACGGCTAAACCCTATGTTGCGGTTGCCACCCTTGAAGGAGTCCTGGTCAACCAGCATCTCGGCGAAGCAAATCGGTTTCAGATCTGGGGCAAGAAGGATGACGGCTACCAACTCGTTGAGGAACGTCCCGCACCGCTATCCAGCGGAGGCCCCCAGCGCTGGCAGAATCTTGCCCGTACCCTGAAAGACTGCCAGGCCGTGCTTGTTAACGATCTTGGCAATTCTCCCAAGGAAACGCTCATTAAGATGGGTATAAAACCCATTACCATGTCGGGCTTTATCGAAATGGGTCTGGAAGCGGTCTACACAGGAAAGGGATTTAATAAACTGAAATCACGAACCCAGAAGTGCACATCAAAAGGCGCCTGCACCGGCGGCGGTACAGGGTGCGGTTGATAAAGTTGTGAATGTTGTCTGAATAGGCAAAATTTAAATCAAAAATGCATCGGTACCAGCTAGTGTCTGTCCAGAAATAGGTCATTTTGTTCGAGATCAAGGATTGCGCAAAAAATTACCGGAGGCATATATACGATATTCCGAGGATAATTTTTTAAGCATGACGCAGATATCGGTCAAAAGGGCCATTTATGGACAGGCACCAGCTACGACCGTGTCCTCTGGTTACCGATGCAAATTTTTTCAGGAGCAAATCATGAAGATAGCAGTTGTTTCAACTGACGGGCAAAACGTCAACAACCATTTCGGCAAGGCTGAAAGTTTTCTGATATATGAAGCTGGACCGGAAGGAACAACCAAGTTGGACGAAATTCCTGTTTCCCCCTTTTCAACCGGAGACAAGTCACACAAATTTGACGCCTCCCGCTTTGATGCAATCAGCATGGCCCTGGCAGGATGCACAAAGGTCTATTGCACCAAAATCGGCGACAAACCGCGTCTTGAACTGGAAAAGGCTGGCATCACGCCGGTAATTTACGAAGGGGCGATTGCAGATCTTCCCGTCTGATCCCATCGCTTTCTCAATGGCTCTGCGGGCAATTATTTTTTCATAACGGCCTTCTGGTAACGATCCAGCAGGTGCGGTTCTTCGATGGAGCCATGATGGTGCACCTGTTTCCAGCGGCCATCCTGTTTCTGAAAAATACGGCTTGTACGGATTGCCAGCTCTATACTTTCGTCAGCCAGGCTGAAGGTGCCGCGTTCGCGGCCAACGGCATAAAACATCTGCCCAGCCTCGTGGATTGTGTAATCAAAATACTCCACATACACCCTGGCTGGACCGCTGAAAATACGCTCATAAACAGAGCGGATCGCGGGCCACCCGCGCTTGATGCCACCCAAGGGGTTGTCCATGGCAATGTCTTCTGATTGCGCCCAATTACCGGCCATCATAACCATGTTGCAGGAGTTAAATGCACAATAGAACTGCACAAGCGCCTCATAGGGTGATAACAGATCCCCCTGCTCTTCCTTGCCTGTAATCGCTTCTTGAGTTGGAATCATTTCTTTCCTCCCTCAAAATCTTTGCCGCGTAATCAGCTCATTTTATTCAACACGATCCCTTGTTAATTGAAGCTCTTCAGGAAACAGGGCCTGAATGGAGCTGTTGCGAATGAAGTTCTGGATGTTTTTCGATGTATCGGTAATCCGCACGCAGTCAATAACCTTTCTGTCATGGGCTTTCTTTTCTTTGTCATCCTGTTCAGGAACGATTCTATTCCGATAGGAAATTTCTCCCTTTACCTTTCCGGCCTGGATGCCTTTTGTAAATTCGTCCTCGTCCATATAATAAACAGTCAGATTATCCTTTCCTGTCAGTTCATATCTGACGAATATGTAGCCTGCCTTATCCGCAGGAAGATCATCAACCACCTCTTCCGCTTTGACATTCATATAATGATTGCCATCTATGATGGTCGGAAACATTGTAAAAACAGTAAAATCAAGCTCCCCTTCATTTTGAATTTCGGTGGATATGGCTTTTGTGAAATTTCCTTTTGCTTTTCCAACATGCAGATACGCAATATCCCCGCCTTCTGATTTATGAATCCAGGCGCCTTCAAGCCGCTTGTCATACTGGGCATCCTCCGGAGGGGAAAGCGGATGCAGTGAGGTTGGCGGGCAACATGCGGTCAGAAACAATGAAAAAAATACCAGAGAGAGAGTTTTGATGGAGTTCATTTGTTTTCCTTTAAGCGAGTCGGCAGGAAACGCCCTGCGTCGTGTATTTGTTTACGTCCTGTATCTACAGAAGTCCATAGACTTGTCTCGGGGCAAGATATGCAGGAATTTGGTCAAGCAATGCCAGACGTGCGGCATAGCACAGGTGACACTCATCTACATATTCATCTTTCATATCGAGACCATACTCTTCACAGAGCCGCATCGGTCCGCCGCGAACCAGTGGTCCGCATATGGGATGCTTTTGGGCCTCATAATTTTTGACCAGTTCTGACAGCGATGTCTGCCGCCAGTTTCCCATGCTGATTCCTTGGCAGAGATGCACGTTGCCAAAAGCGTCCACGTGAACCCTGGACGGAGAGACTAAATCCTCGTATGGGCATTGGGTAAGTTGCTCCTTAAGCCTGAGGGGAAGATTCCCGGTGAGCTTCTCCACCGCCCGGCCCCGGAACTTTACATTGCCGCCAATAACGGGTCGCCCCTTTGTGCCTCCTTCGGCATGCTGCTCTTCAACTTTCGGCTTGTCGATGCAAATAGGTGCGGTTTCAATTCCCAGCCGTTCAGCAACCCGGATCGCAATGGATGCGGGTGTTGCTTCCTGGTCTCCGTAATGCAGGGAGTCGTTACTGATATTCATATATGACAACCCTGCTTCAGCCAATGGTTTCAGCCATAATGCAGCATCCTCCTCCGTAAAAGCGCCGTAGGCATTGGTGACAACTCCGACCTTGAAATCCATTCCTCTGGCTTGCCTGATGCATTCAACCAAAAGAGGGAAAAAGAGAAATGGCTCTCCGCCTTCAAAATATATCCATTCAACAGAGCCTGTTTTTTTAGCCTCATCCAAAACTTCTGCAACTTGGCTTATGGTGAAAGTCCCTTGTGACCGAGGGCTGCAGTAAAGAAAACAATGATCACATTCAAAGTTGCAGGTGTATGTCAAAATAAAGTGGATTCCAGTCAACATCGTCTCTCCTCAGGTAACTGAAAGATCATACATCACGGGCCGTGCACTACGGGGCCGGGTCTTGAAATATTCGTTTTGGCAATGAACACAGACTCTCAACTCTCAATCTAAGGAGTTCCCCGTGTCTGTTCCCTTGAATTCTTGGATACCTTTTTATTTGTTCGGTGTGTACACTACCGGCATGCCGTTCGGACCTACCGGGATATAAACTGTTGTGTGATTTGGAGAACCTGCCATTTTTTCCTGCGCCTTAATCGCTTCATGCTGCAGATAATTTGTGGTCAGGGTTTGATTGATTATTTTTTGCGCTTCAGCAATGCCCTTTGCCTCTTCGATTTTTATTTCCGCATCTTTCTGGGCAATCTCTTTTTGCACAGACTTTTCTTCCAAAAGCTGCTGTGCCGCTAATTTCTTTTCAACTGCATGGGCAACGATATCAGGATAATTGATGTCACCAACAACAAGACTGACCAGATTGAATGGCGATGTTTGCAAGTGTGCCGCAAGTTTTCCTTCAACTTCCCTGGCAATAATCTCTCTGTTGGCCTTGATGTCCCTGCTGGTATTTCGCTGCACGGCATCGCGCACAAAAGTCCGAAACGGTTCTCGTACAAACCGGATGTACCACTTTTCACCCCCGAATTTTTGGACGACATCAAGTACTTTTCCCGCTGAAACCGCGATAACGGCATGAAAATTAAAGGAGACATTGAGATCATCCTTGGCAAGGATCTTAAACTGTTCCGTGTAGGTAGCAGGGCGTATGTCAATATTTATGACTCTGTTTCTCCACAATGAAACCCCGTAATTTCCCGGACCACTGACAATTCCCCGAAAACCACCTTTTCCGAATATTCGCGGGTCTTCGAACACATACCCTTCATGTCCGGCCGGGGTGTGGGGATTGGTGCAGCTTGTTAGAAAAACCGCAGAAAGGATAAGAATAAAGAACACCGAAACCACACTGGACATTACTTTCAATTTTTTTATCATGTTATCCACCTGTTTTTGCCGGTTAACCCCATTTAAATATTGATTATTTTTTCACAGGGACAATGAGTTAGCTTGCTCCAGCTCCACTTCAAAATCTCAGATCAGTGCAATACAACAGTTAAACTGTACTTTATATCAATGTTCATCAAAAGTTATCTCAGGATAAAGGATTGTGGCGCATTTTGGACATAAACTGTGACTGAATTCTGTATCAGAATGGTCTGAAATGTATTTTTCAATGGATGTCCAGGCGCCGTCTTTTCCTCTGATCTTGCGACAGTTCGCGCATACCGGCAAAAAAGAACCTAAAGTGTTGATCAAGGTTTTTTCCATCATGCGAATCCGTTGGCTGAGCTCCTGAAGCAGTTCAATCGCCATTTCCGGGTAACGCTTTATTTCCTCAAGGAGATCAAGCTGGTCAATGGTGAGGACTCGGGTTTCCTCCGTTGCAACAACACTTGCCGATCTTACGGCATCATCAATGAGGGACATCTCGCCAAAATAGCTTAAGGGACCGAATGAACCGATAATGGTCTCTTTTTTAGTTCCTAAATTCTTTATAACCTCAACATTGCCGAACATTATTATAAAAAGACGCCTATCGCGGTCCTCCTCATGAATAATAACATTTCCTTCATTGTAGTTGTTTACACGGACAAGTTCCGCGATTCTCTTCAGATCATCTTCCTTCATACGGGAAAAGAGAGAAACTTTAGCCAATATCACTCTGTAATCCATTTCTCCTGTTTGCACTCCTTAGGTATGGTATTAATTGGGGCTCATGCCTGAAACAAGCCGTTTTAACATTGACTCAACGGCAAACATCTCCTTGCCGATCAGGCCCATTTCGTTGCAGAAAAACAGGACTTCGCGAAAGATGGCAATGGCCTCTTTGTCAAGGAAGGAGATAAAATCGGCAAGAATGCCGAAATGAGCCTGGTATTGACGGGAAGGGCCATGAAGACAACATCTCTTCACGGCAGCGGGCAATCTCGCGGCTGGAGGGAATGCCCCCGGAATACGCGAAAAGAATAATTTGTAACAGAATACGGGGATCAAAGGTCAAGCTCATTGTCAATAAGATGGCTCCGGGTGAACTCGAAGGTGCCCGGCTGGATCTGCTTGGAAAACATCACCGGGACGAGCTGGCCTTGGGCATAGGAATTAGGTTTGTATTTGGCCACTGCAATTCCTTGTGCTGAAGTTAAGCGGTCGTACTCCTATTGTCTGTTGTAAAACTACAATAAAACAACACAAAGTGCCCGTATTTTATCAATCTTTTTACCTCTTTTCTACAGCCTCAACCCAAACCAAAGTCATGGATACAGTTTGGGAAATATTGCATTCTGCGATAACCGGCCTGGAATTCAAAAATTTCGCACGAATTAAACCAACCTGTTGCTACAGATATTGATCGTTATAGGAAGACAGGATAAATTTGTCAACGATTGACTGACAGGCTTTAACTAAGGGAAATTATTGATTTGCTTTGCCCTTTACTCAAAATGACAGTTTGTGCCATTGCACACAAAACCACATTTACACCATCTCCTTCTCAAAAAAAGCTGGATCAAGAACCTGGGCAAAATAGCGGAATTAAGTGCTCCGGCATGAGTGACCATGAAAAAATATCCTTGAACTGCCATGGAACTGACAGTATTAAACTCTCTGGATGAGAAGCATATTCATTTGTTTCACCACAGAGCGTACGAAGTGCACCAAAATTTTTCATCCTTTTGCTCCGTGATCTTCGTGTTCTTCGTGGTGCACAAATTTTTCCCTGAGACTGACTGCATTTCTCACACGTAAACCAGATTTTTTTGAAGCTCAATAGCGCAGACAAGGTGCATTTGCTCATGAACGCAGGCTGCAATCGCCATATTCATTCCTGGTTTGGCAGGTATACCAAAAAATACCTTCTTCTAAACAGGGATGACCAATACCCCGTGTCCCTGAAAATTATCCATTGTCAGCGTGTCCGGCGCGAAGCGCTGATGCTGGGCAGGGTACTCGGCATGAATAGCCGGGACCTGTGCGTGACAGAAGCAGCAGGGCTCCTCCATGACATCGGTCGCTTTGAGCAGTACAGTCGGTATAAAACCTTTGTTGATGCTGTTTCCATAAACCACGCCGAGCTCAGCGTGGAGGTGCTGCGAGAAAATTCGGTTTTACAAAAATTTGCCGAAGCGGAGGAGAATCGAATCATCAAAGCCATCCTTTATCATAATCGCCTAACGATCCCCGCAAATGAAGAGGATGATGTTCTCCTGCTCTCGCGAATCATCCGGGATGCGGACAAGCTTGATATATGGCGGGTCTTTGCAGAACACAACAAACTGGCCAAAGACGAACAGAACAGCACTGTTGATCAGGATCTTCCTGATACGTCATCCTTCTCGGAAAAAGCCCTTGCCGACATCATGGCCAAAAAAATCGTTGATTTTCGCCATGTGGAAAGCAAAAACGATTTTGCCCTGATGCGCCTTGGCTGGATGTATGATGTCAATTTCCAGCAGACATTTAAAGAAATAATCAAGCGCGACTATATGAGCTCTCTTCAACTTTCCCTTCCCCAAGACCCAACAATCCAGGCAGCTTTTGCAGCAGCGCAAACCTATGTGACACAAAAAGCGGCACAATAATGGCGCAAGGTTCAGCAAAAAAAAGATCACGGCTCTCAACCAATTCATTTCTCTTTCCTCTTGATCAGTTTTCAGGAAAAGATTAAGGATAAAGAAGAAATTTTCCCCGATAGCATGCTCTAAAAAAGCACATACATCGCGGAACCTGGTATGGGTAATAAAGGTCTTTATTTTATGCATCGCGAATTCAATTCACCAACAGAAATACGTCGCCGCCTTATTTTTGTGCTTTTTCTTTCCTGTTGTATCTGTACGCTTGTGATGGGTGTGATTGGACTGGTCAAGGGCCGGCTCTCTTTAACTCTTCTTGCTCTGCTTTCAGGAGGCTGCAGCGTGCTCCTGAAGCAATATGGGGAACAGGCATTGGAATTTCAACGTCTGGCCCGCTCATTTCCTTTTGGTATCCCGGAAGATGAGCTGCCGGAAGACCTGCGCCTGCAACTTGAGACACTGTTTGAAGAATTTCATTCTGAAAAAAATGACTGGCAGAAACGTGTCGAAATACGCAACAGGCTGGCAAAAATGGTTAAAAAGAACCCGGACATCCTGAACGTCTATCCTGCGGAAATCAAAGCCGTACACCCTAAACTGAAAGGCCAGTGCACCAGTTAGTGTCTGAGATGAATAAGGGTTCGGAGTTTGGAGTAAATGGTGCAGGAAAACTGCCAATCAACAATCGGTCGAATCTTCAAAAGCTGTATAATAAGGGAAGGGGGGAAGAGAATGCGAAAATTTTTTCCAGGTATTTTGTTAAGCTGTTTCTTTTTGTTCTGGGTATCAGTTGGCCATGCGGCAATGGTGCTTTCCACCATGACGGTGCCCAGCGTCAAGTGAGCTTCATCCGCAGAAAAGGCAGGTTCTGCCCTGAAAACCATTAAAGAGATTAAAAGCGTTGAAACAGACCGGGATTTACATCTGGTAAAAGTGACCTTTGACACTGATGTTATCAGTGAAGAAAAAATCGTGGAAAAGGTAAAAGAAAACCTGGCTCAGATTGGATTTTTTATTGATAAAGTTGAGACAGGGGAAATCGCCAAGTAAAAAAAGCAGAGTACAAATCTGCCCATCGCTGCCCGGAAACGGGCTCTGCAATTTTTTACTCTTCTTTAAGCCAGAAATTTTGCCATATCCGTGGCAAAGGACTCAAGTTCCGTGCGGTGGCTGTCTGGCATTTTCCGATCTGAATCAAGGCAGGAGCGCATCGATTTTTCAAGTTTTTTGAGCTGCCAGTAAAGCTCATTCTGCATAAGCTCAATATCGGCAAGCTCGCCAATTTCCCCTTTTTGCTTGCCATCTTTCAACTTTTTCAGCCACTGCATCATTTCATTGTCTAAAATTCCGGATGACCTGATCATACTTTCAACCGGCAGGGCAACCTTGGCCAGTCTGCAAAAACTCGGTTTACTCTTCAGGGCATCGACCATTTTCGCCAGATGATCAATAACCTTGAGAGCCTTTTTCAGCTTCAGTCCCCTTTGCAGCAGATGGCCAACCAGTTTCTGGTAGTCTTTGCATGGATTGACGTTTGAAGGGGTCAACCTCGATTTTTTTAGAATATGACACATTGCCCCATACACTTCCTGGGAATGGGTTTGCGAATTCATATGCAGATAGGGTAAAGCATCGAGCAGATTTCGGCCTACCGGCTCGAACTGTTTTATGCGAATGGCCTGCATACTGTCGGCCATGCCAATAATATTTGCCAGCACGCCCACTTTTTTATCCATCTTCCTGGCAGGGTAACCGCTGCCGTCACAACGCTCATGGTGATCCTGGACAGCCTCTGCTATACGCGGGTCAAGCTTGGGAATATTGACGAGAATAAGTTTGCAGATAACCACATGGCTTTGAATCGCACGCCACTCGTCGGCAGTTAAGCCGCCTTGCTTATTCAGTGTTTCCGGGGCGATATTCAAGAGGCCGACATCATGCACCAGGCCGGCAATAAAGGCGGCGGAGACGGCTTCTTCGTCAAGCTCCATCTCGTGGGCAAGCAGGGCGGCCAGCCACCCGCAAAAAAGAGATTTTTCGTACTCCTGGGGAAGCTGCTTCTGGAGAATGGTCAGTTTCTGAATGAGAATGGGATGAAGCCGGGAACCCAGAATAATTTTGGACAGCAGGTGCTCAAAATTATTATTGTCATGTATCTGTTGTAGATCAGAATAGCTTGCAAACAGCTTTTTCAGATCACTCTGAATGGTTTTCCTGTCTATGGAGTTGCCGAGCTGAACCTGCTCTTCAAGGGGGTTTTCAAGTTTATGGCGCAGAACCTTGTTGGCAATGCTTTTATTTATCCGGACGCCCTTGGGGACGACAAGCACACCGTTACTGTTATAGATATCTTCCGTGGAGACAACATCTGTCTCTTTATTCACATCAGCAAGGTGGGATACGTAATGATTCTGCTTCCTGGCAACATCTTCAATTGACTGCCCGGAAGAGGAACCTGCTTGAGCGCACATGTGACCTTCCCTACACCTTTGTTTATATAAAAGACGCTTAGCGAATTTCTATGTTTTTGCTTCTTAAGTGCTCTTTTACTGCGGAAATGGGCACTTCCTCACGGTGGAAAATTCCCGCGGCAAGGGCGGCTTCAGCTGAAGTTTTTGCAAAGACCTCGGAAAAATGCTCAACCTTGCCCGCCCCGCTTGAGGCAATCACCGGAATGGAAACAGCCTGGCTCACCTGGTTGATGAGTTCAAGATCAAAGCCGCTGTTGGTGCCGTCCTTGTCAATACAGTTTAACAGTATTTCACCGGCTCCAAGCTTTTCGCACACCGTTGCCAGTTGCACGGCATCCACGTCGCGCCCTTCCCGGCCGCCTTTAACCGTACACTGATACCAGCAGATCACGGAAAGTTAATTTAGAAGTTGATTATTTTCAAGGAAATACGGCAATTTCATGGCCTCTTTTTTCACTCTACCCACACACGACCCAACCGGTCAAGGTATGTCTTTGCACAATTTTCAAAGTGGAAGTTCTTTGCCTAAATTGGCCCACCCAAATTGACCCAGCAATCACCCAACCCAACTACACATAGCAATCAGCTACAAATGTTGGGCCGGATGATGATGATGAGTTTCTCAAGGTGTTGCCTCTCCCTTGCTGTCTGTTGGCCCCCAGTTCGTGCCTGTGGCATCCGCTGCTGCATCGACTGCTTCCAGCAGGGTTTCCTGGGAGAGATGAGCATAGCGTTGGGTTGTTTTCAGTTGAGCATGGCCAAGGACATTTGCAACTTCATAGATAGATCGCCCAGAGTTGACCATGTTTGATGCCATGCTATGTCGTAGATCATGCATACGCAAATCAGGAAGACCTGCTGCTTTTCTTGCTTCATCCCAACTACGATGTATATTGTCATAGGGCTTTCGTGTGTATGGATTGGGAACAACATATGGGCACCCTTCCCAGCGTGGCAATTGATTCAATATCTCAAGTGCTGCTTTGGAAAGCGGTACATGACGACTCTTTCCTGACTTTGCCAGTGGTATACGCCAAGTTCTACGATCCAGATCAAATTCAGTCCATTGACTTTTGAGCAGTTCACTTTTCCGGCAACCTAGAAGCAACAGAAGTGGAACAATGTATTTCAATTGCGGATTTCCACGATTCCCATTCTTACCCAGGACATTGAACAAACGCTGAGTTTCTTCAGGTGTCAAGAAGCGTTCTCTGGCATTGTTGGGATCGAAGAGCTTCACCCCAGCTGCAGGATTTGAATCAACACCGGGTGTTTTCCACTGTAGAGCTAGATTGAAAATATGTTTCAGGAGCACAAGTGGACGATTGCACATCCCTAGAGCATATCCCCTATTTTTCATGGAATGGTGCAATTCGGATATGGCATGTTGAGATATTCTATCAAGATGAATTTTTCCAAACCTTGGCAAGATATGGTTCCTCAAAAGACTATCATCAGACTTCCAACTGCGTTTTTCTGCCTTTGCAAATGGCATGTATCGTTCACGGCAAAATTCAGTAAGTGTTGGCACCATACGTTTTGTACGTTTTTCTTCATTGGGATTTTCACCTAAGACAACCCTGGATCGAATCTTTTGTGCTGCTTTGCGTGCTTTGTCGAAGGAGATGGATTTTGAATCACCAATTTTGTATTGGCATTGACGTCCATGTGTATCTTTGTAACGTAGAGCATATGTCATGCCTCCTGTGGCTCTCACTTCGATGATGAAGCCAGTGATTGCTGTATCATAGTAGTTTTCCTTCTTCTTGCCTTCAGGGCAAGTAACTGTATTGACAAATTGAGCATTCAAATTGACTATTGGCATAATGTGATTCCTTTTCTAAATATAGAGGTCATAATGGGCTTCAAAGTATGCTGAAACCCATTCCATTTCTTTTGTTTTCCTTTCATTTCAAGGAGTTTCGTTTTGGAAGACAGGGCACGAGGGGGGCGCAGTTGCGGGCTATAGGATCCCAGAGAGGCGCCCTACAGACCATTTGGACCTCCTGTATGAGGGTGTGGTGGGATCCGGACCGCGTAAGTGTCTAGAGCGCTCCTTGACCCCCACGGCCACGCTCTCTTCACGCACGGGATACGCACAGCATGACGTTCTCCACAAATCCTTGTAGGGCATGAAATTCGGGGGAAACGCACGGAGGCACGGACTTTTCCAAAAACTTTTTGTGTTTTTGCCGGTGTGCCGGGAGAGAGGGGCAGAGAATATATCTTCAAAAAAAATCAAAAATTGCCGAGTAGTACGTGCGTTTCCAATAAAGCCTTGCCCCTAAAGGGACTCTGGCGCACGGCATCCCGAGTGCCCTCCGAGTAGTCCGTGCCCCCCTGCCAGACCTAGAATTCCGCCACACTGCTGTCCGAGTGTCCCCCAGTAGTCCCTGCGTTTTCAATCTCCTCTGGCCATTGCAAAGTCCCTCCGATAAACTGCTCGAACTCAAAGCGAGCTTGCTGGAGAGAAGGCAAGGATAGACCACGACGACGATCATGCTTTGTCTGCTTCTGCTTTTTTTTCGCACTTGGGCAAAGTTTCTTCATTTGCTGCACTACATCAATTGAACTTGGTTTCCGGTGCATTCTGCCGCCAGAAATTTCAGAAATTCCTTCAATAGCCTCTTTCGTTCCAACAAAATCTGGCCATTTGCTTTCATCTTCATAGGGATGCCTCTCCACGTTCACATATTGGGTTTTCATAGAGATGTAGCCACTATCAAGACAATCATGCCACCAACGGGCAATGGGGTCTAAACTGAGCATTTTCTGTTCCAACAACTCTTTTGTATTGGGCTTGTTTCTAACATTGAAACTTGACAAATCCATTGCAAGCAGATCATCCGTCATAGCCTCAACACCACCGTTGTTGACTTCGTTGTTCAGTTCATTCCAGTATGCATGATCACCTTTCCGAGACTCTGATAGACGAAGAGTAAAATCACGCCGATCATCATGTTCTGTGTTTTTGAAGTGATCAGCATTGGTAGCGGCAAAGAAACGGTGGTAACTTCGAATCTGTCTGGCTGGCTGGAATTTTTCATTGATCTGAAGAAGAGGCTCTGTAACAAGAGATTTCAGTGCATCCGACCCTCGTCGATTTCCGGAGAAAAGAGCTTCATCCATGAAGACGATGAATGAACGTTCCAGAGAAGCATTGAAACTTCCTGTCACTGAATCTATGTTGTTTACTTGGACATAGGTTGCACTCCATATTTTTTGGAGTATACGACCTAATGTCCCTTTGCCGGTTCCTTGCCCACCCAGCAAGATTATCATGACACCTGGCTTCTCTGATGGGCATTGTAAGGCGTGTGCAACATACTTGAGCAGATAATCAAAAGCTTCTTGATCACCATCGCAAAGAACATCTAACAAAAATGCTTTAATAACAAGCCACTGACCCGCCTTGGGAATGATTGTAGGACCTACCCATAAATTGAGACAGTTTCTAGATGTATATTCCGGATTGAACTCAACCCCTTTGTAGCAGACTGTATTTGGATTCTTCCAAAACTTTTTAAGAATTTCCTTTGCATCGGCTCCGGGGTGTTGCTCTTCTAGAGCCCGCTCTATCAGTAACTTGCCATCATTTCTGTTTGACAAATTTAGTTTTTCTGCAATACCCTGGTCAGTCCGTGCATCCAGTGATTCTCGGTCAAACACACAAATTTTTCCTTGAAGGTTGAGCAACCCGAACTGCTGTTGTATTGAGGCTAAGGCATCAGTTTTGTCATGCCCTAAAGTTATGGGACTCTTACAACTCTGAGTGCACCCATCGCAGCCTGCTGGGTTGGTTTTCCGAAACTGATCGCAAGTTGTGGGTGGAGTCTTCAAACGATGAGCAATCTTTTTCTCTGTTTCGGTCTTGTCATATCCTGAATACCCACTACTCCATTCCTGGCAGACTTTTTCACCACCTTGGCAATGACCAACAATGCCAATGCAGTCAAACCAATGAGGCTCGCTTTGGTCAGCACCTTTACCATTACGGAAGGTACCTATTTGCGGACATTTGTCGGCAATTTTGTTTGCATCAGATGGTGGAAATGAATTTCTGGTGGTGACGTTTGTTTCTTGAGGAAGGAGAGACTCCTCTACAGAAACATGCGGTGCTTCATTGACCCGACCCAATTCAATCAGTTTGTCAGAGGATGCAATCCCGCCATCATAGCGCCAAGACTTTGCCTTATCGACCCGAGACGGATGACAGCACCATGTACCCTGTTGTTGGTACATTTTTACTCCGGATGAATCTGCCTTGCTCACTTCCCCATTGAAATACTTTTTATCAAACCCATGCCATACTTCGGCATACTCTTCAGTTGTCACAAGGCGATCCAGCAGTATGACCAAACGAGCACGCAGACCGGGTTTCATGATGTTTCCTTGTGAATGTGTAGTGTAGGCCAGATAGGTAATCCCATCCGCTTTGATTGTATCCAGAGCTACTATGACGTCAGCTTCGGGAAGGCCATCGACGTCCATGACAAGCATTGAGGCTTCGGTGACGTGACTTTTTGATCGCATCTTGCCGATGGTAGAAGTCCCATTGCTCTTTGCGGTCTCCAGAGTCTTGCCTACCAAGGCTGCTTCCTTGAGAAGACAAGGCACGAAATATTGCCCTTTTTCTTTGACAGGAAGAATTGATGGTTTTGAGGGGCACAACAGATTGCTGATGTCCTTCCAGCTGGCGTCTTTCAACTCCTTTTCCAGAATGGTGCCTGTAAAGCCTTTGAATGTAGTGACAGATCCTCGCCATTCAGACAGAAGCTTACTGCTCACAATTGTTGCAGGTGGTGTTGGTGGAGTTGACCGAAAAGAATGACCTACTTGAATCTTTTTCGGTTCAATTGGTACTTGTGGAAAATCTTTGGGTGTTGGTGAAAATGGTGACTTTGAGATCATGCCAGATACCTCCATAAAATTCACATGAGTCTTGTGAGTCTTTATGAAAGATCCTTGACGCTATCAAGGAAATACGGCAGACTATCCGGCCCGGCCTCTGTCACGTTTTAGTTTGAAATGAACATTATACACAATCATCGGAAGTGTCAATGTGCTTTTTTTTATTTTTTGAATTGGCCACCTCTGGCACTATTTTCCACGGCACCTGTTTGCAGTTTCATTGAAGGGATGTATCGTTCGTGATTTTCTTTTTTTGTAGAAAACTATACCAACTCCAATCAGAACCAGAATCACGGGAATGGGGTACAAGAAACAGAGTATTGTCACAAAAAGGACACCCATATTGCGCGTTGAAGCAAACAACATGCAAAGGACAGCAGCAGTGACGAGAGCACATGTTATGGAGATCATAGGGCCTCCTTCTTCTGTTTCTTGGTGATCTTGGGTGACAGAGGCAGAGTGGTATCCTTCTTTGTAGATGTCATGAACACCTGTATGATTTTCTTGAATTCCACAGGATCAATCCGTTCATAATGCCGTAGGTTGTCATTGGATCTTTTTAAGAGTCCTTCATTCAAAAGCACAGCAAGGACAAAGCCTGATGAATTTGCTGATTTCCCCTTGAACATCGAATGAAGTTTTCCTGATGTGATTGGTTTCTCCCCTGAAGCCAGTACAGAATCAAGTTCCACCAGAGAAATCCAGTCCTTGTTGAAGATGCCTTGCCCTGTGTTTCCTGTCAGTTGCAGATACACCTCCTTGTCATCCTTGCATCCGATGTTGTAGGTCAGACTGGAGCGACCTGATAGTGATGGGCATTCACCTGTTTTTAAAATTCTTATTTCTTCTTTATTCACAATTTTCTCCTTTCATATAAGGTGGTTAGTTTCCCGCTTTACAGATTTCGCATGATTTCCCAGGCATCGAGACCCATTTCAATGTAGTCTCGTTCATCAAGGTTGTGGTGGATGGCAATCAGGACTTCATCTCTTGCTAGGTGCAGATCTTCTACGGACAGGTTGAGGGCTTCCTCGCCCATGCGGTTGACAATGGCAGACAGAAGATTCTCCATGGTGATTGCATAGATGATTTCTGAGGGATTGGCGGCATTTTGGGAAAGTAGATTGATGATTTCTTGTTTTTGCATTTGATACTCCTTTTAGGTTGGGGGAATAAAAAAGCCCCAATGACCGAGATGGCCAGAGGGGCGTGAGGGGTATGATGTGATTGAAAAGAGAAAACCCCACCTCCTTGAGGGAGACAGGGTTTAATTATGATGCAGTGATCTGAAAATTAAAGATTAGGAAGGGAGTGCTGGATATAAAAACCAGCTTCCTAGCAAACAATTGTTGACACACGAATACCTAACATCTATAAGGAAACATTAATGTTGCAGTATAGATAATACCATTAGCAAGAATATTCCTCAAAATAGCATAAATGAAAACAAACAAGTTTAAATCGGTTGCTACAACTAAAAGAAGCCCGAAATGGGATCAGACCATTTCAAGAGAATGTGCTTTACCTAATAGAGGACCTGATATTCGGTCAGAGTTTGCACGCGACAATAATCGCATTCTTCACTCGACAGCCTATAGGCGACTAAAACATAAAACTCAGGTGTTTTTTGCCACTGCGAATGATCATGTCTGCACGCGAATTGAACATGTCAATCATGTATCCTCTGTAAGCCATACTATAGCAATGTATCTTGGATTAAACGTTGAGTTAACCAGTGCAATAGCTATTGGCCATGACTTGGGTCATGCACCTTTCGGCCATGCGGGAGAAGATTACATAAAAAAAATTACCAAAGATGAACTTGGAGAAAATTTCTGGCACGAAAGGAATAGTCTTCGGTTTGTAGATGATATCGAGACGTTAGAAGACCATCACGGTAAGCATATTAATCTAGGATTAACTTACGGCGTTCGCGATGGAATTGTATGCCATTGTGGCGAGATAAATGAAAATGCCTTAAAGCCAAGAGATGAAGCGATAGACCTCAAATCCATTATCAAAGCGAACGAATTCAGCCCATACACTTGGGAAGGATGTGTTGTAAAAATCTCTGACAAAATTGCATACTTAGGTAGAGATATTGAAGATGCTCTTACGATGAGAATTCTCACAATGTCAGAGAAGAAAGAACTTTTCAAAATAACCCAACAATTTGGGGGAAAGAAAATCCGAGAAATAAACAACACAATTCTCATCCACAGTTTGATTATTGATTTGTGCCGTAATAGTAGCCCCGAGGAAGGTATTAAAATATCAACTCAAAATATTCAACTCATGAACATGGTGAAGCAATTCAACTACAAAAATATCTACGTCCATAAACGGCTGGATATTTTCAAAAAATACGCTGAGTTGATCATACAAAGCTTGTATCAAATTCTGGTGGAAAATTTTTCTCCCGACATTGAACGTCTAATATATAGCATTAAGAAATCTATGGAGTTCTATCCTGTGCTTTGCAAGACATTTCTCGAATGGCTTTTAAAATACGGAATCCCTTCAGAGAGAAAAAAAGAAGGAAACATTTATCAGAATAAATTGATATACGACTTAACAAAAGAAGCTGGCTACAAAATGGCAATAATTGATTTTATTTCTGGCATGACAGATAATTTTGCAATTAAATCATTCAATGAAACCATCACTTTTATATGAATGGCATATAAAGTCAGCAGAACCTATATAAAATATAGAAAATACTACAAACCAATTCAATAAACATAACAGGAGAAAACATAGAGTGAAAAAACCATTTCTTACCTCCCTTGCTCTAATCTCAATGGTGACATTGTTGGGTTCGTGTGCAACTGTTGACAAAGCAGAAGTTAAGCCAATTGCTGAAAAACCCCAAATTAGCCAAACCGTTCAGCATGACAAAATAAATATTGGCAAGAAAAAAGGACTTAAAAGAAAAGTTGCAATTGCTCGATTTACCAATGAGACCAAATATGGTCAAAGTTTTTTCATTGACAATAATAATGACCGAATTGGTAAGCAAGCTGTAGATATCCTTTCTTCAAAGCTTGTAGAAACTGAAAAATTCATACTTCTTGAAAGATCCGACCTTGATAAAATATCCAAAGAATTAAATATGGAAAACTATGAACCTTTAAAAAATATGGCTGATTATCTAATCGTCGGTTCAGTGTCAGAATTTGGGCGGAAGGAACAAGGGAAAGTTGGCATATTCAGTCGTACAAAGCGTCAAATAGCTTTTGCGAAAGTATATGTGAGGCTTATTGAAGTACGTACAGGCCAAATATTATATTCAGAAGAAGGAGAAGGAGAAGCCTTTTCTGAAGCTGGTTCAGTATTCGGTGTAGGAGAAAGAGCCGGTTATGATTCAGCAATCAACGACAAAGCACTTGACGCAGCAATAACAAATCTAGCTTCGAATATCATTGAAAACCTTCTTGATCGACCTTGGAGAAGCTATATCCTTGGATTCGAAGATGGAAGACTTATTATGGCTGGCGGCAAATTACAAAATATTAAAAATGAGGATATATTTACTGTAATAAAAGAGGGGAAAAAAGTTAAAAATCCTCAAACCAATATGATGATTACTCTCCCTGGAAAACAAGTAGGTAAAATCAAAGCTGTCATGTCCGTTGGAGACACTCCGGAAACAGAAATTACATTGTGCGATATTGTTGAAGGGGATTTTTCAGAATACATTGCCTCGCAAAAATTTGACAAACTGTTCATTCAACAAAATTAATTCTAGGGAGAATTTCATTATGTTATTTAAAAAAATCATATATTTAGGATTGCTTCTCTTAATGCTATGCGGAGGATGTGGGCTCCAAGAAGGCGTTATACAGAAAGAATCAAAAAGCTCTTTATGGTTCACAGGAAACATCAAAAATTCGATAGTTTACATCGATGACCTTGCTCCCATAAATTTAAACGATAATAGCGGTTTTGACCCAATTCATTATGAGATATCTCCAGGGAAACATGTGATAGTAGTGAAAAGATCAGGTGAAGAAGTCGTCAACAGGAATATATTGCTAGGAAGTGGGATCACAAAGGAGATACACATACCATGAAAAGAAAAATTTTATTGCTTGTTGTATTTATAACTAGTGCCTTTTTCGGGGGGTGTGCTCCTCAACAAATGTACTATTTGGGCAATTATTCTAAGACATTATATTCTTTGGAAAAAAATCAAACGGAAGAAGCACTTATTAACCATAAACAGGAACTGGAAAAAATCGTTGCTGAGTCTAAAGTACGGAATTTACCTGTACCTCCAGGTATATACGCAGAGTTGGGCTATATTAATTTCAAGGCGAATAATTCACAGGAAGCGATTAAACTTTTTCAAACAGAAACTCAGCTATACCCAGAATCAAAACACTTGATGGACAGGTTAATTCAAAGCGCTGAAGCAAAAGAAAATACAGAATCCGATGTTTCTGGTTTGCCCACATCAAAAAATTCAATCTCTAATTAAAATTACAAGGTGATTAAATTGAGAAAGTTTACATACTTACTTTTGGGCATTTTAATAATGCCGCTCATGACAGCTTGTGCGCCAAAAATGAGTACAAAGGTGGCAGAATTTCCATTGATGTATGAGGAAAATCCGGCATCAATTTTAATACTTCCTCCAATAAATGAGTCAACTGCAGCAGACGCAAAAGAATATTATTCAACTACTATTCAAGAGCCATTAGTATTTTCGGGGTATTACACATTCCCCTATCCAATCACCGCAGATATTCTAAAAATGGAGGGTATTTATGACGCCGAACTTTTAGTAAATATGCCACTAGCAAAATTCAGAGAATATTTTGGCGCTGACGCTGTTTTATTTACAACTATAAAAAAATGGGACTTGAGCTATATGGTATTAGCATCAACCTTAACGGTTTCTGTTGATTGTAAATTAAAATCAACGGTATCGGATCAGACATTATGGAAATATACAGGAACTGTCGTTGTTGATTTATCGGGTGGGAATTCAGGTGGAGGAATAGCAGGCCTAATAGTAAAAGCCGTTGTCTGTGCTGTAAGTTCAGCAATGGCAGATTATGTTCCATATGCTCAGCAAGCTAATTATAGAGCATTATCAACTATGCCGTATGGTAAATACCACGCTCAACACAATAAAGATCAACAGGTTAAATTTATTGACCAAACACCAGACACAAGCAAAACAGAATGATGGGGAATGCGAAATTTATTGAACCTTCTTCCGAACAAACACTATAAGCAAGGACCACTTAAGCTTGTAGCTGAAAGAACCTTCACCCTTAGTATCTCTTACATAAAGGTAATTTTAAATGAGAATGTTATCATTTTTATTTGCGAGCTTATTGTGCTTAATCCCTTGGCGTGTAAACGCAACGGAAATTGATGGCTACATTGACACAAATACAACATGGACTCTAGCCGAGAGTCCTTACGATGTGAATGTCGAAGTCGCTGAAGGAGTAACATTGACGATAGAGCCAGGGGTTGAAATTTCAGGATATATCTCTTTGATGGGTAGTCTCACGGCGATTGGAACACCAGACAAAAAAATAACCTTCAAGGATACCTATATCAATTTTTCCGGAAACGGACAAAATGCATATATTCAATATTCAGTATTTAACCGGTCTGGCATTCCTATTATCACAAGCAATGGAGGAGAAATTGGTTCAGTAACATTACTCGATTCAATAATTCATCCAGGTGGCATTGGTTGTGGTGGACCATATATGGAACTAAATGCTTTGAGTTGCAATATCGAGAGAAATATTTTCTACAACATGGGAGGGACAATACGAATAATAAGCAATCAGACTTCCGCTGTGATGATAAATAATGTTTTTTATAACGCTGATAATCCAACTTGTGGAGGATTATCTTTTTCAGGAACAAAGGCACCCGTAATAGAATTTAATAGTTTCATTATTTCACTAAAACCTGACTGGAGCCATTTCGATATTAATGGTGGTGGAATTGATGGATTTACCCTAATAAACAATTATTGGGGAACAACAACAGATACAACTCTTGTTGACACAATAATTTATGACAAAAATGATTATTACCAATATCCATATTATGTTGAGTATCTTCCAATGCTAACTACTCATCACCCAGACACTCCCTATTTTAACATTTACCCCGTCGCTAATGCTGGAGAAATTCCTACAATGCCTATTGGTGCTGAAATTACTGTAGATGGATCGTTGTCTTCAGACAAGGATGGTTCAATTGTGATGTATAGTTGGTTCTTAAAGAATAATAATGACAGCAATGAGTATTTCGCAGAGGGGAATTTTGTAACTATTACAGGGCTTACAAGAGGGAATTATTCAGGAACATTGACAGTCACTGATGATTACGGAGACACTGGAAGCACAGATTTTTGGTTTCAATCGTATGGGGATACAGTTCTCCCTATAGCAAACGCGGGCAATGATTTGTTCGCTAATGCAAATCAAACAGTTATCTTGGATGGCAGTCAATCCTATGATACAGATGGGACAATAACTAATTATGAATGGTATGTGCTACCCAAAAATGAACCTCTTTGCATTTCTGCCAATCCGATATGTGAGCATAAAGCTTTAGGATTAGCCGAAGAAGTTGTTCAGTTAATAGTTACCGACGACTCAGGGGCAAGTTCTTCCGATATTTTGACAATTTTTAATCCAGGCGTGAGCATTACCTCTTCAGAAATTCAAACAATCAAAGATAAAATTAGTGCTCTAGAGCTTGCAAACATGGAATTAACCCAACTAGTTAATGGTATTGCCACTGATATGGAAAAACTGCGCAAAGGCGATCTTAACCTCAGTGGTTTTGTCGATGGTCAAGATTTGGCAATATTCTCCAGTGAGTTTGGAAAATAATCGATTCAAGATTTTAAAAAAAATCTATTAAACATTACGATACGTAATGATTCTGCTTCCTGGCAACATCTTCAATTGACTGCCCGGAAGAGGAACCTGCTTGAGCGCACATGTGACCTTCCCTACACCTTTGTTTATATAAAAGACGCTTAGCGGGTTTCTATGTTTTTACTTTTTAAATGCTCTTTGACTGCGGAAATGGGAACCTCCTGCCGATGGAAAATACCTGCCGCCAAGGCAGCTTCTGCCGAAGTTTTTGCAAAGACCTCGGAAAAATGCTCAACCTTTCCGGCTCCGCTCGAGGCGATCACCGGAATGGAAACAGCCTGGCTCACCTGGTTGATCAGTTCTATGTCAAAACCGCTGTTGGTGCCATCCTTATCAATACAGTTTAACAGTATCTCTCCGGCCCCGAGCTTCTCGCAGACGGTTGCCAATTGCACGGCATCCACGTCGCGGCCTTCCCTGCCGCCTTTTACCGTACACTGGTACCAGCAGTACTGCTCGCCGTCAGGACCGGGGAAAGCGGTTTTTATGGTGGCATGCTGCGTCTCATCCGGGCTCTTGACATAAACACGTCTCGGATCAATGGAAATGACCACGGCCTGGGCTCCGTAGACGATGGAAATCTGCTCAATGGAACTTTTCCCGGTTTTCTCTCCAGTTTTCAGATACTCTTCCACCGTGTAGACGGCATCGGAGCCAATGGAGACCTTGTCCGCGCCGGAGCGGAAATACTCGGATGCAACATCAAGGGATGTGTAATATTTGCCTTCGGAATCTGTAAACTCGCGGATTCCGCCGCCAATGGTCAGCGGTACGAAAACCTGCTCAGAGGTGCGCTGCAGCACTTCGAGCATGGGCTGGTCCTTCATGGGGAAATCCCGGAAACCGGTGATATTTAAAAAAGTAATCTCATCCGCACCTTCGGCAAAATAACGGCCGGCCAGTTCCACCGGTTTGCCGAGATTGCGAACCTCTCCCTCATCACGCACGTCATACTGGTCGCCCTTGGTGACCACAAGATCGCCGGCGTCGTTTGTGCGCACGTCAAGGCAAGCAATGACCCTTTTGGCAAGGTGGGTCTCGCCGCTTTCCCCTCCCTCGGAATCCTGCAGAGAAGAGGCGGAAAGGAAATTTTTCAGGATATTTAGCCCGGCCTCTCCACTTTTTTCAGGGTGGAACTGGGTTGCGGCCACATTGCCCTTCTGCACACTGCTGATAAACTCTTCACCATAATTCGTGGTGCTGAGAACCCAGTCTTTATTGGTATCATCCGGCATCGCCCGGAAGGAGTGGACAAAATAGAGTTTTTCGCCGTTATAACCGGTAAAAAGAGGGGAGGATTTGCGGCGAACAATGCCGTTCCAGCCGATCTGCGGCACGGAAAGATCAGGGGTCACAAATCGCTTTACCTGGCCTGGAATAATTCCCAGTCCCGTTACCCCCAGGGACTCCTCGCTTCCCTCAAAAAGAAGCTGCAGGGCCACGCATATACCCAGGAAAGGTCGGTCAGCCCGAATATACTCCAACAGGGGGTCGATAAAACCTAACTCATGCAGACGATGCACGGCATTGCCATAACTTCCCACCCCCGGAAAAACAAGCCTTTCGGCCGCCAGGATATCTTCAGGCCTGGCTACATCTTTCACCTCATAACCAAGCTTGCGAATGGCATTGCGCACACTGCGAACATTGCCCGCCCCATAATCGAGTAAAGTAATCATTGTAATACCTTTTATATAGCAGTGGCCCGAATCAGGACCAGAATCAAATTGCAAACGCTACCAGCAGATTAATTTACATGCCTTTTCCTCTACCTGCAACAAACAACCAACAATTGACAGAAAAAACACATTGTGTATAAAGACCTGATAAAAGAAAATAACAGCTTGAAGTGCGGAGTTTAAAGTGCCCGGTTGCGGCACATGCCTTTTCCCTTGAAAAATCCATTTTTAACTCCTCCTCTTCAACTTCACAATTCCAGGTAACAAGAGGATAAAAAATACATGATCACCATCAACGAACATTATCTTAAACTGCAGGCCTCCTATTTGTTTTCAGATATCGCCAAGCGTGTTGCCGCTTTCCAGGAAAAAAATCCTGAAATGGAAGTAATCAAGCTCGGTATTGGCGATGTGACCCGCGCTCTCCCGCAGGCCTGCGTCGAGGCACTGCATGAGGCAGTGGATGAAATGGCGCGCGATGCCTCTTTTCGCGGTTATGGCCCGGAACAGGGCTATGGTTTTTTGCGGGAGGCCATTGCGGAAAATGACTTCCAGTCCCGTGGTGCCGATATTGCCGCTGATGAGATTTTTGTCAGCGACGGGGCCAAATGCGATACAGGCAATATCCAGGAAATTTTTTCAACAGACGCCAAAATAGCAATTCCTGACCCGGTTTACCCAGTTTATCTCGACACCAATGTCATGGCCGGCCGCACCGGAACCTTTGCCGATGGCCGCTACCAGGGAATCTGCTATCTTGATTCCACCAGGGAAAACAATTTTGTTCCCGAACTTCCCGCTGAACCTGTTGATCTGATCTATCTCTGCTTCCCCAATAATCCCACCGGATCAAGCATAACCAAGGAGCAGTTGCAGAAATGGGTCGATTATGCCCACGCCAACAAGGCCCTTATTCTTTTTGATGCAGCCTACGAGGCCTTTATCAGGGACGAATCCCTGCCCAAATCGATCTATGAGGTAGACGGCGCCAAAGAGGTGGCAATAGAATTTCGCAGCTTCTCCAAAAACGCCGGTTTTACAGGCACCCGCTGCGCTTTCACCGTTGTTCCCAAAGAATGCGCCGCCTTTGACAGCAAGGGGGGCAAGCACCTCATCCACCCCCTGTGGAACAGGAGGCACTGCACAAAATTTAACGGCGTTTCCTATCCTATCCAGAAAGCCGCGGCAGCAGTCTACAGCGAAAACGGCAAAGCCCAGATCCGCGAACTGACCGATTATTACCTGAAAAATGCAGCACTGATCAGAAAGGAGATCACCAATCTCGGTTTTGATTCAGTGGGCGGCGACAACTCGCCCTATATCTGGATTGACGGCCAGGGACGCGACTCCTGGGAGTTCTTTGACATGCTGCTCAACAAGGCCGGCGTGGTCTGTACTCCGGGAGCAGGTTTCGGAAAATGCGGGCAGGGATACATCCGGCTTTCCGCCTTCAACAGTTACGAAAATGTCGAAAAAGCCATGGCCAGGATCAGCGATGCCCTAAAATAACCCATACAAACAACCACTATGTAACACATCGAAAAGATTATATTTTCCGCATTTCCGGGAATTCACGTCAGTTTTCCGGAAATGCGGACACTTGTACACATCCCCGCCATATCCGCCCCTCATAACATACTGAAGTGAAACATATTTTTTTCTTCTCGCTTTCCTTTCCACAGGTCCGTTTTTTGCTTATTTATTTTTATTACTCCCAAAACCATATTTGACGTTCTCGTATTTATGCCCTTTAGGGTAAAAAACTGCGCACCGCCCACCGGATATAATTTGTTTCTTCCAGACAGGCGGATTCCCCGCATTATATTTTTTTCGAGTTCGCCGCATTTCATTCGATACAGCAAAAAAATAAAGGAGGAGCTATGCCGGGCAGAAATCACCTGTTGCCTTCCATCACCGCCTGTTTTCTTATTTCCTTTTTCTCACTCATCTTTTACCAGCCCGCTATGGCTGGCCAGCTTGAATTTTCCCTGAGCAGTCCTCAGCCTGCGATTATCGGCAAAACCGGCGAGCAGCGAATCAACATGAAAGGCTTCCACCATATTGACCAGCCGGGAGCTCCCGCCGTGCCCGCGAAGGTTTTCTGGTTCAGCCTGCCTGCCAATGTCATCCCTGAATCGCTCAGCCTTGCCGAGGAAATCATCGCCAGAGAAACGATTCCTCAAAAAATAACCCTGTCTCCGGTAGCGCCTTATCTTTCCCAGGGGAGCGGCTCTGTTTTTTATGGAAAGGATAAAAAAATAGTCAACAACCGGGATGCAGATATCTACGGGAGCAACCAATGGTTCCCGGAAAAAGCCGTTGAAAAAGGCCAGCTCTCTTCTTCACGAGACCGCAAGATAGGAAGCCTGCACTACTTCCCCCTGCGTTACAACCCGTTCACAGGCCAGGCGGAATGGATAAAAGAGGTGCGCATCATCCTTTCTTACAACCAGAAATCAGAATCAAAAAAGATGCAGCAAGCTCCGGAAAAAGTACTGAGCACGACTTTAGCCCTCCCCCTTTTAAACAGCGCAGAAGCTGAAAGCTGGTATGACAGCGGCACCTCATCTTCAAGCGAACTGGACGCAGCAAGCGGAAACGGCTTTGCCGTAATCACCACTGATCTGCTCAAAGAATCCCTTTATGAAGACGGACTGGGTTCTCCTGATCCCGCCTCGATCCTTTACCAATTTGCAGAGCACAAAACCGCTTTAGGATTTACGGTCTACATTGTCACGCAAAACGAGGCCCATCAACATGGCAGTTCAACAATGGAGGCAGGCTATGGCAGCGACACGGGACAGCAGCGGGCAGTTAATATTCGCTCCTGGCTTATAAGCAACCACATTGCTGCAGCCAAAAACCTTCGCTACGCCCTGCTCATAGGAAATCCCGATCCGGACCATCCTGATGAAACAGACAGTTACGGCGACCTGCCCATGATGATGTGCTTTCCGGAACTCGACAGCGGCACGGCAAGCGGCGGGAGCACCCTGGAGGCACCCACCGATTATTTCTTTGCTGAATTGTCCGGCAACTGGGACCTTGATGGCGACAACCGCTATTGCGAGTATTCAGGAGACAGGGGAACCGGGGGCGTAGAGTTTCTGCCCGAGATTTATGTGGGCCGCATTCCATTTTCCGATGAAGCCGCCATCACTCCGGTTCTGCAAAAGGTAATGGATTATGAGAACGTGAGCTATTCTGAGGCAGACAACTCCAATCTCCTGTGGCGTAAAAAAGCACTGCTGCCCATGAGCATCCTGAATTTCGGGGAGGGCTGGTTCAGTTGTGACGGAGACGGAATGCAGATGTCGGACGATGCCTATCTTGGCCGGTCTGCGGAAATCCACGCCTTGAACCCTGCCGGGTTCGACACCTGGCTGCTCACCGAAAAGGAAGGCGATCCCGATGGGTTGTGGCTCAGCACCTCGGATATCGACGGTGATGCCCCGCTGTCAAAAGATTCTTTAGACCCCGAATCAACAACAAAATATCTTGATGACCATTGGAATGCAGCAAATCCATACGGCATTGTCTTCTGGTCCCTGCATGGCAGCACAAGTGCACTGTGGCGTAAACTCCATAAAACGGCAAACCCTCTCATCTATTGCCCCAGTTTTTCCACCTATTTCGGAACAAGTTCCACCAGCCAGCTTTCCAATGCAACTCCGGCCTTTACCATTTCGGATTCCTGCAACATCGGCAGGCCTGAGACAGCAGGCAATCTCGGCGCGACGCTTCTTGAAAGCGGCGCCCTTGTCTCCCTGGCTGCAAGCCGGGAGGGCTGGTATTATGTGGGAGATTTTGCCGAAGACGATGACGGCTATCTTCCCCAGACCATTACCTATGCCGATAACAGGGCAACGGCCTTTTATTATGCCCAGCAGCTCAGTCAGGACATGCCGGCAGGCGATGCCCTGTTTTATGCCAAGCAGTCGAAAACCGACTCAGAGGTTTCCTGGGTCAACAATTTCGGCATGAATATCTATGGCGATCCTTCCGTAAAACTGCTGCCTCCGGCCTTCACGAAAACCGACACAGACGGAGACGGACTGCCAGACGATGAAGAGCGTTATATCTATCAGTCAAACCCAGCCCTTGCAGACAGCGATGCTGACGGGCTTGATGACGGAGAGGAACTGATTTTTCTCAAAGGCTACTGGACAGTGGACGTTGACGGAGACGGGCTTAACATCTTTAATGACCCTGATACGGATAATGACGGGCTCAGCGACTATGCAGAGGTCATGACAATAAACACCAACCCCAGGAAAGACGACACCGATGATGACGGCATCAGTGATTTTGATGAAATAAACCAGGACGGCGACCCGTCATCCTACACACCGGCAGTTGATTTTGACCCAAACGATGCTGACAGCGATGACGACGGGGTAAACGATGGCGACGAAGTGGCCATAGGCGACAATCCCCTTGACCCATGGGACAACAAACCCGTTGCCGATGCAGGCAGCGAGCAATGGGTCAGTGCCGCTCCGGGAGGCTTGACCCTGATCACTCTCGACGGCACAGGCAGCAGCCATCCCAAAGGCGATCCACTCTACTTTGCCTGGAGCGTGACAACATCGATGAGTGAATGGGCCGGAGGGGTGCAGCCTTCCTATGGAACGGCATCGGATGGAGCGGACCAGCCTGATTTGCACGCCTCTGTTGGCGGCGACTATATTATCAGCCTCAAAGTCCGTAAAGATCCGGCTGAGGACTGGGTCTGGAGCGAGTTGTCCACGGTGAGCGTCCATGTCCAGCATACAATATCTGATGTGCAGCCCCAAGGCGTCACCTGGGGAGATACGTTGACCATCAGCGGCCTTGGCTTTGACGTTGATTTATCGGATAACACCGTCACCATTGACGGCGTTCCCGCCACGGTGACCTCTGCCGCTTATGACGAACTTCAGGTGACCGTGCCCGATGGCTGCGGCGCCGGTGATGTCGTTGTCACGGTGAACGACAAACAGTCAAACAGCTTTCCATCAGGCATAAGCATGCCAGCAGGAAGCTTCTCCCCTGCCCCGGCAGGATCGCTGCCCGAGCTTGATGACTGCAGCAGGGCTGTGGCCATGGGCGATGTTGACGGTGATAATGATATTGATATTGTAGTGGCCAATATGGGCGGCGAAACTGCTGACAACATGGATTACCCGGACCCGGCCTGCCAGAGCATGAATCCCCAGAACAGGCTCTATATCAACGATGGCAATGGTTCATTTGTTGATATGACTTTCGGCCCGGACACTCTTGCGTCAACGGCTGATGATTATCTGCCTGTTGACACTGATCAGTCCATTGATGTCGAACTCGTGGACATTGATAATGACAATGACCTTGATATGGTCATTGCCAACTTTGGCGCCTTCCGTGCCTGGTGGCAGAATGTCGGCATAGAGGACCGGCTGGAATGCGTCATGGCAGGCGGTCAGAACAAAATTTACATCAATGACGGCAGCGGTCATTTCAGTGATGAAACCCTCAGCCGCCTGCCGGCCCTTGCAGACAACAGTGTTCAGGTTGCCGTGGGTCATATCAACGACGACAGTCTTCCAGACCTTATCTTTGCCAATGACCAGGACTGCATTTTTCAGTCCGGAGACTGGCCTGTTTATGAGGATGAGTGTTGTTATTCCTGCGGCGAATGCAGCGCACCCTGGTTCAGTTGTGATGATTGTCCTGACTGCAGCCTCTGTACAAATTGTGAATTTTATTGGGAATACGGGTACTGCGAACAGCCGGGTTACGAAAATCATCCGTGCTGTAATGGTGACTGCTGGGAATGCGAAGGAGAGACGTCGTGTGTTGTCTGCTGTGACGGCACCTGTAACTCCTGTCCGGACTGCTGTAATGACTGCGCCGACTGCCCTGACAACCCGGGCTGCAATGACTACTATCACCCCCTGCGCAGTAAAGACCGTTTTTACCTCAACGCCGGATCAGGAATTTTTGTCGATGCTACGGATATAAGTGTCAGCACCGATCAATACGGCAGAAGCCATAACGGCGGCGGCACCAGAGCCATCGCCCTGGGAGATATGGATCAGGACGGAGACCTTGACCTGGTGCGCTGCGGGTATAACTACAGTTATCTCCGAACCTGGCTCTATGAAAATGTAGACGGACTGTTCACCCTGGTGGAGCCCTATCTCTCAGGAGAATACTCGGTGGTCTCACTGCTGCTGGCAGACTTTGACTCTGACACCAATAGAATGCTCGACATCTTCGGCCCCCAGGATTACGACTATCCGCTCTATTTTACCCAGACAGATACCGGTTTTGTTGACCATTCCCAGTACGGGGATGACTGGCTGCCAACTGAGCTTGTCTGGACATACAGCCGTAATGATTATAAATACTGGACTACAGGTATCAGCCGGGACGTTGACCTGGATGGTGACGAGGATATCCTTATCGGGCGCAATACCTCCAGCCAGAACTTCCTGCTGACCAATGACGATGCAAATCCGGGCCAGTTGCATTACACGGCAGGCATGCTGCCTGCCTCCACGGAAAACTCATACGGAATGGAGCTTGCCGACGTCAACGGCGACGGCGCACCCGACCTCTTTAATGCCAATGTGGGCCAGAACAGCCTGCTTTTAAACAACACGCAAGTTCCCCGGTTATGCAGTTTTGATTCAGAACCGGACGGCGATGTGGACGGCGTCGATCTGGCAGCCCTGACGGATCAGGGGGTTAACGAATCGGAAATCGAGGAGTTCGCCGCTATGTTTGGCATAACAGACTGCTCCGTCCAGTAATATCCTTCCTTCATTTTGGCAAAAAAGCCCCTGGTTCCGACGAATATCCGAGGGAACCAGGGGAGTTTTCTGCAATTTTCTGAACCACTAGCTACTCCCGACAAAGCGCTCGCTTCGCTCAAAATACCTACTCCATCGCTCAGGTACCGGTTTTCATTGTATTCACTCAAGATAGAGGATAGAATTTTATATGACCTGTTAATACCTGGTACAACAAGATCATAAACTGGAAACTTTTTATCGTGTCAATCCACAATCTTTCCCTACTTCTCATGCTGCCCGGCACCTTTTTCATGATTGCCGCTTTTTTTATGGGGCTCAAGATGCAAAGCGTTCTTCCGGAGGCATCCCAGAGAAAATGGCTTGCCATGTCCTGCCTGCTGGCCTTCTTTTCCTGCGGATATGTCTTTTATCTTGTTCTGCAGATACAGCAATTTCATTTTCCCCTGGAACTCATAACAAGTTCGGTTTTTTTCGGAGGCTCTCTTTACGTTTTTCTTGTTATCCGCGTGACCCAGGGAGCAATAAAAAAAATCAGTAAGAGCGAGGAAGAAACCCGCAAGGCCAATAATGCACTTGCCCTTGCCTATGATTCCACCATCGAGGGCTGGGGTAAAGCGCTGGAGCTCCGTGACCAGGAAACAGAAGGGCACACGCAACGTGTGACGGAAATGACCATGCGATTATGCAGAGCGCTGGGCATGGATGAGGAGTCCTGCATTCAGGCCAGAAGAGGCGCCCTGCTTCACGACATCGGCAAGATGGCCATATCCGACGAAATTCTGCTGAACACCGGCTCCTTTACAGATAAAGAAAGGCAGATAATGCAAAAACATCCGGTGTATGCCTTCCAGATGCTGGCCCATATCGACTATCTCAGACCTGCTCTGGATATTCCATACTGTCATCATGAAAAATGGGATGGGACAGGCTATCCGCGCGGCCTGAAAGGAGATGAGATCCCCATGGCCGCCAGAATTTTTGCTGTGGCCGACATCTGGGACGCCTTGACAAATGATCGCCGATATCATGAGGCCTGGACAAAAAACGAAACGCGTGACCATATTCAATCCCTGTCAGGCACGCACCTGGATCCGCAGGTTGTGAAAAAGTTCCTGCAGATGAAATGGTAAAAATATTCTTTGGTTCCTTCTCTCTCTTCTGGTAGCATAATTTTATAATGAGAACAAAAGAACACGTTAGAATCCTTGTTGCGGAGGACAACATCGTCACCAGAGAGACGATCAAGCGTTCTTTGCAGGAGATAGGCTTTGAACTGGTCGGCATGGCCGCAACCGGCCTTGATGCGGTGAATCTCGCCTTATCTCTGCGCCCGGATGTCATTCTCATGGATATTGAGATGCCGGAACTGAACGGTCTTGAGGCAACCTTGCAGATACGCCAGAAGTTCTCTGTTCCCGTTGTTGTTCTCACCTCCCACGAAGGTGAGGATTTTGTTGAAAAGGCAAGCAAAGTCGGCGTATCGGCCTATCTCATCAAACCACTCAAAACAAAGGATATCGAGCGGGCGATTATCATGGCCATGGCCAGACATGACGACATGATGAAATGCTGGAGGCTGAACAGGGAACTCGAACAGGCCTTAAAGGAAATTAAAACATTACGCGGCATCCTGCCGCTCTGTTCCTACTGCAAAAAGATCAGGGACGACAAAGGCTACTGGGAACAGGTTGACGTCTACATCCGCAAGTATTCCGGTGCAGATGTCAGTCACAGCCTCTGCCCTGACTGTCGAAATAAATATTATCCCGATTTAGCATTCCCAGACGACTGAGCCCCGTTCTCTATTCAGTTGCAAATCGTATATCAACCGGTGGTTTCAGACCAAATTCCTCATCCTTGAAATGCTCGGCAATGAGCCTGAATGACTCTTCCAGAGCCAGAAAAGCGTCAACAACATCAGGATCAAAATGTCTGTCCCGGCCAGCCACGATTATTTCCATTGCTTCCTCATGGGAGAAAGCGCGCTTGTATCGTCTTTTGGTTATCAGGGCATCATACACATCTGCCAAAGCCATCAAACGTCCGGCAATGGGGATGTCATTTCCCTGCAGCCCCCTTGGGTATCCTGATCCATCCCATTTCTCATGATGACAATAGGTGATATCCTTGGCAAAACTTAAAAAAGTATGCTCCCCCTTGTCCTCTAAAAGGCCCTCTGCCCTGACAAGAGTCTCATAACCCAGACGGGTATGCCCTTTCATCTGCTCAAATTCTTCAGCAGTCAATTTTCCGGGGTTAAGGAGTATATGGTCAGGCACCCCGACTTTGCCTATGTCATGGAGAGGCGCTGACCTGAAAAGCAGGTCTATTGAACTCCAGTTCAACTCTTTTTCAAACTTGGGAAGACTGGAAAGCGCTTCTGCCAGAGCCCTGACATAATGCTGGGTACGCAGGATATGGCTGCCTGTTTCATTGTCCCTGGTCTCTGCCAATGCAGTCATGCTCACGATGGTGGTATTCTGGGCAAGCAGCAGTTCTCTGTTTCGCTTTTGCAGCCTTTTTTCTTCCCGCCAATACTTGAGCAGACTCAGCACCGCAAAATTAATAATCAAAATAAGAATGGCAAAGAGAGGATTGAGGAAAATTCCTTTTTGGGCAAGCAGGAGATAAGAGCCGCACCAGGCTCCGGCAGATCCAAGGAAGAAAAAAACGATACTTGTCAGCGGCCTTGTCCCGGCTAGAATCAGGGTTGACGCAAAACCCCAGAACAGAATCGAAAACAGTTCTGCTCCCCTGCTCCACAGTGGACGGGATAAAAAGTCTTCGTTCAGAATATTTTCAATAATAGTGGCATGGACTTCCACCCCCGGATATACAGGATCAAGGGGTGTCGGATGAATATCCTGCAATCCTGCGGCAGAGGTTCCCACCAGAAAAATTTTTCCAGCCAGACGCTCTTTATCCACGCTGTCATTTAAAACATCCGCAGCAGAAATATATTCAAAAAAATGACTCCGTCCTTTATAGGACAGGAGCAGGTTTCCTTTTGCATCCACTGGTATGCGGCGCCCCTGTAAGTTCAGAGACTCGACCTTATTTTCACTGGTCTCAAGTACAATTTTATTTGTCCCCACAACCTTCATGGCAGCGGCCAGAGCCAGGCTGGGATAAATTTTCCCATGATAACCCATCAGCAAGGGAACACGCCTGATCACTCCATCCTCGTCCCCCGGGTAATTGAGAAAACCGGAAGCCCGGGCAGCAGTGGAAAGTTCAGGGATATTGGCAGTAACATCCAGAGCTGAATATAATGACGGCAATTCAGTTGAGAATGCCCCATTCTGCCGGATAATCACTTCCAGGGGGTAAAGACTGGCTTCAGGGGAATGGGAATTTTCTTCAAAGAGAAATTTATAGCCCAGAACAAATGGCCCCTTGGCAAGGGACCTTGCCAGAATATGATCATTGTTGCTTCTTGACTCATCGACCAGGCCGTCAAAGGACAGTTTTACACCGGTATCCCGTAATAACTCACGCTGCAGAACATGGAGCGAGGTCCGATCCTCTTCGGCAAAAAGAACATCCAGGGCAACGGATTTGGCACCAAAACTGTTCAGTTTGTCCAGGAGAAAGGCAATACGATAACGCGGCCAGGGCCACTGGCCGAATTCATCCAGGGATTTTTCATCGATATCGATAATAAGAGGCTTGATGGCGCCATTGCCTTGAGGCAATGAACGAACCATTGAATCATAAACCTTCAAGCCGACAAGCGACAAAAAGGTGGGTTGAAAAATAAAGAGGAATGCAAAAAAAACAGTAAAAACCGCTCCGTACAGGACAACAAACTTCTGCCAGCGCGATTGCTGACGCCGATATGTCATCGCACAACAACCTCAACCCGCCTGTTTTTTTGTTCTCTGACCCCGTCTTTTGTGGGGATAAGAGGATTTCCTTCACCATGTGAACTGACATCGATCAAGGCGGCATCCACTCCCTTGGAAACAAGAAAATCGCGTATTTTTTCAGCGCGCCTGGTGGACAACCTGAAGTTATACGTTTTTGATCCATAACGATCCGAGTGTCCGATAACACTGATATTATCGGACTGTCGTTTCTTAATCTCCGAGAGTATTTCCGGCACAAGCTGCTCGGATTCAGGGGTCAGGATAACTTTTCCTGTTTTGAAATAGAGAAGAAAGCTTTTCGGCAGCAGCGGTTCAACTTCAAGCGCTTCCCGGAAGGTCTGCTTAATTTCTTCCCGGCTCATCACCGGCGCTTCCTTTGGGGCACTTTTACTACTGCCCACAGTGATAGCCTCACCTTCCTCATCCACCACAACTGTTCCTTTTTCATTGGAAAATTCGATGGCCCCGACAGTTCCGTCACTGTCAGGCAACAAAACGATAACATTCTGGCGACTGGAACAGGCCGAAAGCAGCAAAAGCAAGATAAAAAAAGGTAAAGCTGAAAGTATTCTTTTCATATCACATTCCTCAATTTCGAATCTAATTTCCGGCAATCTTTGCGGCAAATTTTGTTCCCCTGATGGCAATCGTTCCTGCCGGGGTTTCCAGCTGAATTGACTCAGGGGCCAGTTTGCCGATCACACCTGAAATATAGACAAAGGTTCCTTTGATCATTTTAGCCAGCAGGGAAAATTTGCTTTGATCCGGGATAAAAACAAATTCTTTTATGGTCAGTTGCGTTTCCGGACCAAGGGAAAAGATCGTGTTGTCCTGCAAAATGATGCCTACGGCTCCTGTCTTCCCGGTCATAACAAGATCTTCAGTGTAAATCTTCATCCCCTTTTGAAGGGGATGAACACTTCCCTCGCGTTTCACCGATACATCCCCTTTGATATTTTTGACGCTGCCGGCAAGATTTCCCTGGGCAAAAACCGGTCCAACCACAGACACCAGAATGAGCAGCAGAAAAAACAGAATTTTTTGCATGATGACCCTCTCTTTATGCTCGTGAAAATGGATAACATTTTTCATGTTAGCAAATTCCAACCTGATAGGACAATTATGATTTTTTATTATACCAGGAAATTTTCTAAAAAAATTGCCATGGGCCTTTTTCGTTACCGCGATACGCTCCCTCCAGATCCAACCTTCAGAGGCTGACTTCTTTTATGATCATCCGTATTTCTTTTTTCTGCTCCTCAATGCTTTCCGTCAAGGCAAACTGCACAAGAGCCCTATGCAGATTCTGATCGGGACGGTCTGTTTTGAAATATCTGTTTCCAAGAAGAAAATCTGAAAAAAACCGCAAACCAAGCTCAAAGGAAATGAGTTGCACCGCCTCAAAAAGATAGTCAAAATCCCGGGCGCTGAAAAATGTTTTCCCCTCTTTAAAATAGCCCTGCAGGATGGCCCGGCATAAATCCGTGTCAAAGGTGACCATGGACAAAGACTTTTCTTCGCCCGCCGGGTTGCAGCAGGAGCGCAGGCAATCACCGATATCATAATGGACAAGACCCGGCTTGACCGTATCAAGGTCAATGAGACTGACCGCCTTGCCGCTTATTTTATCAAAAAGAATATTACTCAGCTTGGGGTCACCGTGAATGGGCCGCAGGAAAAGATGCCCTGCCTTTTTTGCCTTCTCAAGCACATGGGCCATTCCTCTTCGTGAGGCAATAAACCCATGACAAAAACGAATGTCGGCGTTCATCTTTTGGTTTTGAATGGAAATTTTGTCATATTCAGCCAGATAAGCGGGAGTTATATGAAATCCCGGCAGGGTATCGTGGAGTCCGATCGGATCAATATCACTGATAAGTCTGTGGAAAAGCCCAAGGGCAAAACCCGCCTGGCCGGCCTGCTGCTCATCTTCGATCGTATCAGAATTCGTAGTCTGGTCTATGAAACTCATAACCCGCCAGACTGCGCTTTCACTGTCCCGGTAAAAATCATCACCGCCCAGGGTTTGATGAAGCACGGGCATTTTCCAACCACCGGCCTGCTGATTTTGAATTTTTTTGTGCACATGGTCGGAGACAATGCGCAGATTCTCCATAACATGCTCAGGACGGCTAAAGGCTACGGGACTGAGGCGTTGCAGCATAAATAAGTCATGCTGCGCTTTGCCTGTTGTGACAAGGAAAGTATCATTCACTTTGCCGCTTCCGTACGGCTCAACGGAAACGATTTCGTCCTCCGAAAAAAATCGCCCGGCAACAGAATATACTTTTTCCACCTTTCCCCCATTCCAGTTCATGTTACTCCTTTACTAAAAAATAACATCTTTCCTTCTTTACGAACACTTATTAGACTATAGAAAGCAAAGTCAAATAAGGAAAAATAGTCATGAGGTGCTCTGAAAAGTATTTTTCGCCAAAAATATGCTCCTTCCACTCCTGTTTTCTGGGAATGATCCTGCTGCTTCTGGCAGGAGGATGCAGCACCCATACAGGTAAAGGAACAGGCGGGGCTCCGACTCTTTCTCGTCCTCCGGTGAAAACATTAACCCCGAGGGCAAGGAAGAGCATACCACGCCTTGGGTACACCATTCAGGTCGGAGCCTTCTCCAGAGTGGAAAATGCCGCCGGCTTAACTGAAAAATTGACAAAAAAGGGCTTAACAGCGTATTATTTCCGCCACAATTCGGGACTCTACAAAGTCCGCTTCGGCAATTTTTCCAGCCAGGAGGATGCACGCAGAAAAGCCCGGAAGCTTCTTAATGATGCCATTATAGCAGATTTTTATATTGTTCGGCCTGAGTCATATATCACAGCTCATAAAGGCGGCCTTGGCCTTTTGAGACAAGAACTGACGGTGACTGCAGCCGATTTTCTCGGCATTCCCTACAAGTGGGGAGGCACTTCAACGGCCCAGGGATTTGACTGCAGCGGACTGACCATGGCTGTCTATCGTTTGAACGGGCTCAACCTGCCCCGGACCTCACGCAGTCAGTTCCAGGTTGGCAGGCCAGTTGCCAAAGAGGAACTTCAAAAGGGCGACCTTGTTTTTTTTGCCACAAACGGAGGAAGAAAAGTTTCACATGTCGGCATATACACGGGCAACAATACCTTTATTCATGCCCCACGCACCGGAAAACGCATCCAGACGACCTCTCTGTCAAACAGCTATTTCCAAAAGCGCTTTATTGGCGCCAGGACTTACTTATAAAAAATCATGAAATTTTTCTCGATCCTTGCGGCACTGCTCCTGCTCCTGGCAGTACATACCGGCAATGCAGGGGCAGATGGCACTGCTCAAGTCCCGGTTTTTGTCTCCATCCTGCCCCAGGCCTTTTTTGTCGAACAGGTTGGCGGCAAAAGAGTGGCGGTAGATGTCCTGGTTCAACCGGGACAAAGTCCCGCCACCTATGGACCGACCCCGAAACAGATGACGAAACTTGCGCAATCAAGTGTCTTTTTCAGGATCGGCGTTGCCTTTGAAAATGTGCTCATCCCTAAAATCCAAAACTCCATGCCGCATCTCAACATTGTTGATACCCGAAAGGGAATCAGACTGGAGAGGCAAAGCGAGGTACACGACGATGACGGGCATCATCATGAAAACGAGCTTGATCCCCACATCTGGCTTGATCCTTTGCTGGTCAAAAAACAAGCTGCAATCATTTATAATACCCTGGTACAAATTGACCCTGAAGGGGAGCCTGACTACAAAGCCAACTTCCTCTCTTTTTCACAAGCCCTCGATGACCTGAACGCCCGTCTCAAAAAGCAACTTGCCCCTGTTAAAGGAAAAAGCTTTTTTGTTTTTCATCCCGCCTTCGGCTATTTTGCCAGGGCATACGGTCTGCAACAGATAGCCGTTGAAACCGGCGGGAAAAAACCAAGCGGCCGGCATCTTGCTCAGCTCATCGAGTCAGCCAGGCGACAGGGAGTTCACGTCCTTTTTGTCCAGCCCCAGTTCTCGCAGAAAAGTGCTCAAATCATTGCCAGAGCCATTGACGGCACTGTGGTGGCCATTGATCCCCTGGCCAGGGATTATTTTGCCAACATGGAGAAAATGGCGCAGGCGGTGGAGCGCTCCTTTCGATAAATTTTTTCCATTTTTCAGGAAATCCCTCTCCTTCTTTCCGGAATCCCCAGCAAAGGCAATCATTGTCACGCCCAACAGCTAAACATAACCACCTGAAAAGAAAGCTCATCCGCAACACATAGAGGGTGGCTTATTTTTTGCAACACCTTGTAGCTGTCTTAAATATCTATTTGGTTTATTTATATTGAATGACAAAAACAATTCCATAACGAGGAATGCGATGCAGAAAATAACAATCACGCTTTTATGGCTTTTTTCCCTTTTTCTCGGTTGCCCGACAAGTGGCTGGGCTGCTCTTGATATGACAAATTTCTATGATCCAATGTTTGTTGACGGCAACACCTGGGTTTACCAGAAAAACCAGACAGACCAGGAAGTTTTAAACGTATTGCCAGGGACAGAGGATTTTAACGGCTATACAGCCAAAGTCGTCAAAGCGAGTTCAACAGATCAATATTATAAACGTTACTATTTTAAAGACGACACTGGGTTTTATGAGCTTGGAATGAAAAAATATACAGACCCCGGAGATGGAAACTATGTTCTTTCCTCTACCCTTACCTTCAATCCGGCCAAACAAATAGCCGCTCCCGTTATGGACATAGGCGACATACTGGAAACCTCAGGAACCTACACCGCTGACGGCATCACCAATAGCTATACAGCAACAATCAACATTATTGGTTATGAAACGATAACAGTCCCCCATGGAACCTATACGGCCCTGAAATTTACAGCCACTATGGGTTTCTCCACTGAAACATTTTGGGCGGTGGACGATCTCGGTATTATTGCCTCGCTGGATTCCGATGATGACATTCAGCTCACTGATTTTTATAATGCGCTCATACAGGCCGATGCCGGTCCTGATCAAAAATTCTACGGCAGCGTGACCCTGGACGGCGGCAATTCCGTATCCCAGAACGGCACTATCACCAACTACGCCTGGGACGTCATCTACCGCACCGACCCAACCAATCCCGACCTGAACACAAAATTACGCGGAGTCACTCCGACAACCAATGAACTGCCGCCAGGGGTCTACGATGTCACTCTGTTCGTGACAGATGAGACGGGACTGAGTGCCAGCGACACCATGCGGCTTTCCGTTTATCCGCCCATACCCGGCGATGCAGACGGCGATGGAGATATCGACGGCTTGGATGTTGCGGCCCAAACCTCTGACACGACAGACCTCGGCTCCTTTGTTGCCCTGTTTTCCAGCATCGGACACACCCATCCTTTTATCGGCAGCTGGTATCGCTACCAGTCAAATTTCATGGGTTTTGCTGAGATCAGGGAGGAAATGCGCTTTACCAGTGAAACCTTTGAGCAACACTGGCTGGCGAAAATGGACACCGGCTGGGTGGAAATTTTCATGGCCGAAGGCGAACTCATTCCGACTTCCGGCCCGGCGTTTATGACCATGACGGATATCTTTTTCCGGCCTCTCATTACCGATCCGGGTATCTGGTTCAGCGAGGGTGATCCTGTTTTTAAAGAAATTCTGGACGGCTACTGGGGTGTTTCCACCCTGGTTGTCACCCCATCCCTTGAAGCCGGCAATATGGTGGCCCGCATGGACAAAAACGGGGATGGCGATTTTGATGATGAAGAAGAAACATACACCTTAATGCCTGTTGCCAATGACGCCCTGGCAATCGGTCACGGCACTTTTCCGCAACTGGAATACGCGGGACTCGGGTTTCACAACAGCCCGGAAACGGCGGCAATATATGTCTCCTTTGCCTCCTTTTTTATGCAGGACATGCTTGACCACATCAGCAGCGTGACAGTCGAACTTTCCGGACCTGCAGTTTCTTATCAGAATATCGAACTTACCTCTTTTCCTGAACGCGGGGAATGGGGGGCAGCCTCCTGGACTTTACCTCAGCCTGCTGACGGCGGGATCTGGTGGATATCCAGGATTGAGACTGTTATGGATGATGGCAGCAGCTCGATTTTTCAGACCGGCAGTCCCTATGACCCTTATGAACTTAACATTGTCACCAGTTCAGGATACGCTGCATCAGGATTTATCAGCCAGGAAACACCTGGCCAGGATTACACGCCACCTGCCGCTGCGAGCTATTACTATATTGAAACCTTCCCCAACGGGTCAAGCGCAGGTGTCCGAACCGATCCGCTTATCAAAGTCTTCCTCTCCCCGGACACGGATCACTGGATCGCCATCAATGACGACGGAGGTCGTGACGAATACCAGGCAGGTCTGAAAATGCCTTTTACCTCGGGAGAAACATACTATATTGCCATTGAAGATGCCTACGGTTATGGCGGTGCTTACTCCACTCTGATTTCAACCAGCGGATATGTCGGCAGCTCCACGGCGACCGTTTCCCTGCCCGACGCCTATGAAGAAGATGATGATTCGGCTGAGGCCACACCGCTTGTGCTGGATACAGTACAGGATCATTCCTTCTCTCCCGGCGAAACAGACTGGTTCGTATTTACCGCGCCATAATCTCAGCGACGAACGTCTGCCAATGGACGATTTATTCGTCCAGAACCAGAAAAGGCCATAATGACCACGAATCCCCCAATAATTTTCGTGGTCATTATGGCTTTTTCTGGTTTGAGACACTTTTTTCAACCTACCTATTGAAAATGATTTTTAATTTCATTATGAAAACTAAAAAGACCTGGAATTGCAGATCATGACATTCTGCCCTGCAGGCACCTCGCAACCCCATGGCCTTTGCCGTGATCGTGCGGCAAAGCCATAACCGAAATCCTTTTCATCTTCCGCCAAACAGGCAAAGGAACACATGCATAAATATAATCTAACTCAATGGCAGCATGAACATGACTTTGCTGTGATAAATGAGCTTGGCGAGCAAAGAACCAGGCTGGTGCTGGCCCTTACCGCTGTTACCATGACCGTGGAAATAGCAGCAGGCCTTCTTTTCGGCTCCATGGCACTGCTCGCGGACGGCTGGCATATGGGCACCCATGTTGCCGCCTTTTTCATCACCATCTTTGCCTACCGCTATGCCAGAAAGCATGCCCATGACCCTGATTTCACCTTTGGTACCGGCAAGGTCAGCATCCTTGGAGGATTTGCCAGCTCAATTGCTCTGGCCGTGGTTGCCATGGTAATGGCCATCGAATCAATCCAGCGCCTCTATTCTCCCGAAGAAATCTACTTCAACCAGGCAATAATTGTTGCTGTTATCGGCCTTGTTGTTAACATTGCAAGCGCATTCCTGCTGGACATCAAACATGACCACGGCCACTCTCACCATGGACACCACGATGAACATTCGGGCCACAATCATCATCATGACCATAATCTCAGGGCCGCCTATTTCCATGTTCTGGCTGACGCCCTGACATCGCTGCTGGCAATCGTCGCCCTGCTTTCCGGCAAATACTTCGGCTGGGGATGGCTGGACCCAACCATGGGTATTGTCGGGGCAATGGTCATTACCTATTGGGCCTACGGGCTGATTAAGGAAACAGGCCCCGTTCTTCTGGACAGCAGCGTCAAAAGCGACCTGACAACAGAAATCAAAGGGGTAATCGAAAATGATGCGGATAATCGGATTGCCGATCTCCATGTCTGGAAAGTAGGGGCCAACGATTATGCGGCAATCATCTCCCTTGTCACCCACTTCCCTCAAAAAACGGAACACTATAAAAAATTAGTCAAACACCTGACATGGCTTTCCCATATTACCGTTGAAGTCAACCTCGGTACCGGTAAACCCTGCATTAACCCTGAAGACGGCACAACGATCGAACAACAGCCAGGCTGAACAGAAAAAGCAAGAGGCAACGGACAAACAACACAATGGAACCAACACTCAGCTTTGACAATAAAATGCTCATTCACGACCTTTTTGCCATTATGAGCGAAGTTCTGGCCTATAGAGACTATCCCACCTATGTGCACACCATCAGGGTATCCCGAATTGCCAAAAAAATAGGTGAAGCAATGGGTTTACCGGCAGAACAACTTGATATCCTTGAGCTGGCAGGCCTTGTCCACGATATCGGCAAGACTGCCATTCCCGATGACATTCTCCTGAAACCAAATCTCTTTAACCTCCAGGACCGGCGCATAATGGAGTATCACCCCCTGATCGGCGCCAAATTTTTCGCCAGAAGGCTGCTGGACGATTCAATAACCTACATCATTCTTCGCCACCATGAACGCCTGGATGGCAGCGGCTATCCCCTTGGCTTGAAGGGAAATCAAATCGACCGGCTGTCCCGGATCACTGCCGTGGCCGATGTGTTTGAGGCCATGAGCGCCAAGCGACCCTATAAAAAAGCCCTTCCCCAACAAAGTGTGCTGGAAATACTCAAGCATGAGGTCAGCCTTCATCACCTTGATGGGGAGGCAGTAAACGCCCTCTGCACAATAGCCGATTCCCTGATACTGGATAATATCCACCTGTATTCCACTGCCGGCTTTATGGAAGAAATAGAAAACTTCCGCAGGGACACCTTTTTCAGGGACACCTTGAGCGAACTGTATAACTACCGTTACCTCCTTGTTCTTGATGACCTGAATATTCTTGGTGAAGATGGCAGCATGGGATATGAGCTGCAATTGATCAACTTTGGAGATTATGGAAAATTCCAGCGGGACTACGGCTTTATCGTTGCAAGCCAGGTACATGACGAAATAGGGCAGAGGCTCAAAGAGACGGTTGCCTGCTTTCAGAAAAAACGAAAACGATATGACGGCTCCATCATGCTCTTCCGCAAGCACTGCGATTACATGATTTACTCGGAGGCCAACAGCGAAGAGGATCTGGCCGAGTTCCTGGGTCAGATCAAGGCGGAATTGGAGTTAAGCCATTCCGAATGGGGTCTTGAGGCCCAATGCTTCAGGGGCTGGTTTGAACGAAATGTTTCCATTGAGGCTGCAATCACCCATATTTTCAACCTGGAAAACAGGGCCATGGAGAGCTGCAAGAAATCCTAAACAAGTTCAGAGCCAATCTGACGATTGAAGAAAGTTGACATCCTAAATGAGGGAAGGATTTATGAGTTTAATATTGGTTTTTTTGCCTCTATACAATTCTCAGTTGTTAACCTCTAGACTCCCGCCTCCGCGGGAGTGACGGCGGGCTGGACAATGTCATTCCCGCGGAGGCGGGAATCCAGTATTAGAAGCTTGGCGACAAGGAACATGACAATTTTTAACTGAGAATTGTTTATAAGCATATTGGTTTTTTAATTTTTCCCCGCCTCAAATTACGCAGATACTGCCCTCCGTGATGCGGCAATAAACTTTTTAAATATCAAAAAGAACACGACAGTGACAAAAATGATGCTCAAGAAATTGACAGCCCCCAGAAAGGCACTGGCGAAGTAAAGTTTATAAACCATTGTACCCAAAACTTGGGTACCAACAAAGCCTCAGACCATGCCCCATTGAGCCGGGGAGAAATCGGCAGACAAGAACTCCTTTCCCAAATATTCCCTCAGCCGGTATATAGCGAAAACAAACCACGTCATTGCTCCTGCGTATGAAAAAACCATGGTCAAAAATGAGGCGGTAGACAGATCAACCCCATAACTCTTACTGGTAAACATCATGATCTTAAAAGAGCTGAAACCAAGAAGACACATTGGTGGTATGAATAAAAAATACGCCGGAAGAATGTTAACAGTGGGCTTGGCCACCGATTTTACCTGCAGGTAAACGAGGACAGACATCTTAAAGGCAAAAATGACCACCCCTACAGCTAAAGAGATGGAAACCATGATTGCTGCAGCATTGGAAATCAGATGATTTTCCGAGGCGTTGACCAAGCTCGAACCAAACAACGACACTGCTCCCAGGGCCAGCACGTCAAGGAGCCAGCCGAAGTTCAAGCTCAGATAATCAACCTGGTTTGTCAAAAAGACCTGGACGGCTTTGATTTCGAGAATAACCAAAGGGAGCCACAAAAGACAGAACACCGCAAATGCCGGAGCCATCAGTAGCTGCATATTTTCCGTTATCTGCGGCACAAAAAAGCTCACTGGACCAAAAAGGACAATCATGGTCATGGGCACGGAGATGAGCGGAGAAAACAGCGATGCATTCGTCAGTGGATTGTTCAGTATCTCTTTAAAGGAGCTGGAGGTGGCGACCCACTTAATAAGTTCACGAAGAAAAAAAACCGAAAGGCTGAGATGGATAACAACAAAACTTCCCATCACAGCAATCAACAACAAGGCTGCCACATACTCTAGACTCGGTTTTGTCAGAAGCGACAGGTCAGATAGGGAAATCTGCCCGTCGCTTTTAAAAATATTAACTTTCAAAAAGATATAGGGCATCAGTGCAACGCCGGCTGCTGCCAGTGTTCCCTGAAATTTCAAAGGGGTAAATTTCATTTGCGGGACTCCGAGCTTGACTGTTTTAAAATCTCCCTTTAACAGGCTAAAAAGTTAAGACCGTATCAGCCTTTTTTGCTATTTCATAAAGGTCGTCCATCCAACCAATAGGACAAGTGCTTGATCCCTCCAGACCGTGGGATTTCATGCACACGCCTCAGACATAAAAATCTCCCTCAAATTGGTTGACCTGCTCCATTACATCAAATTCTTCGGTACCGACCTGAGAAAAGAGCACTCCTTTACCTAGCATGAAAACACTTATGTGGTCGCCTTTTTTTACTCCGACATTCGCCAGGCGCATTGCATTGTAAATAGTTTCGCCATCGCTTGTACTGATGATAATAAGCATATTCATATTCTTTCCTCTCTTTCCCTAAATATGATTCGATAAAAACTGATCTAATTTATTTCTATCCACTGCTACATCAAGTGGTATCAACTCATCGTTCAATAAAACATTGGTTGAAGCCCTGAAATTATGAGATTTAGCTTCCGCAGAGTCGGTGGAAAGAATCCTTACCTCAAGGTTGCTGCCAAATTTTTCTTTTATTTCATTGGCTACACCTATAGCCTTTTTGCAGGTTACTCATGACGGGTTGCCGCTGTGAAAAACAGTTAATGTGTGCATAACAGTCTCCTTTAAGTCGCTTCTTTTGTTAATTTTGCAAGCAGGAAAGAAGCGCCGCTTTTAGATATGCCAAGTTTTTTTGCAATGTCTCGCGCGTCGGCACCATGATTTGTTTTCAAAAAATTCAGCACCTCTTCCTCAAGCTCATCAAGCCAGCTCTCAAACAATATGAGAATCTCGGGGTCTGCAACCGCCATCAACTGTTTTGACTGGGCAACTTTGTGAACCAGGCTTTGACACATGCTTGTTGGATCGACACCTTCGTCCATACATTCAGCCAGTCAGAGATTGACCATGCTGGAGATCTTGTCTGCCCCGTTCTCCCCAATCAGCGAGACAACAAAATCAAGGCGGGCCGCATCGCTGGCATGAGAAAGCAGTTTGTGAGCAACTGCGGCTATTGCCACCAGAGCATTTTCAGGCTCCATTCGATTTATTAGTTTTTCAATTTCAGTCATTCGCTCAGACATCCTCCTGGCTCAGAAACTCACTCTGGCTTTGAGCAGATCGTCTCCTAATTCGTTCAGCTTCCCAAGTATTGAGAGGATTCGCTCATCAGACAATTCATAATAAACAAAGGGGCCGCTTCGTTCGACAGTGACGAGCAGCGATCTTTTTAGTTCTTTGAGATGGTGGGAAATCAGAGGCTGAGATAATTGCAGTTCTTCCACAATAGTGGAAACAGACTTTTTCTCTTTACTCACGCAGAATAAAATTCTCAGCCGGTTTTCATCCGCCAGGCACTTAGCAAGGTAGACCAGTGTCTGCAGGTTCATCTCGTTGAAATTTTCTACCATGGAACGCGATTCTCTCACTCTTTACCTAGTGTCTGTCCACAAATGCTCCTTTTGCCTGATATCTGCGTCATGCTTAAAAAATTATCCTCGGAATATCGCATATATGCCTCCGGTAATTTTTTGCGCAGTCCTTGATCTCAAACAAAATACCCTATTTCTGGACAGACACTACCTAACAATCTGCAGACCTTAAACCTAACCCGGCCCTTTTCATAGATATATAAATATACATTTATATACTGATATGACAAATCGTCAATAGTTATTTTAAAAATTATGTCATTCACGGGAATATGTGGCAACAGGAGGATGTGCGGATTCGGCCCCTATAATGGTCCGGAAGAATCGGCCATGGACATTCTCAACAAACGATTTGCCAAGGGCGAGATCGACCCAAGGGTGGTGACATGGAAAACTACTGAATCAACCTTCTTTTCAACAAAATCGCTGCCCAGTAACAGATGAGCACGGTCACGAGAATGGTACCGATCAGTTTAAGAAGCAGCGGTTCCTGGAACCGGCCATAGCAAAACATGCGTGACAGGCTGACAACAGGGGTAAGCGGCAGAAACTCGAAAACAGTCCGTACATTTTCCGGGATGGTGCTGAGTGGAAAGAAAATTCCAGAAAAAAGAAAAAACGGTGTGAGAATCAGAGACACAAAATAATTAAAAAACTCATAGTTTGCGGCAAGAGAAGTCATGATCAGACCTGATGCGGCAAAAAACATCCCGGACAGAAACAGGATCGGCAGCAGAACAACTGTCCAGGCCGAAGGCCAGACACCAAAAAGCGGCAGGGCGGCAAGCATGATAATTCCGGAAAGAAGTCCCTTTGTTGCTCCCCAGAATATTTCCCCCAGAGCGATGTCTGTTATGCCAAGCGGCGTCATAAGCATCCCTTCATAGGTTTTCTGCACGGAAAGCCTCGTGTAGGAGCCGTAGGTTGTCTCAAAAGCGGCACTGTACATAACAGAAGAGGCAACCAGACCTGGGGCAAGAAATTGCAAATAGGTCAATCCTTCAATGGGCTCAATGGTGCGCCCCAGCCCATACCCCATGGCAAGCAGAAAAAGCAATGGCTGGCCAAGGTTTCCAACTAGGGTGGCCATGATATTTTTCCGCCAGACCCGTGCATTGCGCAGCCATACTGTCCGGAAACGCAGATTTTTCATACCAGACTCCCTATGACTCCCTTAACGAGCGGCCCGTAAGTTTAATAAAAAGATCCTCAAGATTTGCCTTGCGCCTGATCCAGTGACGTGAGCTATAGAGCAATGTTTCAAGGCGGCTGCAATCCTCCAGGGTGTAGGCAAAGAGTTTATCAGATACCCTCTCTGTTTTGGCTTTGCACTCCTTGAAGGAATTTTCAAGGGCATCCAGTTCCGTTTTACTGCCTTCCACCTCAAAAACATCAATACCCACAAACTCGGTTATGAGGTCCTGCGGTTTGCCCTGGGCCACGATATGACCATGATCAAGGATAAGCAGCCTGTCGCTCAGACGCTCCACCTCTTCCATATAATGGCTGGTCAGCATCATGGTGGTGCCCTGTTCCTTCAGAATTTCAAGCCTTTCCCAGATGAGATACCTGGCCTGGGGATCCAGACCCACTGTGGGTTCATCCAGTATGAGCAATTTGGGCTCATTAATGAGAGCTCGGGCCAGAAGCAATCGACGGCGCTGCCCCCCTGAAAGATGATCGATAATTTCATCGCGCCTGTTGGCAAGGGCAAAAAATTCAAGCAGCTCCTCAGATTTTTTTCTGGCCTTTCTGACCGGGATATTAAAGTAGCTGGCATAGGTGAAGAGATTTTCTTCCACCGAGAGATCGGGATCAAGGCTGTCTGCCTGGGGAACAACTCCGATAAAATGCTTGGCGCTTCTCTGCTCATCCGGCACTTCCATGTCAAGAATGTGCATTGTCCCCCCGCTCTTTTGGACAAGACCGAGCAGCATATTGATTGATGTTGTTTTCCCGGCACCATTGGGGCCCAGAAAACCGACGCATTCTCCCTGCTGGATGGCAAAACTGATTTTATCAACCGCGCAGCGACTGCCGAAAAACTTTGTCAGCCCCTCAACGCGAACGACATTTGTGTTGACTTGCACAGAACCTCTCTTTGCTGTTTTCGTTATTGTCTTTCTCAGAATTCATCCTGATCACATTCAGTCAGGATGTGAAAATCAACATACTATATCCCATGAATCATCTGTAAAAAAGATTATTTTCTCAAACAGTTCCATGGTATTATGCTTGACAATTCCCTGCCCGTCACGGGAGGAGATAAAAAGTCCAAAGACGCCTTCATGAAGGTGATAATAAACAAGGAGACAACATGAAAGGAAAATCTGTACAAATCACTCTGCTTACTGCCTGTCTTTTTCTCTCCTTTTTTATTGCAGCAAGAGCAAGCGCCACTTCTATTTCCCCGACCGACATGATTAAGAGCGTTGTGGAGCAGACATTTCACGCCTTAAAGACCTACCCGGTTGACGGCACGCCCGACAACCTGCAGATACGGCGAGGGTCCATCAGGAAAATAATCGATGCAAATTTTGATTCCGTTGAAATGTCAATGCGAGCGCTCGGCAAAAACTGGAAGGATCTATCCGAGGAAAAACGACAGGAATTTATCAAATTATTCTACTGGCGGCTCTATACTTTCTACATCCTCAAGGTCGAAACCTATTCCAATGAAAAAGTGCACTACATAAGAGAAAAAATTTCAGGGCAAAAAGCTGCGGTACTGACCAGGGTCAGCGGTCAAAAATACCCGGAGTTCGACATTGAATACAGGATGAGGCAATCCGGAGAGACCTGGAAAATTTATGATGTGGTCATCGAAGGCGTGAGCCTTGTGGCAAACTATAGAAGCCAGTTTGACAGCTTTCTGTCCAAGAAAACCTTTGACGAACTTTTGAGCGGCTTACGTGATAAAGCGCCGGATAGCGATGAGTAAACAATTGACAAAATCGTAAAAAACACGCCTTTGTCAGGTCCAGGCTTCGGTTGCTGACTTCCCCGTATTGCTCCGGCTCGCTTAGAGGCTTTTTACGAAACCGCGGCAATAAAAATCATATATCCTGCTTTTCACTTCGATTCTGAAGGAGGCCGAGAACAAATCCGGTAAGAACGCCGACTGCGAACACAAGAAAGAGCATCAAGGCACGCGAGAGGGAAAACTGCCAGAAAAAAAACGTTATTGTCACGGTTTCCACGTTCTGAAGAGTGAAAATCACCACAACAAGCAAAAGTGATAAGGCAAGACTCAACTTCACCTTTGGCTGCAGTCCTTTCCTTTCCGTGTCTTTCAAAATATCCTCCATCATTGTAACTATTCAATTGCAGCCTGCAGTGAAGGCTCGTTTCGTGCCTTGCCTGAACAGCTACCCCACTTCATTTAAAATGCCGAAAGCGCCGCTTGAGTTCATTGAGTTCTTCGATAAGCTCAATGGCCAGCGCTGCACCGGGTAAATTTACCTTCAAATCCTTCTGCAGTCGTAACGCTAACTTTATTCTGTACACATCCGTACCGATAAAGATCCATTCATGGGGTTCTCGCCCATCAAAGGGCTCAACGATTCCTTCTTCCACCATATCACATATGGCTTCAGCACTGGCACGGCACAGGCTGCAAAGTTCATAAAGGCTGTAAACCCTGTGCCTATCAAGTACTTCTCCGGAAATCACGATTATATCCTTGACCATGTTTACACTCCCATCCCGCTTCTTGGATTAAATGGAAATTCGTGCTCCATTTTTTCAAAGAATGCTTTTGCTTCAGGGGATTCAACCGCCGGAGGGTTGACGATGCGAAGAACCACATACTGGTCCCCCGGATTTTTCCTGCCAAGCCCTCTTCCTTTCAGCCTCATTTTTTTACCGGCCTGTGAATTAGGGGGAATCTTCATATCAACTTTCCCACCCAGTGTGGGAACCTTGATTCTTTTACCAAGGGCCGCTTCCCATGGGGCAACCGGCAGATCAAGATAGATATCGCGTCGGACAGGACGGAAAAGATGATGGGGCCTGAAAACAACCTCCAGGAAGAGATCGCCGTTTCCTCCCTGCCCTAAACCCGGCCCTCCTTTTCCGGCAAGGCGGATTCGCTGGCCTTCGATAATTCCCTTTGGAATATTGACATTAAGTTGCTGTTTTTTTTGATTGATTCTTCCATCAGTATCCAGAGCAGGAACGACCAGACTCAGAGCTACCGTGGCACCGTTATAAGCGTCCTCAAGAGAAATCTCCACCCTGGCGTCCAGGTCTTCCCCTTTCATACTGAAAGAAGTATGTGTTGCCCTGCCGCCTGCCCCCGGAGCATGATGCCCTCTGCCGAAAAGATCCTCGAAAAAATCGCTGAAATGGGAGAAATCACCATCAGTATGCCCACCCCCCTGAAAGCTGAAATCTTGCTTCCAGTTCGGTGGCGCTTGAAAATCCTGTCCCTCCTGCCAGTCCGCGCCGAATTTATCATATGCCGCTTTTTTTTCAGGATCCTTTAAAACTTCATAGGCCTCACCAGCTTCCTTAAAAAGCTCTTCAGCGTTGGAATCCTTATTTACATCAGGATGATATTTCCTGGCCAGCTTCCGGTAAGCCCGTTTTATTTCATCCTGACCCGCTTCCCGGGATACGCCAAGTATTTTGTAATAGTCTTTATATTTCATCGCCAAGGTTCCATGTTATTCCAGCCACTGCTCCCACGGGTTCGCGAGAGAGCCCCCCTGGTGTCATGTCAAGCTTCAATTGTCGTGCAGGTCGCCATATCCATGGCGACTCTGCAGTGTCGGGAAGGGGTCGAAGTCTCTCCTTGTTCGCTATCTCCCGACCAGCAGCATGCGTCAAAAGACATTTGACATGACACTAGGCATATAGATATTTACATTTACTTTTTGTTTCATTTCATTATACATCATTATATATATCTATAAGCATCTAGCAAATTAATTCATGACAATTCCCTTGCCAAACGGGTATCCCATGCAGGGCAGCAACTCAGAAGCAAAACCACCCCTCGGTCTAGGCCAGCAGGCAAAACAAGGGACCCTTGGCGCCTTTCTCGGGGTTTTCACTCCAACAATCCTTACCATTCTCGGCGTCATCATGTACCTGCGCTTTGGCTGGGTTGTCGGTCAGGTCGGTCTTGGCTCCACGCTTGTTATTGTTATCCTGGCCAATGTCATTACCCTGGCCACGGCCTTAAGCCTTTCCGCCGTGGCAACCAATACACGTGTCGGTGTCGGCGGGGCTTACTATATTATCTCTCGAAGCTTAGGGCTTGAAATAGGCGGCGCCATCGGCATTCCACTGTTTCTTTCCCAGGCTCTTTCAGTGACGCTGTACGCCTTTGGTCTGGCCGAATCCCTGCGTATTGTCTGGCCGGGAATGCATATTGCCTCAACGGCTTTTATCATCATAATTATTGTCGGCCTGCTGTCCTTCCGTGGGGCAAGCTCTGCCCTGAAAACACAAATTCCGGTGCTGGCTCTTATAGCCCTCTCTCTTGCAGCCCTTGCCGCCGGTGCTTTCATGTCCACAAAATCCCCATCATCTCAGCACGTTACTCTGTCTGTGGAGATGGCCTCCTTCTGGACGGTCTTTGCGGTTTTCTTTCCTGCCGTAACCGGAATCATGGCAGGACTGAGCCTCTCCGGCGACTTGTTCGATCCCCGCAAAGCAATCCCCAAAGGAACACTGCTTGCCGCACTCACAGGTTTTACCGTCTATCTCACAATCCCCTTCCTCCTGCACATGGGGGCGGAACGAACGTCACTCATTGAGGACCCACTTATCTGGACACGCATAGCCCTTTTCGGTCCATGGCTTATACTTCCCGGCCTCTGGGGTGCAATTTTCTCTTCAGCAGTGGGTTCAATGCTGGGCGCCCCACGCACCCTCCAGGCCCTTTCCCTGGACCGCCTTGTTCCCCGTTTTTTTGGACGGAATGTCCCCAAAGGAAAGGAACCTGTTCTGGGAATTACCCTTACTCTTTTTATCAGCCTGCTTGCCGTTTTTCTTGGAGATCTCAACACCGTTGCCACTGTTGTTACCATGTTTTTCCTCAGCGTCTACGGCATGTTGAACCTCGTTGCCGCCCTGGAAAACCTCACAGGAAATTCTTCCTGGCGACCAACCCTTGATATACACTGGAGCGTCAGCCTGCTTGGCGGTTTTGGCTGTTTTGCGGTTATGCTGCTCATCCACTGGCCATCAACCCTGGCTGCAGGCTCCATTGAACTTTTACTGTGGCTCTGGTTCAGGCATCATATACGACACGCATCCTGGGGCGACCTGCGCCGGGACATCTATGAGGCGTTTATTCGCTGGGCCCTCATCCGGCTTTCAGGCTATCCATTAACCGCCAGAAACTGGCGTCCCCATCCTCTTGTTTTTGTACGGGATATTGAACAGAGGCTTGATCTGGTCCGTTTTGCCTCCTGGTTCAGTGAAGATCGCGGCGTGGTGACGGTTACCGAGCTTATTGAAGGCGACATCCTCAACCTTGATGTGGATATATCCGCCCGGCAGCATCATATTGATCAGATTCTCAGCCGTGAAGGAATCGTGGCATTCGGCGAGGTCAATATCGTTTCAAGCCTTGGACGCGGCATCCTGACCGTGGCCCAGGCAAACGGTCTGGCCGGCATGGACAGCAATACAATCCTGGTTGGCCTGCCGGACGACAACAAGCGACTTGCTGTTTTTTTAAAAGTTCTCCGCCATCTGGAACAGATCAACCGCAGCATGATTATCGGCAAACTCGAACCGCTTCGCCCAGCCCGTGAAGGAGTTCCACGCATTATCCATGTCTGGTGGGGCGGGCTGAAAAGAAACAGCGATCTCATGCTTTTGCTGGCCTATCTTCTCACCTGCAACGCTGAGTGGCGTGAAAGCCGCATTCATGTGTTAAGTGTCGCCTCAAACGACTTAATGAAAGCTCAAACAGAGGAAGCCCTGGCCAGGCTTATGCCGGAAATTCGCATTGAGGCGGACATTGAGGTAATGGTGAAAAACGACACGGATAATATTACCGAAATCATTCGCCAGAAAAGCTTTGCCGCAGATGTTGTTTTCCTTGGGCTTGCCGCACCGGAAGAAGGAAGCGAAGCAGAGTATGCCGTTCGTATCCAAAACCTGGTTGACTGTCTTCCCTCATGCTTTCTGGTCCATAACGGCAGTCTTTTTATTGGAGGCCTTGTTACCTCTTCTGAAAATTAACGGATTAACGTTCTAAAAATGGGAGTTAAAAAGCTACGTTGCGGCTCAAAATTACACCGAGCTTTCCGAAAATCGACAGAACAAAAAACTCCATACCCTTGTCATAATAGAGATTGCAAACTTCACCATAATCCCTGGAAAGGAGAAAAAAATGATACGCCGCCTACTTCTTATTATCTTCAGTGTCTTCATGCTGGCTGGATGTGCTACCTATAAAAGTCACTATACGGGCTTCAGACCTCCTTCCGACTATATGAACAGCCAAATCGTTTCCGGCGCCACTGTCGGAGCAGAGGCTTTTGCCGACGCAAAAGCCGCGAAACAGGCTTTTGGTTTTGACATCAAAAAGGCGGGACTTCTGCCCGTTCAGGTAGTTATGGATAACAAGTCAGGCGGAAGCATGGTGGTTATCAGCGGACAGACATTTCTGGTGGACAACTCCAATCGCTACTGGCAACTCATCCCCAATGAGGTTGCCGTGGATCGTGTTGCAAAAGCCACCTCCGCTGGCGAAATCGCTTCCGGCGCAGGAAAAAGTGCCGTTCTTGGTGCTGCAGGCGGAGCCATTCTCGGCGCTGCCTTTGGCATACTCACCGGTGAAAACGTGGCAGCAGCAGCCGGCAAAGGAGCCGCATTAGGAGGTGCAGGCGGGGCGGTCATTGGTGGAGGCCAAAAAATTTCCGATCCCCAGCACCGCTGGACCATTTCCGATGATATTAAGGAAAAGGGACTTGAAGGAAAACCATTTCCAGACCAGAGCCTTGCCAATGGCTTTCTCTTTTTTCCGGCTGAAGCCAAGACAGCCAAAGAATTACGATTGCAGCTCAAAGATGCATCAGGCGCGGCCCATAACCTGATTCTTCCGTTTTAGAAAGGCCAGCAATGACAAAATAAAATATAAAAATTATCTCTTTTTTTCAGCAAAATTTTGTCAGCAAACAGGGGCTCCATAAAAGAGAATGAAGGTTTCTGCTTATTGAGCGGCAAAAAACGTATATTGTTACTTATTTTCAGATCGAATGTCCTTGTTTTCAGTTTTGCCATGAACACATTTTTCTGAAAATTGTGCATGATCATTATTATCATGAGCGGGGATCATTTCGATATTCTTCTTGCTTATCAGCCAGTATGTAACACCGAGGGCAAGTATAACCGAAGCAGTTCCCAAAATAAATTCTGCTTTTATTTCCTTAAAATCGAAAACTATTACCTTCCGGGCAATAGCCATGAGAGCTGTGGCAACAACAAGTTGCACATGAATAACATCCTGCCGCAGGTACATGATGATATTTTCATAAATTTCGATTGCAATGAGCACAGCCAGGAAGGCCCCGAATATATAAAGAATATCATTTATTTTTAGAATCATAACCGGAGGAGTTTGCAATCGTTGGACGGTTACCCAAACGACATCCCCAATCCCCCAGAAAATGATAAGAGCCATGAGAATTGCAAGGATGCGAACACCCAGTTTGATAAGATTATGAAGATGATGAAGCAGTGGTTCCCTCTGCTTATCACCGAGAATAATTTTACTCAAATCGGAAAATTCATTCTTCATGGCAGCCTCCTGAAACAAATATTTTTACTGCTGAATAGACTTTGCATAGGTGTGCTCAGGTATAAATTTCACGCACGTGCCATACATAGTCGAATTCTTGATTCACTATCGCCAAAATTATATTATTCAAACCGACGTTGTCAGCACGACGATCTCATCATCTTTTCTGAAATGCCAGCTCCTGTGGCGTGGAGGATTCAACTCAATACCTCCGTCCGGCAGGGATTCTTTGCCATACATCCTGACGCCCAAAGCAATCTCTCCTTGACGTGACACCTGCTTCTGGATCTCTGTAAAACTCACATCCTTTGCATCAAGCCCGTAATGAGCGCAGGAGCGCAGATAAATCTCAGCGCCGCCGGAACCAAAGAGCTCTTTGAAAACCAGGTTCAGTTCCGGCATAAGCGCCACATGGGCCATAATATGACTGAGGATATGAGGGCTTAAAATGACCTCTTCATGGGAATTGGTGAAGAGCGCCTGATTCTCCGGATCCAGCAGTTCCAGCAGGACTTTGGGTGGATCTGTTTCATTGACCAGCAGATTGCGGAGCATCATGAAACCCAGGATTGTCCTGGCATCCGCCTCTTCCGGCGATGGCAGCCAATCGCAGCCCAGTATAACGATATTGTCATAGGACAGGACATCAATTCGCAGCAGACTTGAGGGTACCGTATAATCTCCCTCAAGCAGTTCCACTGTCACCTTTTCCGGATTCAAAGCAAAACGATTCAACCTTTCCTGCCTTTGCTCAGTCGGCAGGGAAGAAAAAACATCCACCTCGAAAATTTCATTTTCATAGTTATCAAGCTCATGGATCAGGGCAGGAATCATATCATTCCAGCCCAGAAGCAGGACACGCTGGCATCTTTGAATCCGGCTGGAAGGATTTTTGTATTCGCCGCGGGGAAAATTTGTCGGTTTTTTCGACGGATCCGGATTGGTGTCTGCATGGTTACAGGCCATAAATACCAGCCAGTCGTGTTCCTGGATGACAAAGCCGGCAGGAGGATTTAGAACAGGGGTCAGGCTGTCCCCTTGTTTTCGTAATACTCCGAGAAGAATGGCCTTTGGGAAGAGATCAGTCAGGCTCTCCGCAGTAGCGCCCTTCAATTCGGGCAGACGGCGTATGCGAATTTCATCGCCGTTTGAGTGGGAGAGCAGTTCCGTGTAAATATAGGAGAGCCAGGGATGGCGAATATTCTGTGCCACCAGCAGGCTTATGGTGGCATCACTGGCAACGGTTTCAAGATGCCCCGGATAGGCGGACTTGGCAACCTCCACTTTACGGGCATCGAAAATCTCAGCCACCATGTATGGCAGTGTAACATCTTGCTGCCGGGCATAGTTGGCGATGGACATAAGGGTTTTGACGGTTCTCATATCCGCAGTATCAGAGCCGCCTGGCGCAAAATCATGGCCAGGCAGGATAATGGCTGCGGCATGGAGATAGTCGACCCGAATCAGGTGTTCGTTACGGAGCGGCGTACCGGAGCGGAAAATAACCTGCCGCTCATCCCAGTCTTCTCCCAGGTGCACTTCCAGCTCATGTCGCTGGGCCGGAGAAGCGGATTCAGACAGTATGGCAATGCGCAGTCGTCTGGAGCCGGTTCTCTCCAGAAAGCGTTTTACACGCGATTCGGACTGCACCAACTCCCGGACAATGGAAGGCGTCAGACTGGTCCAGCCAAGAATGATAACATGACCGTGTATGGAAATCGGTGTCAGGCCCGCTTCCAGCTTTCTGATCGTCTCATTGAGCCACTGGGTCATAATGGCGATCAGGGAACCCATGAAAATCACATAGCCGAGCACTGTGACAATGGTGGAAATGATCCGCAGGGACATGCCCTTGTCATCTCCCAGATAGCCCGGATCGGTCAGGCGCAGAAAGGCCCACCAGAAGGCCTCGCCGTTTGTGGCAAAATCATTTGAAAAATAGCGGGCCGCTCCGCCGAAAACAATGCTGATCAGACCGATCAGAGCGGCAATGAACAGTAATCGGTAGTGGGCGCCGCGGAGCAGGAATCTCTCCAGATAAAACTGAAACCGGTATCGAACAGGGTCTATCATGATGCGATCTCGCTAGAATAGCAACTCAACTCCTGAATTTGTATTATAAATGTTGTCTTTTCATAAAATCATAAAGACATACTTGATATCAAGCAATTCCCGAGACCGCCTATCCTAAACTTGCTATTTGGGCTGACTTCCCATACTATTTGAGGAACTGTTCTTCGAAGAGTCAAAAAAACTCCAGCCTGGGAGAGTAACCTGTGGATCTTGCTCCTTTGTTTTTACCGAAATCTTTAGCTGTAATCGGCCTTTCAACCAGCAACGAATATCACCCCGCCAACGTCATCTTTAACAAAAATCTACTGCGTTATCCGGTGAGGTCCTATGCTGTCAATCCGAAGGGAGGGACGCTTAACGGAGAACAGCTTTTTTCCTCTGTTGCCGATATTCCTGAAGCTGTCGATCTTGCCGTCATTGCCGTGCGGGCTGATTTCGTACCCTCTGTTCTTCAGGAATGTATTGACGCAGGCGTAAAAAGCGCAATTATTATTTCCGGCGGTTTTGCCGAGGCGGGTAAAAATGACTTGCAGCAGGAGCTGACTGAAATTGCCGGCCGCCATAATTTCCCTTTTGTCGGCCCCAACTGTCTCGGCCTCTACTCCCCGACAATGGTCGACACCTTTTTTCTGCCAACCGAACGCATGGTGCAGCCCCCCAGCGGCGATGTTGCCGTTGTCAGTCAGAGCGGTGGAATCCTCGTTGACCTGCTGGTAAAATTCGCAGGCGAAGGAGTAGGCGTCTCCAGTGCCATCAGCATTGGCAACAAGGCCCTGATCCGGGAAATACAGCTTCTGGAATTTCTCACATCAGACCCCCGGACCAAGGTCATTGCCTTTTATATTGAAGGATTTGCTCAAAATGAAGGACGGGATTTTGTCCGTTTTGCGCGGACATGCGGCAAACCGGTTATTGTCCTGAAATCAGGGAAAACAAAGGAGGGAAGCCGGGCCGTTTCAAGTCACACCGCCTCTCTGGCCGGTGATTACCAAGTTTTCAGTTCCGTTCTGGCCCAGCATGGCATTATCGAGGCATCCAATGAAAACGAACTCGTTTCCTACTGCGAAGCATTGAGCTGTTATCCAAATACCAGAACAGAGGGAAATGTCGGCATCATTTCCGGCAGCGGCGGTCACGGCGCCCTGGCGGTTGACGCCTGTATATCAAAAGGGTTGAATGTTCCCCCGTTTTCCCAACCTGTGCAGAAATCGCTGCAAGCAGCTCTTTCTGAAAGCATACGAGCAATTGCCTCTGTTGCCAATCCTGTCGATCTGACAGGAAGTGCCCTTGAAATTGACTTTGTCGCCGCTGTTGAACAATTTTGCCGGATAGAGGAGATTGACTGCATTCTCCTGTTGATGCTGCCCTATCTGCCTGGGCTCAGCTCCGACCTCGGCGCCCGGCTCAGCCAGGTTTACCGGCGTTTTAAAAAACCGCTTATTGCCTACGTGCCCCATGTGGAAAAATATCAGATGCTGATTGAAGGCTTTGAGCTTAACCGGGTCCCTGTGGCATCCTCCATAGAAAGCGCGGTTTGCATGACCAGAGTCCTCAGGAGGTGCCGTCCATGTTAAGCAAACTAATGAAGGAAATTTTTCTCGCATCCCGCAAGACAGGTTGGATTCTGGAGCCGGATGCCAAACTGCTGTTCCGGGAAGCCGGTCTTCCCGTTCCCCGTTTCGGCTGGGCCAAACAAGCAAGCCAGCTCCAAGAAATCGCTGCAGAGATCGGCTTTCCCCTGGCCGCTAAAGTCGTTTCCCCTTCTGTTATCCATAAATCCGATGTCCAGGGCGTGGCAGTTGGTATTAACAGTATTGAGGAACTGTCTGCTTTTTATGAGCAGGTCAGTTCCCTCCCTGATTTTGCAGGTATTCACATTGAGGAAATGGCCGAGGGACTTGAGCTTATTGTGGGAGCGAAAACGGATTACCAGTTCGGACCCATCGTGCTTCTCGGTATCGGCGGAACAGGTGTTGAGATCTATCAGGATGTTGCAATTCGCATGGCACCTCTCACGGGGAAGGATATCGATTCCATGGTCCGGGAGCTGAAGGGAACAAAACTGCTCACCGGCTACCGTGGCAACAAGGCCATCAATATGGAGGCGCTCAGCGAGGTGCTTCTGCTCTTTTCCGAGCTGCTCATGGAAATCGGCCCCTATATAGAGTCAATCGACTTGAATCCGCTCTTATGTTCAAACGACGGCTGCCTTATTGCTGATGCCAGAATTATGCTTGATGCCTCACTTCTCACTTCATAATTTTTTCCGGGTCTGCGCCATGTCTGTTGATTGAATAATCTCCCGGTTTCCCGGTAAAAGGCATGATCAACATTCGGAACAGGTGATTCCTGGTGGAATCCCGGAATTGCGCGAGACCAATAGTCATTTTCTCATGGCCTGCAGCAGGCTGGGCGCGGTATGTACCGAAAAGGCGGTCCCACCATGGAAAATTAAACCCGAAATTACTGTTTGTTTCCCTGATGATGACCGAATGGTGCACCCTGTGCATGTCCGGCGTCACGATAAGAAACCGCAGGTAACGGTCCAGGGCCTCAGGAAGCTTGAGGTTGCCGTGGTTAAACATGGCCGCCCCGTTCAGGATTATTTCAAAAAGAATCACAGCAAGAACCGACGGCCCCAAAGCAGCGATGGCCGTCATCTTGATAAGCATGCTGATGACTATTTCGATGGGATGAAAACGCAGTCCGGTTGTCGTATCAATATCCATGTCCGCGTGATGCATCATATGCACCCGCCAGAGAAGCGGTACTGTGTGGAACATGACATGCTGCAGGTAGACAACGAGATCAAGGACAAGTATGCCGAGGACAATGGAAAGCCAGTCAGGCAGATCGAGGATATTGAGAAGCCCCCAGCCCTTGTCACGGGCTGCAGCAGCCACATGGACACCGATTAGCGGAAACAGAAGACGAACTGTAACCGTATCAACCACAACAACACCAAGATTGCTCAGCCAACGCACAGTCTTTGATGTTGTCAAAGCCCTGCGCGGAGAAACCAGTTCACCAAGGGCAACAAGAGCAAGAATACCAAAGAAGAAACCGAGTCGAATTGTTGCTTCATTTTCCATGGTTTTCTCCATCTTCCTTAAAATTGTTTTTTGCAACGAGACTTCTTTGCATTACTTTGCCAGCTTCATGCAACCTGACAACCAATGATCTACCACGGCCCTGCGAATCTTGCAAAAAAAGAAAAAATGTAACTAACTGATGATATCATTTTGAGCCAGGCGATTTCAGGAATTCGTGTTTTCATGGGGAACTTCTTGATGAAGTCTTTGTCATATTTTTTGACGGTCTCACAGAAAACACTCGCCCGCCGCCGGAACGCATGGAAACTGTTGATATTACGTTGGCGGATGGTAAGCATTAGAACTTCTTGCGACTTCATATTTTTTTCAATACGGTTGCAATTTCTTTCTTTACCCAGGTCGATGTGCAACGTTTTTTTATCCAATAACCGAAACTGCAATGAGTGATCCATGACTGAAAGAAACTCCAAGCTGATCTCCATACTTTCCTTTGCCGCCAGCATCCTTATAATTATTCAAGTCATATACATTAGCTTGAGTGGAGAAGCGGCATGCCTGAACCAGGGCTGCGAAATCGTTGAAAGCCTGACAACTATCCCGCCCTTATACTTCAACCTGATCGGTTTTTTTTATTTTCAGGCACTCTGCTGGCTCTTTTTCCTGGCCCGCAAAAAGGGGGGCTTTCTTACCGACCTTTCCAGACTCGTCCTCCTCACAGGACTGGCCGTTGAAGGTACGCTGGTAGCTTATCAACTCCATATTGCCGATGCGCTCTGCTCCTACTGCCTCATTTTATTTACAATCATTCTGTTGCTCAATGCTCTGGCCGGCTGGAAACAACTTGTTACGGGATTAAGCATTTTTTCCGGCATCATTGTTATCTCTTCTTTCCTCAGCTTCGGGCCCAACGCCCTTTTATCCAAACAAAAAACCATAAACAGCGGCACATACGGAACCAGGGTCTGCCTTAATCCGCAAAAAGAGCTTTACCTCTTTTTTTCAGCCGATTGTCCCCACTGTAAAAATGTCCTGCAGGCCCTGGAAGGTTGCAACAGTTGCGATTTCCACTTTAATCCCATTGAAAAACTGGATGACTTTGACCTGGCCGGCACGAAACTTTCTGACTCATACGATCCTGAGCTCAATAAACTGTTACTCAAATTACTGGGAATCGACGCTATCCCTGTTCTGCTTGAAAAAAATAAATCAGGATTTTCAATCATCAAGGGAGAGCAGCAAATTATCCATTACATTGAGCAGGCATGTTATCTGACTGACCCCCTCCTTTACCTTGACAATGAAGGCCAGAGTCAGCAGGAGAACATCCCGATTTTCAGTGAGGAAGGCGAATGCTCACTGACCATCGAGTGCGATGAAGAAGAGGTGAAATAAACCTGCAGTCCTCCCTGTTAAAACAATAAAAAAGGCTGCTTTTCTTTCCGAAAAGCAGCCTTTTCTATTTGTGGCAACGGAATATCTGTCTCGCCTGCTATGAGCCCTGATACTCCGGAAGCTCGTCAAACTGAAGATACTGATATACTTCGCTTGATTTCGGCACCACCCGTTCATTATACGTAGCAAAGTACTCTTCCGGGGTGGGAATCTTGCCCAGGGTGGAAATAACAGCACCAACCTCGGCACTGCCAAGAAATACCTTTGTATCATTACCAACTCGGTTATCAAAGTTACGGGTACTGGTGGCGTAGACAGTATCGCCATCCGGCACCCGCAGCTGGTTGCCCATACACAGGGAGCAGCCGGCAATCTCTATACGGGCTCCAACCGAACCGAAAACGCAGAAAAGGGCTTCGGCTTTCAATTGGGCCTGATCCATGCGGGTGGGCGGACAGATCCAGGTGCGCACATCATGGTTGAACTTCCTGTTGCGCCAGATTTCAGCGGCCGCTCGGTAATGTCCGATATTGCTCATGCACGAACCGATAAAAACGTCCTGAACGGCTGTCCCGGCAACCTCTGAGAGCAGCCGGACATCATCCGGATCATTGGGGCAGGCCAAAATGGGCTCCGTGATCTCTGACAAGTCAATCTCAAAAATGTCCGCATACTCAGCATCCTTGTCTGCCTTCAGTAATGTCGGGTTCGCCAGCCACGCTTCCACATCGTCGATGCGTTTCTGCAGCGTTTCTGCATCTTGATAGCCATCAGCAATCAGTTTCCGCATCAGGGCTGCATTGGAGCGCATAAAGGCAACAACCTTTTCTTCAGAAAGCTCTATGCAGGCGGCAGCGGCACTCCTTTCGGCAGTGGAATTGGTCAGTTCAAAAGCCTGCTCAACTGTCAAATCAGGCAGTCCTTGAAATTCCAGGATACGTCCGTTGAAAATATTGATTTTGTTTTTCTTGGGCACGGTGAGCTTGCCGGCCTTGATGGCAAAGTAAGGTATGGCGTTCACGACATCGCGCAGGGTAATACCAGGATGAAGCTTCCCCTTGAAACGGATCAGGACTGATTCCGGCATATCAAGGGGCATAAAGCCAAGTGCTCCGGCAAAGGCAACCAGTCCGGAACCGGCCGGGAAACTGATGCCAATGGGGAAACGGGTATGGGAGTCGCCGCCGGTGCCCACGGTGTCGGGCAGCAGCAGGCGGTTCAGCCAGGTATGGATGACTCCGTCTCCCGGCCGCAGGGCGACCCCGCCGCGCTCACTGATAAATCCCGGCAGATTTCTGTGCATGGCAACATCTGACGGTTTCGGATAAGCGGCAGTATGGCAGAAAGACTGCATGAACATGGGCGCCTGGAAGCGCAGACACGCCAACTCCTTAAGCTCGTCGGCTGTCATGGGCCCGGTTGTATCCTGTGAACCCACAGTGGCCATCCCGGGTTCACAGGAAGCACCGGGCAGAACGCCTGGAAGACCGCAGGCCTTGCCGACAATTTTCTGTGCCTGGGTAAAAGACTGCCCCTCACTGATCTCCGGATTTTCCGGCTCAGCAAAAAAATCCGCTTCAGGCATAGCAAGGGCCTGACGTGCCTTGGCGGTAAGGGAACGTCCGATGATGAGGGGGATACGTCCGCCGGCCCGATATTCATCGGCCAGGGTATTGGGCTTCAAGTCAAAACGGGCTATCAAACTGCCATCTTCGCGGTTTGCCTCTCCCTTTCTGGTGTGAACCGTTATCACATCACCATGGTTGATGCCGCTCACATCCATCCTGATGGGCAGAGCGCCGGAATCCTCGGCAGTATTAAAGAAAATCGGAGCAATAACGCCTCCGATAATCACCCCGGCCCGCCTTTTATTGGGAACTGCTGGGATATCCTCGCCTATGAACCACAAAACGGAATTACAGGCGGATTTTCGGGAAGAACCGGTGCCAACCACATCACCGACAAAGGCAACCTGATGCCCCTCTTCACGCCACTTCACCATCTCATTTATGCCGCCGGGGAAGCGGGTTTTTCCCATTGCCAGGGCATGAAGCGGGATATCCGGACGGCTCCAGGCATCTCCGGCCGGGGAAAAATCATCGGTATTGATCTCGCCGTCAACCTTGAAAACCTTGACCGTAAAGGTCTCGGGCATTTCAGGCTTTGACGTGAACCAGTCACCCCGCGCCCAGCTTTCGACCACTTTTTTTGCGTAATCGTTCCTGCCGGAAAGCTCCAGCACTTCATCAAAGGCGTCATATACAAGGGTAATGCCGGAAAGAGCGCATGCAGCAGCATCCGCCACCTCGCTGTCTCCAAGGGAGGCAACAAGATACTGGATATTATAGCCGCCGATCATGGTGCCAAGTATTTCAATTGCCTTTTTCTTATCAATAAACGGACAGGTCTTCTCTCCAGCAAGGAGGGCACCAAGAAAATCCGCCTTGACCTCTGCGGCCGGGTCAACGCCGGGCGACACCCGTTCCGTGAAGAGATGCAGCAGAAGTTCCTCTTTTCCTTGCGGCGGTTTCTGCAGCAGACCACATAAATCAGCTGTTTGCTCCGGTGACAGGGGAAGAGCGGGGATGCCCTGCTCATTTCGCTCCTTTTCATGTATCAGATATGCTTCAAGCATTGCTTTCTCCTTCTCTAGACAGGGCAGACAGCTTTTGCCCATTCAAATATGATAATTAAAAATCAGTGAATCCTTACAGCCCGAAAATACGTCAATACTGACAATAAAACATGAGAATATACCATGTCAGAACGTTCCTTGCATCAAGTCTGTTGAGTTCTCCCCGGACTGAGGAGCAAGACTCAGAAATAAGCTTTGAGGAGGGGTATTTTCAAGACAGAGTGAAGCTGTTTACAATGAGTTTTAACGAAGAATCATTTCTTTCGAGACTCAGGAAGTATGTAAATTTTTACAGTTGCCTTCTCGGAGTTGACCTTACATCGGGCAACATTTTGTCCAATCTTATTTTTTTCCAAAATTCCGTTTTTCTGCACTGTTTTGTTCATATTCCCGGAATTCGGACTCTTTGTGTCAAAAGGTATATCGACACCAAATCTGCGTAACATGCTGTAATTCTATGGTAAAGCAAAAAAATCCATAACAAATAGTTGACGGTGCGCATATTGCTTGTTATGGACCAAGAAGTGAATTGTTCTTCAGTGTTGACGCTGAAGTTATTTCACGGGCGGTTACGATATATATCAATTTGCATAATTGCTTAAATGATTGAGATTGGTAATTGCATTGTTTATGCGGTCCAAGAACTTGAAGCAAATGTGAAAAATCGCTTCTTCGTTAGTATCACCAAACAGTGAAACAATATGTAAACTCAACAACCACCGTCTTGAAGACGGTGGGTTGAAAATATGGACTGCAAGTCCGGATACGGGTCATATAGACCCGTTATGACTCAGTCCGAAAACCATCGTCTTTCTTCGGCTCAAAGTGATGATCGAGATATGTTTTGATCATTTCATCGGTAACATTCCCTGATGATGCACAAAAATAGCCACGAGCCCAAAAATGACGTCCCCAAAACCTCTTACGCAGATGAGGAAAATCTGCAAACAATTTACTAGAACTACGCCCCTTGATTCGACGCATTATTTCACATGGAGCCATCGTATGCATATTCCAATGAATTCGGCCACTCATTCCGAAGTTATCCGGCCGGGTAAT
>JAHLLM010000025.1 GCA_020444175.1 Desulfobulbaceae bacterium | reverse complement strand
CAACAAGTTACATACTTGTCGGCGGCGGTTGAGGGGGGTTTTACGAAACCGTCAAATATTAAATTCATTCAAAATTTTTCTTCGTGTGCTTTGCGTCCTCCGTAGAGCCTGTCTCGTTATTTTGAGAGAGGCCGCCCCTGGGCTTTGTCGGTGAACAGTCCCTTTTGTAATAAACTGCAAATTTAAGGATGAAGATAGATTTTTTCAAGAAAATTCAGGGCTTGGTCCCGGGAATTTTTTCTCTGGTTCAAAATTAAGACAAAGGGATCAAGCTGGTTCTCCATTTTGAAATATCCGGCATAAGAGTAAACGCCTGTCAGTGTGCCTGATTTGACAAAGTGCCCCTTATGCTGGGCCAGGAGGCGGGCATGTGGTTTAAACATCTGCAGGATGCGAAACATGGCCTCCGGCGTAACGCGGTTTTCTCTGGAAAGACCTGAACCCTCGATAACATTAATTTGATGTTGTGTAAATCCCAGGCCTGAAAAAAAAGATGTAAATACATCCCGGCTTTTTTGCCAGGTTGCAGGATAGCCTTTTGATTCTGCCCCACAGGTGAGAAAAATTTGATTGGCAATAAAGTTATTGGAGTAAAGCATCAGTGATGCAATTATTTCCGTTAATTTCTTACTGGATCTGTGTGTATAGAGAGGATGAGCATGGTCTGAAACCGCCTTTCTGGCAATGGTTCCCTGACCCGGTATTTCAAGGCGTTCCTGAATGGCCCTGAAGAGCTGACCTGTATGGATAAGAATGTCCTGTCGGTTTATTGAAAGATTAATGCGATGTTTTCCTGGGCGCAGATTTTTGCCCAGGCGAAGCATTAACGGTAATGTAGGAGTTTGTTCTTCTGCAGAGACAATGCTTGCATCCTGTCGTTTTTGAAAATAGATGGTATTGAAATTGGCGGCAAGAGCATTGTTTTCAGCGTCATAAGGGTTCAGCGTGTTTTCCGAGCTCGTGGGGGAATCCGTCAACAGAAAGGCGCTGTCATCAAGATAGATATTATTTATTCCGGTGACATTCATTTCCTGCAGTTTTTTTAAAATAATGGTGATCTCTTCGGAAGTGAGGAGTGGGTCGCCAAAGCCTTTGATGTAAAGATTGTCAGCCGTATCCGCAAAAAAACCGGTCTGAAAACGAAAATCAGGACCAAGAATTTCAAGCGCTGCAAGGGAAGTGGCAATTTTTAAAATGCTCGCCGGAATAAAAGGGCTGTCATCCTGCCTTGAAACAAGAATGGAATCATTGCGGCTGACCACATAGCCACCGTTGTCGATAAGACGATCCAGTCGGCGTTTGAGGGAGACAGTGTCAGGGGGGGCGGAATGGCAATCAGCAGCAGAAAAAAAGAAACAGAAAAGCAATAAGCAAGAGATGAGGGGAGAAAAAAAAGTTTGGATTTGAATCATCTTCGTTTCATGGCTGTCTGAAAAAAAGGAAAAAAAAGACCACAGAACGTTTTTTTTACGCTCCGTGGTCTTAAATGTAAAGAAGGATTTTAACAATCCATCAAATTTGCGGCAGATTTTTGGTTGCCTCGGCAATTGCCTCTTCCGGGAATTCATAATTATGAAGATCTCCGGAGTAGAATTTGTCATAACTTGAAAGGTCCAGCATGCCGTGACCGGAAAAGTTGAAAAGAATTGTTTTTGGATCGTTCAGATCACGGGTCGCCTCAATGATGGCGCCGCGGATTGCATGGCAGGTTTCCGGAGCCGGGATAATTCCTTCCGTCTGGGCAAAGAGCCTGCCGGATTCAAAACATTCGAGCTGATGAACACTGATGGGTTCAATGAGATTTTCCCGGACAAGGGCGGAAACAATCGGCGACATGCCGTGATAGCGCAATCCTCCGGCATGGATGCCCGGGGGAATAAAGTCATGCCCCAGGGTATACATATAGAGCAGGGGAGTCATGCGGGCCACATCTCCGAAATCATAGGCATATTTGCCTTTTGTCAGGGAGGGGCATGAAGCGGGTTCCACGCCGACAAAACGAATATTCTTGCCTTCAAGCTTGTCAGTCAAAAAAGGCGTCATGATGCCGGCAAAGTTGGAGCCGCCACCGCAGCAACCGACAATAACATCGGGATAGTCACCAGCCTTTTCCATCTGTTTTTTTGCTTCCAGTCCGATAATGGATTGGTGCAGGATAACGTGGTTGAGGACTGAGCCCAAGGCGTATTTCGTGTCATCTCTGGTGGCAGCATCCTCAAGGGCCTCGCTGATGGCAATGCCGAGGGAGCCTGCGGTATCGGGCATGGTTTCAAGTATTTTTCGGCCAAAAGCCGTATCCGGGCTGGGGCTTGCCACGATTTCCGCACCATAGGTATTCATCATGCTCTTACGATATGGTTTCTGGTCAAAGGAAACGCGCACCATGTAAACCTTGCATTCAAGCCCGAATTTGTGGGTGGCAAAAGAAAGAGCGCTGCCCCACTGACCGGCACCGGTTTCGGTGGAAAGTCGTTTCACGCCCTCTCTCTTATTGTAATACGCCTGGGCAACAGCACTGTTTGTTTTGTGGCTGCCGGAAGGGGACACGCCTTCGTATTTGAAATAAATCTTGGCTTTTGTGCCGAGGGCGGCCTCGAGATTGTTTGCCCGAACCAGCGGGGCTGGGCGCCAGATGTGCAGCACTTCCTGGATCTCTTCAGGGATATCGATCCAGCTCTTATCGCTCATTTCCTGCTCAAGAAGGCCCATTGGAAAAACAGCAGCGAGTTTTTCAGGTCCCATGGGTTGTTTTGTTTCCGGATCAAGTGGCGGTTGCATACCATTGGGAATATCAGGCATGACATTGTACCATTGAGTCGGCATTTCACTTTCTTCGAGAAGAATTTTTTTCTGTTTCATGAGTTCTCCTTGCACTCCGGCATTGCAAAAAATTAAGAATAAAAATAGAGCAAATAAATAGGATGTTGGACGATTTCATGTCTCTTGCAGAATAAAGCTAGGTATTATTACTCGGAAACTGTCGTTCTGTCAAAGTGAAAAGGTCTGAAACACTTCATTGACAAAGCCGTGGGGCTGATATATCTTTGACGGTCTTTAACTCTATAAAAGAAGGTTCAATAGAAATGGATACGATACTTCGGCAGAGCCTGCATGATTCCATGGCAGCCAAGCAGGATTTTTATAATGCCCACAAGGCTGACCTTTTTCAACTGGTTGACTGGGTGGTTGCCTCTTTTGAGTCCGGCGGCAAACTGCTTGTCTGCGGCAATGGAGGCAGCGCCGCCGATGCCCAGCATCTTGCCGCCGAATTTGTTAATCGCTTTCTCATTGACAGGAGGCCTCTGCCTGCTCTTGCCTTGACAACGGACAGTTCGATTCTCACCAGTATCGGCAATGATTTTTCCTTTGATGATATCTTTGCCAAGCAGATTCAGGCTCTGGGCAAGAGCAATGACGTTTTTCTCGGTATATCGACAAGCGGCAACTCCCCCAACGTGGTTCAGGCCGTGGAGGCCGCCGGAAATATCGGTATGCCCACTGCAATACTGACCGGCGGAAGTGGCGGGGCTCTGGCCGGAATGGCTGATCTTGTGCTGACGGTGCCCAGTGATAAAACTCCCCATATCCAGGAGACCCACGTCTGGATTGAACATATGCTCTGCTGGCTGGTTGATGAAAAAATGTTCGGGAGCCTTCAGGTATGAAAAAGGATCCCATAGATCTGAGCGGGTTGAACACCTACTCTGTTTTTGACAGGTTCAGCAAGGTAACTGTTGAGCATTTTGCCAAACCACTTGACGCAGGTGCAACTGTCCGTGATCTTATCTCCTCTCTGCCACAGCAGTTTGCAGGTGTTGATTTCCCGGAACTTGTAGAGCGTCTTGCCGCAGCCCACAGGGCTGGAAGACCGATTATTGTCGGCATGGGAGCCCACGTTATCAAGGTTGGCCTGAATCCTTTGCTCATTGATCTTATGGAGCGCGGTATTGTCCAGGGCATCGCCTTGAACGGGGCCGGCATTGTCCATGATACGGAGATTGCCATGGTGGGCCGAACCTCCGAGGATGTGGCGCAGGTTCTTGGCTCCGGTCAATTCGGTGCGGCAAAAGAGACCGGCGAGGCCGTTAATGAGGCTATTAATAATGGTGCCCGGGAAAATATTGGTCTCGGACAGGCCATGGGTGATTACCTTATAAGCCGGGATTATCCCCACAATGATATGAGTTTGCTCGCCTCTGCCCGGAGGCTTGATGTGCCGGTTACCGTGCATGTGGCTGTGGGTACGGATATCGTTCATATCCATCCATCTGCCAACGGGGCGGCAATTGGCCAGACCAGCCATTTTGATTTCAGGCTTTTTTGCTCTTTCATAAGTGAACTGGAAGGCGGCGTCTATCTCAATATCGGCTCTGCAGTGCTGCTTCCCGAGGTTTTTTTGAAAGCATTGACAGTTGTCAGAAACCTCGGCCACCATGTTGCAAACTTTACAACGGCAAATTTTGATTTCATCCGCCATTATCGCCCCATGACAAATGTGGTGAATCGTCCGACAATGACTGGCGGCAAAGGCTTTCATTTTACCGGACACCATGAAATTATGATTCCTCTTCTGGTTGCCGCTCTTCTTGATGAACTGGCTTCCTGATTTTAAATTTTTTCCAGTTTATCTGGTTTAGGAAAACGAAATTGACTCAATCAGCAAATAATAAAATTGGTAAGGCGTATCTGGTCGGTGCCGGCCCGGGAGATCCGGGACTCATTACTGTCCGGGGCATGGAGATTCTCAAAAAAGCCGAAGTGGTCATCTATGATTATCTGGCAGGAAAAAAGCTGCTTCGCCATGTTCCCGAAAATGCAATGTTGATCTATGCCGGTAAAAAAGGCGGAGTAAAGCATACCCATACCCAGGATGAGATTAATAAAATGCTGGTGGATTGGGTCAAGGCCGGCAAAAAGGTCGTTCGTCTTAAAGGCGGTGATCCTTTTATTTTCGGCAGGGGCGGAGAAGAACTCGAAGAGTTGGTGGCGGCAGGCCTTCCTTTTGAAGCCGTACCCGGCGTCACCTCGGCTTCCGCTGCTGCTACCTTTGCCGGAGTGCCCATTACCCACCGAAAGCATACGGCATCTGTTGCTTTTATTACAGGCCATGAGGATCCGAATAAAAAGGAATCGAACATTGCCTGGGACAAGATTTCCACCGGTGTGGGCACCCTTGTTTTTTATATGGGCATTAAAAATCTCGAATCAATTACTTCCAATTTAATGAAGCACGGACGTGATCCCCAGACGCCTGTGGCCGTGGTCCGCTGGGCATCGCGGCCGAATCAGAAATCAGTGGTCGGCACCCTTGAGACCATTGCCCGCATCGTTCGGGAGCAGGATATCAAGCCGCCTGCGCTTACCATTGTCGGGGATGTGGTTAAACTGCGTGACACCATCAACTGGTATGAAGAGCGCCCTCTGTTTGGTAAAAGAATTGTTGTTACCCGCACCCGTGACCAGGCCAGCGAGCTGGTAGCTTTGCTTGAAGAAAACGGGGCCAACTGTCTCGAGTTTGCTACCATATCACTGCAGCCTCCTGATTCCTGGGATGATCTCGATGCGGCTCTGGACAAATTGCAGGATTTTCAGTGGATTGTCTTTACCAGCATCAATGCTATCCATCCTTTCTTTGAGCGGCTCTATGGCAGGGGACTTGACAGCAGGGCTCTGTCTCATTGTAAAATTGCCGCAGTCGGTCGCGTGACAGATGAATGCCTTCGTACCTATGGCATTGTCAGTGATCTTCTTCCTGAAAAATTTACAGGTGAGGGCATGGCCGAATCTTTTGAAGAGAGAGGTGTTAAGGGGGATAAGATCCTGCTTCCAAGAGCCTTGAAAGCCAGAGAAATTTTGCCTGAAAGATTAGCCAAGGCAGGTGCCGAGGTGACAGTGGTGCCAGTCTACCAGAATAAAAGACCTGATTCTTTTGAGGGGATGCATGAAAAGCTTCTGGCCAACCTTAGGGACAGGCAGGTTCATATGGTCACCTTTACAAGTTCTTCTACTGTGACCAATTTTATTGAGATGCTTGGTATAACGGACACTCTGGAACTGCAGTCATTGATGCAGGGGGTGAAAGTTGCCGCCATTGGTCCTATAACGGCGAAGACTGTCCGGAAAGTTGGCCTTGAGGTTGACGTGCAGCCGGACGTTTATACAATTCCTGCAATGGTTGACGCCATTGTTGATGAAGCATTGTCTCAAAAACACAACCAGAAATAATTCAAGGGCGGTTACGCTCAAATCGTCTGGAAGTTGACATAAAAAAAAGCCTTAATCTCTCAGTAATGAGGTTAAGGCTTTTTTTTATGTCAATTCAAAAAAAAGAAATTATATACTACGTATAACTGAAGTAGTGAACGTCCTTTGATCTGAAGTGTGTTATGAAAGTTTTCTGGCAACAGGCTTCACAACAGCGCCTGAACGAATACAACGAGTACAAACTCGAATTTTCTTGGAATTGCCGCCGGATGTGACCATCCGAACCTTTTGCAGGTTTGGCAGCCAGCGTCTTCTTGTTTTGTTATGGGCGTGACTGACATTGTTTCCGGTCACTGGTTTTTTTCCGCAAATTTCACATTCTCTAGCCATAATCTAACTCCTTAAATAACGAATAACCGGCTCTGTTAGGTTATCTTGCTGAATCCGTAACGAATAATATTTGACGATTCCTCAAAAAAAATTTACCGACGTCGACATAATTTTAACATAAGTTTCTATTATGTGGCGAATATGGTTAACTTGACGAATTTTTACGAAACCATCATCAATTTTATTAAAAACAAGGTATTTCTTGTGTAACCATAGAACCGAGATTTATACAACGGACGGCTTTGCTTGGCAAGTCTTTTATCTTTATATCATGGAAAAAAAAGGAATTCGCTGGGGGCTTCAGACAACGATGCACAAAGAAAGAGTGGGGAGTATTGCACCATTCATCCTTCAGGCAGGATTAAATCTGCAAAATTGTGGTTTGCTCGCCTTTTTTTTGAACTTTCTGCTATAATCGTTGTCACTTATTCTGATGTCAATACTCCGGATGTGCTGTTTTACAGGAGCCTAATTATTGACACTGTGTAACACTTCATGGTATCAGGCATGTTCCTGTAAATTTACCTCAAAATTTTTAACCTCTACTACATAATTGAAGGACAGCATGAGTAAAAAGAAAAACAGCATTTGGAGTTTTTTTGCATCGGTTAAACTTGCCCTCTTGGTTCTTTTCCTTCTCGCTATATCTTCTGTCATCGGCACAGTTATCCCCCAGAACAGTCCTGCGGAAACCTATGTGAAAATGTATGGCGAAAATATGGCCAGACTTTTCCAGACACTCGATATCCCGGACATGTATAATTCCTGGTGGTTCGTTACACTGCTTATCCTGTTGGCTCTCAACCTGATAGTCTGCACCATCGAGAGATTGCCTTCTGTCTGGCGTCTGGTCGTTCTTGATAATTTGCAGACCGACATCGGCAGGCTTGGCAAAATGCGGTCACGAAAAGAAATAACAACCTCCAAATCTCCGGAAGAGGCGGCCTCCCAGGTGAAGGCCGGATTGTCTGAAGCCGGTTGGAAAGCCAGTGAGGCAAGCCGAGATGACGGAACTCTTCTTTTTGCTCAGAAAGGGCCCTGGACCCGCCTCGGTGTTTATGTCGTTCATACCAGCATTTTGGTCATCTTTGCCGGCGCAATGGTAGGGTCGTATTTCGGATATAAGGGAAGTGTAATGATTCCCGAGACACGGTCTACCGATGAAATTTACAAGTTCGGGTCAAACGAAGCAATCAAATTAGGCTTTGAAGTATTGTGCAAGAAGTTTACCCTGAGCCACTACCCGAACGGTGCGCCGAAAGAGTTTCGCTCCGACCTGGTTATTCTTGAAAACGGCAAAGAGGTATTGTCAAAATCCATTGTTGTTAACGATCCTCTTAACTATAAAGGGCTCACATTTTATCAGTCAAGTTATCAGTCATATCAGAAGTTTCTTACTTCAATTGCCAACAATGAGACAAGAAATCAGGATCGTTTCCTTATTGAGCCGGGTAAACAGGTCAAGTGGGACGGTGAAAAAGTTACATTCGGCATTATCAATAGGGATATGACTGACACACCCGGTAAATTCAGATATAAAATCTGGTTTGCCAACGAGTCGGGGGTAGCCGAGCCATTCTGGATTGTTGATGGTGATACGACCATAGTAAAACATGGTGGCAAGGAATATACCTTTGCTCTTAAGGAATTTTTTGCAACAGGACTCCAGGTGACAAAAGATCCCGGTGTCTGGGGTGTATATATTGGTTGCGGTTTAATGCTCCTCGGCCTCTATGTTGCCTTTTTTCTTTCTCACCGCCGAATTTGGGTTTATATTAAAAAAGCTGATGAAAATACAACTGTTCTTGTTAGTGGAAACAGCAACAAGAACAAACAGGCCTTTGAAAAAAGCTTTGATGCCGTCAGTCAGGCGATTAGTAATAAATTAGGATAAAAGAGAAAGCAAAGGAATCAGACAGACTGTTTGTTCTGGCTGTCTGGATATTTCTTTAATTTTTGAGCACTTCTTTATAAGGATAGACAATGACGAGTTCGACACTGTTTGGAATCACTACCATAGGGTACCTTTTGGCCTCGGCACTTTATATCGGCACCTTGATCTTTAAAACAAAAAAATCAGGTCTTGTCGCTTCCATTATCACAGTACTGACTTTTCTGGTGCAAACTGCAGCTATCGGGCTCAGGTGGTATGAGTCGTATCAGATGGGCATGGGACACGCTCCCCTGTCAAATATGTATGAATCTCTGGTTTTCTTTTCCTGGTCCATTGTTATTTTTTACCTCATTCTGGAGGTAAAATTTAATAACAGGATTTTTGGAGCATTTGCCATCCCTTTTGCCTTTGTCAGTATGGCCTATGCCTCTTTTGCCAAAGGAATCAGCGATCAGATTTCTCCGCTCATTCCTGCCTTGCAGAGCAACTGGCTGATTGCCCACGTCATGACCTGTTTTATCGGCTATGCTGCCTTTGCCGTGGCCTGTGGCCTCGGCTGCATGTATCTGATGAAAAGTACCTCCTCCGATGATTCCGGAACAGGACTCTTGGCGAGTTTGCCAGCTCTGCGCGTCATTGATGATCTTATTCATAAATGCATGATTTTCGGCTTTCTGTGGCTGAGTGCAGGCATCATTACCGGTGCAATCTGGGCAAATTCCGCCTGGGGAACCTACTGGAGTTGGGACCCGAAGGAAACCTGGTCACTCATTACCTGGTTTATTTACGCAGCGACCCTGCATGCCCGTTTTACCCGGGGCTGGCAGGGAAAACGCATTGCCTGGCTTGCCGTCATCGGTTTTGTCTCAGTCATCTTTACCTATTTTGGAGTCAATTTCCTTCTCTCCGGGCTTCATAGCTACGGAAGCAGTTAATTTGTCAGAAGATAAAAAAAGCGTGGAGTTGCGGAGGTATCAAATGTATAACAGATACGCACCGCAACTCCTGACCTGTAACGCACTACCCCCTGCATTGCCATTCATTATTGTATCTCTCCTCCGTTTTTTGCTTTTCCAACACGTTAAATTGACTGCAACTAGCGACACAATTCAGGAAAAATGATTCATCATTCATTTTTTCATCTTTAGCTTCTTGACAAATTTTGGCAGACAACGTACAAAGATTATCGACCTATTACTTTTGTATCGTGTGTACTTTATGTACTATTGAGTAACCTTTAAACTTAGGGGAGAAGAGACATGATTAAGAAAACTATCGTTTGTGCAACAGCTTTTGCTTTTCTTGCAGGTTTTGCCGTGGTTAGCCCAGTAATGGCTAGCGATGCCGGTCCTGCGGAAATGACACTTCAGGCAACCGTTGATGCCGCAAGCAAACCGAAACCAGCAGTTTTTCCGCATAAAAAGCATCAGGACACCATTAAATGTGCCGAGTGTCATCATGGCGCAGCTGACGGAAAACAAGTTGCATACACAGAAGGTATGGCAATAGCCAAATGTGAGTCCTGCCACAATAAAGCCGCTGGCTTGGACAAAAAGATTTCAACCTTTAAAAATGCTGCCCACGCAAAATGTAAAGGTTGTCATAAAGCAGAGAAAAAAGGTCCAACCAAATGTTCAGGCTGTCATAAATAAAAAGCATTTTATTTAGCTATTTGGTAAAAAAAGGCTGCTCATTAGAGCAGCCTTTTTTTATTTTTTTGACAGTAAGGATTTTTAATTTTTAAGCGAATGGGTTTGAAAAAAAAGAGCACAAAGAAAAATCGCGTCTGGAGGTGGTCCCATGTTCACCTCTCGATTTTTCTGCTGTCCATCAGTTTTGTCCTGACCATCTTTATTGGTGCGGTTCTTTTTTCTTTTATATCATTAAACATTCCGGATATTAATTCCCTGCTCAAGTACCACCCCCCGGCAACAACCATCATACTGGACAGAAAAGGCAACCAGATCGACAGGATTTTTACCCAGAATCGCTTTGTTGTTCCACTGGAAAAATTACCAGAAAAGCTGCCTCTTGCTTTTGTAGCAGCAGAAGATGCCCGTTTTTTTCAGCATCAGGGCGTTGATGCCTGGTCGGTTATCCGGGCCCTTATTCACAATTTAAAAAGCGGCGGCAGGGGACAGGGGGGAAGTACCATTACCCAGCAGGTTGCCCGCGCCCTTCTTTTGACTCCGGAAAAAACCTATACCAGAAAAATTAAAGAGGCAATTCTTGCTTACCGAATTGACAAGGTGCTGACTAAAAAGGAAATTCTTTATATCTACCTGAACCAGATTTATTTTGGCGAAGGTGCTTATGGGGTTGATGCCGCAGCCAGAGTCTATTTCGGCAAGGAGGCGGTTAAACTGAGCCTAGCCGAAATTGCCATTCTTGCCGGGCTTCCCCAGGCTCCAAGCCGCTACTCGCCCTTTAAGCATTTTGACCTGACAAAAAAAAGGCAGGCCTATGTGCTTAATCGTATGGCTGAAGAAGGCTATATAACACCTACCATGGCCAGAAAGGCCTTTAAGCGTGCCTTGCTATGGGGGGCCCCGGTTGAATCGGATGAGGATTCCAGGTATTTTGTCCAGTACGTTCGAAATTATATTCAGACTAAATACGGCAGAGAATCCCTTTATTCCGCAGGACTGACAGTGCATACCACCCTTGATTCCGATTTACAGCAGTCAGCTACAGCATCTATCAGGCGCGGGGTTGCCAAATGGGCGGTGAGACGATCAAAAAAATCATCGCAATTGCCCCAGGCCGCCCTTGTTGCCATTGAAAGCCATACAGGCAAGGTCAGGGCTTTAGTCGGGGGCACGGATTTTGGTAAAAGCCAGTTTAACAGGGTGACCCAGGCGAAAAGACAACCAGGTTCAGCCTTCAAGCCCATTGTATATGCTGCTGCCCTGAAAAAGTCTTTTACTCCTGTTTCAGTTATAGAAGATGAGCCTATTATATTACCTGGAGCCGGTTCTGGAGCACGGTGGCAGCCACAGAATTTCAGCGGTGAATTTTATGGACCCACGACTCTTCGCAGTGCTTTGGTCCATTCGAGGAATGTGGTAACCGTCAAATTACTGCAGGAGATTGGTATTGAACCGGTAATAAAGCTCGCCCATGATATGGGGATCAAGTCAAAACTCCATAAAAATCTTTCCCTTGCCCTTGGTTCCTCGGATCTGACGTTGCTCGAACTTGCCGGAGCCTATACGACCTTTGCTAATCTCGGTAAAAGGGCACTTCCTGTTTTTATAACGAAAATTACGGATCGTGAAGGCAAGGTTCTTGAGTCGTGGCATCCTGTTCAAAAGCGCGTTATTGATTCAGAAACCGCATATCAGATGACTTCGATTTTGAAAGGGGTTATTGAAGAGGGGACCGGAAAAAATGCCTGGGGATTACCCCAGGAGGCTGCCGGAAAGACGGGGACAACGGATAAGTATCGTGATGCGTGTTTTATCGGCTATACCCCTGAAATGGTTTGCGGGGTATGGATGGGTTTTGACCGTAAAAAGTCACTGGGGAAAAATGAAACAGGCGGTCGTGCCTGCGCCCCAATTTGGCTTGATTTTATGAAGAGTGTCCCTGCCAGGGAAAAGAAATTCCCTGTTCCGGAAGGCATTGTTTTTCTGCCCTTTGATCAGGAGACAGGCGTATTTAATCCGACAAACAGGGATAAATCGACCTGGATACCATTCAGTAAAGATCGGCTGCCATGGGTTGAGAGAGAGATTGTCACGCAATAGCAGCAATAGAAAACGGGACTTAGCTGACTAAGCCCCGTTTTTCTATTTTCTGATCAGGCGGGTTTATTTTCGTGTCGGCAAATCCTTCAGCTCATCTTTGCCCTGGAAAACAACGGTGAAGTTTTCTTTAAGCAGGCTGGAGAGTTCGTCTGCATCTCCGTCATCGCTGATTAAAACGCGAATGGCAACGCGTTTGACCCCTTCAGGTGCATCTTCGAAAGATGTGAGCACACTGATGACCCTCGCTTTGTGGTCTCGAAGCACCTGCACAACTTTGGTTACTGAGCCTGGCTCATCAATAAGGTCGAAAACATACTGCATAGCCCCGTCCTTAATGCCGGTACTATGGATAAAACCGCGTAATACGTCGGTTTCGCTGAGCATCCCTATTAAATATTCGGAAGAATCAAGAACCGGGATACCGGAGATTTTGCTTTCCAGCATGATGACAGCTGCTTTTTCCAATGAATCATCACCCTGCAGGACTATCGGAGATGGAGTCATGACATCTTTTACTTTCATTTCAGAAAGAAGGTAGTAGAGTTCATGTACATCAAGGGAGGTGGTTTTTGAGGGAGATGCATCTTTGACATCACGGTCCGTGACGATTCCGATCAATTTCCCATGTGAAACGACCGGCAGGCGACGAATAGAATTTTCTTTCATAACTCTGGTCGCCCGCATGAGGGATGTGTTTTCGTCCACGGTTAAAACATTTTTTGTCATCCATTCATGAATCAGCATTTTTTATCTCCTTCTTGATTCCTGTCAATTCAGCTCTGATATTTGTTACGTCAAGATAGTGTCACATTGGGGCAGGGTTAGCCTGCTATGCAAAAATAGAAAAATATTTTATGTTACAAACATATAAAGTATTCCCATAGATATCGCAAGATTTTAGACTGTCTTGGGGGTATATTTGCCCAAAAAAGAATTATTGAATACCAGGTGTTTGTTGGAAACAAATTTTATCACCTGTTAAAGAAACATATCCAGCTCCGTAGAGTTAGATTGTCTTGACGTTGTATTTGCCCCTGGAGATTCATGTATGGGTGCCCACGGAGACCATGGGAATCAGAAGTTTAAACTCCTGCGATATTGATGCAAAAACTCTAACCGGACAATGCTGAAGTAGTATGGCTTAGCACACAGGAGATTGCTGGATTTGGACTCAAAGGCTGTTGGTTTTCAGAGAAGTCGTTTGATTTTTTTTTAGCTCAAGAGTATAGAAACTCCTCTGAACGTTATTTTTATAAAAGCTATACATAATATAACTATTCAGATGCACCCCACGGAGTTTGCGCTTACCTCTTTGAACGATTTGACCTATCCACATAGATGGCTATCGGAGTCTCGCAAGCTCGCTTCCCTTCTTCGCAGGTCTGCTCGGAGTCTCCACTTTGTTGCGCTTGCCTGTCAAAATTTGAGGCGCATCTGAACAGTTACAGCCTGAAGTTGAGGCTCATTTCGTGCCCTCGCTGAATAGATACCACATAATGAATAAAAAAAATCCACTTTCCAGTTCTTCTATTACTCAGATGCTTGCAGAGCTCGGCTCATCTGACTTTGTTTTTCTGGACACAAACAGAATAACAGAAGAAGGGCACTGTTCTTTTTTGTTTTCCGAACCTGTCGCAAGGTTGCGCTTAATCGGAGGCACAGAGGTTGAGGGCTTTCTCAATCAGGCCAGGACCTGGCTTGATAAAGGATTTTATCTGGCCGGCTGGCTTGCCTACGAGATGGGATACCTCTTGGAGGCCTCTCTGGCAGGGTTGATCGATTTCACCGAAGACCAAATTCTGGCAGATCTCGGTGTTTATAAGGCACCTGTTGTATTTGACCATGGCTCTGAAACTGACAAGCAGAGCTTCAGGCCCCAAAACATAGGTGGTGATGAGCAAAATGGAGATGAATATATAGTCTCGAACCTGCGCCTGAACATCGGCAAAAATGAATATCTTTCAGCTATTGATTCCATAAAATCCTATATTGCCGCAGGGGATACCTATCAGGTTAATTACACGTTGAAACTTCTCTTTGATTTTCATGGCTCGCCCATCAGGCTCTATGAGGATTTACGTCGAAATCAGAGTGTGTCGTACGCTGCTTATATTCAGCATGAAAACAATCGTATTCTTTCTTTTTCACCGGAGCTTTTTTTTCGCAAGGATGGGAATGTGTGTACGGTTCGCCCCATGAAAGGCACCATGAAGCGCGGAAGGACAAACGCCGAGGACGATGCAAACACCCTTTTTCTGCAAAATGATGCCAAGAACCGAAGCGAAAATGTCATGATTGTTGATTTGCTCAGAAATGATCTTGGCAGACTGTCCCTGCCCGATACAGTGAAGGTTTCTTCACTGTTTGACGTTGAAAAATATGAAACGCTTCATCAGATGACTTCAACCATTACCGGTCAGCTTCCTGATGAAACCGGTTTGTCTGATCTGTTGAAGGCTCTCTTCCCCTGCGGGTCTGTAACCGGAGCCCCCAAAATCAGGACAATGGAAATTATCCGGGAACTTGAGCCTGATGTGCGCGGCGTCTATACCGGAGCAATCGGTTATCTTGCTCCATCGGGAGATGCTGTGTTCAATGTTCCCATACGAACGGTGGTTCTGGAAAATGGAAGAGGCGAGATGGGAATCGGTTCCGGTATTGTTCATGATTCTGATCCGGAAAATGAGTGGCAGGAGTGCCGCCTCAAGGCTCATTTTCTGACAAAATCAGCTCCTGTCTTTCAGTTGATTGAAACACTCCTCTGGCAACTGGATAAGGGATACTGGTTGCTTGACGAACATCTTGACAGACTTTGTGATTCCGCCCGCTACTACTCATTTTCCTGCGATCGGCAGGAAATTAAAGAAAATCTGCTACAAAAAGCAGAATCATTCCGCCAAACGCAAAAGAATCAGCGTGTCCGGCTTTTGCTTGGAAAAGATGGGCAATACTCCATTACCTCGGCAAACTGTGATGAACCAAAGAAGCTGCCAGGGCAAAAAAAGGCGAATCTGCCCAAGGTGATTTTCTCAGACAAACGCACTTCATCAGATGATCATTTTCTTTTCCATAAAACGACGATGCGCGATCTTTATAATCAGGAAAGAGAAAGGTGTGTTGCCGAAGGCTATTACGAGGTTCTCTTCTGCAATGAAAAGGGTGAGGTAACTGAAGGGGCAATCTCAACCGTCTTTGTCAAAAAGGGAGATGTCTTTTATACACCTCCCATAGCGTGCGGTCTTCTTCCCGGTGTATTCCGTGATCATTTCCTGGGCGGTTCACAAGGTGCCGTTGTTGAGGAAAAGATACTCTACCCGGATGATCTTTTGCAGGCCGATGCCGTATTTGTAGCCAATTCAGTACGGGGTATCGTCCCTGTTGAGCTGGCCTAGGCCTCTTCCCTGATATTTTCCCGGAGGCTCGATGAGTCATTTTACCCAAGTTTTTTAGCTGAGTCTATCTTGCCAGTGTTTTTATTATATCGTTTTTTCCAACCACACCAACGAGATTCTTGTCTTTGACAACAGGCAGGGTATGGATTTTTTTCTCCGCCATGATGCTTGCTATTTCGTCAAGCGGGGTATCTTCTTTAATGGTGACAACTTTTTTGCTGCATATGTCCCCAACCGTTGTACCGGTAATTTTGCCGATTTGTTCTTCCAGCTTTTCCGCGCTTTCCAGCATGATGACGGAATCGAGAAATGATATCATGGTGGGAATGTGTATTTTTTTTGTCTGATCAATCAAGTCGCTTTCCGTCACTACTGCGACCACATGGTCATTGAGGTCAACCACGGGTACCCCGCTGATTTTGTTTTCCCATAACAGGGCTGCCAGTTTTTCAACTGCCAGGTCCTTGGTCACGGTGATCACATCTTTTGACATTATTTCCTTGGCTGTAAGCATATTGTAACTCCTCTAACTTAACGTATTGTCAGTTTTTTTATTTAATAATGCAGGAATGGTATCAGCAAGTTCGGCGGCAAGGTAGCCTGGAGTGCCTTTTTCTGCAAGAACATCACCTGCCAAACCATGAATAAAAACTCCCAGGCAGCAAGCCTGCCAGACTTGCATGCCCTGGGCAAGCAGGCCGCCAATGAAACCGCATAGAACATCTCCCATGCCCCCGGTGGCCATTCCGGCGTTGCCGCTTTCATTAATGGCCATGGAGCCCTGCGGAGAGGCAATTATTGTCCCTGCTCCTTTTAAAATGAGATATACATTGTGCCGGGCAGCAAAGTTGCGGGCAATTTCAAATCGACTCGCCTGCACATATTTACTTGACTTGCCGATAAGCCGGGCCATTTCGCCGGGATGAGGGGTAAGAATGCGCGGTACTTGGCTGATATTAATCAGACCCTCTGGTTCACAGGCAAGAAGATTCAGTCCATCAGCGTCAACCACCAGGGGAAGAGGGCATTCCTGATACATCTTTCTGACCAGCTGCGCTGTTTCTTCCCGGCTGCCGAGACCTGGTCCGATAACGGCCGCGGTTTTTCCGGTCAGTGCAGTTTTAATCTGTTCAAAGTCCCCTATTTGAGGTGCCCCATCACTTGTTCCGGCAAGGGGCAGAGTCATTGCCTCATACAGAGAGGATTCAATGATTGAATTTATGTGATGCCCCACACAAAGAGAGACCAGACCTGCACCGGAGCGCAATGCTCCTTTTCCGGCAAGAATGGCTGCCCCTGTTTTTCCCAGTGATCCGGCGATAATGGCTAGATGGCCATGACTGCCTTTGTGGCTGTTTGCCTGCCTGGGTGGAAGAGAATAGGGGATTTCTCTGGTGAGAGCTTCACATTGCAAGTCCATTTCAGCAATTACCCGGGATGGTATGCCTATATCGATAACCTCAAGTTGACCTACAAGGTCACGGCCCGGATACAAATACTGTCCAGGCTTGGCAAGACCGTAAGTCGCTGTAATGTCGGCACGCACGGCAGTGCCGAGAATGGTTCCCGTGTCGCTGTCAAGACCGCTGGGGATATCTACAGCAACAACAGGGCAGGGGGCATTATTTATTGCTGCAACAACCTGCGCGAAATGCCCCTGTATCTCTCTCTTAAGACCTGTCCCAAAGAGTGCGTCTACAATGGCAAAGCATGAATCGAAATCGAGAGAAGCAGCATCCGCTTCGTTTAAAATCAGCTGGAGAGGAATGGAAAGTTTTTTCAGGATGGCAAGATTGATTGCGGCATCACCTTTCATTTTCCCTGGATCAACGAGAAGACAGACACGTACCCGGCCCCCTGCTTCCTGCAGGTGACGGGCTATGACAAATCCATCACCTCCGTTGTTTCCCGGGCCTGCAATGATTATTACCTCTTTGCCGGCAGGGGCGTTGCCATAATGATGAATCAGGAGATCAGCAGTTTTTCTTCCGGCATTTTCCATTAAAACAACACCTGGGATGCCAATATCATGAATCGCTTTTCTGTCAATTTCCTGCATCTGCTCAGCTCGGGCAAGCTTCATTCGCACTCCTTAAAAAGATGACAGTATCAAAAAGGTGTAAATTGGAAAAGAGGTGTCATTCTACCTCTTTGTAGCCTATGTTCCTATAAATTTTAGTTGAAATAGTGACTTGCTTAAAGAAAAATGACAAACTTTCCGTCAATTTCAATGTAGACTCTTGACTTTATAGAACTACAGAATACTATGCGTCATCTTTTACATAAATGAAAATGTGCTGAATTCGCCAAAATCCTTATGACAGAGACTGTCCGTTCTTGTAATATCAAAAACGTGCGTGCATATCGGCGGTAATAAGAGTGTTTTTGGCGAACTCTTCATTCATTTTTATTTTTTTGTTGTATTACTCCGCAATGAACGTTTATTTACAATACACATTCAGGAAGGAAAAACTTTAACATTTGGGGTCGGTTCATATTTTTATACACTTCATCAACTCATAATATTACCTAGAAACAGAAGATTTTGTCTGGTGGACAACGGAGGAATTCATGCAGGATATCAAAATGATTCGTAATGTTGCATTGTTTGGTCATGGAAAGAGCGGTAAAACTTCCCTTGCGGAGGCCATGTTGTTTACAGCCGGTAAGACAAATCGTTTAGGTAAAGTTGATGACGGTTCATCAGTGATGGACTTTGAGCCTGAAGAAGTACAACGAAAACTTTCTATCACCTCCTCTTTTAATAACTTCACCTGGAAAAAACATAGCGTCTTTCTCACCGATACCCCTGGTGATGACAATTTTATCAATGAAACCAAGTTTGCAACCCGTGTTTGCGACAGCGCAATATTTGTCATCGGTGCTGTTCTCGGCGTTAAGCATCAAACGGAAAAAATTGCCGATTACATCAAGGAGGCCGGATTACCCACGGTTATTTTCCTGAATAAAATGGATCGGGAACGTGCTCATTTTGAGAAAGTCATTGATGAAATCAAATCACGTCTTCCCCAGGAGGCAGCTCTCTGCTATCTCCCCATTGGCGCGGAAGAAAATTTCAAAGGAGCCGTTGATATCATCAAGGGAGTTGCCTATCTCTTCGACAAAAACGGCAAGATAAAAGAAACAGATATTCCGGCAGACATGACCGATGATGTTGAGATGGCCCTGGAACAATTGATGGAGCAGGTTGCTGAGACGGATGATGATCTGATTGAGAAATTCCTTGAAGAAGGTGAACTTGAAAAAAATGATTTGATTAATGGGCTGAAAAACGCTGTGCGTTCCGGAGCACTTTGTCCGGTTATTCCTGGAGCGGCAACGGAAAATATGGGAACAGAGCTGCTTTTAAATGCTTTAAACGACTATATGCCATCCCCTGCCGACATGCCGGCCCAGATGGGAACGCATCCCGCTACCGGCGATGTCGTTGAGATGACTCCTGCGGCAGATGCCCCGTTTTCCGCCCTCGTATTTAAAACCATGGCAGATCCCTATGCCGGTCAGCTGACTATTTTCAGGGTTTTCTCAGGAACACTTGCCGGCGATAATTTTTATAATGCCAGCAAGGATAATTCAGAGAAATTCAACCAGCTTTTTATAATGGAGGGCAAAGAGACAAAGCCTGTGGACAGTGCCGTGCCGGGCATGGTAATCGCCCTTGCCAAGCTGAAAGAAACGGCAACCGGTGATACGCTTTGCTCAAAAGATAATCCTGTTATTTACGATGGACTTGATCCGATCAAACCGGTAATGAGTTTTGCTGTTACCACCACAAAAAAAGATGACGAGGACAAGGTTTTTTCTTCCATCACCAAAATGCTTGAGGAAGATCCCACTCTGAAGCTGAGCAGGGAGCCGCAAACAAACGAAATACTTCTTTCCGGCGTCGGTCAGATCCATCTTATCGTGCTTGGTGAGAAGATTAAGCGCAAATACGGAGTTGAGATGCAGCTCAAGGTGCCTAAGGTGCCGTATAAAGAGACAATCAGGGGTAAAGCAAGGGTTCAGGGAAAACATAAGAAACAGTCCGGTGGGCGTGGTCAGTTTGCTGATTCCTGGATTGAGATGGAACCGCTGCTTAATGGCAGTGACTTTGAGTTTGAGGATAAGATTGTCGGTGGCGCTATCCCACGGCAGTATATTCCGGCCGTTGAGAAGGGCATACAGGAGGCCATGGAAAAAGGCGTTGTAGCCGGTTTTCCTGTGGTTGGCGTCAAGGTGGCCCTGGTTGACGGATCATTCCATGCCGTTGATTCCTCTGAAATGGCCTTTAAGATTTCCGGTTCACTTGCCTTTAAGAAGGCGGCTCAGGAGTGTAAACCGGTCCTGCTTGAACCAATAATGAACCTGACTGTGCTTATCCCTAAAGATTGTGTCGGTGATGTTATCGGCGATTTGAACGGCAGGCGCGGCAAGGTCATGGGCATGGATTCCGAGGGAAAAGCCGAGGTTGTCTCAGCCCAGGTTCCCATGTCGGAAATCATGGAGTATGCACCAGATCTTACATCCATTACCGGTGGACGCGGCACCTTCTCTTCGGAATTTTCCCATTATGAGGAATTGCCGTCTCAGCTTGCTGAGAAAGTCATTGCCGAGGCGAATAAGGAAGATTAACAGCAAATGGACAAACCTGTATTTACCTGTGCGGTGCTGACAATCAGTGACAAGGGCTCCAGGGGGGAAAGAGATGATACCAGTGGCCCCCAGCTCTTGAAACAGCTGGAGGGAGCCCTTTTTAATACTGTGGATTACACCATTGTTGCAGATCAGCCTGATTCGATCAGCAGCACCCTGCTTAAATGGGTTGATGAGGATAAGATCGATCTTATCCTCACGACTGGTGGTACAGGTGTGAGCCCCTCTGACCGGACTCCCGAAGCAACACGTGAGGTGCTTGATTACGAAATACCCGGAATCGGCGAGGCCATGCGCCAGGCAAGCTTTGCCAAGACACCCAACGCCCTTTTATCGCGGGGCATTGCCGGAGTAAGAAAAGAAAGTTTGATAATTAATCTTCCCGGCAGTGAGCGCGGGGCCAGAGAAAATCTTGAAGTTGTCTTGCCTGCATTAAACCATGCAATATACAAGATAAAGGGCGGAACGAAAGATTGTGCCAAGTGCTGATGTCGTGCCTGTAATCTGCTCAACCCAACCTGTAATATGCCCAAGGACACCGAGTTGGTGAGTTCTGAGAAAAAGTGTTAGACTCCGTGTCCTTTGAGCTCTCTGTGGTAAAAAATACGTAACTATTCAGCTGCACCTCATCTTTGAACGATCAGGCCTGCTCACATAGACGGGCTATCGGAGTCTCGCAAGCTCGCTTACCTGCCTCGCAGGCCCGCTTGTCCAAATCTAAGGCACATCTGAATAGTTACAGCCTGGAGTTGAGGCCCATTTGCAGCCCTCGCTGAATAAATACAAAAATACTCTTATTTCTCATAAACACGGGAAGTTCATTATTTAAGCGGGCGCCATTTATCCTGCTGCAACTTCTTGACTTGAGTCTGTTTCGAAATACAGATTTCCTTTTTCCTTTTTTTACAGGAGATTTCCATGAAAATACTCGGTGTTTCAGGTTCACCGATCAAAAACAGCAACACAGATCGGGCCGTGCAAAAAGCGCTGGAAGCAACAGGACTTGAGTTTGAGTTTGTCAAGCTGACGGATTACGCTGTTGCACCATGTCTTGCCTGTCTCGGCTGCCTTGAGACCAATAAATGCGTTATCAAGGATGACGGGGTGCTGCTGGCTGAAAAGGCAAAAAATGCGGATGCACTGATCATTGGAGGGTTTACTCCTTATTCATCTCTTGATGCCCGCACCAAAGCCTTTCTTGAAAGACTTTATCCTCTGCGCCACAAACATGGCTTTATGCAGGGAAAACCAGGCGGGGCAATTATCACCTGTGCAGTTCCTGAAAATAATGACATGCTTCCCCCTGCCTATGATTTCGGCGTAAATGCAATCAAATTTTTTATGATGGAGGAGGGCATGGATTTTGTCGGTGGGCTGCGGGTTGAAGGAAACGTCCCCTGCATTAAATGCGGTCATGGCGATGAATGTAAAATGTCAGGAGTAAAAATGCTCCATGGGCCGGAGGCAACCGTCGGTTCGGTTGGAGTTCACAGCTTTGAGGAGCAGAATAAAGCCCTTGATGAAGCGGTGATGCTTGGGGAAGCCATAGCGAAGCGCCTTCACGAAAAAGTGAAATAAACAGGATTTTTTTATATATGTCGCAACGCCGAGTAATTATAATTGGTGGCGGACCTGCCGGTCTTATGGCTGCAGGACGGGCTGCGGAAGCCGGAGCCGAGACGCTTGTTCTTGAAAAGATGAAACGTCCCGGCCGTAAGCTCTGTATCACGGGTAAAGGTCGCTGCAATATCACCAACATCGCTGAGATAAAAGATTTTCTCGCCCATTTCAGCACGTCCGGCAAATTTCTGCGCCAGGCATTTCATCAATTTTTTAACACCGATCTGATTAAATTTCTTGAACAGCTCGGTCTGGAGCTCGTCTTTGAAAGGGGAGGGCGTGTTTTCCCCGCCAGTGGCAAGGCGCCCGATGTGCTCAAAGTTCTCCTGGAATGGGCGCGAAACTGCGGTGTTGAAATGAACACGACATCGCCTGTTGAGAAGCTGTTAACCCATGAAAACAGGGTTACCGGCGTTGTTTCGGGAGGACGGACTTTGCATTGCCATGCCATTGTGCTGGCCACGGGCGGAGCCTCCTATCCTGTCACCGGCTCAACGGGTGACGGGTACCTTCTTGCAGAAGCCTTGGGGCATAGTATTGTGCCCATCAGGCCGGCTCTCGTTCCTTTAGTGACCGCAGGTGATATTGCCGGGAAAATGGCAGAGCTGAACCTGCGTAATATTCTTGTCCGCCTTTATATTAACGGCAAAAAACGCAGGGAGGCCTTTGGCGAGGTCGTTTTTGCGGCATTTGGTCTGACCGGACCGGCCATTCTCACCCTGAGCAGCGAAATAGTCGACGCCATATTGGACAAGGATAAAGTAACCGTCTCCCTTGATCTGAAACCGGCTCTTGATGAAAAGAAGCTTGACGCCAGACTTTTGCGCGATTTTGAAACAAGGGGCAAAGAAGACTTCAGCAGCGTTTTGCGGGGGCTTCTGCCCCGCGAAATGGTCCCGGTTTGTATTGAACAGACCGGCATTGGGGCAGAGCGCAAAGTGAACACCATAACTGCCAAGGAGCGTCGGCGTCTGCGAGTATGGCTCAAGGATTTTCGTTTTGAAATAACAGGACATCGTCCCTTTGCCGAGGCTATCGTCACTGCTGGTGGTATAAATACACGTGAAATTGATCCCCGTACCATGGAGTCGCGTTTGATAAAAGGGCTTTATCTGGCTGGAGAAGTCCTTGACATCCAGGGAGACACTGGGGGGTATAATCTTCAGGCTGCCTTTTCAACCGGCTGGCTGGCCGGGCATGCCGCGGCAAAGGCTGACTGATTTTTTTTATACAGGAGACATTATGAGAGGTTCCATGACCGGATCGGTTTTGAAGTATATCTCTGTCGGCTTGTCGTTTTTGTTTCTCCCTTATGTATCCTTCACCTCCGCACTTGCCGGCAAATCCCCCGATATCTCTTCATGTGCCGCTATTGAAGACAAGGAATCGCGTCTGGATTGTTATGATGCTTTTTTCCCCCCGAAAAGCATTCCATCTGAAAAAAATGTCGATGCAACGCAGCAATTTCAGCAAGAAAAACCGATAGAGCCTTCCTATCTTTCAAAGTTATGGGGACTTGATCCCCAAACACGACATCCGCATTTTTCCTTTGTTCCCCACAGGTCATCCTATATCCTTCCTTTCTCTCAGAATAATCTGCCCAATAAAAAACCGCTAAAAGGCGAAACGGCTGAGATGGATGTCGATGAAACGGAAGTCGCCTATCAGATCAGTTTCAAAGTCGAGCTCTGGCCTGATATTCTCGGCAAAGATCTTGACCTGTGGTTCGGCTATACCCAGAGGTCTTTCTGGCAACTTTTTAACACCTCTGAGTCCTCACCTTTCCGGGAAACAAATTATGAGCCTGAAATGCTGTTTAACTACCGTACCCATTTTGACAGGGATTTTCTGGGCTTAAAATGCCGCATGATAACCCTCGGCTTTAATCATCAGTCGAACGGCAGGTCCGAACCATACTCCCGGAGCTGGAACCGTATTGTGGCAAATTTGGGCTTTGAGAGAGACGATTTAACCCTTCTTGTCAAAACATGGTACCGTATTCCTGAGAGCTCGGATGACGATGATAATCCTGATACCGATGATTATTTCGGCTATGGAGAGGTCTGGGGGCACTACTATTTCGACGAAAAAGACTATGGGGTTCTCGGTGGCCACCGGTTTGGCATAATGGTTCGTAACAATCTTCAGACCAGCAATAATCGCGGTGCCCTGCAGCTTGAGTGGAATTTTCCGCTGCTCGATACCCTGAGCGGCTATATCCAGTACTTTACCGGTTACGGAGAAAACCTTCTTGACTATGATCATTCCGTCAATCGAATTGGTATCGGTGTCATGATTAATGACTGGAATTGATTCCATGGACACCTGAGTATGCTTCAGTATCTCTTCATGGGAATTGTCCTTGGGCTTTCGGCAGGATTTGCCCCGGGTCCGCTTTTGACCCTTGTCATATCCGAAACTATGCAGCATGATATAAAGTCAGGAGTCAGGGTCGCCCTGGCACCGGTCGTAACCGATGCGCCTATTATCGTTCTGACCCTTTTGGTCCTGGCAAAGCTTGCCCATTTTCATTCCATATTGGCTTTTCTTTCCTGTGTGGGAAGTTTTTTTGTTTTTTATCTTGGCTGGGAAACTTTGCGGAAAGGCAGACCCGATGTCCGAGAGCCGAGGCTTGAGGCCACTTCGCTCCGGAAAGGGGTTTTGGTTAATTTTTTGAGCCCTCATCCCTATCTGTTCTGGCTCACTGTCGGGGGACCAGCTGTGACTCAGGCCTCAAAATCAGATCTGCTTGCACCAGTTGCTTTTATCGGCAGTTTCTATATTCTCCTTGTCGGCAGCAAGATTTTATTGGCCATTCTTGTCGGCAGGTGTCGTTCCTTCATGAGCGGCAGGATATACGTATTTATTATGCGTATTCTGGGGCTTCTTCTCTGGGGGCTGGCCGCAAAACTGCTGCTTGACGGGTTGCGTTTATCCGGCACATTGGTACGGTAATACCGTTTCGTTCAGGGTGCTGGTCATTTTTTTCAAGGAGACGGCTATGCTGAATCGACTGAACTTCCTTGTTGTACTTGTCATTATTTTTATTCTTGCCGGCTGTATGTCTCCCCAGTATTTCAGAGAGAGAAGGATTGCCAGTTTCCAGGATACCTTTGATTCATTCAGTCCTGAAATACAGCAAAAGGTTCGCCAGGGCCAGATAGACATTGGTTTTAATCAGGATATGGTTCTCATAGCCTGGGGCAGGGCGGATAGAACATACACCAGAATAACGGATGATGGAGTGGCAAAGGTCTGGGCATACACCAGGAAAAGAATTCGCACGGAAACCGAACGAATGAGTGTCCCTGTGCGTGAAAGCACCCGTTCCGGAAAGACGGTTATCCGTTATCGGAGTGTTTGGATCGATAAGGATACAGAAGAGGAATACACTGCAGCCCGTGTTGAATTTATCGATGGAATGGTCAGCGCCATTGAACAGCTTAATCAATAGTTACGGCCTGGAGTTGAGGCCCATTTCGAGCCCTCGCTGAATAGATACTGGTAATCATTCTCTTGCCGGTTTGCTGCTTTTCAGGTAAATATTGCTGTGAGCACGACGAGGCATTGTAAAAATCCGAGGCAAGGAACAATCATTATGAAAAAAATTCTCATCCTTATCTTTGTGCTGCTCATTTCCTGTGGATCTGGGCCTCGCGAGCTGTTTGAAACAGCAGAACTTGAGCTCTTGCAGAGAAATTACCCCCACGCCACTTCACTCTACCAGGAGATCATCAATAAATATCCGAAAAGTGAGCTGGCCGCAAAATCACGAATACGCCTGGAAGAAATCAGACGCATAGTCGAAGAAAAGAACAGGAAGTGAACGGCGAATGGGCTTAAGGCAAGAAAAGAGACAAATATTTCGGGAAGTCCATCATGAATTTGCTGAAATTTTGCAAAAGGAAAAGTGTCGAACCTGTTCCTGTCTTTTTGAAGATATGATGTCAAAAATTCTCCATGAATTGCAGGAGTTCAGGCAATCATGGAATGACAGCAGCCTCCTTAATGTGGAAGAGGATTTCATTGACTGGTTGCGAATCCCCAATTCCGTCACGCTCCACAAATGACTTGGCTGCAGCCCCTGTGTGCCGGTTCCGGCATATAATAGATTCCGGGAAAGAATTGACGCCCTTGATGCTTTGAGCGAGCAGGATCTTTCTTCGGTCAGTTTCTCGGAGTTTTCCCATGAGAAATTCAGCAGCCAGGCGTGGCCGGTACAACCCGGAGATTTCCGGGTATATAATGCCAGGGGCCAGATCGCCATTGCCCTGATTGCCGAACCAAATCTACCGGATTTTTTGGCTGATGAAAACAATGTCGCCATCGTCGGTTCGCTGACAACGGAAAACATTGGCGTTGAGTATATTCTTAAAAATATCAATGCCAATCCTTATATCCGTGATCTGGTTCTTATCGGGAGTGACATTTCAGGTCATTACCCGGGAGATGCACTTTGCCGGCTCATGTCTGACGGTTTATCTGATACGTTGCGAATAAGAAAAGCCAGGGGAGCCCGGCCAGTATTAAAGAACACGACTTTGCCTGAAGTGGAACACCTGCAGCGCCAGGTCACACTCCATAATTATCTGGGAAAAGGTGACTCTGGAGAGGTGCTGGAACTCTTTCGCGGCATTAAAAAGAAGAATCCTTTCAGCACAGGTATTATCGCCAAAGCTGTTGAACCCGTAATGGCTCATCCTGCCAGGAGATTACGCTTGGACCCGAACGGCTATTTTATTATTATTCCCCGGCCTGGCGGCGATATTCTCCTGCATGTTGAACATTATCAGAACAACGGAAAACTTAAGAACGTTATTGAAGGAAATGATGCGTCAAGCATCTGTTCGACAATAATTGACATGGGGCTTGTTTCGCAGCTTGATCATGCCGCCTATCTCGGTAGAGAGCTGGCCCGGGCTGAAAGAGCAGCTCAACTGAGTAAGCCGTATGTTCAGGATCAGGCCCAGGGAACGGTCTGTTCGTAAAGGCGCACAAGGTTTTGGCAATGGAATATCGCAAAGAAAAAGATACCATGGGAACGGTGCTGGTACCGCGGAATTCATACTTCGGGCCGCAAACACAAAGGGCTGTGGAAAATTTTCCAATAAGTGGTCTGCCCCTGCCCTTTTCATTTATTTCCGCCCTTGCCCATATAAAGAAATGTGCCGCACGGGTTAATTCCGAACTCGGAATCCTTGACGAGAAGATGGAGGCGGCAATAGCGCAAGCTGCCCAGGAAGCTATGGAGGGCAAATTTACTGATCAGTTTGTTGTGGATGTGTTTCAGACGGGTTCAGGCACCTCAACGAATATGAACGTCAATGAAGTCCTTGCCTGCAGGGCAAATGAGATATTGACCGGAAAAAGAGCAGGTAAAGAGCCGGTTCATCCGAATGATCATGTCAATTGCTGCCAATCGAGTAACGATGTTATTCCATCGGCACTGCACATTGCTGCTTTGATTTTGATAAAGAAAGACCTCCTTCCTGCCCTCACGAAGCTTCAACAGACGTTTGCCGACAAAGCCGCTGAATTTGCCGATGTGAAAAAGATCGGCAGGACCCATCTTCAGGATGCCGTCCCAATGACACTGGGCCATGAGTTTTCCGGATATGCCCGGCAGATTGAACTTGGTCGAGAAAGAATCGAGTCCCTTGAGAGCAGGCTTGCCGAACTCGCTCTTGGGGGGACTGCAGTGGGAACCGGCATAAATGCTCACCATGATTTTGCCCCAAGGGTTATAAGTCTTCTCTGTGAAGAAACGCAGATCACGTTTAGGGAGGCGCAGAATCATTTTGAAGCCCAGGCTGCCCAGGATAGTGCAGTAGAGACGAGTGGCGCACTCAAGACAATAGCCGTCAGTCTCATGAAAATAGCCAATGATATCAGATGGCTTTCGTCAGGTCCCCGTTGCGGGCTTGCAGAAATAAATATTCCTGCCCTGCAGCCCGGCTCTTCTATTATGCCTGGCAAGATCAACCCTGTTATCCCTGAATCCGTCATGCAGGTAGCTGTCCAGATCATGGCAAATGATACTGCCGTCACCCTGGGAGGGCAGTGGGGCAGTTTTGAGCTGAATACCATGCTGCCTGTAATCAGTTATAATCTGCTGCAGTCTCTTTCTCTTCTTGCGTCAGCTTCTCGTATGTTTGCTGATAAATGCATACAGGGTATTACGGCAAATCGCTCCAAAAGCGCTTCCTATATTGAACAGAGCCTTGCCCTTTCCACGCGCCTTATTCCCTATATCGGTTATGACAGGGCTGCGGCAATTTCCCAGATAGCCTATGAGCAAGGGAAGACAATACGACAGGTGGCAGAGGAAGAAAAGATTGTGTCTGATAAAGTTTTAATGGAAATATTTGACGAGGCCAGCTAGTCTATCTTTGCATTAAAAATGCGAACCAATCTCAATATGATGAAGAAAGATGATACAAAAACAATCTGTGAAACCTGCGGTGGATCTGGTCAGATAAGCTTTTTTCAGGGAGTAAGCAGGTTTCTTTTGTCCACCGAAGATTGCCCCAACTGCGCGGGACTCGGTTTTCTGTTTTCTGATGACACGGAGAGGCAATTGACTGAAGAAAGCCGGAAACAGCATTCCCCCAAAAAAAGAAAAATACCTTCCTGAATACAACGCTTGCACGTACTCTTCTGTACTTCCACAAATCAAGTATACGTAGGGGCCGCATTGCATCTATTGCAAATCTTATCCTTGATTCTGTTCAGGCAAATCGTGTCGCTTTGAGCAACGGACAATAAAAAAAAATGGATTTCGATCTGGAAATTGACTCAAAATATAAAATCATAAAGGTGAAAGCCTCTTGCCTGCTCAATCAGGAGCTGAGAAAAGAAATATTATCAGCAATAGCCGGCCATTTGAAAATCAATAATTTTTCAAGAGTCATTATTGATCTGACCGAATCAACTTTTAATCCTGCTGAGCCTATGATTGGGGCTTTGGATTTGACAAACTACATGAGGATAATTGGAATACAATCTCATGTGAAACTGGCATTCATATATGCAGAGGCAGAAAACCATAGGCAATATTTTGAAAACGTAGCACAACTGGAAGGATTCAATATTCGCTATTTTAAAAGCAATAAGGAGGCGCTCGCATGGTTGCAATGAAATTGCTCCTTGCCGTTTGGTTGCTCACTTGGATTAATCTGTCAGGCGGCAAGTTTTAAACAAGTCTCAAATTGTGAATTTTGCTTTGGTATGTAAAAAAAAACGAATTTCACCTCTTTTTCTCGGCAGGGTAATCCCCAATACCTCAATGAAATATTCCCTCTCATTCTTCACAAAAAAATTGACACCAGTAAAACTTTTTAGCGATAATTTGTTTTATAAAAACTCAATTGCTGAATGGTAAAAGCTGTAGGTTTTCTTCCTTATCCGTGCCCTGTGCACATCTTTAGATTGTAAGGTATCCTGCTGTACAATCTAATTGGAAGTAACAAATCTACTTTGCACAGAGAGTAACTCAGACCCTTTTAATGGAGGAAATATGACAACAAAGACTGTCAATTGTTGGGAATTTAAAGGCTGTGGACGTGAGCCAGGTGGGAATAACGTGGATGAATTTGGAGTGTGCCCGGCATCCACTGAAAAAAGCATGGATGGTATTCATCGTGGGGATAACGCCGGCAGAGCCTGCTGGATTATTGCCGGGACTTATTGCGGTGGGCAAGTTCAGGGAAGCTATGCTGCAAAATCAGCAAACTGCTCAAAATGTGATTTTTTCAACCTTGTTGTTGAAGAAGAACAAACGAGCGTGCATGATGCAACCCATCTCTTGGAAGCATTAAGTATCGTAAGCCGTTAACCTGCAGGACGCTCCTGTGAATTCTTTGGTGTCACGCTTGCCGGGAGGAAAAATTTTTTCTCCCGGTAAAGGGTAAATTGCAAATTTTACATGGGTATTGCGGATAATTTACCACTCTTCCATGGGCTTTCCCTTCTCGACAATGCTGTTGACTTCCGAAAAATTTTTCTTTGATAGACTTACCTGATGTTGGATCATTTCGTAGACCCGATCCTCCCTTCCAAGCAGTTCGCCCGCCCTGGCCAAAAGTTTTTGTCCCTGTTCTAAATAGGATTTCATCTCATTTAAAACAATTTTTCTCCCCTCATGTTTTTTCAGCTCTGAGTCAATGACCGGCAGCAACCTTCGGATGGATACTTCCACCAAAACGTCACGTGAAATTTTGCGCTGTTTGGCAATATTGTCCAGTGACATCAGCGAGTTTCTACTGATCACAAAGGTTTTCTGACACCGGTCTTTTCCTCCAGGTGAATAATTTCGTGCCTCCTCTGCTACTTGGCCAAGTACTGATGCATCTTCAATAAGTTGATCAAATAAGGATTTCTGTTTGATGCCGAGCTGTCCTGCAAGCACACTGAGCAGCTGTATAACATGCCTGGGAAGTTTGAATGTCGCTCTGACTGACTGTTTCCCTTTCAGCTCACCCACTGTCAGCTTGAGTTCCTGAGGTTCTGTTCTTTGTCTCTTTCGATTCATATTCGCTCTCCTTGGCTTAATAGTATTTCAATTGTATTACTTTGTCAATAATTTAGAAAAAAGTAATATTGATGAAAAAATATAAAAAAATAAATAAAGATATTGACATGTGTCTTTCCGTAATTATTTTCTGAATCACAAGGAATGACGAGTTCGTAATTTGGCAGTGAAGCGGCTACAAATGAGCTATTGATTCAGTCTTCTGAAGAATTTTTCACTTTTTAAAAAGGCCATTTTTACGAATCTGCCGAACAATAAAAAAACGAAATGGAGGAACAGTTATGTGGACAAGAGTAAGTGACATTGACCGGATGTTTGGTGCCATGGATCTGCTTCGCTCCCGCATGGACAGGTTGTTCACGGATTTTGACAGATCTTATGGGGATGATTATGGCTGGCGGGTAAGCGAAGGAGCGCCAAGGACAAATCTTTATGACAGGGGAAATCAGCTTGAAATAAAGGCTGAAGTTCCCGGACTTGCCAAGGATGATCTTAATATCAAGATTCAAGGTAACTATCTTGAGGTGAGCGGTACGCGGAAATCCGATGCCCCAGACGGCTATAAGGCCCACCGAGTTGAACGAGGGACGGCTTCATTCACCCGCAGTTTTACTTTGCCTGCTGAGGTGGATTCGGAAAAAGTCGGGGCGTCTTTAAAGAATGGGATTCTCACTCTCACTCTGCCCAAAGCTGAGGCCGCGAAGCCAAGACAAATTAGCATACAATAAAGAATTATTTTTTAACCCTACGATATGTATTAGTTGGAGGTCCGCCATGGATGAAAAGAAAGAACTAGTCAAAAAAGAAGAAACAAAACTTGAAAGAAATCGGCAATTCCCGACCGTGACACCGGTAGTTGATATTTATGAGAATGAAGATGAAATTCTTCTGCACGCTGACATGCCTGGTGTTACCAAGGAGGAGGTCCGTGTGAACGTCGATAATGGAAAATTAACGATTACCGGACTGCGGAATCTGGAAACATCGGGAGCCGCAAACTGGGAAGAATTTGGCAGTGTGGAGTTTTATAGAACCTTTTCAGTACCCCAAACAATTGACGTTGCCAAGGTCAATGCAGAGCTGAAAGAAGGAGTGCTCAGGCTTCATCTGCCAAAGTCTGAAGCGGCAAAACCGAGACAAATTGAAATTCATGAGGGGTGAGGAAGTGAAAAGGCACTCCGTTTCCACTCCCGCTGTTTCGTTGAAAACAGGGACGTGAATTCTCTCTAAAGGATCGTGTAATTATAAAACGGGAAATCGTCTCTGGCTCGGTTTTCCGTTTTCTTTTGAGATGAGCAAACTCGGAGGTGTGTTATGGATTTCAGGAAATTAGCTCCATGGAACTGGTTTAAGAATGAGGAAGAGGAATCAGAGATGACAATGCCGGTAAAGCGAACAGGGCCAAATGAGCCATTAGGACGGATATACAGTCCCATAGGCCAACTGCATCAGGAGATGGAGCAACTGTTTGATCATTTTTTCAGGGATAATGGTGCCAGTCCTTTCCGTTCAGGTAAACATCTTTCCAGTTTTATGGCCGAGGGGCTTCTAAAACCAACTCTGGACATTGGCGCAAATGACAAAGAATATGTAATCAGTGTCGAAGTGCCTGGCGTTGATCAGCAAGATGTAAAACTTGAGGTTGTCAACAACACCCTGATGATTACCGGAGAGAAGAAACAGGAAAGGGAGGAGAAGGAAAGAGGCTACTACCGGATGGAACGTTCATACGGCTCCTTCCAGCGAGTGTTGTCGCTGCCTGATGATGCGGATCAGGATTCTATCAAGGCGACCTTTAAAAATGGTGTGCTTCATGTTAGTATAAAGCACAAAGAATTACCGTTGCCTGCTGTCAAACAGATTCAAATCAAATAGGTTGGAATTGCCTGAATCCGTGCCCGGCTTTGCAGTCGGGCACAGCCTTGTTTTTTTTGTGAACAAACCTGTTTTTTGGGATGTCAAATTGAAGTGACCTCCTGCAGAGATTCACGATTCTTATTCTCACTGCAGCATACCTGAAGTCATACAAGACGAATAAGCTGTTTTGGCTTATTTCAGTAATAGGCATGACTTTTTTCTTGTAGTAATACTATAAAATAGCAGCAACAATACATACGGCTGAACCCCGAAGTTTTCTTTTAGTCGTATGTCTTAGGTTACTTTCAATCTGATGACCTGGAAATAAAATTGCCCTTTGCTGACAAGGGCAAAATTATTTTCAAAGGGAGGAAAAATGAAAAAAATAATAGCAGACACTATTATAATCAGGGTTGGTCAGGGAATTATGGCAATTCCCAGAAAAATCAATGCAGGGAAAAAATCTGAGAGTTGTTCGATTGACATGGATGATTGTAAAGTATCGGCAGGCAATACTGCCAAGCGTCGCAGGGCAACAAATATACCTCTTGCCTCAGAAACTGACCTCTCTTCAGAAAAAAAAGAGATGCGTCATTCCGAAACTCATTAAATATTGATTGAGTTCCATCTTTCGAGGGAGGTCAGCTAAAATACCTGACCCTGGCGGGCACCTGTGAGGTTGAGAGGAAAGGCTGTTTCGTAATTCCTGCAATGTTATCGCTTTTCATTGAAGTTAAAATGAAAAGAAAAGGCATCCTCCTCTGCTTCAAACTTGATGACGTATGGAGATGTTTTTAAAACATGGATCATCGGGTCGTTCATGCGTAATACTTCGCCCATGAACCCGGAAATTCGTTTCTCTTTTGCTATGTCAATAAGTCTGGTCAGCATATGCCTGGTAAGGCCCTGGTTTCTGAAGCCTTTTGCTACAGTAAAGGCGATTTCCGCCACATTGAGAGAACAATGCAGATAGTATGAACCAATGGATACGATTTTCTGCTTTTCTTCGTCTCCCACCAGTCCGACAATGGCAAAAATTGATTCATAGTCGACATTGACTGCGGTCTGGGTTTCTTTATGGGAGAAAGTGTTCTTGGGAGAGAAAAATCGAAATCTTCTGTCCTCCTCTTCAAGTTCATAATAGAGTTCCTGCAGCATACGCTCATCAGTGGTTTTAACCGGACGGAAAGATATTTTTTCCGCATTTGGCGCTATATAACTCCACTCATATTCTTCCGGATAGACCACAACAACACCATTCTGATTCAAGGGAAGCATCTGATCCTGGTAAACAAAGTTGAGTTCTTTGGCTTTATCCAGGAGTTGCTTCCTGAAATCAGGGTGGGCTATACCTATCATTTGAAGAACCCGGCTTCTAATCGATCTCCCATGCAGGAAAGCAACTCCCCACTCGGTGATGACGTAATGAACCTCACTCCTCGGGACCACCACCCCGGCAGCTGGATCAAGCGTTGCTACGATTCGTGATTTATTACCATCCGCTGTGACGCTGGGCAGACAGATTATCGGTTTGCCCCTTGTTGAAAGAGCGGCTCCTATGGCAAAATCAAGTTGTCCGCCAACGCCGCTGAAAATTTCGCTTCCTATGCTGTCCGAATTAACCTGTCCGGTGATTGAGACCGACAGGGCGGCATTGATGGAGACCTGTTTTGTGTTTTGAGCAATATGAAGAATGTTGTTGATCGTCTCTGTGGACCTGAATTCAATGAATGGGTTTTCGTGAACATAATCATAGAGCTGCCGGGTGCCCATGGCAAAAGAGGTGAGTATGTGAGGGTGGCGGTTTTTGCGGCAGTTGACCACCCCGCATTCAATTAATTCCATGATGGAGTCGGAAATGACTTCGCTGTAAACTGCCAGATCCTTCTTGTCCGTCAGATACATCAACACCGCATTGGGAATACTTCCGATGCCAAACTGCAGGGTTGAGCCGTTTTCAATAATCCTGGCACAATGCTGACCAATCCTTTTGGCCACCTCGTCCGACTCCGGATATTTGAATTCCAGAAGATCTGTATCATCGTAAACAAAATGGTCGATATCATCAAAACGAACAAAGGAGTCACCGCTTGTTCTCGGCATTTTCGGGTTAATCTGGCAAATGATTTTTTTTGAGTTTTCAAATACGGTTCGATTGATATCAACATTGATTCCCAAGGAGCAAAAACCAAATTTATCTGGCGGGCTTACCTGGAGAAGCGCTACGTCAATGCGGAGTTGCCCACTTTTTATAAGTTGGGGAATACCGGACAGGGAAATAGGAATATAGTCTGCTTTTCCTTCGTTGACCGCCTGGCGGATCGAGCTGCCGACAAAGAGAGCCTGGTGCCTGTAAAGAGAGGGTTCAAGGTCATCAAAAAATTTGTTTCCAGATAAAGTCAGAAAGTGAACTATCTCGCAATCGTTAAATTTATTCTTATTTTTTGCAAGTTGTTCGGTCAGGCGGACCGGTTCGCTGCATCCGGATCCTATGTAAATGCGTGAACCCGGTTTTATGAAACGATGCAGATTTTCCGCCTTGATTTCACGGTCTTTGTTTTGCTGCAGCCAATCCCGGATATGCATTTTAAGGTTTATTCCTTTTATTGATCATAGCAGTTGTTGGAAAGAACCGAAGTCAGACATCAGGAAACAAGGAGCCAAGCCCCTGGTCTAATAATTGAAGGAAATCTTGCCGGTCCCTCTTTTCGATGTTGTCATGGAAGAATCAGCGAAGTCAAGAGCAAAAGTGTGCAGGCGACAATGGGAAAGGAGGAGGAGCTTGCTTTTGCAGACTATTTGGAAGTCGTCAATCAGCAGGTGTTACGAATGTTGCAATTGTGTGAATACAGTGTTGACATGGCGGCGTGTTGGTGTTACATTTTCGGCAAATGTGTGAAGTGTTGTTGCCTTGAAAAATCAATTCTAAGCATTTTAGGAAAAATTATGAAAAAAAATATTATTCATCTTGCTCTCGGCAGTCTGGCGGTGAGCTTCTGGCCGCTTGCTGCTGAAGCCCATTTTCTCGAACTTATACCTTCAACCGATATTGTCGGCGCCGGTTCAGCAAGAAAAGTTGAAATGGATCTGCGTTTCAGTCATCCCATGGAAAACGGGCCGGCAATGGAGATGGCAAAACCGGATCAGTATTTTGTCGTCCATGGCGGAGAAAAACAAGATCTTTTACCGACCCTCAGGCCGCAAAAGGTGGATGGCAAGTCTGCCTATACATCAACGTATTCCATAACCACTCCCGGAGATTATGTTTTTGCCGTTGCTCCTGCACCCTACTGGGAACCTGCTGAACAAAAAATGATTATCCATTATACCAAGGTCGTGGTAAATGGTTTCGGAGATGAATCCGGCTGGGATGAGCCTGTTCACTTTCCGGTGGAAATTGATCCGCTGGTTCGTCCATACGGAACATGGACTGGTAATGTTTTTCGTGGAATGGTAAAGCATAACGGCAAGCCGGTTCCTTTAGCTGAAGTTGAAGTTGAATATCTGAATACCGATAAAAAGGTGGACATTCCTGCCGATCCTTTCATTACTCAGGTTATCAAGGCCGATCTGTTTGGAGTTTTTACCTATGCCATGCCCAAAGCAGGATGGTGGGGTTTTGCTGCTTTGGTTGAGGGAGACAGTTTAATGGAAAATCCGGAAGGCAAAAAAGTTGATGTGGAACTTGGCGGACTTACCTGGATAAAGTGCGTTGATATGGAGTAACTTTCGTTTAAACTTTAAACTCTCTCTGCGTGAGCGTAGGAGTCAGGGCTGTATTTGATGAAAAAGATTTTTATTTTAGTGACAGGTGTTGTTTTTCTTTCCGGCATAATCTTCCCGCTTTCCGCTTTAGCCCATAAGGTGAAGATTTTTGCCGCTGTTGAAGGGAAGAGCATTGATGGATACGCATATTATACGTCCAGCTCCAGACCGAAGAATGTAAAAATCATTCTTGCCGGTCCGGGCGGCAAGGTAATTGATGAACTGATAAGCAATGAACAGGGTGAATTTGATACAGAAGCCCGCTACCGGGTTGATACCCTGGTGAAGTTGGATAGCGCTGACGGACACAGTGCCGAGTGGCTGATAACAAAGGAGGAGTTCCCTGCTGATCTCCCTGAATATCCTGGAGCTGGTGAGACTCTGAAAGATGTGAATACAGGGCAGGAGCCGTCAACTTCCTTGGCCGAAGCGGCTACTGGAAATGCGGTATCGTTAGCAGCGGATACCAAGGAGCTGGCAGCTCTCATACGAAGTGAGCTTGTTCCTCTGCAAAAACAACTTGCTCAGCTGCGTGCCGAGTTGGCTGAACAGGAGGAGAAGAAAAAACTCCAGGATATCCTGGGTGGTATCGGGTATCTCATCGGGCTTGCCGGTATTGCTTCATATATTGCAGCCCGGCGTCGGAAGGAGCATTGAAATGCATATTGCCGATGGTGTTCTTTCCGGGCCTGTTATCGCTGTCAGTTCAACTTTAGCTCTTGCCGGCGTGGGAATCGGCCTGAGCAAAGTAGACTATGATACTATCCCTAAAGCGGGTATTTTGTCGGCCACTTTTTTTGTGGCCTCCCTCATGCATATTAACATCGGTCCCTCAAGCGCCCATTTGCTTCTTACTGGCCTTCTCGGCTTGTTGCTTGGCTGGACGGCATTCCCCGCCCTTGCTGCAGCCCTTCTAATGCAAACTCTTTTTTTCGGTTACGGCGGCTTGACCACGTTGGGAGCCAATACCCTTAATGCAGGGGCAGCGGCCGTTATCTGCCACGCTCTCTTTTTTCCTTTTATACGCAAGGAAGGGGGAAGACCGGCAACACCTTTCTGGATTGGTTTCTGGGCAGGAGGAATCGGGATTTTATTAAATGGTCTTTTTTTTGCGCTTACTCTCTTTCTGAGCGACAGGGATTTTGGTGAAACCATCCTGGCCGTACTTCTGGCCCATCTGCCCATTATCGTTATTGAGGCTTTTGTTACCGGTTCTGCGGTTGCTTTTTTAAAAAAAGTGAAACCGGAACTGTTGCAGAAAGGTCCCCTGGTATCATGAGAAAACTCTAAAAAATAATCCACGGAATTGAGTCTCTATCAATTAAAAATTGACGGTTTTACATGGAAGGAGTTGATTTTCGTGTTATATCGTGGTTTTTGTGGCACATAAAATCAACTTTAGTTTTGTAAACATGTTAATTGAAGGCAATGTCCATTCCTTTATAAATCGCATTGACCCAAGGGTTCGTCTGCTCATAGCGCTGCTCTATGCCTTTTGTATTGCTTTTTCAACACGCTTTTTCCCCATAGTTCTTGCAGGGCCTCTTTCATTTGTTTTTGTCGCTCTTGCCAGGCTCTCGCTGAAACAAACATTCAGAAGACTTGCTGAACTCAATTTTTTCATGATTTTTCTTCTTCTTTTTTTCCCTTTTTCCGTTCAGGGGGAGGCCTTGGTGCAGTGGGGAAGTATGGCTTACAGCAAAGAAGGTTTGGAAAAAGCAGTTTTGATTGCGTTGAAAGCAAATACGATTATGATAACAGTCTCGGGTCTCATCGGCACAATGGAACCGGCAGCATTAGGAAAAAGTATGCAGTTTTTTGGTGTGCCGAAAAAATTTATTCACATCTTTCTTTTCATGGTTCGTTATATAGACGTAGTTGGCGATGAGTTCAGAAGACTCAGAAACGCCATGAAACTGCGTTCGTTTCAGGCAAAATGCAATCTTCATACGTTCAGGACCTATGGTAATTTAATCGGCATGGTGCTTGTGCGCAGCCTGGAAAGATCCGAGCGCATCATGGCAGCCATGAAATGCCGTGGTTTTCATGGCAGGTTTTACAGTTTGACGAATTTTCATATACGTATGCTTGATTTCTCTTTTCTGTTTGTTTGTCTGTGTTTTCTTGCCTCCCTTACCTGGTTGGAGTTTTTTTCGTTATGACGGCTGTTCCCTGTGTTGAACTCAAAAATCTCACGTATCATGTCCCGGGGCAGGGTGAGCTTTTTGCTGATGTTAATCTGCAATTGATGGAGGGTGATCGTTTTGGACTGATCGGTCCTAACGGCAGTGGTAAAACGACCCTGCTTCATCTGATCATGGGACTCGTGAAACCTCAAAAAGGAGAAATCCGTATTTTTGGGCGGCCAATGCTTTCCGAGGCAGATTTTATACAGGCGAGGCGACAGGTGGGGCTGCTTTTTCAGAATGCCGATGACCAGCTTTTTTGTCCCACTGTTCTTGAAGATGTCGCATTTGGTCCACTTAATCTTGGTAAAAGCCCTGAAGAAGCAGAAAAAATTGCCCGTAAAACCCTGAGTGATCTTGAGCTTGAAGGCTTTGAGAAACGAATCACAGCAAAACTTTCAGGTGGAGAAAAAAAACTTGTTTCTCTGGCCACTCTCCTTGCCATGCAACCGAAGGTCCTTCTTCTTGATGAGCCGACAACCGGTTTGGACGAAGCCACGAGGAAGCGTATTCTTGAAGTTTTAAACAACCTGCAGTTAAGCACGATCATCGTGTCCCATGAATTTGATTTTCTTTGCCGGACCAGTACTTCAATTTATGGATTTTCTGACAAAAGTCTCCATTATGAAGGTGATTCTTCAATTCTCCATCCACATTATCATAAACACTCTTTGGGAAACCTCCCTCACAGTCATTCCTGATTAAGAAAAGGCACATCTGAATAGTTACGGCCTGGAGTTGAGGCCCATTTCGAGCCCTCGCTGAATAGATACAAAAAAAGAAGTAAAGTATTTCCTTTAATATGCCGATATTAGGAGTAAAGGAAGCAGAATGACATGGATGTCATCTGATGTGCAGAGGAGTGGTGGTATGAATATTATTGTCGGCAGTTCCCCGAGCGTCAAGAAGGATCCTGATAAAGTTCAGTTATATCAAGGTCTTAATAAGGAAAAAATTAAAGAGCGTCGGAAGCGAAAACAAGACCGCAGAAAAAGCCATCGCGAAGGTGTGATTGTTTCACTTTCAATTTCCAATGACCGTCGTGTCCGTTCTCGGCGAAAAACGGGTTAAAAAATCCAGTTTTCTGAAAAATAACCCAGTATTTTTCCTGTTTTTAGGAAAAAATTGCCTTTTCCCCTCAAGCAAGTCCATCTAAGTCCTCCGAGGTAACCAGTGGAAATTGTGCATGAAAGGGATTTTTTTGTCCTTTCTGGCATAACACTTGCTCAAAATTAAGCAAGTTTGAGCAAGTGGCTGCTGCTGTTCTGATGTTTGCCCCATATATCATTAATAGCGTGCTAAAAGCTTAATTTTGCGTTATATATGCAGATTTTTGCGTTTAACTTGAGTTGCTCCTGAGTTTTACACAACTGAATAATGTTAAATCTGTTACTGGACTCAGTTCAGTACCTCTCTTAAGGGGGGAAGACTCTTTTGTTCAAGAAATATCATGTTATCTCAGTAACATAGAGATGTGAGAGACGGATTCTCTTGGCAATCGAGTAAGAATTTAAAAATGAAAAGACGAGTTTTTTATGAAGGTATGTTCTCAAATTAAATCCATTTCAAGTGGAAGCCTGCTGAAAGTTCCGGTGGATAAAGTGCTTGGTCTTTCCTGCAGTGCCATTGAATGGTGTTTTCAAAAATTGACTCAATCAAAGAAAGTTCTGAAATTGACCTTAAAATTATATAATAACAATACGTTATGTATATGTCAGCAAAGGTTTGACGATTTTTGGCAAAACCGTCAAATTTTAAGTGCAACTACCCGATCAAGCGTTGCTGTCTTTTCCCGTCAGCAGGTTGAACGCTTCCGGCTTCATTCACCATTGGCTGGGCTCATTTTCTGCGGCATCTTATCTGCCATTTTATGGCAGCAGAGTCAAAAAAATGACGTTTCTTCCTTTATTGGTAGTAATATTGTTCTTTCTTCAACGAGAGACCATGCATCCGCAACAAACAATAAAAGTGATTTATCGCACTCAAGCAAAGCTGTTCCCTACTCAACCAATGATTTGATCAGCCGCTTGAAAGCAAATGGTTTATGGGATCTTTCCGGCAAAACAGAAATTACTCCTCTTCTGCTGACCGGTTTTCCGGTCAATCTGCAGTATCTTGATGTGCCGAGCAAGAAAAGAGCCTTTTTTCATACTCTGCTGCCTATAGCGAAGATCGCACTCCATGAGGTTGAGGAGGAAAGGCAGCAGCTCCTTGATATTGCACGAAAAATACCTGAAGATGTCAAAGGGCTGTCTGATGAGTTTGAAAATGGCTTTTCCCTCTATTTACCTGAAAAAGACAGTTTGCTGCTCAGTGAAATGGCTCGGAAGTATCGCGCTGAGGGAATGGATGATTTGCTTGCTAAAGTCGATATTTTTCCGGTCAGTCTCATACTTGCCCAAGGCGCTATAGAGTCCTCCTGGGGAACATCACGATTTGCCACACAGGGAAATAACATTTTTGGCATGTGGACTTGGAGTGGTAAGGGTATGATCCCTGCCGAGCGGCAGGTTGGAAAAACGCACAAAGTTGCAATCTACGATTCCATTCTTGACTCAGTCCGGGACTATATTCTTACCTTGAACAGGCATGAAGCACATGAGGAAATTCGTAATATAAGGCTGCAGTCACATGACTCAGTGCAATTGGCTGAAGGGCTCAAAAACTACTCTGAGCGGCGTGACGCGTATGTGAGTGATGTCCAGATGATGATAGATTATAACCGGCTGCAAAACTATGACAGCTTGAATCTTGCAGGTGATCCCGGTCAGTGGTTTGGTGCCAGCAGCAGTTAGTCTCTTTTCTGAGTCCTAGTTGATTGGGGCATCATCAGGTAAGATTGCTATTCTGTTTACAAGTAAAAGAATGCTTTTTTTGGTCGAAGGGGAGACATTCACAAATTTGACTCCCATCCCTCGATCAATTTCAGGACCATCCAGATTCACCCATACCACTCTGGCTTCTACGGAAATTTCTTTCCCCACACCCATGGCAAAGGATAGACTGACATTTTCTCCTGATGGAACAGGTGTTGGCGTATTAATGAACATGCCGTCCGCCGAGATATCACGCGTAAACGAGATAAGATAATCTTCATCGTGGACGATGCTCACATCAAACTGAACCGGTATTCGTGTGCTTTTTCTTTGATCATCGGTCATGCTGCTCATGATACACCTTTTTAGATTTGAGCTTTTAGAAAATGAGGAAGATATTTTTGTCTACCATATCATTTTCAAGAAAAAAAGAAGACCCTTTTTTTAGGGAGGAAATACAAAAATTAGCTTCTATTGCCTCTGTCAAGGCGGCGATACTGAATGGCCTCGGCAATATGCTGGGGAGCAATATCCGTGCTATCTGACAGATCGGCTATGGTTCTGGAAATTTTCAGGATGCGATGATAAGCCCGGGCCGAAAGGCCGAGCTGGTCCATGCCTCGTTCAAGAAGTAAAAGGGACGCTTCGTCAAGCTGGCAATACTTTTTCAGGTCGCGACTGTTCATCTGGCTGTTGCTGAAGACACCTTTTCTTCTCGAAAATCTTTTGGCTTGAATATTTCTTGCCTTGGTAACCCGCTTTTTGATTTCCTGGGAAGACTCACCTTCACTCAAAGAGGAAACCTCCTGGAAAGCCACGGCCGGTACTTCCAGATGGATGTCTATTCTGTCCAGCAGTGGTCCGGAAAGTTTGTCCTGGTAACGTTTTATTTGAACGGGAGTACATGTGCATTGGTGCCTGGTGTCTCCATGAAAGCCGCATTGACAGGGATTTAAGGCGGCGATGAGGACAAAGCGGGCCGGAAAGGTGAGGGTAGAGGAGGCTCGGGCAATGGTAACCTGTCCGTCTTCAAGTGGTTGTCGCAAAACCTCCAGAACATGTTTTTTAAACTCTGGCAGTTCGTCCAGAAAAAGTACGCCGTTATGGGCAAGAGAAACCTCACCAGGTTTTGGTATGTTGCCGCCGCCAATAAGACCGGCGTCTGATATAGTGTGATGCGGTGTCCGGAAGGGGCGCTGAGCCATGAGGCTGCAACTGTCCGGCAACAGGCCGCAGACACTGTAAATCTTCGTTGTTTCAAGGGCTTCTTCAAAACTGAGATCCGGCAGGATTGTCGGCAGCCGCCGCGAAAGCATGGTCTTGCCGGAACCCGGGGGGCCGCTTAGAAGGACATTATGATCTCCAGCCGCTGCCACCTCAAGAGCCCTCTTCACATGTTCCTGCCCCTTGACCTCGGAAAAGTCGACATCATAGGTTCTCTGGTTTAAAAGAAGTGTGTCCAGGTCAACAACCGTCGGCTCAATAGGAGTAAGTTGCATCAGAAACTCGACAGCCTGATGCAGGAACGCAACACCGATGATATCGATGCCTTTGACAACAGCAGCTTCCTCGGCATTTTCAGCGGGAAGCAGTATCCCAGTAAGGCCTTTTTTGCGGGCGGCAAGAACCATTGGTAGAATACCGGGTACTGGACGTATGAATCCGTCAAGGGCAAGTTCTCCCACTACCGCATAATCATGCAGCAGATCAGAAGAAAAGACTTCGGAAGCGGCAAGGATGCCAAGGGCTATGGGAAGATCAAAGCCGGTGCCCGCTTTTTTGATATCAGCAGGGGCCAGATTGACGGTAATTCTTTTACCCGGGAATTCGTAGCCGCTATTTTTTATAGCCGCCTTTACCCTGTCCTTGCTCTCCCTGACTGCTCCTTCCGGTAGTCCTACGGTTGAAAATCCGGGAAGTCCGAAGACAATATCAACTTCCACTTCAACAGGAAGTGCGTCAACCCCCTGGACGGTGCTGCTAAGAATTTTGGCGAGCATTTTCGTTAGATTCCCGTTAGCTGTCCATACATCTCTTCGTTAAAACCGACATAACAGGTATCGGTTATGAGCAGGGTAGGGGCGCGTAAGGTCCCGCTTCGTCCGAGGGCGTTTTTGAGTATTTCATCCCTGTTGTCGTCTGAAGGTGTGTACATGTTTGTTTTTTTCCCCCTGGCAATGAAGATTTTTTTATTCTTGCTGAGCAGCTCCCAGGCAGCAGCTTCCTCTACAGGTTCTTTTCTGGCATTTATTTCCGTTTTAATTTCCACTTTTGTTTTCCCAAGAGCCTCCTGGGCTTTTTTGCAGGAAGCTCAGCCTTTTCTAAAATATGCCCAATCGACAATCATTGTTTCTCCTTATTATGCTTCATTTTTATTAAATCAACCGTTTTTCAGCGGCACTTTCAGCGTTGCCGATAAAATGGAATACATGGTGACGGGAAATTGGAAGTATCCAGCTTATTTTTTCGTGCCGTTGTGAGATATAAAAGAATTATTTACTCTATCTGATTTTATTTTAGTACCATATTGAAATAAATAAAAGTATGAGATGTTTTTTTGATAGGAATACGGATGAAGTGGAGGCAGGCATGACTGAGAACGTTCTTATCTTTCGTCAATATCCCCTTGCGGCAGGTGATAAAATTCATATTGCAGATGGAAAACGCAGAGGAGACTGGCTGGTTGTTGAGGTTGATGAAAAAAAAATAAAGCTGCGATGTCCGGTCAGCGGCAGGGAGTTTTCCTGGAACCGTTTCTGTTATTCCGTTGAGAAAAAAAAGCAGCAGTGGCCTTCCTAAAGACAAGAATCCTAAGAGCTACGGACTTCCATCTCAACCATACAGGAGGTAAAGCGATATGGCTGACTTACTGATGCACTGCGACCAGTTGACCGTGGAGCTTAAAACAGGTGTTTCTATTCAGGATATCACCAGGCAACTTGAATCTTCGGTCGTTGAGGCGCAGGTCATAAACGGCGTCGTGCATGCAACTGTCGTCGGTTCCACGGGGTCCATCACCACCATTGAATATGAATCCGGAGTGGTAGAGGATTTATCCAGAGCTATTAATGAACTTGCCCCTCCAGGCAGAAATTATGCCCATGAAGAGGCATGGCATGACGGCAATGGCCATAGCCATGTACAGGCTGCGCTTCTCGGACCTTCCATTTCTCTTGCCGTTCGCAATGGCCGTCTGGCACTGGGAACCTGGCAGCAGGTTGTCCTGATTAATCACGACAACAGACCCCGGACCCGGAAGGTTGAGGTTACTCTTATCGGGCAGCACGAAAATGTTTGATTTGGGAATATCATGCAGGGAAGTCGATTTTTCTCCCAAAGACACTGTTTTCAGTAAAACCGACGAAAAAACAGATACCGGTGACAAGGGAGTAGTATATCGCTGCCGTCATTGCCGGGCCAGGATCACCACTGCCGGGCAGATGATTGAAATGAACGGCAGTCATAGGCACACCTTTGCCAACCCCTACGGCAAGGTGTTTGGTATTGGTTGTTTTTCCATAGCTCCCGGTTGCGTGACATATGGTCCTCCTACAAAGGACTGCACCTGGTTTACCGGTTGCTCCTGGCGTTACAGCATGTGCGCTACCTGCCGCGTTCATCTTGGCTGGAAGTACCAATCTGATTTGTCCGGCAGTTTTTATGGTCTCATAATGTCTGAATTGGTGACTGATTAGTTCAGGATGTAGCGTTCAGATGATAAGCAAAGAAGTAATATTCTTTTAATACATTCCAAACACAATCTGAATATTTGAGAGGTAGTTTTGAAATAGTTGAGGCGAAACGGCTTTAACTGTTAAAGTTCTCTCTCCCTCGTTCCGGAATGGAAATCCCTTCCCCTCGATTTTCATTCCGGAACCCTCCTCGTTTGGAATCGCACTTTCCCGAACTGATTCTCATTCCATCATTCCCACGTATCTGCATTTCAAAAAACAATCCCATAACTCTTTTTAACATCATTTTAACCATTCCTTGATCAAAAAATAACAAAATCAAATTAAGATAAAAAAAGTCTAATGCGTTTATTTTATTCAAGAAAATGAGGTTGAAAAAACTTATGATCCGTAAGATATGTAAGCCGGAAACCAAATGGATTACCGTGGGAACAAAGCTTCTGAGCGGTGTTGCCATAATATCAGTTATCTGCATAGGAGTACTCTTTTTTGTAAATTACAGGGCAAATAATCAAGTTGAAAGCAAGGTAGATGATCTGCTGGCCATTCGTGAACAGTTGAGCAGTAATCTCAGGGAAACAGTTGTTGAATTACAAAATAAATATCTCTCCCTGCCTCATTTTTTTGAAATTGATCCTACAAGAAAAATTTATGATTTTCTGGAGCAACATTTTCAAACGACTGACAAGAAGATTCTGCAAGGTCGGGAGCAGTATAAAAAACTCTATTCCCGAAAGGAACGAAGAGACCTGGCCAAAAATAAAGTCATTGTACAGGAAGAACCGAACGCCTTGATCGTTTCATTCGGACTTTTTGATGAGAATGACAATTTCAGTGAATCTGTTGAACGCATCACCCTGAAAAGCGATTCTCCTGGCAGGGATGCGCTGCAACTTCGTGACGCTGTTTCCACCATCGAGCAAGAGGTGAATAATCCCGATGCCTTTAAAAGCAAAGTTCGGGAACTCTCGCTTATCCTTGCCGAGGAAGGGCTCAAGGCTGAAAAAACACGCAATGAAATTCTCGGCCAGGTAGAAAAAATAGCAGCACAGCAACAGGTGCTGCAGGATATACGTTCACAAAGAGAACGAACATCTCTCTTTGTGAGCCTGTTGACACTTTCAATAAACCTGCTTGTGCTGTTTTTTTTGACCCGCACTATTATTGAAAAACCGCTTTCTCGCCTTACCTCGGTAATTGATGAGGTGAGGGCCGGCAAATTTCCGGACATTCCTTTCAAATATCGCCGTGACCAGATAGGGATCCTTTCAGGGGCAATAACAAATTTTAAACAGGCGTTGCTCGATCTCCGCAGGGAGGATGAAAGAAAAATCCGTGAAAAAGAGGAAGAGAACCGGAGACGAATGCAGACAGAAAATATTATTGACGATCTGCTTGAGAACACCACAAATATCATTGGTAAACTTGAAAGGAAAGCCGATGTATTAGTTAAATTAGCCGATTCCCAGCACGATCTTGCTGCAAAAACCCGCGACCAGTCGCTGAGTGTGGTAGAGAATGTTCAAAAAACTGCGGAAAACACAAACACCGTATCAGAGGCAGCTAAAAATCAGGAAACACTGGTCACGGATATTCATCGCAAGATTGATGATCAGAACAAGATCGTTCAGAAAATTATACATGATGCCCATGAATCCCAAAGTAATGTCCAACAGCTGAGTCAGGCAACGCTCGACATAAACAGCATTACAGGAATTGTGCGGAAAATTGCCGAGCAAACCAAATTGCTTGCCCTGAATGCAAATATTGAAGCTTCCAGGGCGGGAGTGCACGGAAAAGGGTTTGCCGTTGTGGCTTCTGAGGTAAAAATGCTTTCCCTGGAAACGGCCAAGGCAACCGAGGATATCATGTTAAAAATTGCAGCAATTGATGCCGCCGGTCAGGCAATGATTTCCAGCCTCCAACAGATAGAACTCTCTGTCGAAAAAATGAACCAGACCGGTCTGTGTATTGTAGAGGCAGTCACAGAACAGGAAAAAGCCACAGCAACAATTTCACAACTTGCCGTAGGCACGGCCGACAATATGATCGAGGTTTCCGATACAATTGAAAAGGTGAATGATGCCGCATCGAGCACATTGGACATGTCAGACAGTGTTCATGACCATTCGACAGAAATCGCCAGCGAGGTAAGCAGACTTCTTGATAAAACAAGAGAAAAGCTGCGTCTGTTGGGTGGAAACGCAGAACCTCACGCAACTGGTTCAGCTGACAAATCACTCGATCTTCCCGACGAAGCCAAAGACGAATTGAATGAATGTGCCACAGGCGCTTGGAAACAGGCTGACAGTGTTTGCGATCATTCGGAGGAAACCCCAGGTGAGATAAATGGGTTGCTGCCGCAAACTGGTTGAGGCTGTGTCGGCTGAATGGGAGCGCGCAGCCAGACTACATAATAAAGGTATATTGCATTTCAAATAAAATTTTAATGTAAATGAAATCTGTTTTTAATACTCGTACGGTAAAATAATATGCAATGAAGCTGATGAAAATTCCATTGTAAATATGAATAGCGGCTATCCAATCTGTGAAAAGCTGTAAAGATTTTTTGTGGGGATTCAAAAAATGAATGATACGCTTTTTAAGGAGTTTTATTATTTGCGCGATCAGTTAACAGCACAGCAGGTTTATATAAAAAAGCTTGAGATGTTACTGGAAAACAAGGAAAGTTCCTGCCGGGAAGCCTTGGATCAGCTGAAAAAAGAATACATCAGCCTTATTGGTTTTGATGATAAAGATGCCAAAGAGGCATTGGGTGAAGGCCGTTTTTAATTCCACAAAAACTATCCATTATTTCTCAAGCCGGTCTCTTTGCTTTTTCCTCAATAAGCTCTGGATGCTTCCTCTCTTTATTAAGACCTTTATTCGTCATGCTGGAACGGAATTAATCTTGCCGAGGCTTCAGTTTCAGTATATTCTGAATGTGGAGCTACCTTGTGGGCTCCTTCTACTTTTAAAATTACAACAGGGGTGGTAATGGCCCGAAAAAAGAAACTTTTTATTCTCGATACCAACGTCATACTCCATGATTCATCCTGCATTCTCCAATTTGAAGAACACGATATCGTTATCCCCATCACGGTTCTTGAAGAACTGGATCATTTCAAAAAAGGCAATGAGTCTCTCAATTACCATGCGCGTCAGTTTGCCCGTACCCTGGACGAGCTGAGCGGTGACAAGCTTTTTAACGGCGGCATCAAAATCGGACCTGGTCACGGCAAAATCATGGTGCGGCTTGAAATGCAACTGCATGAGCATCTTCGGGCAAATTTTAATCCTGCCAAACCGGATCACCATATTTTAAATATCGGCTATCACCTGTTGCTGGAAAATAAAACCAAAAAGGTGATACTTGTTACCAAAGATGTAAACCTGCGCATGAAGGCAAAATCCGTAGGATTGATGGCCCAGGATTATACAACAGATCATGTCAAGGATATTACAACACTGTATACCGGCTCCCGCATTAATGATGACCAAAGCGGTGAGGTGGTGGAAAAACTCTACACCGCCCCTTTTGAAGTAAGTCAGGATAAAGTTGTTGCCGAAAACCCTATCCTTTGTAATGAGTATCTTATTCTGCGCAATGGGCGCAAATCCGTTCTGGCATTCTGTGATGGTGAAACCCATACCATCAAACGAATTAACAAAACCCAGGCATACGGCATTACACCCAAAAATGCTGAGCAGACCTTTGCCTTACATAGTCTGCTTAATCCCAATATTCCCCTTGTCACTATTTCCGGCAAGGCTGGTACCGGAAAAACCCTGCTGGCCCTGGCTGCGGCCCTTGAAAACAGACGCCATTACCGTCAGATTTTACTGGCCCGTCCAATTATCCCTTTGAGTAATAAAGACATCGGCTATCTGCCCGGCGATATCAACTCAAAGCTTGGACCCTATATGCAGCCCCTTTATGATAATCTCGGCGTTATCCGCAATCAATTTTCCGAAGGAAGCGACAGGTCGCGAAAGATCAAAGAACTCCTTGAAAATGAGAAATTGATGATTGAACCACTGGCTTACATACGCGGAAGAAGTCTGGTGAACATATTCCTCATTGTTGATGAGGCCCAGAATCTTACGCCCCATGAAATCAAGACGATCATCACCCGGGCCGGTGACGGCACCAAAATAGTCTTTACCGGTGATATTTTCCAGATTGATCACCCTTATCTCGACTCACTGTCAAACGGACTCAGCAACCTTATTGAAAAAATGCAGGGCCATCCCCTCTATTCACACACCAATCTGCAGAAAGGCGAAAGGTCGAAACTCGCAGAACTTGCCAGCGATCTTCTCTGATAGCCTTTTTTTCTTTTAAGTTAATTCAAGTTTCGCCTCAAAAAAACAGGACAGAAAGGAATGACCCTCTGCCCTAAAATTATTAAACGGCAGCTCCAACAGCTGCCGTTGAGAACAGTTCAAACTTATAAAGCGAATGTTATGTTTGTTTTATCTTCCCGTTATATTTTCATTATTTTTTTACTAATGAATTGCTGTTCATTTTTTAATCCTCTCCTAATCTTTTCTTAATACTGGCCTGCTAAAAGTTACTCAGTCATTTGATTGAACGGTAAAGAGACCTTTTTAAGAATCTCTGAAAAAGATGAACTCGTTAAAAGTCCTGAAGCTGATCGCTTGAAAACGAAATTTCACAAGGTATACGCGTTTTGGCGGTGGTCAAGGTGGTATTTCCGGCTGAAGAGGCATAAACGAGGCGTTAAAGAGAGAGTGGCCGATTTGTTAAGTTTAACAGTGAGCAGAGGAGGTGCTTATCGAACACATATTTGACTGATCGTTTTTTGATTTTCGGCAAAATATTCTGAATGAAATTAACAAAAAAAAACGGAGCAAGAAAATGAAAAAAAGTCTGAAAGCAATCGCTTTGACAGTAACTCTGGCCATGCCGTTGGTGATTGGCCAAAATGCACATGCCAAGAAACCTGCCGGCCAATATCAACCTGGTGATTTCCATCAGCATTCTCTGTACACCGACGGCAGTTATCCCTTTATGCAGGTCATGCAGGAAAATGCCAATTTTGGTCTTGACTGGTGGGCAAACTCTGAGCACGGCGGTGAGCGTAACCGGGACGGCAACGGCAATTACTGGGATGACCCAGCTGTTTATCCAGTGAACCCTATTCTTGGCGATGTTGAATTCAGTGGGGGGCATCAGGAAATGTGGCGCTGGCAGAGCCTTCGTGATTTCGTATACCCTGATATCCAGACAACACGCATGGACCTTTCAGACAAGACAGTGATTAATGGTCTTGAATGGAACGTACCGGGCCACGAGCATTGCTCAACCGCTATTCACCAGGATACGGATGAGGCTACCGCAATAAGCGAGTTTGAATATCGTTTTGACCGCAGCGATGACGACACCAGTCGGGACGGCGAATCAAGTCTCCTTGATACTGCTGACCACGGCAATGTTCTCAGCAAGACAAATGATGATAAAGACGATGCCCTTCTCGGTGTCAAATGGATGCAGGCCCTGGTTGAGTCAGGCATTGGAGAGGCGTGGGTTGTGCCTGCCCATGTTGAGCGGGCCTGGAGCTACCTGATCGAAGATTTCCGCAACTGGATGGATGCCGGTCCTGATGTGGCAATCGGCTTTGAAGGTGCCCCCGGACATCAGACATCCGGTGACCGTGGTTTCAGTCGAGGCTCACTGGGAGGCGGCACCTATGGCGGCACCGGCTTTTTTGTAGCCACCATCGGCGGTCTGTGGGACGGGCTCCTTGCAGAGGGGCGTAAATTCACAAACTTTGCCAGCTCCGACTATCATAACCACTGGTCAACGGGCGGCAGTGATTTCTGGCCTGGTGAGTATCAGAAAAACTACACTTACATTAATACAACAGCTGATGACAAAATCCAGGCCGTTTTTGAAGGCAACCGTTCCGGCAATGTCTGGAACGTACAGGGTGACCTGATTGATGAACTCGAATTTACTGCAAAGAGCGGACATCAGACAGCCATGATGGGTGAGACGCTGGAAGTTGAAGCTGGCCATAAAGTCAGGATCAAGATCAAAGTTCATGATCCCGCCGGCACCAACTATTGCCCCCTTGATATGGACAATCCTTCCCTGGCTCAGATAGGCATTTCCCAACCACTCAATATGCCTGTTCTTGATCATATCGATATGATAGCTGGTGATATTACCGGTAATGTACCCATGACCAATGCTGATGATGTCGTTGCCACCGATTATGAAACCAATACTGCAGTCATCGCCACATTTGAACGTCACGGCGGTATTGATAAAGATGGTTACATGACCTATGTGTCAACTTTTCCGGTAGAAAAATCCATGTTCGTCCGTCTGCGCGGCACCAACATGCCTGCCAACGTTCCGTTTGAGACAGATGAGGCAGGGAACCCGCTTGCTGATTCACTGGCAAGTGACAACATCTATGCTCCGATGAATGCGGAAGACCTCGAGGGCATGCTGTTTAGCGATGTGTCCATTGCCACCAACAGCAAACTTGATGAAGTGGCCGAGGCCTATGCCGACCTGTGGTTCTACTCAAACCCAATTTTCATCAAGGTAGTTGAAGAGGAAGACAAGGATGACGACCGGCATGGAAAGAAAAAAGGCCATGGTGAGCACAAGCATAATGATTAATCATTTCTGATTTTCATATCATTTATTTTGATCAACGGGAGGGATTTTCCCCTTCCGTTGATTTCTTTTTTTGGGGGGGAACCCCTCTTAATATCAGTACATAAAGCCATGCAACCAAACAAAACGCATCATCATTTCCTTTTTATTCTTTTTTTTCTCTCCGGGGCAGCCGGACTTGGTTATGAGATTCTCTGGACAAGAATGCTCACCGTAAGTCTTGGCCATGAAATAATCAGTATGCTTGCTGTGGTCAGCGCTTTTTTCAGCGGGCTGGCACTCGGGGCATGGATTTTTGACCGGCCTGTAAGCAGGAGTGGCAGGCCGGCTCTCTGGTATGTCGGTTTTGAACTCCTGATCGGATCCTGGGCCATTATTCTGGCCTTTAATATCCCCCATGCAACACCGATAGTATCCTCCCTGATTGGCATTGAACCAACAGCAGTCCAGCATTGGACAGTGGCCTTTCTCTATCCCTTTTTCATACTGCTGCCTGCAACAACCGCCATGGGCGGCACACTTCCGGCCATGGATCGATTCTTTGGGCAGCTTCGAAATGAAAAGATGGTAGCCGGGCTCTACAGTATCAATACCTTCGGGGCCATGGCAGGAACTTTTGCCATAACCTTTTCTATTCTGCCTTCTCTTGGCATGACTTCAACCTCAATATTCCTGGCCTGCTTGAATTTTCTCGGTGCGGCAGGTGTCTTTTTTCTGCAGTTTCAATACAAAGCTGTACCAGAAAAAAGTGAAATAACCGCAGATGATTGGCATCCGTCCATTCGGCTTTACCTGATACTTTTCTGCACAGGTCTTTTGGGCATGGGGTTTGAAGTTCTCATGGTCAGAAGTCTCAGCCAGATTCTTGAGAATACGGTTTTTTCCTTTGCGTCAATATTGACGGTCTACCTGTTCGGTACCGCAGCTGGAGCTGCTCTGTACCACTATTCCAAAGGGCGTATGGATTTTGAACGTCAACTTGTCGTCATGCTGCATTGCCTCTCTTTTTTCTGTCTGCTCAGTATCCTTGAGCTCCGCTATGCCGAGACAATTTTTATCTTCCTGCAAACTGTGTTCGGTAGTGGTTTCTGGCCTGCCATAACCGCTGAGATGGTGCTCGCCCTGGTTCTTTTTCTTCTTCCCACTCTTGCCATGGGGGCAACATTCAGTCATCTGGCCCAATATCTTCGGGGATCTGAAGGCGGGGTGGGCAGAGCGCTCTGCATGAATACCATCGGCGGCTCCCTGGCTCCACTTCTTTTTGGCATATGGCTTGTTCCCCGAGTCGGTATAAAGATGTGTCTGCTTCTTGTTGCCGGCAGCTACCTTTTCCTGGTGCCACGGTGGCGAATTGCAACCTTACCCATGACTTCCGTGTCAATTGCTCTACTGTGCTTCATTCTGTTTTCCCCGTTTAAGTATCAGTTTGTTTCTTTGCCTGAAGGTGACAGGGTTGTTGCTTACCAGGAAGGAGTGATGGCTTCTGTTTCCGTGGTGGAGGATGAGCGCCAGGATTTGCACCTTAAGGTGAATAATCGTTTTCAGATGGGTGGGACCACCTCTGTTTTTTCAGATCGCCGTCAGGCGCATTTACCATTACTGCTGCATTCTGACCCAAAATCTGCGCTTTTTCTCGGACTTGGCACAGGCATTACCTTCGGAGCTGCAGCAGATTATCCGAACCTGCAAGCTGACGGAGTGGAGCTGATTCCCGAAGTAATCAACGTCATGCCCTATTTTGAAAAAGCCACAGGCCCTCTCGCCGATTATTCGGACAATCTCAATCTCATTAATGCAGATGCCAGACGCTATATATCGATGTGCACGAAAAAATATGATGTGATCATAGCCGATCTTTTTCATCCTGGACGAGACGGAGCCGGAGGACTGTATACGGTTGAACATTTTTCATCCATACGCAATCTTTTGACTGATGACGGGCTTTTTTGTCAATGGCTGCCTCTGTACCAACTCGATCTGGATATGCTCAAGGTCATCACCAGAAGTTTTCTTGAAGTTTTCCCTGACGGCCAGGCATATCTGGCTCATTACAGTCTGCAGTCGCCGCTTATTGGGCTTGTCGGCGGTCGGAAACATTTACGTTATCCTGAAAAGTGGTACCGTAAGAGACTTCAGGACCCTTCATTGCATATGAAGGTTGCTTCGTTAAAGTATGACAGCTTTTACAGCCTGTTTGGTACTTTTCTGGCCGGCAGTAGTGCCCTTCGGGAATATAGCGCAAGCAGCCCTCTCAACACGGATGACAATCCTGTTGTTCTTTTCAACGCTCCACGCTTTGTCTATGCCGAAAAGTCTCCTCCTTACGAAAGATTTTTTGCCCTGCTTCATGAACTTTCACCTGCCGATCCCGATGAGGTGTTCGCTTCCATCATCACTGAAGAGGATTATCTGGCCCGGGAGCGCATTCACAACTACTGGCTGGCCCGTGATGCATTTCTTCAGGCGGGTGCTGAGATCAAACCCACCAGAGATGTGAAAAAAATGTATGAGAATGTCAGAGAGCCACTGCTTGCCGTTGTCCGCAAGAGTACTGATTTTTCTTCAGCATATTATCCACTCCTTGCAATTGCCTATGAGCTTTACCCTGTTGACCGGGCATCATCCGAGCAGCTTTTGAAAGATCTGGAAAGGGCGAATCCCATGAAAAGGGAGGCCTTTTTGCTGCGAAGTAAACTTTTTATGTAATGGTATTTTTGTTTGTGTTCAACGCCATAACATTAAAAATACAAAAAATGTACTATTTTTGTATTTTTAATGTTGATTTTTGTGCTATCTGGAGTTATGAATTTTGTACATAAACTGTACAGAATCTATAAGGGTAATATTGGCGCAAGGTGAGTGGTTATGAGTGTTTTTAAAGAAGATAAGGAGTATAAAAGGGTGATTTTTAATGTGGATATTGAGTTGGCTCATAGGCTTGAAGTTGCAAAGTCAAAGGCTCGTTTCCTTGGAAAGAAACTTGATGTTGATAATGTAATTGATAAGGCCCTTGAGAAATTTTTAAAAAAAGCTGAAAAAAAATTTGCAGAATTAGGGCTTGATGACGAAAGCCATACGTATGACAGCGGTGAAGATGTTGGTCATGATGTGACCGAGGAAAGTGAGGCAGCGAAACAGCAGGAACAAAAAAATGACAAAGGGAGGGAGTAGCCATGTGTAAGGAAAAAATCGCCATTAAAGGAATGCTCGATTATTCTGCAACTGCAACTTTACTTGATGAACTTGCAACAAGTTATAGAGATAAGACGGTTTGTATAGAAAGAGGTGAGGAGGTAATATGCCTTAAGCCCGGTGACTATATCGATGTCAAGGTTGAGGCCTCAATGAAAAAGGGCAAACAAAAGCTGAATATTGCCCTTTCATGGAAAGATGACCTGTTGTCAGAGGAAGCAAAACTTAAAATTTCTTCAAAAATCCCTGATGCAAAACTTGTTAAGCCTGATGAGGTAGGGGCATCTAAAGAGCCTGAAAAAAAGGATGTGACCTCTGCCAAAGAAAAATGTGATACACCGCATAAAAAAGACGATAGTGAATCCGGTCAAGCAAAACCTGCAGAAAATAAAGCTGAAAAAGAAGATCCTAAAAAGACGAAAGGCAAATCAGGCACTGCAGGCAAAAAATAAAACTTCCTTGATTCACATTCTCGGATAAATCCTCTTTTGAAGAGGAAATTTAAAAAAGGTCTTTACCATGAGTGCCAAAAATAAAGTTGCATGCAAAAAGAAAGTGGAGACAGCCGAGCTCATTTATTTTCTGGAGAATATCCTGGAAGGAATGAAATCCCGCAATGTGCTGGTTAAATGCGGCAAGGAATCGGTGCAGATGAGTGTGCCCAATGAGGTAAAATTTGAAATTGGGGCAAAGCAGAAAAAAGAAAAAAATAAAATTTCCATTGAAATCAGCTGGGAGCTGGATGCTGCCAAAGATGATGAAACCTTGAAGATAGGATCCGGAGAATCGAAGGAAAACGAATAAAACGTTTATGGGCAATTTGCAGTTATGATCCGACTCCGGATGATGAATTGCTAAGAATCATTTTGATGAATAAAAGCTTTGAGAGATTGTGATGATCAGTTTGGCTTTTTATAATATGAAGGGTGGCGTGGGGAAAACAACCACTGCCGTGAATATTGCCTATCTCTGTGCAAGAGAAGGGAACCGCACTCTTCTTTGGGACCTGGACTCCCAGGGTGCTGCTACCTTTTATCTGAACATTGAAAGCGATGTTGACATAAAAGCCAAAAAAGTGCTGAAAGCCTACAAGGAGTTAGACAGGTTGATCTGTTCTTCAGGCTATGAAAATCTGGATGTTTTGCCGGCCAGTTTTCAGATACGGCATCTCGATGCATTACTCGAAGATGAAAAAAAGGGGCAGAAACGGATAAATAAAATTTTTGAATCCATGGCGGGCAGCTATGACTATATCATTCTTGACTGCCCGCCAAGTATTTCCTTTTTGTCGGAAGTGCTTTTTCGTGTCGTAGACTGTCTGGCCATGCCTGTTATTCCGACTATTCTTTCCCGCAACGCTTATGAGCAGGTGAGCAGTTACATTGATGAGAGCAGCCATCATAGTGTTAAGATATTGCCGTTTTTTACCATGTTTGACTGGCGTAAAAAGATCCATCGTGATGCTTTTGATCAGGGGACTGGTGATGGGGGACGATTTCTAAAAACCTGTATTCCTACCCGGTCGGTCATTGAACAGATGGGAATTCATCGTTCTCCCTTGCCTGTTTACAGTCCCGTCTCTCCTTATATTGCATCATTTGAAGGCGTTTGGAAGGAAATAAAGGTTGCGTGCTGCCAGGATGATGGCTGAATGTTTACTGAATCAGATGTTTTCTTTTCTGACTTTACACCCCCAAGACCAGAGGCATAGACTATTTTTTTTGGTGTCACCCTGATAGCTGCAGGCAATGGGAGCCAAAATTTTTCTAACCAATATCCCCACTTCATCAAGCGGTTTCCCGTAACAGCAGCCAAAGCTGATGCATGCCAGCCTGCCCACCCCTTCACCAAGAATATAACCGGTAGCCAGGGCAGCCATCACCGGCATGAGGGAAATGGGCTGTCTTTGTATCAAAAAGAAATAGTTATAAAGCAAGACGGCAACAGGCATGAGGTTTAATCCTTATCTGTTTCAATTTTGAAACCATAATAAGAGGTGTTTATCAGGATTTTGTTACTGTTCTGATAAAATATTTGATTAACTCTGATGTCGCTGATTTCTAAAAATCTTAATCAAAAATTAACTGAATCTTAACACAATGAATTTGTTGGACGTGTTATGTTTTTTAGCTGTGAATCTTAAGTTTCATGTTTCGTTTAAATGGAAATTTCAATTGTCACGGGTGATATATGCCGAGTCGTTCGATAAAATTTGAACAAAAGTTTACTGCTCAGGAAGCGGCTGTTTTTTTTCGCAAACTAGCCGACAACATTGAAAAAGGCGATTCAGAGCCTTTGCAGGAATTTAATGTTCATCTTGATGAATTCAAGAAGCTCAAAATCGGTATTAAACGCCAAAATGAGCTTGTAGAGATGAAGGCAAAGGTGACTTTTTCTGCTGTGAAAGAAGAAGATTCGTCTGAAAGCCAGGTTCCCGGTAAGATGAAATACGGCAACCTGAAAAAGCTCATGGATAAGAATTTCAAGGCCATTGGTAAAAGCCTCGAAGCAGGGGTATTGCCGGATCCAGCCATTGTTCAGGGTTTTTTCGAGGAATCAAAACAGATGATTACCTATCCGGGGTATGGTGATGAATTTTATGAGTCTTATATTGCTGCCTGTGATGAATTCAAAAGAAGATTTGCAGCAGGCGTTTTTGAGGCAATTAATGAGCAGTATGGGGTCCTAAAAGCCATGAAAAAAGAATGTCACTCCCGTTATAAATGAAGATCGAAAACAAAGGGGAACATGAAACTGATTAAAAAAAACAGCCTTAACGATCCGTCATCTTCATGTACTGAAGAGGTTCCCGAGGAAATTACTGAAAAAGACAGGGAGAGTTTTTTTCACATTGTTTCCATTGACCTTTCAAAGGAACAGATTGACCAGGTCACCACGCCGGCACTGGTTCTCCCGCATCAAAATGATATCATGGCCGTTCACTGGCACCCTGAGTTCGTGCCCATGGATCTTATCGAGCAGAGGGTCAATGCAACTTTCCCAAACAGGAAAACAGAGCTCATCATTCCCACCCAGCATAATGTTCTGATGAGTTATGGGGAGTACAGCGGAGTCGAGGTTGACTGCTATTCCCGTTCCTTTAACCGCAAGGTCCAGCTTCTGCTGCACTTTAAAACTGCAAATCTCGGCGATGCCACCGTTCTGCGGGCAGCCCTGGAGCATACGAGGAAATATAGGGCATCACAGCTATTTGATTTTATCCACACGATTATAACACCCATTGGTGAGAGGATTGATGCTGCTGCCAGGGAAACGGGAGCAGACGAGCAGCTTATCCATTTCGTAACGCTCTACACCACGAAAATCAACACCTTGCTTGAGGAAAACCTGGATAGCATTCCCAGGGATAATGTCAAAAATAAATTGCTGCGCAATTTTTTCAACACTCTTCGGGAAGATTACGGCAATTCCTATATCAACAGGGTTCAGGCATTTTTAAAGGCGGTCAAGGTGGAGGTGAAAAAACATTTTTCACCTAAATACTTCTTCCGCACCTCTGAGATTATCGAAGAAGCGCGTTCCCTCGGTGCCGGTATCGTTATTCCGCATCCCGAACAGTTCTGGCCTATCCTGCTGGCTGAATATGATGTTGACGGCTATGAGGTCTGGAACCCGCAATCCCGTGAATTCACGGATTTTCTCATTTCCACGGTCATCAAAAAGAATAAACACCTCCCTCTATCCGCAAGACGTCATCTTGTCTTTACAGGCGACGATACTCATATGGGGGAAAAGGTGAAACCACCTGATGAACAGGATGTGCAGAAAGCAGCCAGGGAGATAGGTGTTCAACCGGTGTGGGATGACTTAAGCATAAGAAAAAAGCTTATTGTCGCCCAGATGGATAAACACAACGTAATTGAAGACTATATGGCCAGGCTGGTTGGCTGAAATAAAAATGATAATCGGACACTCCACGGAAGGTGCCACATGTCAAATCTGAAATTTAATTACGAATCACTGCAGGATACCGAAACAATCAAGACATATCTTGAGTCTCTGATCGATTCAATCCAGAAAGGCTGTATCAATCTGAAATCCAACGGCGAAGAGATATCCATGCAGGTTGATGATCTTGTGAAATTTACGGTGCGAGCAAAAAAGAAGGATGGCCTCAATAAACTGAATATCAAACTGTCCTGGGCTGAGAGTAAAGATAAGAAGCTTGATACCTCAAAACCCATGATTATTTCTTAAGTGAGTTGTTTCTATTTCTATGTTTTGCAGGGGTCTGGAAGAAAATTTTAATTTTCTTATACTGGAGGTAAGTAATCAGGTAGATGCGGTACGTGATTTCCTTGGCTCGGGAGATAAAAAAATTCTGCAGAATATCATCTGTAAAGATGATTATATCGATAACCTGAAGACCATTCTTGAAAAGTGGTGTTTTGATATCCTGACCGAAGCCGGCAAGATAACAAAAAAAGAAACCGATTCAATTCATGCCATTCATACCATAACCGTCAATCTTGAACGAATTGGTGATTTCTGCGTCAATATCGCCAAACAGGTCGGTTATCTGAGCGATGTTGCCTTTGTCCATAAATACAATTATCAGGGCCTTATCAGTGAAGTTCAGCAGGTCCTGCCGAAAATTGTTCCTGCCTTTAAAGAGCACGACCTTGCCACCTCCCTGTCAATCTGTCGTTCCGAACATCAGATTGATAATCTCTATAAGGAAAGTTTCTGCAAAATCATGGAGGAGCTGCGGGATGGGAAGAATATTGAGAATCTCATAACCGTCCTGTTCATCTTCCGATATCTTGAGAGAATAGGTGACTCCCTGCTCAATATCGGTGAGGCTCTTCTCTTATCAATTCTTGGTGAAAAAATTAAAATCGATCAGTTTCAGGCCCTGGAAGAGTCATTAAATATCAGTGGTTATCGGGGCACGCTCTCAGATCTCGATTTTTCTTCCATTCTCGGCAGCAGGTCGGGCTGCCGGATACGCAAACTGCAGCATGAACAGAACGATAAATTTCTGTCCCAGGCAACCAGCAGTATTTTCAAGGAAGGTAATCGCAATAAAATATGGGCTGAGAAGAAAAATATAGAGATCTGGAGTGAAATTTTTCCAGGACTTGTCCCCAAAATATTCAGCTATCAGGAATCCGAGGAAACATCATCACTGCTTCTCGAGTTTATTCCCTGCTGCACATACGAGGAAATTATTCTCTCTTCCGATCTGGAGGAGCTGCACACTGCCTGCACGCGCCTGCAGGCAACAGTCAAGGAAATCTGGGATTATACCCTGCAGGAGGGAAGCCGCAAGGTTGATTATGTAGAGCAGATATTAAGCCGGCTGGACAGCATTCTTCAGGTTCATCCCAGTTTCTACAGGATGGAGCAGAATATCGGCAAATCACGGATTGAGTCCACCGAGACGATATTGGAAAAATGTCTGCTCATTGAAGATGAGTTAAAGGCTCCGTTTACGGTTTTTATCCATGGCGATTTTAATGTGAATAATATTTTCTACAACGGTATAAAGGAGCGGATTCATTTTATTGATCTTTATCGCTCCAAAAATGCGGATTATGTGCAGGATGTTTCTGTTTTCATCATCTCAAATTTTCGCCAGCCAGCCTTCAAGGTCCAGTTGCGGGATCGACTGAACTGGACCACCAAAAAAATGTATGAAATGGCATGCCGGTTTGCTGAAGAAAAGGAGGATACAACCTTTGAGGCGCGCATGGCCCTGGCACTGGCACGTTCCTTTTATACTTCAACCAGATTCGAACTCAATACAAAATTTGCCCATGAAATGTACATGCGTGCCCATTTTCTGCTTGAGAAAATTCTTGCCCATGAAGGAACGGAATGGCAGAAATTCAAGCTGCCGACCGGCATCATGTATTATTGATTTTGTAAGGAAATTGAAATGTTAAGAATAGGCATAATAGGCATCAAAGGCGGCTGGTCTTCTGAAAGGCTGGCCGATACCGTGGAAGAGATTACCGGTGAAAGAATTCTCATCGAGCCTGGACAGATCTGTCTTGATCTGCCAAGCGGTCGGGTTATGAGTAATGGAACGGATCTGAACTCCCTTGACGCACTTATCATCAAGAAAATTGGATCACGCTATTCTCCGGATCTGATCGACCGTCTGGAGATTTTCCGTTATCTCGCTGAAAAGGGGTTGCCCATTTTTTCCGATCCCTTAAAAATAATGAGGGTGCTGGACAGACTCTCCTGCACCATTACCCTGCAGTCGAACAATATTCCCATGCCTCCGCTGACCATTACGGAAAATATTGACAGCGCCTTGCGCGCTGTTGAGCAATATGGCGAGGCTGTTTTTAAGCCCCTGTATACCTCCAAGGCGCGGGGAATGTTCCTGTTGAGACCCGACCCTGAAGCCCGGGAAATAATCTCCCAGTACAAAAAAGAAAATAAGATCATGTACATTCAAAAGAAAATTGATCTTGGGGGCAGGGATCTCGGGGTCGTTTTTCTGGGCGGTGAGTATATGACAACCTATGCCCGGCAGAAACAAAACGATGCCTGGAACACGACAACTGCATCCGGCGGCAAGTATGAACCGGTTGATCCCGACCCGTCTCTCATTGAACTGGCCGGAAAGGCCCAGGAACCATTCGGCCTGGATTTTACCTGTGTTGATGTGGTTGAGACGAGCGATGGGCCCATGGTTTTTGAAGTCTCGGCCTTCGGTGGTTTCAGGGGGATACTTGAGTCCAGGGATATTGATGCGGCCAGGCTTTATGTGGACTATGTCTGCAGGAGGTTGAAAAAATGAAAAATCATTCCCTCAATCGAAAAAAACTGGTAGGGCAATTGCGGGAAAAATACCCGGCAAATCATGTTACCAGTCTTGCCTTTGCCGACTGCTCTCTTGTTGTTAAGACAAATTCCACGGAGCTTACTGATTATCTGAATCATTATTTTCGACCTTTTTTATCTCATGACATCGGCAAAGCAATGATCGAGATTACTGCCCATGAAGGGCAGGTTCCCGAGTTTGCAGCAGAGTTCACCATCAAAAAGCCTGATCCCGGTAAAACGAAAATTAAGGAGGAGTTTTTAAACCTTGATGATGGTCGTATTGTTCGCAAACGTCTGACCGGCATGGTTTTTATCTTTGGTGGATCGGATAATGTGGCCATTGGTCCCTGTCTAGAAAATCCGAATCAGGTCATTAATTTTGTGAATAACCGATTTATCAACTGGAAGTTAAAACAGGGTTACCTGCTCGGTCATGCGGCCGGAGTCAAATGGAGTGATGCCGGTCTTGCCCTGGCCGGGTTTTCCGGAATGGGAAAATCAACCCTGGCTCTTCATCTTATGAGCAGGGGAACCGGTTTTGTCAGTAACGACAGGCTGCTTGTAAAAAGTAACTCCCACGATATTGCCATGTACGGCGTTGCCAAACTGCCGCGCATTAATCCAGGCACAGCGCTTAATAATGATAATCTGCAGGGGGTCATCCCTGCTGATGACAGGAATCGTTTTGCTGATCTTCCCACCCATAAACTCTGGGATCTGGAACACAAATACGATGTTTTTATAGATGACGCATTCGGCACCGGACTTTTTGATCTGTTTGCCGTGATGAAGGGTCTTGTCATCCTTAACTGGCAGAGAAACAAGGAGAAGACCGTTATCCGTGAGGTTGATCTGTCGACACGGCCTGATCTGCTGCCGGCATTCATGAAAGAAACAGGCCTGTTTTTTCTGCCCGAGGAAAAGGAGCATGAGCTTGATCACTCCTCAGCCAACTACCTTGAAATGTTGTCGCATTGTACGGTTCTGGAAATCAGCGGCGGAGTTGATTTTAAAATTGCCACTGATGCCTGCATGGATTTTCTTGTCAAAAACTAAGATAAGAGTTGTAGAGTGCCGGTCGTGCTGGTGTCATGTCAAGCTTCAATTGTCGTGTAGGTCGCCATACCCATGGCGACTCTTCAGTGTTGGGAAGGTGGTGAAGTCTCTCCTTGTTCGCTATCTCCCGACCTTAATAGTTGTTCCAAAAGGCTTTTGACATGACACTGGATAAAAAATTATGATTACCACTCATCTTCAGCCTTTTTATACGTCATTCCCGCGGAGGCGGGAATCTAGGCGGACGAGCCAACTACTCTGGATTCCCGCTTTCGCGGGAATGACTCTTGTGTAGACAGTATTTTTTGAATTTTTAATGCATTACAGTACCTGCTGCAAGACTGGCTGAGTTTCAGTGGTAATCACATAAAAAATAGAAAGGAATGAACGAAAAAGACAATAATATCGAGAGCAGTCAGTGTGATATGAGATTGACCGTTCAAAGGAAAATAGCCATACCTGATAAAATAAAGATTGCACGTTATCAGAAGGCACCTGAGCTTGGTCCCCGCATTCTTTTTTTCAGCGGCGGCAGTGCGCTCAGAAGCCTGAGCAGGCTTCTTAAAAAATACACCTACAACTCAATCCATGTCATTACCGCCTTTGATTCCGGCGGCAGTTCGGCTGTATTGCGCAGGGCCTTTAAAATGCTGGCCATTGGCGATTTGCGCGCCCGTCTCATGGATCTTGCCGACCAGTCGATTTTGGGCAACCCTGAGATTTATGACCTTTTTGTCTATCGATTTTCAAAAGATGCTGACTCCGCAACTCTGGCAAGGGAGTTTCATGATATGGTGCAGGGTGAGCATCCCCTTGTTCAGAAAGTGCATCATCCCATGCGCAGGATTATCAGGAACCATCTTTTCTGGTTTCAGCAGCGAATGCCTGCTTTTTTCGACCTGCGAGGCGCCAGCGTCGGCAACCTGATTCTGACTGCCGGCTATCTTGAGAATCGCAGTCATCCTGATCCCGTTATATATATCTTTTCACGACTGATACAGGCAAAGGGGACCGTTCGCCCCATCATCAACCGTTACCTGCATCTTGTTGCCGAATTGCTGGACGGCAGCACTGTCGTGGGGCAACACATGATTACCGGCAAAGAGGTTGCTCCTCTTCAGTCAAAAATTAAGAAGATTTACCTTGCTGCTGATGCGGATCATCCTGAAGAGATTTCTGTCTCTATCCGGGATAAAATGCGCAAGCTTATCAGCGACTCCGAGTTGATCTGTTATCCCATGGGCAGCTTTTACTCAAGTATTGTCGCCAATATCCTACCCAGGGGAGTTGGCGCTGCCATTGCTTCAAATTCCGTACCCAAAATTTATGTGCCGAATACCGGTTATGATCCGGAATGCGTTGATATGAGCGTAACCGAACAGGTTCATAAACTGGTTGAATATGGTTGCCGTGACGGTGTCGAAATCGCACCGTCTGATATTGTAAAGTTTGTTGTTGTGGACGGACAGAACGGTTCCTACCAGGGGAAAATGGATAAGGCGGGTTTAAAGCAGATGGGCATTGAGGTTATTGATTGCCGACTGATCTCTGAAAGAACAGCCCCTTTGATAGATGAAGAGCTCTTGCTGCCTGTTCTCCTTTCCCTGACATAATTTTGTTTTCATGGATAATTTACAAAACACTAACCAAAACTTAATTTTTGGCCGCTATTGTGAACCGTATACTATCATCGCCTGCACTGGGACGAAATCAGGAATTACGAAGACATGATTCCTGACGTCCGATCCGAAATCTGGCTGGTGCGCCATGGTCAGAGCGAGTCCAATGCCAACCTTGCGACCGTGTCACCGCATTCAACCAGACTGACTGAAACAGGCTGGCGGCAGGCATCTCGCTTTGCCCGGTTGATTGACGTGCAACCTGATTTAATTATTGTTTCTCCCTATGTCCGGTCTGTTCAGTCAGCCCGGCCTCTGTGTGAGAGATATCCGCAGACTCCGGTGGAAGAATGGCCGGTGCAGGAATTTACCTATCTGTCTCCTGCGGCCTATCAAGGGACCACCGCAGCACAGAGAAGACCTCAGATTGATGCATATTGGCGGAAAAGTGATCCCAAATTCCATCATCCCGGGGCAGAAAGTTTTTCAGTCTTTCTTTCTCGAGTGACCGAGGTCATTGAGCGGTTGAAGCAGTTGAAGGGTTTTGTGATGATCATCAGTCACGGCCACACTATTCGTCTGTTGTGGCAGCTGTTGTCTTCCGGAGTTGCCTTATCCCCTGAAAAACAGATGCAGGCCTACTATCATCTTCGGCAGTCGGTTGTCATATCCAACTTCGCGGTTTTGAAACTCCGTTTTGTTTCCGAAACCGATGTGTGGATGACTGGTTTTAGCGATGGGCTCGGAATGAAGAAGTATCCTGAATGATATCAATTTTATTTTTATCCGGAGAAGATTCATCATGGTTTCAGACCCGATTTCCCTCTATACGGATGAGGTGGAGGAAAAGCAGCATATGAGCGCTATGCGATTTCTCTGTGAGGAATTGTCCAAACCAGAGGAGGTTATACGGCCCATTTACGAGGAAATTCTCTTGGAAATGAAAAAGGAGGCAAGAATTCACGATTACCTCTCCATCCTGGTCTGTCGTATTATTCGTGACCTGGCAATGGGATATGAAGAAAGCTCTTTTCTCAGGCTGGATGACCTGCATGTCAAAACATTCAAGCAAAATATTGCCCATGCACTGAACACCAGTCACTGAACCTGATCAAATTTTACCAGGTGTGGCCGTTTTTATAAAAAAGCATTTCATTTAACATCAATACAATTTCTTCCCTTTCCCTTGTCGTTCCCTTCTGAATCTATACCTCGACTTAAAGGCTTTTTCGGAATAGTTATCTTTTATTCAGGCGCCGTTTCATCAAAACTGATAGTATAAAATGTAACGGTCTCGCAAAAAAAGGTTCGATCACCGCCGGAACGCGTGTAAGCTGTTTATATTGCATTGGCGGATGGTCAGCTTCATGTCTTTTTGTAACATCACCGTGTCGCCTGGATGGACGGCAATTTTTTCTAGCTTGTCATTATGAGGGTTGACCAACAATTCTATTTTATAGTTGGATGCTGTAAGGTAAAAAAATGAAAAAAGGGGAATGCAATGAGTATCATAGATATCAGTCAGGCTGTAGTTAACCGCAGAGCCATTAAAGGGTTTGACCCTTCCCATCAGTTGACGCAAGAAGAGAAAAAAATGCTCTTTGATCATGCTTTTCTTGCGCCTACTGCCTTTAATATTCAGCATTGGCGGGTAGTTGATGTAACGGACAGGAAGTTGCGTGCCAAAATACGTGAACAGGCCTGGGACCAGCCTCAGGTGACAGATGCCTCCATGCTGCTTGTTCTCTGCATGGATCTTAATGCCTGGCGAAAAAATCCGGAAAGATACTGGCAGGGTGTGCCCCAGGAGGCCCTGGATTTTATTCTTCCAAAAATCCATGAGTATTACGACGGCAAAGAACAGGTTCAGCGTGATGAATGCATGCGCTCCTGCGGCATACTGGCCATGTCTCTCATGCTGCTTGCCCAGGAAATGGGCTATGACTCCTGCCCCATGGATGGCTTTGATTATGAGGCAGTGGGGAAATTGATCAATCTGCCGCAGGATCATATCATCGGCATGATGGTCGCTATCGGCAAAAAAGTTGCCGAGCCTTATCCGCGAACGGGAAAGCTGCCCATGTCTGAAGTGCTTTTTGAAAATGGCTTTTGAACCTTGAACCATAAACATCAAACATTGAATTGTCTTACTCTATGAATGCGGCTGAATTATTTGTAAAATGTCTGGAAAATGAGGGTGTTGAGTATATTTTCGGTGTGCCCGGAGAGGAAAATGCCCATTTTATGATGGCACTGGAAAAGTCTTCTATTCACTTCATCCTCTGCCGTCACGAACAGGGCGCCGCCTTTATTGCGGATGTCTATGGCCGTATGACCGGCAAGCCCGGAGTCTGCCTTGGAACATTGGGCCCTGGAGCAACAAATCTTGTCACCGGCGTGGCTGATGCCAATATGGACAGATCGCCCCTTGTCGTTATCACCGGCCAGGCCGACAGTCGCAGGCAGCATAAGGAAAGCCATCAGAACATGGATGTTGTTCGTCTTTTCCGGCCCATCACCAAATGGGCCCAGCCCATTATTCACAGCAAAAATATTCCTGAAGTTGTCCGCAAGGCCTTTAAGTTGGCGGTCATGGAAAAACCGGGCGCCTGTCATATTGAACTTGCCGACGATATTGCCGCTTTTCAGGTAAGCGGTTTGCCGCTGCCCCTTGAAAATCCGCGTAGACCCGTGCCTGGTGACAAGATAGTTGATGTGGCCGTTGAACTTATCCGTGCCTCAAAAAAGCCTATCATTCTTGCCGGTAACGGGGCCATCAGGAGAAGGGCGGCCAAGCAGCTGCGAAAACTTGTCGAAAAAACAGGCATTGGTGTACTCAACACCTTCATGGGTAAAGGATCGATACCCAGAACTTCACCACATTGCCTTTTTACAATCGGCTTGCAGGCCAATGACTACAGCCGGGTGGCGATTCAGGAGGCGGACCTTGTCATCACGCTTGGCTACGATCTTGTTGAATACGAACCCCGTCTCTGGGGACAGAGTGCTGTAAAGGGCAATAAAACACAAAAAATAATCCACGTAGATTTTCTGCCGGCAGAGGTGGATGAATACTATCATCCTGATGTTGAAATTGTCGGCGACCTGGCCCATACCCTGTGGATGATGAATGAGCGGTTAAGCGGTTTTCAGCCGCAATACGAAACGTGCTGCCAGGAGGCTCTGCGAAAGGCCATGCTTAACGATTTTGCCGAGTACAAGGATGATGTTACGGTAGGTGCTATCCGGCCTCAGAAGATATTATGGGATGTTCGTGAAGTCATGGGACCGGAAGACATTCTGCTCAGTGATGTGGGTGCGCATAAAATGTGGATCGCCAGGTATTATCAGTGCGATGAGCCGAACACCTGCCTCATTACAAACGGCTTCTGCTCCATGGGATTCGCTCTTCCCGGTTCAATAGGGGCAAAACTCGTTCATCCGGACCGCAAGGTGCTGGCTATTTGCGGAGACGGTGGTTTTCTCATGAACGTCCAGGAGCTTGAAACTGCAAAAAGGGTAGGTGCGAAGATCGTTGTCCTCATATGGGAAGATAACGAGTACGGTCTTATCAAATGGAAACAGGAGAATCAGTTCGGGGCGCATTCAAGCCTCGAGTTTTCAAACCCGGATTTTGTGAAACTTGCCGAGGCATTTGGCTGTAAAGGGTTTCGGGTGGAAAACGCCGCTGATTTCAAACCGACCCTTGAAAAAGCCTTTGATTTTGATGTACCTGTACTAATTACTGTCCCCATTGACTATTCGGAAAATAAAAAACTTTCCAAACGTCTTGGCGCCATTGACTGCCCGATTTAATACAGTCAAAGGAGTGAAGGGCTCAGGGTAGGTTGCGGTTGAGCGGATTTTTTGAAAATTTGTTGAGTTTCGCTTCATCTGTCGCGTACCGAGACGGTGGTGTCGCTGACCAGGAGCGAAACCCAACGAAAATATGTGACGTAAATCCGCTCAACCGCAACCTACCGTGTGATTGATAACGAACAGGGAGATGACCATGCTCAGAAAGTCCTATCCATATTATCTTGCCAATAAGCCAGTTTTTGCCAATGAAGATCTTGAAGTGACGGACAAGTATGGCGGTGAGGTGGCAACCCGTGTGGCGCTTGCTGATGAACAGGCAATCAATCTTGCCATAGAGGCCGCCGTCGCTGCTGAAAAACCAATGCGCAAGATGGCGGCCTACCAGCGTCAGAAGGTTCTCCAGCATTGTGTCGAGCGTTTTACCAGCCGTTATGATGAACTGGCCCAGTCACTCTGCATTGAGGCTGGGAAACCCATAAAAGACAGCAGAGGAGAAGTGGACAGGCTTATTGAAACCTTCAGGATTGCCGCCGAGGAATCCGTACGATTTGGTGGTGATTACATGCCGCTTGATCGCAGTCCGCGTACTTCCGGATACATATCCGTGACCAAACGGGTTCCTGTGGGAGCCTGTTCCTTTATCGCTCCATTTAATTTCCCTTTAAATCTAGCTGCCCATAAGGTGGCGCCTGCCCTGGCAGTTGGCTGCCCCTTTGTTTTAAAACCGGCAAGCCTGACTCCTCTTGGAGCTCTCATTATAGGAGAAACTCTCGCTGAAACGGATTTGCCTGTCGGCGCCTTTTCCATTCTGCCATGCCACAGGGAGGGAGCCCGTCTTTTTACTGAAGACGATAGGTTGAAACTTCTTAGTTTTACCGGTTCACCCCAGGTGGGATGGGAGTTGAAAAAAAAGGCGGGCAAGAAAAAAGTAATTCTTGAACTTGGCGGCAACGCTGCATGTATTGTTGATGAAGATGCGAATCTTGATGAGGCCGTATCACGGATTATCATCGGAGCGTTTTACCAATCAGGCCAGAGTTGTATAGGCGTGCAAAGAATCATGATCCATGAAAAAATTTATGCCGCATTCCGGGAAAAACTGCTTGATGCCACCAGGAAACTGCAAATGGGCGATCCCAGGCATGAGGATACCTTTATCGGGCCCATGATCAGTGAAAAAGAAGCCATGCGTCTTGAAAGCTGGATTCATTCTGCAATTGAAGGCGGCGCAACTTTGCTTTGCGGTGGAGAACGAAAAGGCGCTTTTCTGCCGGCCACCCTGCTTGAAAATGTATCCTCTGAAGAAAAGATATGCCGGGAAGAGGCCTTTGGCCCGGTTGCTGTTCTTTCCTCGTTTGCCGGTTTTGATAAGGCGCTTGTTGAGGTAAACAACAGCCGTTTCGGCCTGCAGGCGGGAATTTTCACTCGGGACATCTACAAAGCCCATCTGGCCTGGAATGAGCTTGAGGTCGGCGGGGTAATCATCGGTGACATTCCGTCCTGGCGTGCCGATCAGATGCCATACGGCGGAGTAAAGGACAGTGGTCTTGGACGAGAAGGGATCTGTTATGCAATGGAAGATATGAGCGAGATCCGCCTGCTTGTTTTAAGAAATGTTTAAGTAACATTCGAGGTTCATGAGGTATTTTTGTCCCTTGGACACCAATTGAAAAGGAGTTTGGCAATGAACATAGGCATGGTAGGGCTTGGCAGAATGGGTATGAATATGGTGCGCCGCCTGCTTCAGGGGGGGCATAATGTTGTCGCCTATAACCGCAGCCCGGATAAAACTGAAGAGATCATGGCAGAGGGTGCGCAGGGAAGTTTCTCCCTGGCCGAGTTGGTTGGGAAACTGGACAGCCCCAGGATCGTCTGGCTCATGCTTCCTGCCGGTAAACCGGTTGACGATCATATTGCTGAGCTGAGAGGGTTGTTGCAAAAAGATGATATTATTATTGAGGGCGGCAACAGCAACTACCATGACGATATTCGCCGCTCTGCTGATTTAAGAGCCGATGGCATTCATTATGTTGATGCCGGTGTGAGCGGTGGCATCTGGGGATTGAAAGTGGGCTATTGCACCATGGTTGGTGGTGAACAGAAGATATTTAAATATCTGGAGCCGGTTTTTAAATCTTTGGCTCCAATAGACGGTTATCTGTACTGCGGCGCTGCCGGTGCCGGACATTTTGTCAAGATGATCCATAACGGCATTGAGTACGGCATGATGCAGGCGTATGGAGAGGGATTTGCGCTGCTTGAGGCCTCGCCCTACGGGGAGAATCTTGATTTTGGCAAAATTTCCCATCTCTGGAATCAAGGGAGTGTCGTCCGTTCCTGGCTGCTTGAACTCCTGGAAGAGGCCTTTGCCAAGGATCCTAAACTGGCCGAATTAAGCGGTTATGTTGATGACTCCGGGGAGGGGCGCTGGACTGTTGAAGAGGCAATCAACAGCAGTGTTGCCGCCCCTGTTATCACCATGGCTCTTTTTCAGCGTTTTGCCTCCCGCAAGGAAAATGCTTTTGAAAACAGAGTGCTTGCCGCCTTGCGACGTGAATTCGGCGGTCATGCGGTGAAAAAGGCGTGAGAAGATAGGTAATTAATAACCGTATTGGAATGGCGGCAAAGGTTTGCCGCCCTACTTGATACAAGTCGCATGTTTGTATGAATTTAATCAGAGACAGGGAAAAGCGTAGGTCGGCATTCCCATGCCGACGGGATAAAGATTGAAATAGCAGCAGTGGATTCTCGCTTGCGCGGCAATGACGGCTATAACGACTGATGATTGATGGGCATCACCAAAAAAAATAGTGATTACCAACGTATTTCAGCCAGCACAAAGAGAGTTCTTAGTTTTT
>JAHLLM010000024.1 GCA_020444175.1 Desulfobulbaceae bacterium | reverse complement strand
CAGGTAAGCGAGCTTGCGAGACTCCGATAGCCCGTCTATGTGAGCAGGCCTGATTGTTCAAAGATGAGGTGCAGCTGAATAGTTACTTTTTAAGTAAATCGTAATCGCTTATACAGCGTTTCTTTTTTTACATCTCCGTATCAGACTTGCAAGTCTTTATTTCTAAATAAAATACGTAGCAAAATTCATGAAAGAAAAAAAAATACGGCCACTCTGGGGCAGTAAAATAGGTTTTTTGCTTGCCGCCATAGGATCAGCCGTTGGTTTGGGAAATATATGGCGTTTTAGCTATATGGCATTTGAACATGGGGGTGGAGCATTTCTCGTGCCGTATCTATGCGCACTTTTTTTTGCCGGTGTACCTCTTATCATACTCGAATATACATTAGGGCACAGCGAGAAAGGTTCTTCACCCCTTGCTTTTGCCAGGGTGTCGAGTAAATGGGAATGGGCAGGCTGGTGGATGCCGACTGTGGCACTTTTCGGTATCATGCTTTATTATGCTGTTGTAATTGGCTGGTGTATTAATTATTTCATTTTCTCTTTCAATCTCTCCTGGGGAGCAGATCCCCAGAGTTTTTTCTTTCAGGATTTTCTGCAACTCTGTGACTCCCCGTTCGATTTCGGAGGGATACGACTTCCCATTCTTTCTACAACTTTTCTGGTTTGGTTTTTGTGCTGGTTTATCTGCTACCGGGAGATAAATCACGGCATAGAAAAGGCTTGCAGTATTTTTATGCCTCTTCTTTTTCTTCTCACTCTCGTCCTGGTTTGCTGGACAGTCAACCTTGATGGCGCAGGAGATGGTATAAAGAATTTTTACCTCAAGGCAGACTGGGAAAAAATTAATATAATCAAACACTTTAACAATCCTGATGTCTGGGCTGTCTGGGTAGCTGCTTTTGGTCAGATTTTCTTTACTCTTTCTCTGGGGTTTGGAATTATGATCACCTATGCCAGTTATCTCCCCAGAAAAACAAATATTGTCAACAGCGCCCTCTGGATGTCCGTTATAAATTGTACCTATTCATTTATTGCTGGTTTTGCAGTTTTCGGAATTGTTGGATTCATGGCAAAAGCAAAAGGCGTTGCTTTTGCGGAGGTGATTAAGGGGGGCCCACAACTGGCGTTCGTCGTCTATCCCGAAGCCATCCGACAACTTCCTTTTGGACAGTCTCTTTTTGGGGCAATGTTTTTTCTCGTGCTTATTGTTGCCGGCCTTTCTTCGGGTATTTCTCTTATTGAGGCATTTACCTGTTCCATTCTGGACAAGTTTTCCTGGTCCCGAAAACGCGTTGTTTCAGTTATCTGCTTTACAGGATTTTGTGGCAGCATGGTTTTTACAACCAGGAGTGGCCTGCTCATCCTTGATATTGCCGACCATTTTATCACAAACTATGGTTTGATTATGGGCGGAATATTTGAATGCTTTCTGGTTGGTTGGCTCTTAAAGGCTCGGGTTGCGAGGCGTCACGTTAACAGGGCAAGGGTTGACGGTATGAGGCTCAACATCATCTGGGACATCTGTGTTCGGTTTTTGACTCCTCTTCTTCTTGTCATTTTGATTATTCAGGCCCTTGTAGGAGAATTAAGCAGTGCTTATAGTGGTTATTCTTTGGGGTCATTGCTGCTGTATGGTTTGGGATGGCTCCTGTTAACCTTGGCTGTGGCAGTTGTTTTCAGTTTTTATCCATGGGTGCCTGAAAAACTGAAGAAGAAACATCATGTCGGAGAGGATCACCTGTTGACTTAGGAGGTAAGCTGAGAAGTACGGTTTGCAATTTTTTGTTTTCTACGAAAAAAATCCTCTTCTTAAGCAACCTCCCCGTATAGTTTTATGGTAATGAAAAAATATAAAAATTAAGATAGACAACGTATGCCATCCACATCAATTCAAGAAAAACTCATTGCCCTTTACCGGGTCAGTTCCGAGCAGCTTACCGATTTTTTCAAGTCAGGGACTTTTGATGATTTTGCAATAAAAATAAATGAATTTCAGGTATTTTGTGCCTTCTGGGTTACTGCCTGTTATCTGCGCAGTACTGATAAGCCACTTAAAGAACAAGTCGAAAATTTCAACAAGTCCATCATTGTCAGTATTGTTGACGGGATCATTGCAAGTCATCCCGAAGATCTTAAGCAGGATCAAATAAATTCTATTAACGAAACAATTACAAAGGTATTTATTGAAAGATTTGGGAGCTATCGAGAGAATTTTGAAGCAGATCTTGGACAGCGCGAGATTGGCCGTGTATATCGATTTCCTTGCCTTGTGGAAGCATTTCTGGCCAGTACCCTGGACAAATCAGTTGATGAAACATCTCCAATGCGCCAATTGCTTGACGTGTCTTTGGAAAATCTTTTGCGTAAATCACAGTCTTTTTTTTCAACACAGAACAACAGATTATAATGTTGCCGGTTCATATCAGGTAAATTATGGAAAAAATCAGAGTGGGAGTCATTGGGGTAGGATACCTGGGTAAATTTCATGCCCAGAAATACGCGGCCATGGAAGATGTGGAGCTTGTTGGGGTTGCGGATATCTTCCCGGAACACGCATTGCAGGTTGCCAAAGCCCATTGCACCAAGTCTTTCACTGATTATAGAGAACTTTTACGGGAAGTTGATGCGGTAAGCGTGGTGGTGCCTACTCCCTTACACCATGAAGTCACTCAGGCATGTTTTGAGAGTAATGTTGACGTCTTGCTTGAAAAACCGATGACAGTCACCCTGGAAGAAGCAGATGACCTGATAAAAAGAGCAAAAGCTGGAAAACGAATTCTGCAGATTGGGCATCTTGAGAGGTTTAACCCGGCCATTATCGCCATGGAAGAGTACCTGACCTGCCCATTTTTCATTGAGTCACAGAGGGTGCATTCCTTTAATCCACGCGGTTGCGACGTTGACGTTGTTCTTGACCTGATGATTCATGATATAGACATCATTCTGAGCGTCGTTCCCTCTCCTTTAAAATCTATCCAGACCATCGGCGCTCCTGTTGTCACAAAAGAGACAGACGTGGCCTCAACCCAGCTTATTTTCGAGAATGGCTGCACGGCAAATGTAACGGTCAGCCGTGTAGCTCATGGTAATGTGCGAAGTTTGCGAATTTATCAGCCCGGGAGTTCCATTACCGTTAATTATGCAACTAAGGAAATAACAGTTATTGAACGTCTTCCCGGTATGAAATCAGATGGTTTCCCTGATGAAAACATGAGTCATTTCTGTTTTACCGAAAGAGACGCACTGGAGGCTGAACTTCGAAATTTTATCAAAAACGTTCGCGATCGGCAAAAACCTCTGGTATCGGGCATTGAAGGGCGCCAGGCCCTTAATGTCGCTTTGCAGATTATCCGGCAGATTAAAGATCATCACAACCGGCATCAAGATATATTGTGTTAAGGGTAATGATCGTATCCGGTGAGGCTTCAGGCGACATGCACGGAGCCCATCTTGTTGCCGCCATGAAGGAACTTGAACCAGGCCTTTCATTCTGTGGAATGGGCGGTAGAGAGTTGCGAGGCCAAGGGGTCGAAATTCTCTATGATGCTGCTAAAATGGCGGTGGTTGGTCTTATTGAGGTAATAACTCACCTTAAGGATATTGTTGCCGCCGGGAAAACTCTTGTACAGGAACTTCGCAACAATCCCCCGAATCTCTTAATACTGATAGATTATCCTGATTTCAACCTGCTCCTGGCCAGAAAGGCTAAGAAAATGGGGATTCCGGTTTTTTATTATATCAGTCCCCAAGTCTGGGCCTGGAGAAGCGGCAGGGTGAAGACAATTGGCCGCCTCATTGACAATATGGCCGTTATTCTGCCTTTTGAGAAGGAATTTTACAGGGAAAGGGGCGTTACTGTTGAGTATACTGGGCATCCGCTTCTTGATTCGGTGTCGAGATCAATGTCAAAGGAGCTCTTCTGCTCCCAGCACAATATTTCAACCTCAGATACTCTCATTGGCATTATCCCGGGCAGCAGGAAAAAAGAGATACGTTCAATGTTACCGGTATTTCTTGAAGTAGCCTCGGAATTATCAAAGGATTACGACAATCTTACCTTCCTTCTCCCCTTGGCTCCATCTCTTTGCCTGGCTGATCTCAAGGACTGCGGACTCGATGAAGGCCAAGTGAAAATAAAAGTGATTAGTCAAGACAGATATGACCTTATGGCTTCCTGTGATTGTGTCATGGCCGCTTCGGGAACGGTTACCCTGGAACTTGCTCTGCTGGATGTGCCCATGGTGGTATCATATAAGATGTTGCCAATTACCTGGTTTGTCGGCAATCTTCTCGTTAATGTTGAGTATGGCTCCCTGGTCAACCTCATTGCCGGCAGGGAGGTGGTGCGAGAGCTGATGCAGGACAAGGCGACAGCAGCTCATATCAAGTCAGCCATTGAGGATATTTGGCCAGGTAAGAAGAAGAGGGAAAAAATGCTTTCCGATTTAACAGAGGTAAGAAAAAAACTTGGCAAGAAAGGAGCATCAAGACGAGCGGCAAAATTTGCTCTGGCAACTGCAAAAAAAAAATTGTAGCAAAAAAAGAGTGAAAAAATTAATATCAGTTCCTGTTAAGTCATTTTGCTATTTTTGTATAAATATTGATCATAAAGGTTGAGCCTCCTCCATGAAGATTTTGATTGCTGAAGATGATGTCATGACCAGGGCAGTATTGCAGGAAATGCTTGCAGAGGTAGGAACGACCCAGGCGGTTGAAAATGGACAGCAGGCCATTGATGTTTTTACCCAGGCCCTTAAAGACAGAGATCCATTCGATCTTGTCTGTCTTGATATCATGATGCCTGAACTGGATGGACAGCAGACATTGTTGAAAATACGTAAAGTGGAAGACGACCTCGCCGTTATACCGGACCTGCAGGTTAAGGTCATCATGATTACGGCCTTGAATGATCCTGAAAATATCAAGAAAGCACAGAACGAGGGGCGCTGTGAGGCATATTTGACGAAGCCGATTAAAATGGACCAGTTGCTTGAGCAGATCAGGAACCTTGGTCTTGTCGTGTCCCTTAAGTTTTAAAAAATTCCTCTTTTTGCTATCGCATCCACTTTTAAGGTCAGCTTTGTGACTACTGGCCTGTTTCTTTCGTTTTGAGTAAATGGTTGATCAGTTTGCGGTGACCTGACGGAAAAGCAAATTCATGAAGTTGAGCTGGGGCTACCCATCTGTTTTCCTGTGCCGCATTAAGTGCCGCTTCTCTCTCTCCATCGCCATGGATTTCTTCACAGAAAAATCCATGTAATTTAACCCGGTACTGCATGTAACTGTGCGAGACTGTGGTGATTTTTTTTGTTGGCCTTATCTCAAATTCTGTTTCTTCCTTAAATTCCCTGATCAGAGCCTGTTCCGCTGTTTCACCTTTTTTAAGCCTGCCTCCAGGGAATTCCCACAGGTTGGCCCAGACGTCGTCCTCAAGTCTTTTCTGGATAAGATACTTTCCCTTTCTCATAACGATGCCTGTGGCCATTTCAATAAGGATATACTTTTTTGGGGAGGGAAGAACAGGGCGTTCATGGACAGTATGATGCTTTAAGGCATAACAGTGTTCTTGAACCGGACATTGACTGCAAAGTGGAATTTTCGGCAGACAAACAAGGGCTCCGAGCTCCATTAATGCCTGGTTGAAAAAACGTGACTTGCCACTGGGCAGGATTTCCGCGGCTTTTTGCCAGATAAAGTCTTTACTTCTTTTTGATTTGATAGGGGTAGAAATATCAAATAACCTGGAAAAGACCCGTTCAACATTGGCATCAACCACGGGGAAATCCTGATTAAAGGCAATACTCATGAGAGCACCGGCTGTATAAGGTCCGATGCCGGGAAGCTTAAGTAATTTTTTATAGTCACAGGGAATATCTTCGTTGTTTTCGGCAAGGATTTTTGACGCCTTGTGGAGGTTCCTGGCTCGGGAATAATATCCAAGCCCCTCCCAAAAACGCAGAACTTCATCTTCATGCGCTGTCGAAAGGCTCTGGATGTCTGGAAAACGTTCTAACCATCTGGAAAAAAAGGAGATTACCCGGTCAACCTGGGTCTGTTGCAGCATGATTTCCGAAATCCAGACTTGATATGGCTCATAGGTACGCCGCCAGGGGAGATCACGGCTCTTTTCCGCAAACCAGCTGAGAATATTTTGGGTGAATGTGCTGTTGGTTACCATATATTAAACTGATCCCAAAAGACGCAAGAGACTCTCCGGCTTTATTCTTCTTCTGCGACCTGAGAGTTCAACCAGTCAATGCGACTCCAGAGTCCATGCAGAATGCGAACTTCCCTTTCATCCAGCCCTGATCTGTTTAGCATTTGCCTGAACGTACGAAGAATGTGGTCCGGGTTCTGTGGGTCCAGATAGCCTGCATCAAGCAGAGTCCGGCGCATATGCTGATACATGCTTTCAAGGGTTTTTCCATCTGCCAGTTCATGGGAGTGGAAGGATTTGGTTTTGTAATTTTCCTTAGAAAGTTCGTAAAGGCAAACAGTAACAGCCTGGGCAAGGTTCATGGAAGGAAGGGCCGGATCCGTGGCAATTGTCACAAAGGAATGGCAAAGATCGAGCTCCGCTGTTGTAAGACCATTATCTTCTCGGCCAAAGACAAGGGCCACATGCTGGCCGGAGGAAAGAGTGGCAAGTTTGCCGGCTACCTCGTGGGGTTCAAAAAAATCTTCCCGGTATTTGCCAAAACGTCGAGTGGTGCCGAGGCAAAAATGGCAGTCTGCAAGAGCATCGGATAGTGATCGGAAAAGCTTTGCATGTCTTAGCATATCCTTGGCGCTGACTGCCATATCCCTGGCCTGCTTGCTCAGGTGGTCGGCCTGCGGATTGACAAGCCTCAGATCGTTGAAACCGAAATTTGTCATTACTCTGCAGACCGAGCCTATATTTAAAGGGCCCTGAGGTTCAACAAGAACAATGCTGACCTGAGCCGGTTTTGTAACAAAAGCCATGGTGGTGAACCGAAAGAGCAGATGGATGTTTTGACTAACGACTCGGGTCGGTTAGCTTTATTCGTCTCTTCACCTGATTTTTTAGCCGAGGAGTTTGCTCACAATGGCATCGCCCATTTGGGCAGTAGTTACTGTTTTACTTGGATCAACCGCGATATCACGGGTATGGATACCGGCATCCAGAGTCTCGGCAACGGCATTATCAATAGCCTCTGCTGCTTCATCATAACCGAAACTGTAGCGCAGCATCATGGCTGCAGATAAGATCTCGGCAATTGGATTTGCTATGCCTTGGCCGGCAATATCAGGTGCAGAGCCGCCAGCCGGTTCGTACAGGCCAAACTTATCCTTGTTCAGGCTGGCTGAAGCGAGAAGTCCCATGGAGCCGGTGAGCATGGCGGATTCGTCAGAAATGATATCGCCAAACATATTACCGCAGAGGAGCACGTCAAACTGGTGAGGGTCACGAACAAGCTGCATGGTGGCATTGTCGACATAGATATGGCTGAGTTCCACATCCTCATACTCTTTGGCTATTTCACAGACAACCTCCCGCCAGAGAACCATGGTGGTCAGAACATTTGCCTTGTCAACCGAGGTTACTTTTTTTCTTCTGATCCGTGCTGCATCAAAAGCCATGCGGGTGATTCTTTCAATTTCCGCCCTGGTATAGACCATAGTGTCAAATGCTTTTTCGTCAGGACCGCTGCCTTCTCTGCCTTTGGGCTGACCAAAGTAAATGCCGCTGGTTAATTCACGTACGCAGAGTATATCAAAACCGTCTTTGACAATATCAGGTCGGAGGGGACAGGCTGCGACAAGTGATTTAAAGACTTTTGATGGTCTGAAGTTGCAGAACAGATCAAAATGCTTTCGTAAAGGAAGCAGGGCTGCACGCTCAGGCTGTTCCTGGGGGGGAAGGTTTTCCCACTTCGGTCCGCCCACGGAGCCGAACAAAATGGCATCGCTCTGTTCGCATGTTTTCAAGGTATGAGGCGGCAGGGCCTGTCCATGGTTGTCTATGGCGCAACCGCCTACATCTTCATGGGTATATTCAAGGGAAAAAGAATATTTTTTCTGGGCTGCATCAAGAACCTTGATGGCCTCGGTCATAACTTCCGGTCCAATTCCGTCACCTGCTAAAACTGCTACTTTTTTCATATGGGCATCCTTTATAGTTTATAGTTGCAATATCAAGATGGATAAAATGTGAGGTCGATGATCTCTAAATCCTTATTTTTGTTTGTAGGAATCCGGCCTTACACGGGTCGGGTCGGCAAAATATTCTCTGCTGCTTTTAACCACAACCGGGCTGAGCAGCAGAAGGCCGATCAGGTTCGGCCAGGCCATGAGTGCATTAAAAATATCAGATATGGTCCAGACAAGACTGAGCTGTACAGTCGCGCCAACAGGGAGGAGCAGGCAGTACAGTAATCGATACGGCAGAACAAGTTTCTCGCCAAAGAGGTATTCAACTGATCTGTCGCCATAGTATGACCAGCTGATAGCTGTTGAAAAGGCAAATATCATGATCCCGAAGGCCACAATATATCCCCCAAACCCGGGAACGCCTATGGTAAAGGCTCTGGCTGTCAGATCTGCACCGGTTAAACCTTCTTTGTAAGCGCCGGTGAGAATGATGACAAGACCGGTCATTGTACAGATGACAATGGTATCGATAAATGGCCCGAGCATGGCAACAAGCCCTTCTCGAACAGGTTCATCGGTACGGGCGGCACCATGCGCTATGGGAGCGCTGCCGAGACCTGCTTCATTGGAGAAAACTCCCCTGGCCACACCGAAGCGGATTGCCTGAGCAACAGCAGCTCCGGCAAAACCACCAGTTGCTGCAGTGCCGGTAAAGGCATCATGGAAAATGATGCTAAAGGCCATTGGCAGGGAGCCGATATTTTTGAAAAGAACTATGCAGGCACCCAGGATATAAAAAAGGGCCATAAAAGGAACAAGTTTACTGGCAACGCGTCCTATTCTTTTAATACCACCGATAATAACGGCAAAAACCAGCAGGCCGATAATGATCCCGGTAACAAGCTTAGGGATACCGAAATAGGTAAGAACGGGCTCTGCAACAGAGTTTGCCTGAACCATATTGCCAATGCCAAAGGAGGCAATGGCTGCAAAAAAAGCAAAACAAAGTCCAAGCCATTTCTGGCCAAGCCCGTTTTGGAGATAGTACATGGGGCCGGCGCTGACGGATCCATCTTCATGGACAACACGATATTTGAGTGATAAAAGACATTCAGCGTACTTAAGGGCCATGCCGAAAAAGGCGGTTACCCACATCCAGAAAATTGCCCCCGGACCTCCCAAGGCAACAGCTGTCCCGACCCCGGCAATATTTCCTGTGCCTATTGTTGCTGAAAGTGCTGCGGACAGGGCCTGAAAGTGGCTGATTTCTCCTTTGTCTTCGGGATTGTCAAATTTGCCTGAAATGAGATTCATGCCGTAAAAGAACTTCCGGACTTGAACACCCTTCAGTAAAAAGGTAATAAAGATGCCGGTTCCCACTAAAAGAATGATTGTAACCGGTCCCCAAACGATAGAATTTATGCTGTTCAGTATGTTTTGCATAAGAAACCTGCTTAAAATTTTCTGATAAGGAAACGTATCTATTCTGCAAAGGCATGAAATGAACCTCCACTCCAAGCCGTAACTATTTTTTCTACAAAGTCAGCAACTATAACGAAAATGCAGAAAAAAGTGTAGTTGTAAAAAACAAAACCCTGAACACGCAAATCAGAACTTTATCCCTTGAACACAAAACACGAACATAAAATCCTCAACCCTCGTTTTCTGGAAACTGTGGCCGACACTCCAGGTGTTTATCTGATGATAAACAAAAACAGCAAGATCATTTATGTTGGCAAGGCGAGAAATCTACGCAAAAGATTGGCATCTTATGCCCGTTTCCAGGGAATGGAACACTCAAAGACGAGGGCCATGGTGGCCCAAATTGAAAAAATTGAGACCATTCTCACACGTACGGAAAAAGAGGCGCTTATTCTTGAAGCGTCTTTGATTAAAAAACATCATCCCAAATACAATATCATTCTGCGCGATGATAAAAACTATCCATATATAAAGGTAACGGTACATGAAAGCTGGCCCAGGGTTTTGATGGCCAGAAGAAAAGCAAAAGACAAGGCAAAATATTTCGGACCATATAGTTCTGTTGGGGCCATGTGGGCAACAATCAAGCTCCTTCACTCTCTTTTCCCGTTACGGCGCTGTAAGGGAAAGGAGGTTAAAAAAAGATCCAGACCATGCATTAATTTTCAGATGAAAAGATGCCTTGCTCCATGTGTCGGAAAAGCAGACACGTTTGTCTATGAAGAGCTGGTCAAAGATGTCATACTTGTTCTGGAGGGAAGAAATGCGGAATTTGCCCGAAAGTTGAAGGATAAAATGCATAAGGCTGTGGCAGGGCTTTGTTTTGAAGAAGCCGCCATATATCGTGATCAGTTGAGTGCCCTTGAAAAAACCCTGGAAAAGCAATTTGTAGCAAGTTCGAAATCTCAACATATTGATGTGTTTGGTTTTATTAGAAAAGGAGCATCTGTTGCCATTTCGGTTATAACGGTTCGTCATGGGAAGGTGCTGGGACAGCGGGTGTTTTATTTTGCCGAACCAATTGGTGAAGATCCGGAAATTCTGTCTGAGTGCCTAAAAAGGTATTACGAAGACCTGGAAATACAGGCACGGGAAGTCATATTTTCATTTTTACCGGATGACAGTGCCTTGCTCGTTCAGTGGCTTTCTGAAATCAGGCAAGCGAGTGTCATCTTCAAGGTGCCGGAGAGGGGCAATAAACGTCGGCTCATTGATATGGCGGAAGCCAATGCACGACAGGCTTTTGCAGAAAGGGAAAAAAGAGAAAAAAATTGGCAGGAACTTTCCCTGACCCTGGTAAAAAAACTTGCTTTAACAGGCATACCGCATCGCATCGAATGTCTCGATATATCAAACATAAGCGGCAAGCAGGCTGTGGGGTCACTTGTTTGTTTTATGGATGGTGAAAAATCATCAAAGAATTATCGCCATTTCAAGATTAAAACAGTTGCAGGTCCGGATGACTACAGAATGATGGCCGAGGTTATTGAGCGAAGAGTGAGGCGGGGCATTAAAGAAGACAACTTGCCCGATCTGTTCATGGTGGATGGCGGCAAGGGACAACTCAATGTTGCCTTAAACCAATTCAGGCAATTTGGGCTTGAACACAAGGTTGAGCTGGTAGGCATTGCCAAGGAAAGGGGGGAGGAAGGTGAAAAACTCTACAGGCCCGGCCGTAAAAATCCAATCATTTTGCCCCGCCATTCTTCTGTATTGCTCTTACTTATGAGAATCAGGGATGAGTCCCATCGCTATGGCGTTACTTTTCATCGTAAATTGAGGCATAAATCCTCTTTTGCTTCTGAGCTTGATATGATTCCCGGCGTAGGGCCAGGGAGGAAAAAGAAGTTGCTTCGGTATTTCGGCAGTTTAAAAGAAGTGAAAAATGCATCAGTTTCTGAGCTTGCCAAAATCCCGGGAATAGGGCAGGAGCTTGCCCGGAATATACAATATTTTTTTCATCAAGGTGGATGAGTTGTTGCATTTTGAATGGCAAATCACTATGTTTATTTTTTTTATTTTAAACAATAGTAGTGTGCCATTTTAACATTAGTAATCCAAGGACACGGTAAATCATGTGGGAATATAGTGACAAAGTAAAAGATCATTTTCTAAATCCGAGAAATGTCGGCAAAATCGATAACCCTGACGGCGTTGGCGAAGTGGGGTCCCTTGCCTGTGGAGACGCCCTGAAGCTTTTCCTGAAGCTTGATGAGGCAAAGGAGAGAATTGTTGATGCCAAATTTCAGACTTTTGGTTGCGCCAGTGCCATTGCCTCGTCTTCGGCCTTAACCGAGATGATTAAAGGCCTTACCCTTGATGAGGCTGAAAAAGTAACCAACGAAGATATTGCGGATTTTCTAGGTGATCTACCCAAGGAAAAGATGCACTGCTCGGTTATGGGGCGTGAGGCCCTGGAGGCTGCAATCGCCAACTACAGAGGTGTTACACTCCCCATGGCCGAAGGCGAGGTGGTTTGCGAGTGTTTCGGGGTAACGGATCTTGAGATTAAGCGTGCCATCGAAGAAAGCCATCTTCGCACTGTTGAAGAGGTAACAAACTTCACCAAGGCCGGCGGAGGCTGCGGCAAGTGCGAAGACCGCCTGCAGGAGCTTATTGATGAAGTAAGACATGCCGACCGACCGAAACCTATTCCCATGAGTGGTCCGAAAAGGATGACAAACATCCAGAAAATCAAGAAGATTGAAGATGTTCTAGAAAGGGAGGTCAGGCCAACATTGAAAAAAGATGGCGGTGATATTGAGCTGATTGACGTGGATGGCGATTTTGTCATCGTCTCCCTGAGAGGAGCGTGCGGCAGCTGTGCCAAATCACAGACCACTTTAAAAGAATATGTTGAGAAAAAACTCAGGGAGCAGGTGCTTGAGACATTGATAGTTGAGGAGAGTAAGGCATGATTAAGTCTGATGATGTAATTTATATGGATAACAACGCTACCACCATGGTTGCCCCTGAAGTTGTCGAAACCATGATGCCCTATTTCTCCGAGCTTTATGGCAATCCCTCCAGTATGCATACATTTGGCGGCCAGGTCGGCAAGGAGGTTGCCACTGCCCGGCAACGTGTTGCGGAACTGCTTTGCGCTGATCCCTCGGAAATAATTTTCACAAGCTGCGGCACTGAAAGCGATTCTACCGCTATTCTGTCAGCACTCCAGGCCCAGTCAGACAAGAGGCATATTGTCACCACACGGGTTGAACATCCGGCCGTGAAAAATTTATGTGAAAGCCTTGATTCACTTACAGGTCATAAACATCGGGTCACCCAGCTTCATGTTGAAAGTGACGGTACAATCGACCTCAAGCGCTTTGAGGACAGTCTTCAGGATGACACGGCAATCGTCAGCGTTATGTGGGCCAACAATGAAACAGGAGTTATTTTCCCTGTTGAAGAAATGGCTGAAATAGCAAAAAGCAGGGGAATCCTTTTTCATACGGATGCCGTGCAGGCCGTAGGCAAAATTCCCATCGACCTCTCAAAGGCCACAGGTATTGATTTTCTGTCGCTTTCCGGTCATAAACTCCATGCTCCTAAAGGTGTGGGCGTCCTCTATGTGAGAAAAGGAACACCCTATGCCCCTTTTGTTATCGGTGGCCACCAGGAACATGGCCGCAGAGGCGGAACTGAAAATGTCACTTCCATTATCGGGCTGGGCAAAGCCTGTGAATTGGCGACTCGACATATAAAAAAAGAAAATACAACTGTCAGGGCATTGCGGGACAAACTAGAAAATGGGCTTCTAAAAACTATTCCCAATGCAATCTTGAATGGCCATAAAACCCAGAGGCTCCCCAATACGGCCAATATAAGTTTTGAATATGTTGAGGGAGAGGCTATTCTTCTGCATATGGACAGATTTAATATCTGTGCTTCCTCCGGTTCGGCCTGTACATCCGGTTCACTTGAACCTTCCCATGTCTTGCGTGCTATGGGAGTACCGTTTACCGCCGCCCATGGCTCAATACGCTTCAGCCTCAGCGTGTATAATAATGAAGATGAGATAGATTTTGTTTTGGAGAAAATGCCCGGCATCATTGCAAATCTCCGTGAGATGTCTCCATTTTGGCATAATAGGTAATGTTGGTTAGCCTTTCATTGACTTTTTGTAATTTGCTTTTTGTGTATTCTACATATACTAGCTAAGAATCTACCGTAACTAAAAAAAAGTGTGAATTGATATGGATAAATCAAGAGCTATTATTTTGGCATGTTCCCCTGAACCTGAGAGGATTTGTGCATCTGCTGCTAAAATTTCTACTACCTTAGGGACTTCCTCAGAAATTTATAAAAAATCAACATCAGGAAATAACGCGAAATTGATCAACAAAGTTTTGTCTATGGGGCATACAACATTTATTGAGCATGCAAATTTTAATATAGCTTTTGAGAATGTTTCTGTTTTTGTAGAACAATTTCTTATAGAGTTTCGGTTAGCTTCTTTCACAATTAAATCAAGAAGATATGTGAATTTTAGCAAGATGGGTTGCGTTAAGCCAAAATTTAAAATGGGTAATAATTTTGATACAACAGATGTTGAAAAAATAGATTCATTATACGATCAACATATGGATATGCTATTTTCATTTTATGATGAACTAATCAATCTTGGCATACCAAAAGAGGATGCTCGTTTTGTCCTTCCATATAGTTTTAGAAGTAATTTTTATTGCACTGTAAATACAAGAGAACTTGCTCATATAATTTATTCAATGATTTTTGGAAGAGGTAGTAAGTCTTTAGAGCTTAAAAGTTTAGGTGAATCATTACTCGAACAAGCAAAAAAATATTTTCCAGATGTTTTTGATACACTTATCGAACAAGAGAAAGGTGATGAGGACAAAGAGGAAGAATTAAATAATATATTAAAAAAATATATAAAACCAGATAAAAACTTCTTGGAAATGATATGTCATGTTTCTTTATTGTCCTATACACCTGAACCAGATAGTCATGTTTTTTTGTGTGGCTTAGCAGGAAACACTGCATTGAAAATGGAAAATATTGAGGAGTTGATTTCAAATAACAGTTTAAAAAAATCAGAAATTATTAATATCTTATTTAAAGATAAAAGAAAACGTGAACTAGAGCAGATTAATTTTACTTTTAGTATTAAAGGAATTTCATTGTCCACCCTGACCCATATTGTGAGACACCGAATTCAATCAATTATTGTGCCATCTTTATTGGGTTTAGAAAAATCAAAAAATTATGTATTTCCTAAATCAATTAAATCTAACAAAAAAATTTCTAATAAGTTTCGTGAAGTAATGGATATAAATTATGAAACCTATCATCATTTTAAAATGATGGGGGTTCCTGAGGAGTATTTAGTTTATTTTTTGATTAGTGGAAATTTAATAAATATTATCACAACAATGAATGGCCGTGAGTTGTTACATTTCATCCGTTTAAGGTCCTGTAATAGAGCACAGTGGGAAGTTAAAGATGTCGCAATTGAAATGTTGAGGCATGTTAGGCAAGTTGCACCTTTAGTTTTTTCAAATGTTGGTCCTAGTTGTTTTTTGAAAGGAAAATGTCCTGAAGGAAAATTTAGTTGCGGAAAAGGCAAGGAAGTAAAAAAATATTTTGCAGGTTCGTTGAATTGATCGATTTAATTAGCGAGGTGTTTTAATGATTGATTTCGACAGTTTTAAGCAATTTTTGTCCGGGATGTCGGATTTATCTACACCTATATTAGTATTTATTATTGCCGTATTAAGTATACTCAATTTTCTTGATTCTCAAGGTATTAAAGTTCCTAAATATTCAAAATTTAAATTTAATTCTGAAAAAGACAGAATTAAAAATTATCTTCAGGAAATTTATGATAATGAATATGAATTTTTGAAAGAAAATGAAGCATGGAGAATTGACTTGTTATTGAAACAATTGAATCTTCATCCATCGCAGAAAAGGTTAGTTGAAAAAGAACTTAGAAAATTGTCTAGATCTCCAATTGATACTAAAGAAGAAAGGGAAAACGCACTACGATCATACTGCAAGAACAAGTTAATATGCATAAACACTAATGGTAAAGATAATTTAACCTATAAAGAAGTTAAATATTTTTTGAATTTTTTTGATATCATGAGTCATGGATTATGGCGTTCAAATATTTCTCAGTTAATGGCTAATCATATTAAAGACGAATTGAAAAAATTATTAGACATTAATAAATTTTGTATTGTTGTCCCCAGACGAGGAAATTTTTTGTTTGGATATGAGGTTTCAAAGGCATTAAATGTTCCTGTTGTGTTTATGAGGAATGAGGGAAGAATCCAAGAAAACAAACCTTGGGATGGGTCTTTTAATAGGTTTGATAACGTAGTAATTATACATGATGTTACAGTGACAGGGAAACAAATTGTTGAAGATTTGTATAATTTGACTGGGAAAAATGTAATAGGTCTTTTTACGTTAGTGTTAAGAACAGATAAAAATGCATTTGTAGAACTAAGCTCACATAATGTAAAAGTTTTTCCTGTTCTTAAATTTGATGAAGAATCTTTACGATATTTAGTTGAAACTTGAATTTAGATAAAGCTAATCTATTTTTGATGTATTTTTTACTTTAATCTGTAGAAAGTTTTTAATGAATGTCATAAAAAAATGTAGTTTCTGTGCTGAGTTTACTTCAGATAAATTTTATAATTTATTTTATGAGTTAGTCGGTGCTAACAAGTCATTACAGAGCAGAATACTTTTTAAAAATAATGACTTTGTTGTTATTCCGACTTTAGGGTCATTATGCCCTGGATATTTATTGATTTTGCCTAAGAAGCATTTTGTTTCTGTAGGTTCTATGCCTAACGAGTATTATCAATCGTTGTGTAAATTGTTAGGAAACGTTAAAGAAATAATTCAAGAAAAATATTTTTCAAATGTCATTGCCTTTGAGCATGGTGCAGTTTCTGCTAATTATCTTGGAGGCGCATGCTGTGATCATGCACATATTCATGTTGTTCCATATAATGGTAATTTGTTATCGTCATTTCAAATTAGAAAATTTCAAATAGATGAAATATTTACTTTTTCTTCTCTGTCAGAATCAGTGAAAAATGATAAGCCATATTTGTTTTACCAATCTCAATCTAATAGAATGTATATGATTACGGCAGATAGAATACCTTCTCAAATGATAAGAAAAATAATCGCAGAAAAAAACGGAATTCCTGATAAATGGGATTGGAGAGAGAATTTGTTTGAAGCAAACATCATAAAAACTATTTCTGATTTTAGTGATGTTTTTATTGACTTACATATTTAAACTTAGAGGATATGGTAATAATATATAATTATATGTAATTATGCGATACTATAATAAGCTTGTAAGAGACAATATCCCTAATATTATTCAATTAAATAATGAAAAATGTTCTTTTAGGTTACTTTCAGATGATGAAATGAAAAAATGCTTAATTGATAAATTGATTGAAGAAGTTAAAGAGTTTATTGATAGTGAAAGTGTTGAAGAACTTGCTGATATTCTAGAAGTCATAGAGTCTATTATAAGTGTAAATAATTATTCTTGGGAAGAAATATTGGTTGCAAAAATGAAAAAAAAAGATTGAAGGGGTCATTTTGTAATAAAATTTACTTAATAAGTGTCAGTGATTAAAAATTCTTTGAATTATGTTAAATTTTTTTATATGAAATATAAATATATTTTCTGCGGCAAACTTTATTTTAAATAAATACTTATGATAGTAATACCTCAATCTTATGATATTTTGGTGAGGCTGGATAAACAGAATTTGGCAGTACGTATCGAAAATTGTTACAGTCTCTGCCATAAAAGTGAAAGCGTGACTTCTAAAGAGTCAACTTCTTTTTTTATTGGTAGGATATTTAAAGAAAACAAAAGCTATGTTGCTGAAATGGCTGTTTTGACGTTGAAGATTGATGTTGATAGCGAATCGCTTGTTGCTCAGCTTTTTTCAGCACTTCCTAAATATCTGCACATTGATAAAGTCGAGAAAAAAACACTCTTGATCAGTGGTTCTGTGCGTGCCTTCAGGGAACTTTTTCTAGGGCATGGTAACCTCAAAATTGTAAAAGGAATCACCCAGTATCTTGGTGATAGGCATCCGTTATTTTTTGAGGATATACTTCCCTCACGGAGACTCTTGCCCCAAGAGGGAGTGTTCGTTGAAAAAATTCCGCTTTCCGAAGTAGAAACCTTTAGCAGCGATTTGCTGGCCAAGCACAGGTATATTGCTGTAAAATTTACCGTCAACAGGGCGGTTGCCCATGAGATGGTTCGGCATCGGCCATGCGGATTTCTGCAGGAAAGTCAGAGGTACTGCAGGTACAGCGATTCAAAATTCGGCAGTCAGGTAACTTTTATAAAACCGCTTTTTTACGAAGAGGGAAGCAACGAGTACAAAATATGGGAAAAAGCTATGTTGGAGATGGAAAAGCTCTATACGCAGCTTCTTGAGACTTCCACTGCCCAGGCAGCCCGAACGGTTCTGCCAAACTCCTGTAAGACAGAGCTTATTGTCTATGCCAATCTTCTCCAGTGGCTTCATATGTTTAAGCTGCGAACTTCAAAGGGAGCTGATCCTTCAATGCGTGAAGTGATGATTCCTCTTCTTGACGATTTTAAGAAACTTTTTCCTGCGGTTTTTGCACACCTTACTGTTGAAAAGTAGCAGATTGTCCGAGAATAGAAATTTTTTCTCAAATCGAGGCATTTTGAAAAAATAAGCGCAGTCATATGTATGATATTACGAGCATTATTTTTTCAAAATAACGAAGTGTCGGGGAAAAAGGGCATTGTCGGACAGGCTCCTAGGTATTCTTGCGGATTGCTTTAACCAGCAGAATAGTGTATTGACTACATGCTTTTGTTCGTCACCTAATGTAACTCGTTACATTTTCTTTGTTCTTTTTTAACTATTCAGCTCCATCTCAGCTGTGTCCGATCAGTTTCGTTCAGATAGGCAGGTCGCAGGAGTCTCGCTGGCTCCTTTTTTTACAAGCCTTGTGTTTCACTCCATCTGGGGCACTGCTGAACAGTTACGAATTATTCGTTTTAGCTAATTTCGGCTCTAGGCTGAATAGTTACATTGCTTTACATAATTTACGGTCTCGTAAAAATCTTTCGACCAGTGGAGTAGTGCGCAAAAAAATCTAGAATTTGCTCCGCACTTCCCGAGGTCGCTTGCTTTTTTGCGAAACTACCTCATTTCATTAAAAAGTTCTGAGTAAGGAGAAAATAATGGCTCTTGATCCAACCAAACATGCTGATTGGGAAATTGCTGAAGACGCTGAAAAAAACATGAAAACGGTATATGAGCTCGGTGAGAAGCTCGGCCTTGACAAGGAAGAGCTCCTGCCCCATGGCCACTACGTTGCCAAACTCGACTACCGTAAAATTCTTGATCGGTTAAAAGACAGGCCTGATGGAAAATATGTCGATGTGACCGCTATTTCTCCAACGCCCCTTGGCGAGGGAAAAAGTACCTGCGCCATGGGTCTTGTTCAGGGACTTGGCAAAAGGAATAAAAGTGTCGTCGGTGCCATTCGCCAGCCTTCCGGTGGTCCTACAATGAACATCAAGGGAAGTGCTGCTGGCGGCGGTCTGGCCCAGTGCATTCCACTTACCCCTTTCTCTCTGGGACTTACCGGTGACATTAACGCCATCATGAATGCCCACAACCTGGGTATGGTTGCTCTTACTTCCCGTATGCAGCATGAAAACAACTACACTGACGAACAGCTGGCAAAGAGAAATCTTAAACGTCTTGACATCCACCCGAAAAAAGTTGAGTTCGGTTGGATCATCGATTTCTGTGCCCAGGCACTGCGTAATATCACCATCGGCATTGGTGGCAAAATGGACGGATACACAATGCAGTCCAAGTTTGCCATCGCAGTTAGCTCCGAAATCATGGCTATTCTTTCCATTGCCACCGACTTAAGAGATATGCGTGAACGTATCGGTAAAATTGTGGTCGCTTATGACAAGCAGGATCGGCCGATTACCACCGCCGATCTGGAAGTCGACGGCGCCATGACCGCCTGGATGGTTGAGGCCTTGAATCCAAACCTCATGCAGACCCTTGAAGGACAGCCTGTTGTTGTTCATGCCGGTCCTTTCGCCAATATCGCCATTGGTCAGTCATCAGTTATTGCTGACCGTGTTGCCCTGAAAATAGCAGACTATAACGTAACCGAGAGTGGTTTCGGTGCTGATATCGGTTTTGAAAAATTCTGGAATCTCAAATGCCGTTACAGCAAGCTCAAACCAAACTGTGCGGTTGTTGTTGCCACCATCCGTGCTCTTAAATGTCATGGCGGTGCACCCATTCCCGTACCAGGAAAACCAATGCCTGAAGAGTATGGTAAAGAAAATGTCGGTTGGGTTGAAGAAGGCTGTAAAAACCTCATTCATCACATTGAAACAGTTAAAAAGGCCGGTATCAATCCTGTTGTTTGTATCAATGCTTTTTATACTGATACGGACGCAGAGATTGCAGCTGTCCGTCGCCTTGGCGAATCTGCAGGTGCCAGGGTTGCCCTGTCCCGTCACTGGGAGCATGGTGGGGACGGTGCTCTTGAGTTTGCAGATGCTGTTGTTGATGCCTGTGAAGAAGAAAACGATTTCAAATTCCTCTATGACCTGGATACACCTCTCAACGAACGCATTGATCTTATCGCCAAAGAGGTTTATGGCGCAGACGGTGTCAGCTACACTCCAGACGCTCAGGCCAAACTGAAACGCATGGAAGCTGATCCGGAAATGAAAGAGATGGGGACCTGTATGGTGAAAACACATCTCTCACTGTCCCACGATCCTAAACTGAAAGGCACACCCAAAGGATGGACTCTGCCGATCAGTGATATTCTCACCTATAAAGGTGCCGGTTTTGTTGTTCCCGTTGCCGGGGCGATCAGTCTGATGCCTGGTACGGCTTCTGATCCTGCGTACCGCCGGGTGGATGTCGACGTTGAAACAGGTAAAGTAAAAGGCGTTTTCTAAATAAATTCCTTTTCAGCACGTTTTCAAGGCGACAGCGGGGAGCTTTTTCTCTCTCTGCTGTCGCTTTTTTTTATTTTGTTGTGAGATATAATTTGATATGATATTCCTTGTTATTATTTAAAATTAAAGAATTTTAACCCCCCAATACATTAGAAATCCCCTCTATGGCCTTTGCAGCGAAAAAAATTGCAGATAAAAAATCCTCATTAAGGTCCACGGTCAAAGATCAGTCCGGTGCCGGCAAAGTTAAGATTGGAGAAATTCTCAGGAAAGAAGGGCATTTACTTAATAGTCAGCTTGAAGAAGCGGTCTCCATACAGAAGAAATCCGGTCAAAGGCTCAGCTCTATCCTCCTTAAGCTCGGTTTTATTGAAGACACGACAATTATCAATGTCTTAAGCCGCATTCATAACTTCCCACCCGTTGATATTAAACAGGAACCACCTAATCTCGAAGTTTTTAAAACCATTCCTTTTGATAAAGTCAAAAAATATTGCGCTCTTCCTCTGCGCATGACAGGCAATACCCTGCAGATTACCATGGCCGAGCCTACGGATACCATGGCCGTTGAGGAATTGCAGGCTGAACTGAAAATGGTCCTGTCTATCTGTGTTTCAACGGAAAAGGATATTTATGAGGCCTATAAAAAATATTATCAAATCAGTGATGAGGAATACAAAGAACTGACAGGTGCCGTAGAGCAGGAATACGAAGAAGAAGAAGAGGTAACCAGTATTGACGATTTTGGTTCTCTTGCTTCCGAAGCTGCTGATGAAATGGCCATCGAGACGGATTCAATGGACAGTCCTGAGGAGTTTTCCGCCTCCGACGCGCCTATTATCAAGCTTGTTAACGGTATCCTGATAAAGGCGGTCAAGGATGGCGTCAGTGATATTCATATAGAACCCTATGAAAAATCATTGCAGGTGCGCTATCGTCTGGACGGTTCTCTCTTTAAATCCATGAATCTGCCGCTCAGCATCAAAAATGCGCTGAACTCCAGGGTGAAGATTCTTGCCAGTCTTGATATTACTGAGCGTCGCGTCCCTCAAGACGGCAGGATTAAAATGCGTATAGGTCGAAACAAGGTTGTCGATTTTCGTGTTTCCAGTTTGCCGACCCTGTTTGGTGAAAGTATTGTTCTGCGTATTCTTGATAAAGCTTCTTTAAATGTCGACCTTACCAAGCTTGGTTTTGAGCCTGAGACCTTTGCCGCTTTGCAGCGTTGCCTGAAACTTCCCCAGGGGCTTGTTCTTGTCACCGGTCCCACGGGTAGTGGTAAAACGGTTACCCTTTATTCCGCACTGAACTCATTAAACAGTGAAGATACCAAGATTCTTACTGCTGAAGATCCCGTGGAGTTTAACTTTAAAGGTATAAACCAGGTCAACGTGCACCAGGAAGTGGGCATGACCTTTGCCGCTGCTTTGAAAGCCTTTCTGCGTCAGGATCCGGATATTATCATGGTTGGTGAGATTCGTGATATGGAAACCGCGGAAATTGCCATTAAGGCAGCCATGACCGGTCATCTTGTTTTCTCAACCCTACATACCAATGACTGCCCTGCGACAATAGGGCGTCTAACTGATATTGGTATACCGCCGTATATGCTTGCCTCTTCGGTGACTATGATTCAATCGCAGCGCCTGGGAAGACGGCTGTGTCCTGAGTGTAAACTCAAGGTCGATGTTCCTGAAGCGCGCGAGTTGCTGGGACTTGGGTTTAGCGAAGAACAGATTGAAGGTCTTGAGCTTTATGGTCCCAAAGGGTGTCCTGTCTGTCGCGGTGGCGGCTATAAGGGCAGGGTTGGTTTCTTTGAGCTCATGGAGGTGACCGATGAGGTTGCCAAGGCTATCGGTGCCGAGGTTCCTGAAGACCAGTTGCGTAAAGTGGCAATCCAGGAAGGTATGGTGCCTTTGCGCAATGCTGCCATCAAGAAGGCGATACAAGGCATAACAAGCCTTGACGAGGTGATGCGCAGAACTGTTGTAACCGAAGAAAGTCTCCCGGCCTACCTGGTTAATCCTGATGTTGAAAAGTATGAGGACGGGGATGTCATCATACGTCAGGGCAATAAGGATATTGATTTTTTTCAGCTTATTCAGGGCGGCTTGATGGTTGTTAAGGATGGTAAGAAAATTGCCGAAATAACGGAGCCTTACGAGTATTTCGGCGAAATGTCAGCTATATCCGGTGTACCGCGTTCAGCCTCCATTCTTTCCAAGGGACGCTCTACTGTCAAACGCTACCCGGGCGATAAGATTATGGAGATTATCGAAAAACATCCTAATGTTGCGAAACATTTTTTTGCCACCCTTGTCAGCCGACTTGGACAGGCAAATGATATTATTGTGAAACTTGCGGAGAGTCGATCTCGGTAAATGTTCTTAGGTAATACTACCTAACCTTCTGTTATTATATCTCTTTCTTTTCCGATTTCTTTTTTCATTTTCTAGAAAATTCTTGCAAATTGAGTTCTAATTCACTATGTTATTTAGTTCAGTTTTGCTTTTTCATTTGCTCTTTCCCAGCAAGTCTCAGCGAACACAATACTTTATCTATATTCACCTCAATTCACTTACGTATTTTATTGCATAAGGAGTGATAATGACAGCAAAAATCATCAGCGGCACCGAAACCGCTAAAGCCATTCGTGAAGAACTCAAAGTAGAAGTTGCCGAGTTAAAGGAAAAACATAATGTTGTGCCGGGACTGGTCACCATTCTTGTCGGTGAAGATCCTGCTTCCCAATCTTATGTCAGTGCAAAAAATAAAACAGCCCATGCACTGGGTATCCACTCCGAGCAGGTCACTCTTGATGCTGATACAAGTGAAAAAGACCTTCTGGCAATGATTGACAAGTACAACAAGGATGACAAGATTAACGGTATTCTTGTTCAGTTGCCTCTGCCGAAACATATTGATGAGGGGAAAGTGCTTTATGCTATTGATCCTGGAAAAGACGTTGATGGGTTTCATCCGGTTAATGTCGGGAAAATGGTTCTTGGCGAGCAGTGCTTCCTTCCCTGTACTCCCCATGGCGTCCTTGAGCTTCTGATCCGCGCTGGAGTTGAGACAAGTGGTGCTGAGGTCGTCGTTGTTGGGCGCAGTAATATCGTTGGTAAACCCATGGTTAATCTCATGCTTCAGAAACGTGAAGCGGGTAACTCAACCGTCACAATCTGTCATACACGCACAAAAGATATGACAGCTCATACCAAGCGCGCAGATATTATCATTGCTGCTGCAGGTGTGCCGAAGATGATCACCGCTGATATGGTTAAAGACGGCGTTGTTGTTATTGATGTTGGTGTGAATCGTATCGGCATGAGTGAAAGCGGCAAGGCAATTCTGGCTGGTGATGTTGATTTTGATTCAGTTAAAGATAAAGCAGCGGCCATTACACCTGTTCCTGGTGGAGTTGGTCCCATGACGATCACCATGTTAATGAAAAACACCGTGCAGGCTGCAAAACAGGCTGCCGGTCTCATATAAAACTTGAGGGAGAAAGAATATGGCAATCTCAAGAAACGGATGTGAAGGCTGCACTGAAATTACCTGTACATCCACCAAGGATGTCCTTTCCAAGGATCTGGCAAAAACAGTTATTACTGCCTATGATCGCGTAAAAGCAAGGGGTATGTCAGCCTGTCTTTTTGGGTCAACAGGTACATGCTGCCGCAACTGTAATATGGGTCCGTGCCAGATTATCGATGGCGTGGACGAAATGATCGGTATTTGCGGCGCCACAGCTGATACGGTTGCTGCACGTAATTTCGCCCGCACTATTGCAAGCGGTTCTGCAGCACATACAGATCATGCCCGTGAAATGGTAAAAGGGTTTATTGAAACGGCAAAAGGTCACGGCCCCCATGAGATTAAAGATGAAAACAAGCTCATGGAACTTGCTGAGATATTTGGCGTTGATACGGAAGGCAAAGATAAAAACGAGATCGCCCTGGAGATCGGTGAGTTGGCTCTGGCTGATTTCGGCAAGCAGGATGACACACCTGTGACCATGCTCAAACGGGCTCCGAAGAAACGCCAGGAGCTCTGGAAACGACTCGGGGTTGAGCCACGTGGTATTGACCGAGAAGTTGTTGAGATGATGCATCGTACCCATATGGGCGTTGATCAGGAATATCACAATATCATGCTACAAGGTGCACGTTGTGCCCTTGGTGATGGATGGGGTTCATCCATGCTTTCCACAGATCTTACCGATATCATGTTCGGTACACCTGTTCCCAGAAGAGCAATTGTCGATCTTGGTGTGTTGAAACATGATCAGGTCAATGTCACCGTTCATGGCCATGAGCCACTGCTTGCAGAGGCACTTTGCCTTGCCGCCCAGGACGAGGAAATTCTTGCTTTGGCCAAGAAGGTCGGTGCCAAAGGAATTAACCTCGCCGGTGTGTGTTGTACGGGTAACGAAATTCTTATGCGTCGCGGCATTCCTGTTGCGGCCGGTTTCGTTCAGCAGGAAATGGCCTTAGCCACAGGCGCCATCGAGGCCATGGTTGTAGATGTCCAGTGTGTCATGCAGTCTGTTGCTGAAGTTGCCAAGTCATTCCATACTGATATTATTACAACAAACTATCGAGCCAAGATGCCCGATGCCGTTCATATTCAGTTTGAAGAAGAAACACCGCTGGAAAGCGCCAAGGAAATCTTGAAAAAGGCCATTGCCAATTATAAAAAACGAGGTGATTTCTTTATTCCCGAGGAAACAAAGTTTGATGTGGTTGTCGGTTTCAGTCATGAAACTATTAACTATATGCTTGGTGGTCGTTTCCGTGGTAGTTATCGTCCACTCAATGATAATATCATTAACGGCAGGATAAGAGGTGTGGCGGCAATAGTCGGTTGTGACAATTACAAAATGCCGGATAACCATCATGAGATCATTGCCCGCGAGCTCATTAAGAATGATGTACTCGTCCTTGCCACAGGTTGCGCCGCCACAGGACTTGGTCGTGTAGGCCTTCTGCGTCCTGAAGCAGTTCAATATGCCGGGCCCGGACTTGCTGAAGTATGTGAAACCGTCGGTATGCCTCCTGTCCTCCATTGCGGCTCCTGCGTTGACAACAGCCGTCTTCTCATTGCAGCTACGGCAATGGTCAAAGAAGGTGGACTCGGAGATGATATTTCCGACCTGCCTCTGGCCGGGACAGCCCCTTTGTGGATGAGTGAGAAGGCTGTGGCCATTGGCCAGTACTTTGTTTCAAGCGGTGCCTACGTTGTTTTTCAGAACCTGCCAATGACCGGTTCCAAGAAATTTTCCAAGTTCATGATGGAAGAAATGGAAGATATCTATGGCGGTCGCTGGGATATTGAAGAAGATCCAGTCAAACTTGCCCAGAAAATGATTGCTCATATTGACAAGAAAAGAGCAGAGCTTGGCATTGATAAAAAACGTGAAAGGGTGCTCTTTGATATGGAGATGCGTCGTGATCTCGGTGGGGGCGGCCTTCATGATGTCGGCTGCGCCGGACCTGCCAAATAACAACTTTTATGTAAAGCTAATAAAAAGTAACTATTGATACTATTCACAAAGGATAAATCCGAATGAAATCGGGAAGTCGTTTAGAAAGAATTCTGGCCTCCGGAAAATTTGCGGTAACCGGTGAGCTGGGACCGCCTAAAAACAGTGATCCGGAAGTAGTCAGGAAGAAAGCAAAAATATTGAAAGGCCATGTCGATGCTGTCAATATTACTGACTGCCAGACTGCTATTGTTCGAATGTCAAGTATAGCTGCCGGTCTTATTACTTTGCAGGAAGGCGTTGAGCCTGTTATCCAGATGACCTGTCGTGATAGAAACAGGATAGGGATGCAAAGCGATATACTTGGAGCCTCAGCTCTAGGACTGAAAAATCTCCTGTGCCTTACGGGTGATCACCAGAAGTTCGGTAATCACCCTGGATCAAAGGGGGTTTTTGACATGGATTCCATACAGCTCCTCGGCATGGTTCGTGCGATGCGGGATGATAAGGTCTTCCAGTGTGGTGAATCTATAAAATCGGCTGAGCCAAAACTTTTTCTAGGCTGTGCTGCCAACCCCTTTGCCAACCCCTTTGAGTTTCGTGCTCCCAGACTTGCCAAAAAAATAGCAAATGGAGCCGATTTTGTTCAAACCCAGATCATTTACAACGTAGATAAATTTGCAAAATTTATGGAAATGGTCAGGGATCTCGGTATCCACGAAAATGCATACATTCTCGCAGGTGTTACTCCTCCGAAATCTCTCGGCATGGCCCGTTATATGAAAAAATTCGTGCCGGGCATGGATGTGACAGATGATGTTATTCAACGAATGAAAGATGCCACTGATAAACAGGACGAAGGTATTAACATTTGTGTCGATGTCATCAACCGGGTAAAAGAAATCGAAGGCGTTGCCGGTGTTCATATCATGGCAATCGAATGGGAGGAAGCTGTCGCTGAAATAGTGAAGCGTGCCGGCCTTTCCGATCGTCCGGTTCTTGATGATGATAGTAAAGTTGAGGTTGCCGATGAGGTAATCGAAGTTGCAACACCTGCAACCGAAAAAAGAGTCGAAGCTGGAGATCGTACGGATGCTGATAAGCTTCTGGCAGAAGCGAAAGCAGAGGCGGAAAAAATTATTGCCGCAGCCCGTGCTGAGGTTGAAAAGATGCGGTCTGAATCTGCTCCTTCAACTACAGCCGGCTTAGCAACAGATAATGATGATGCAGGAGAGCATGAGATGAACGAAAAAGAACGCCAGATAGCCTTGCAGTCTGTGCAAATGGGACTTGATGCCCTGAGAAAGGCTTTTAATCTGACCGATGATCAATTTGAAGCGCTTGCAAATTTTGCTGGTGCTGAAGCGGTCTTGAAACGTCAACCACCAGAGCAGGCACCTTCATCCGCAACACCAGCACCCGCTGCTGCTGCACCGGTAACTCCTGCTCCTTCAGACAGCGCTGCTGAGGAAACCAAAAAAGCCGCTGAAGCTAAGGCTGCCGAAGAGGCCAAAAAGGCCGCTGAAGCAAAGACTGCTGAAGAAGCCCAAAAAGCCGCTGAAGCTAAGGCCGCCGAGGAGGCCAAAAAGGCCGCTGAAGAAGCCAAAAAGGTAGCTGAAGCAAAGGCCGCCGAGGAAGCTAAAAAAGCTGCTGAAGCTAAGGTCGCCGAAGAAGCCAAAAAGGCCGCTGAAGCTAAGGCTGCAGAAGAGGCCCCAAAAGCTGCTCCGGCAGCAGCCCCAGCCGGCGATCTTGCCGCCGCCGATCTCGCGGTTGAGAAAACTCCACTGGCTGAGCGTGCAACGAAAGTACCTGCTGATTCATACAGCGTAAAATATAGCGGTTCCATTAAAGAGACAGTGCTTGGCAGTGGTGATACGGCACTCACCGTAGGTGGTGAAGAATCGCTTCCTTTCTACCTCTTTGAAGGTGCAATGCCCAATAAACCCGTCATTGCCATGGATATCCTTGATATCGTTCCAGATGAATGGCCCGAGACTCTGACCCGTCATTTTGAAGGTGTTATGGATAATCCTGTGGCCTGGGCTCAGAAATGTATTAATGACTACCAGGCAGAGGCAATCTGCATTTCTCTGGTAAGCACCGACCCCAATGGTTTAAACCGTGCTGCAGCTGAGGCGGCAAAAACTGCGGCCGATGTTGTAAATAATATAGATGTGCCGGTTATTCTCTGGGGCTGTGGTAATGCTGAAAAGGATACGGAAACATTAAGGGAAGTAACCTCGCTTGTTGGGGATAAAAAAGTATGTCTGGCACCCCTTTCCGACGGAAATTACCGTTCTCTCGGTGCTACGGCCATGGCTTTCCAGCATCCTATGGTTGCGGCTTCGCCAATTGATGTCAACCTGGCAAAACAGCTTAATATTCTTCTGGAAAACCTGGGTGTTTCCCTTGATTCAGTGATGATGGATCCATCTATCGGAGCATTGGGATATGGTATTGAGTATACATATTCCGTTATGGAACGTATTCGCATAGCAGCGCTTACCCAGCAGGACGAAAAACTTCAGGTTCCGATTATTTGTAACCTTGGCCGTGAAGTCTGGAAAGCCAAGGAATGTCGGCTCCCTTCTGATGCCTTGATTGGAGATCAGGAACGACGTGGAGTCATGATGGAGGCCATTACTGCAACATGTATGCTTCTTGCAGGTGGTGAGGTTATGATTATGAGACATCCCAAAGCAATAAATCTTGCGAAATCTCTTATCAAAAGCCTGATGGCCTAATGATCTTTACTCAGTTAATCAGACAAGGAGAGCGAAATAAATGTCTAAAATAATATGTTCAGCTGCTATCCGGGGTGCTCATAAAATCGTGGATATGGCTGAAGAAAAATATGAGGCGGCGTTAAAAAAATATGGCGCTGAGCAGGAAGTAGCCTTTCCCAATACTGCCTATTTTTTACCGGTTATTTACAGCATGCTGGGTGCCAAGGTCGAAAAAATAGGGGACATGAAGGATATTTTTCAGGAATGCAGAAAACTGCTGCCGGAAATCGTATCTGATAATGTATGGCTTCCCTATCTTGCTCCTGCCCTTGATGCTGGAATGGCTACTTTCTTTGCAGAGGAAATGTACGAGGTCATTCGTTATTTGGAGCAGCCTGAATATTATACCAAAACTGAAGATCCTACAGATTCCAATTTGTGGCTTGGCGCTGCAGATGATGTCATCTTCCGTAAACGTGGCGTTGAGTTCGTTGACGGAACAGCACCTGGATTTGCAGCCATCATGGGCTCTCCCCAGGATAAGGAAATGGCCAGCAAGATTGCCCTGGAACTGCAGGAAAAAAATCTTTATATCTTCATGCATGACCAGTCAAATGGCACCACCATGCCTGATCAGCTCGTCAGCAACAATGTTCAGGTAGGGTGGAATACCCGTCTTGTTCCCTTTGGTAACAGCTATACCACCGCAGTATTTGCCATTGGTTTTGCCTGTCGTGTCGCCATGGCCTTTGGTGGCATTAAGCCTGGTGATTATAAAGGAAATCTCATTTACAACAAAGACAGAACCTTTGCCTTCGTCATGGCTTTCGGGCCGGTAAGCGACGAGTGGTACGCCAATGCAGCCGGAGCTATTAACTGGGGTTTCCCGACCATATCTGATTATGATATTCCGGAAGTGCTTCCCACTGGTATCTGTACCTATGAACATGTTGTGAGTAACGTGCCCCATGAGGAAATTGTCCAGAAAGCCATTGAGGTTCGCGGCTTGAAAGTCAATATTGCAAAAATTGATATTCCCATGTCTTTTGGACCTGCCTTTGAGGGTGAGCGTATCAGGAAAGACGATCTCTTTATGGAATGTGGCGGTGGCCGCACAAGCGGCGTCGAGGTGCTTGTCTCCAAAGACATGACTGAAGTCACTGATGGAGAAGTTATTCTCGAGGGTAAAGATATCTGCGATATCGAACAAGGTGAGAACCTGCCCATTGCCATTCTTGTCGAGGTTGCGGGCCGAGAGATGCAGTCTGATTTCGAACCGATTCTTGAGCGCCAATTTCACCATCTGATCAACTATATTCAGGGTATCATGCATATCGGTCAGCGTAATATCATGTGGGTCCGTATCGGTAAGGCGGCTGTTGAAAAAGGATTTTCCTTCAAGCATATCGGTAAAGTTCTGCACGGTAAGCTGCATCAGGAGTTTGGTGCCATTCTCGATAAAGTTCAGGTCAAGATTTATACAATCCAGGAAAAAGTAGAAGAAGTACAGGCACTTGCAAGAGACGTTTATGAGGAACGTGACAAACGTCTCGGCAGCATGACCGACGAAACGGAAGAGGTTTTCTACTCCTGTACCCTGTGCCAGTCTTTTGCTCCCAGCCATGTTTGCGTTATCACCCCGGAACGGGTCGGCATGTGCGGTGCATATAACTGGCTTGATGGAAAAGCATCATTTCAGATAAATCCAACCGGCCCGAATCAGCCAATTGAAAAGGGCGAGTGCCTTGACGAAATTTTGGGAGATTTTGCCGGTATTAATGAATTTGTCAATCAGGCATCCCGGGGTGCTGTTCCGGAGGTGAGCTGTTATTCGCTAATGACAAACCCGATGACTGCCTGTGGCTGCTTTGAGGCAATTGCTGCCATGCTGCCCCAGTGTAACGGAATCATGGTTGTTAATCGTGATTATATGGGAATGACCCCAAGTGGAATGAAATTCACCTCTCTTGCCGGTATGGCAGGCGGTGGTGCTCAAACACCTGGATTTATGGGGGTCAGTAAACATTTTCTGACCAGTGCCAAGCTTTTTATGGCTGAAGGTGGTTTGAAAAGGGTTGTATGGCTTCCCAAGATGCTGAAAGAGGAGCTCAAGGAAAAATTGATGGCTCGTTGTGAAGCAATCGGGATGCCGGAACTTTTCGATATGATTGCAGATGAGGAAGTGGGCACCACTGAAGAGGAAGTCCTTGCATTCTTGAAAGAAAAAGGTCATCCCGCCCTTGAAATGGAAACAGCTATGTAGCCACTTGCTCGGCTATCTACATTTTTTTATATATGCTTAAGAGGAGATAAACAATGGCTCTCACTGGTATACAAATCCTAAAGATGCTTCCCAAAAAGAATTGCGGGGAGTGCGGGATTCCCACTTGCCTTGCCTTTGCCATGAAAGTTGCTGCCGGTCAGGCTGAGATTGAAAAATGTCCTTATGTAACTGATGAGGCCAAGGCAACAATAGGTGAAGCATCCGCTCCGCCAATTAGAACTATCAAAATCGGTGCTGGTGACACACAGTTTACAACTGGTGGTGAAACCTGTCTTTTCCGTCATGAAAAAAGATTTGAGAATCCCACCGGTTTAGCCGTATTGACCACTACTGAAATGTCTGATGCTGATGTCGATGGCCGTATCGAACGCTTTAAGACTCTTCGTTATGAACGTGTTGGCGTGATGATGCAGGCTGATTTCATTGCCATCAAAGACAGTGCAGGTGATCAGGGCAAATTTACAGCTCTTATTCAAAAGGTTCTGGACAATTGCGATGCTAACATCATTCTTATGAGTGATAAGGCAGACAACCTTGCTGCCGGCGCAAAGACCTGTGGTGATCGCAAGCCGCTGCTTTATGGCGCCACCATGGACAATGCCGATGATATGGCATCTGTTGCCAAAGAGTCCGGATGCGTTCTGGGGCTTCGAGGTACAAATCTTGACGGCACTGTTGAGTTGTCTGAGAAACTTCAGGCTGCCGGTCTTAAGGATCTTGTCATTGATTCAGGTGCGCGGACATTACGTGCTGCTCTTGAAGATCATGTCGTATCCCGTCGTGCCGCCATCAAGACAAAGTTTAAGCCGCTCGGATTTCCTACCATCACATTTCCCTGTGAAATGACCGATGATCCAATGATGGAGGCAATGATTGCTTCCGTGCTTATTGCAAAATATGCCGGAATTGTCGTTCTTTCCGATCTTCAGGGAGACATCCTCTTCCCGCTTTTACTGGAGCAGCTTAATATCTTTACTGATCCTCAAAGACCTATGGTTGTCCAGGAAGATATTTACAATATTAATGGTCCGGATGAGAATTCACCCGTGCTCATTACCTGTAACTTCTCGCTGACCTATTTTATTGTGTCCGGTGAAATTGAAGGAAGCAAGGTTCCATCCTGGCTGCTTATCAAGGATACTGAAGGACTTTCTGTCCTCACAGCATGGGCAGCCGGTAAATTTGGTGCTGACCTTATAGCGCAGTTTATTAATAAGTCCGGGATACTTGATAAGGTGAAACACCGCGATTTAATCATACCTGGATATCTGGCAAGTATTAAAGGCGAACTCGAAGAGGAATTACCGGATTGGACTATTACCATTGGTCCGCGTGAAGCCGGTCATTTACCAGCTTTTCTGAAAGAGTGGAAGCCGTCAAACTAGTTTATTTAGTTTGATTGGTTGAATTGGTTTTGTTGGTTGAATTGGTTCATTTGTTCAATGCGAATGAACCTGTTAAACTCAACTAACCAATAAACCAATAAACCAATTAAACAAATAGAACTAATTGAACCAATAGAACCTCTAAACCAATAGAATCAATAGAACCAATAGAACCAATAAAACTGATTTGTAATGTCGACTATAAATTTAGAAATTAACGGCATGGAAATTGTCGCCGAACAGGGGCTGACAATCCTTGATGTTGCCAAACGCGCAGAGATACATATACCTACCCTTTGCGCAGTTAAAGACAAGAACAGTGAAGTTCCTTGTGGCTTGTGTGTCGTGGCAATTGATGGAATGGATGAACCTGTCCGTTCCTGTGTTGCCCTTGCCAAGGATGGCATGAAAATCCAGACTGACACTGCTGACTTGAAAAAAGTACGTCAGGAAAAACTGGCCCTGATATCCTCAACTCACTTTGGCGACTGTAAGGCTCCGTGTAATCTCACTTGTCCAGGTCAAATTAACGTACAGGGGTATATTGCTCATATAAGCAAAGGGCAGTATGAAGAGGCCCTTCGCCTTGTCATGGAGCGCAACCCTTTGCCGTTTTCCGTTGGCCGCGTATGTCCACGTTTCTGTGAAACACGCTGTCGTCGTATTCTTGTTGATGAACCGGTTTCCATCAACCATCTGAAACGGTTTGTGGCTGACTGGTGCATGTTAAATAATGTTGACCTCAAGATACCCCGAGAAAAACTGACAGGAAAAAGGGTAGCCGTTATTGGAGGTGGTCCAACCGGTCTCACCACAGCATTCTATTTGGCACGAAAGGGCCACAATGTCACCATTTTCGAGGCAAATCCGAAACTTGGAGGAATGCTACGCTACGGGCTGCCTGATTATAAAATACCACGCGATGTTCTTGATTTTGAAATGAACATGATTTTGCGGATGGGTATTTCCGTACGTCTGAGCCAGAAATGGGGTATTGATTTTACGCTTCAGGATCTCAAAGATCAAGGCTATGACGCTATCATGCTCGCAACCGGAGCAGGTATTGACAAGCCCCTTGAAATACCGGGCGGCAGGCTGCCCCAGGTTCTGAGTGCAGCTAATTTTCTGAAAGATGTCGCTGTTGGCAAAAAAAGAGATTACGGCCATCGCGCTGCTGTAATCGGCGGCAATAATATTGCCATGGAGGTTGCCCGCTCCCTGCTGCGTCAAAATGTCGACGAAGTGACCATCATTTATCCTCGAAGTCAGGAGGAAATGCCAGCTAACCAGCGTATTATCCGTGAAGCTGAAAAGGAAGGAGTACAGTTCCTTCTTATGTATTCACCTGTCCAGATTTGTGAATCAGACGGAACCAATGCAAGTGCCTGTAAACCTGGAGACGCCGGTCTGACAGTAGAACTTGTCAGAATGAAGCTCGGCGAGCCTGATGCAAGGGGAAACAGACAACCTGAGGCTATTCCCGGCACCAGCAATATCATACATGTTGATACCCTTGTCTCATCATTGGGTCAAATGGCCTGTTACGAGGGGTTCAAAGGTGGAAAGCTCGAAGAAGCGATCGAAATTACACCAAAGAATACCATTAAGGCTTCACCCCGTGATTTTACGACTTCAATACTGGGAGTCTATGCCGCTGGTGATGCTGTTAATGGTACACGAACAGTCATACAATCCGTTGTTGCCGCAAGAAGGGCAGCAGAAAACATTCATGCGCAAATCATGGATGTTGATAAAGCTCCGGCTGATAACCGTTTTAATTTCACCCGAGGTAAATCTTTTGATCAGGTTAATCTCAGTAATTTTGATGGTATTAATATCAAACTGCGTGAAAAGATGCCTGAAAGACCCCCGGAAACCTGCACGCAGGATTTTGATGAGGTGAAACTCGGTTTTAACGAGCAGATGGCGAGACGTGAAGCAGAGCGATGCCTTGAGTGTGGTTGTTCAGCCTTTGATTCATGTGATTTGAAGCGACTTGATATTGAATACAATGTTAATATCAACAAAACCGGAATGGGTGTGAAACCTGTTTATCAAAAAGATAATTCGCACCCTGTTATCCGTGTTGATTTAAATAAGTGTATCTTTTGTCAGACCTGTATGAACAGCTGTGAATATGATGCCCTTGAAGTAACCGCTGCCCGGGTTGATGACAATGGCACTGCCCAAGGTTTAAAACTGTCCTTTAATGACAAATGTGTCAATTGCGGGAAATGTGCCGAAAGTTGCACAACCGGTGCGTTACAGAAAAAAGCCGCTTATGTTCCCATTGTTCATGAAGAGGTGAAAGAGGTACGAACCACCTGTCCCTATTGCGGTGCCGGCTGTCAGCTTATTTTCAAAGTCAAAGGCAACACGATTATGGAAGTGTGCGGTGCTGAGGAGCATCTTGCCCCGAACTATGGCGCACTCTGTGTCAAGGGCCGCTTTGCCCATGACTTTGTCGGTCATAAAAACCGCCTTAAAAAACCTCTGGTTAGACGCAACGGACAACTCGTCGAGACAACCTGGGAAGATGCACTTGAAATTGTTGCCAGAAATTTATTTGATTTGAAAGCCATGTATGGGCCGGATTCAATTTCGGGATTTTCATGCGCCAGAGCAAGTAATGAAGAAAATTTTCTGATGCAGAAATTTATGAGAACAGTGATCGGGACGAATAACATCGAACACTGTGCTCGACTCTGACACGCTCCGACTGTGGCCAGTTTGGCCCTTACATTCGGCAGCGGCGCAATGACAAATTCCATTGCGGATTCCAAAAAAACAGACCTCTTTTTTATGGTGGGCAGCAATCCTGATACCAGTCATCCCACTATCGGTTTACGTGTACATCAGGCAGTTGACCGGGGTGCAAAACTTATAGTTGTAGACCCCCGTAAAACAAAACTCGCTGAGCGAGCTGATCTCTGGTTAAGGATCAATCCGGGGACAGACGTTGCTCTGCTCAATTCCATGATGCATGTTATTCTGGAGGAGGACCTCTGGGATAAGAAGTTTGTCGAGGACCGCACTGAAGACTTCGACGAGATGGAGCGGGTTGCCAAGAAGTATCCACCGGAAATGGTAGAAAAAATAACAGGACTACCTGCCGATCAGATACGACAGGCTGCCCGGATGTATGCCGCACCGGGACGTCACGCAACATTCCATGGCATGGGTATTACCCATTATGTAACTGGGACTGATCGGGTCAAAAGCATTGCCAACCTGGCTATGCTTTGCGGCAAAGTCGGAGTTGAGGGCGGCGGTTGCAACCCCTTGCGAGGCCAGAACAACGTTCAGGGTGCCTGCGATGTTGGCGCACTTTTCAACTCGCTGCCCGGTTATGGTTCCCTTGATAACGTCGATCTTTTTGCTAAATATGAAAAACTCTGGAATGTAAAACTGCCTCGTCGCCCCGGTAAACCTGCAACCGAGGTTTGGGATAACGTCATGACCGGCGATATTCGCGGCCTTTACATCTTTGGTGAAGATCCTGCCGTAGCGGATCCCAATATCTCCCATGTTCAGAGTGCTTTGGAAAAGGCGGATTTCGTCGTGGTTCAGGATATCTTTTTAACTAAAACCGCTGAAATGGCTGATGTTGTTCTTCCAGCTGCCTGCTACGCAGAAAAAGACGGTACTTTTACCTGCACCGAGCGTCGTGTCCAGCGTATACGCAAAGCTGTCGATCCTCCTGGTGAAGCCAAACCTGACTGGCAGATCTTCTGTAATCTCTCCAAAAAAATGGGCTATGACATGAATTACAGCTCTGCGGAAGAGATTTTTGAAGAGATTCGCCTTTTGCTGCCTCAATATGCCGGGATTACCTACAAACGTCTGGATATTCAAGGTCTGCAGTGGCCTGTCCCGAACGAGGATCATCCCGGCACAGCAGTACTTCATACGGAATCTTTTACTCGGGGCAGGGGACTTTTCATTCCGGAAGACTACATGCCGCCTGTTGAGCTTGCCGACGATGAGTATCCTATGCAGTTTACAACCGGTCGTGATCTGGCCCGTTATAACTTCAGCAGCATGACAGGGAAAACCCGTGAAATAGATGATATCAGCCCCGAGTGTTTTGCCGAGGTTAATCCTGAAGACGCCGAACGGCTTGGCATCAAAGAGAAAGACACCCTTCGACTTACTTCACGGAGAGGAAGTGTCACATTGCGCGCAACCATTACCGACCGCAGTCAGCCGGGCACTATATTCGCAACATATAACCACATCGAGTCGCTTGTGAATCTGCTTACCCTTGATGCCCTTGACCGTCTTTCCAGAACCCCTGAATATAAACTATGTGCGATCAAGGTTGCGGTAGTCGATCCAATTTAATTTAAAGTGCGCATCCCTTATCAATGTATTTTGATCCGGATGGGCCGTGATAGTATAAAAGAGCAAATACGATGAGCGTCTCCCTTGAAGATCAAGGGAACAAGACGTTCATCAGAAATCCTAAAACGGAGTGAAGCATGGGTCACACAGATGATAATAAGTCTGGAGCGGTGATGGTCGTCGGCGGAGGTGTCGCCGGTGTTCAGGCAGCTCTCGATTTAACCGAGCTTGGCTATTATGTCTACCTGGTTGAAAAATCAGCCGCTGTGGGTGGAGCCATGGCTCAGCTTGACAAGACGTTTCCAACCAACGACTGTTCTCTCTGAATCCTGGCGCCTAAGCTAGTTGAGGCCGGTCGGTCTCCAAATATAGAGATTTTAAGCAACGCTGATTTTCTTTCCCTTGATGGAAAACCAGGTGATTTTACAGCAAAAGTTAAACTGAACCCTCGCTATATCGACGCTGATAAGTGTACTGCCTGTGGACTGTGTACACAGTACTGCCCGCGTCATATGGTTGATCAGTATAATGAAGGACTGGCAATTACCAGGCCGATTCACATTGATTATCCCCAGGCTGTTCCTGCATCCTATTTTATCGATCCGTCAGCCTGTCTGCATTTAAAGCATGATACCTGTCAAATCTGTGTGCCTGTCTGTCGTTCGCATGCCATTGATTTCAAACAGAAAGCTGTTGAGCGGGATTTGCATGTCGGCGCAGTCATCATGTCCCCTGGTTTCGGCAAGGTCCCTGATGAGGCTTTGACAAAGTATAATTACGGTAAACATCCTGATATCGTCACCAGTCTTGAGTTTGAAAGACTACTCAATCCATCAGGTCCCTTTGAAGGAGAGGTTCGCTGTCTTTCCGATAAGCGTCATCCGAAAAGGATCGCCTTTATCCAGTGTGTCGGTTCCCGCGATATAGGCTGTGATAACGGCTACTGCTCTTCCGTATGCTGCATGTATGCCATTAAAGAGGCCATGGTGGCCAAAGAGCATGATCCTGAGTGCGAAATTACCATTTTTTATATGGATATGCGTACACAGGGTAAGGATTTTGATGCAACTCGGATTCGCGCCGAAGAGCAGTTTGGTATCAAATTTGTCCGCGCCAAAGTAGCAGACGTTATGCCTTGGGGCAAACAACTCAAACTGACCTATGCAACGCTTGAGGAAAGCCATCATTTTGATGCCTTTGACATGGTTGTCCTTTCCGTTGGTCTTGATTCCCCCAAGAGCGCCCAGGATCTGGCTAAAATAGCGGATTTTGAGCTGAACAAGTATGATTTCTGTAATACCAATACTTTTACCCCCTTGAGCTCAAGCAGGGATGGGGTCTTTGTCGCCGGTGCATTCCAGGGACCAAAAGATATTCCTGAAAGCGTTACACAGTCAAGCGCAGCAGCCGGAATTGCCTCCGCACTTATCAAAAAGCAGCGCGGTAAGGGGATTGTCCATAAATCATACCCGGATGAGCAGGCTGTTGCAGCGGATGACGAGGTTCGTATCGGCGTCTGGGTATGCCACTGCGGTATTAACATTTCCGGTACTGTAGATGTTCCTGGTGTTGTCGAATCCGTAGGAGATATGAAGAATGTTGTCTATTTCAGCGACAGTCTTTACAGTTGCTCTCAGGATGCACAGGAAGTCATCAAGGAAAAGATCAAAGAGCATAAGCTGAATAGAGTCGTCATGGCTGCCTGTTCTCCACGTACCCATGAGCCGCTCTTTCAGGAGACTCTAAAAGATGCTGGATTGAACCGTTCCCTTTTTGAAATGGTAAACATCCGGGATCAATGTTCATGGGTTCATGCCAACGAACCTGAGGCAGCCACGGACAAATCCAAGGATCTGGTTCGTATGGGGATTGCGAAGGCCAGGCACATACAGCCGTTGACCGAGCAGACCGTTCCTGTAATACCACAGGCCCTTATCGTTGGTGGGGGCGTTGCCGGTCTTACTGCCGCCGAAAATCTTGCTAATCAGGGATTTCACTGCTATTTGATTGACAAGAATGATAAGGTTGGCGGTCATTTGGCAAATATGAAAAATACCCTGAAAGGTGAGAACACCGCAACCATGCTGAAAGAGCTGGTAAAAAGGGTTGAAAAACATAAAAAAATAGATGTACTCACAAGCAGTGAGATAAGCACAGTCAATGGTTTTGTCGGCAACTTCTCTTCTGTTATCAAGACAAGGAAGGGGAAAAAAGAGACAGAACAGACCATTGATCATGGTGTGATTATTATAGCCACCGGCGGCAAGGAGTATCGTCCCGACAAGTACATGCTCGGGAAGGTAAAGAAGGTTGTCACCCAGCAGGAGCTTGAGACCAGACTTGCCGGTAAGGGTAAAAATCGTGCTCCCGACTCCGTGGTCATGATTCAGTGTGCCGGTTCCCGTGGTGATGATCTGAATTACTGCAGCAAGGTGTGTTGTAACTCTGCAGTTAAAAATGCACTTAAGATCAAAGAGATAAATCCGAAATCTCAAGTAATAGTTCTGTATCGTGACATGCGGACCTACGGGTATGCGGAAGACGCATATCAGGAAGCACGTGAAAAAGGCATCGTCTTTATTCCATATGATGTCGATAAAAAACCTGAAGTAATCAAGAAGGGCAATAAGGTTGTCGTCTCTTTCTTTGATCCGATACTTCAGGAAAATGTTGTCATGGACCCTGACCTTATTACCTTAAGTGTCGGCATTGTTCCCGAAGACACGGAAGATCTCAGCAAGATGCTGAAACTGACCATCAACGATGATAAGTTTTATCTTGAAGCCCATGTGAAACTGCGTCCGGTGGAACTGGCAGTTGACGGTGTGTATGTCTGCGGACTTGCCCATTCGCCCAAACCGCTTGATGAGATAATCGTTCAGGCCCAGGCTGCTGCTGCAAAGGCTTCCATTCCTCTAGTCAAGGGATATGTTACTGTTGCTCCAATTGTTTCAAGCATAGATAAAGATATATGCATCGGCTGCGGTATATGTGCAAGCCTCTGTCCTTATCAGGCTATTCAGATGTTAAAGATAGGCAAGGCCAGAAAGGCGGAGACCATTGCTGCTTCCTGTAAGGGTTGCGGAATCTGCGCATCACGTTGCCCAACATTTGCAATCTCCATGGGTGGTTTTACAGCTGAACAGATCGAAGCCCAGATTACAGCTTTTGGCGAAATATGATACGTTTGTAAAGGTCGTGAACCTGTCCATCCGCCGACGTAATAACATTCATTTATACATGTGGTCGGAGGCGGTTAAGCGTTTATGAGACAAAAACTGGAAATGTGGGACCGTCAAATATAAAGAGGTAATAGAATGACTCAAGAAGAATACAACCCTAAAATTCTGGGGTTTCTCTGTAACTGGTGCTGTTATGCTGCTGCTGATGCAGCAGGAGTGTCACGTTACCAATATCCTCCGAACCTTCGCACGATTCGTGTGATGTGTACGGGGCGCATTGACCCATCTTTTATCCTGCGTGGATTTGCTGAAGGTGCCGCAGGAATATTTACAGGTGGATGACAACTCGGTGAATGCCATTACCAGTTTGGTAATTTCGATGCATTGGGAGTAAATGCTCTTGTCCAGAAAGTGCTCGGTGAGATTGGAATTAATCCTGATCGCTACAACCTGAAATGGGCATCAGCAGCCGAAGCTCCTCGCTTTGTCAAACTTATCACAGAGTTTACGGCAAAAATTAAAGAGCTTGGTCCCCTTGGTCAGGCGGAAGGTATTGATCCGGAAGAGATGAAGAAGAGGATCGATAAAGCCCTCGAAGTTGTACAAAGCAAGAAGGTTCGTATGACTTTCGGTGCAACTACCAAAACATTGCGCAAAGACAATGATTATTCAGATGAACATTTGAAAGAAATTATTGACAGCAAACTGAGCAAAGCGATTTCAGCCGCTTTCTAGGTTTTTTTTACGAAACGGTCAAAGTGTGGAGTTCCGAGTTTGACGTGTTGTTTTAAGGCAGGTTATTATTCAAAATAAGATAAGCTCTGTTACTCCAAACCCGTTACTGAGTACTCCACACTTTTTCCTGACATGAAACTTGGTATTGACACCGGCGGCACCTTTACAGATTTTATTTTGATCTCAAATGAGGGGATCAATACTTATAAAGTTGCATCAACTCCGGATGATCCAGGCCGTGCAATATTGGACGGCCTTTTATATTTATTCCCGCACCCCTTCAAACAAAATAGTTTTCAACTCCCTGCCAATCTTGAAATAGTCCATGGTACAACAGTCGGCACCAATGCCTTCCTGCAAAGAAAAGGGGCGAAAACCCTTCTTGTTGCAACCCATGGCTTTGAAGATATCCTTGCCATTGGCCGCCAGAACAGGACACTGCTTTATGACCTTGAAATAACACGTCCTGCTGAAATAATCCCCAGAAGTTACTGTGTTGGGGTTAAGGAGAGGGTTCTTTATGACGGCACAATCCAAACACCTCTTGGTAAAACAGTTGGTGCTCGTCTCAGAAGAATGTGTCGGAAGTTGTCAATAGAATCAGTAGCCATCTGTCTGCTCCATTCCTATGCAAACCCGGTGCATGAAAAAGGTCTAGCCGATGAACTGAAATCTCTTAACATTCCAATAAGTATTTCTTCGGAAGTTCTCCCTGAATTCCGTGAGTATGAACGGCTTACCACAACTTTGATAAATGCTTATCTCGCTCCTGTCATCTCATCCTATATAGACAAGCTGACCACCAGTCTTCATTCACATCCACTTTCCATCCAGCAATCAGATGGAGGAATTCTGCCGGCAAACACAATTGGAAAACGTGCCGTGCATACGGTGTTGTCCGGTCCTGCCGGCGGAGTGCATGGAGCATATGATATTGCCTGCCGGATGGGTCTGAAGAAGATTATCACCTTTGACATGGGCGGAACCTCAACTGACGTGAGTCTTTGTGAGAATACCCCCTCTCTGACCAGAGATTATCAGATAGACACCTATCCCATTCGTATTCCAGTCATGGATATCCATACCGTTGGTGCCGGTGGGGGATCCATTGCTTCAATTGATCCGGGCGGACTTCTCCACGTCGGCCCGGAAAGTGCCGGTGCCCAACCCGGACCGGTATGCTATGGCATCGGTGACCGTTTAACCGTCACAGATGCCAATCTTTTTCTTGGCAGGCTGCAGGCTGACAGGTTTCTGGGCGGCAAGATGAGTCTCCATCCCAAAAGGGTGACAAAACAATTTAAAATTCTGGCCAGAAAACTTGGACTGCTTCCTGCTGCTGCAGCCCTTGGTATTATACGACTCGTTAATACCGGCATGGCCAAGGCTATTCGGGCAGTCTCCCTGGAGCGGGGTTATGATCCAAAGGAATTTAGTCTTTTTTCTTTTGGCGGGGCTTCCGGACTGCATTGCTGCGAGCTTGCTTCCCAACTTGGTATTGAGGAAATAGTTGTTCCTGCCAGGGCAGGAATCCTTTCCGCTCAGGGCATGGTAATGGCCAAAACCAGCCTCAGTGCAAGCCAGGCCCTTTTTTTGCGGGGTGAAGAAATTATTGATAAAGCCCTTGATGAGGCATTTTCAATTCTTGTTTTTAACAAAATGAAGGAAATGGAAAGTTTTTCCACTCTTTCAGATATTTCCATAGAGAAATTTATCGATCTGCGTTATCAGGGCCAGTCATTTGAAATAACTGTGCCTTACAGTAGAAATTACCAGAAGCAGTTCCATAAAATGCATGAACATTATTTTGGCTACAGCCTTCCTGATGCCCCCCTTGAAACCGTTTCTATTCGCTGTACCGTCACTGTGAATCAACCACCACAGTCTTTGCCCAGAGTTTTGAAAGCAACCGGTAAAGCTCCGCAAACTGCCGGTAAAAGCCGGGTTATCTTTGACCACGGAATTCAAACTCTTGATATTTTCCTGCGCCGCCATTTGGATTATGGCCAGTGTTTAACCGGGCCTCTTCTTATTGTCGACGATTACACCACTGTTTTGCTCCCTCCCCAATTCTCCCTTAGTGTTGATCCTTTCCTGAATTTGGTCATTCGGAAAATGTAATATTTGTGTATCTATTCAGCGAGGGCTCGAAATGGGCCTCAACTCCGGGCCGTAACTGTTCAGATGTGCCTTAGATTTGGACAGGTAAGCGCAACGAAGTGGAGACTCCGAGCAGGCCTGATCGTTCAAAGATGAGGTGTAGTTGAATAGTTGCATATATGTGACAGCTTTTTTCGGTATAGAGACTTTATTTTGAATACAAAACCCAGCAAACCTCGTATTTATGGCCCATGAATAGGAGAAATGATGACCAATCATTTTTTCTCACTCGTGTCCGGTTAAGAAATTGCATTAAGAAATGTGACCTTCCTGTGGCATACTGCCCCTCATTCCCACGGTCCACCGTGGGAATGCATATCAATTTGCCCCTGGAAATTCATGTATAGGCTCCCACGGAGACCATGGGAACCAGAAGTTTAAACTCCTGAGATACTGCAGCAAAATTCTAAGCGGACATTGCTGATTTTTTCTCTAAAGTGAGCTTTTTTAATATTTTTTGTGATATTATATTTGTTATTCTGACATGCAAAGGTCAGGTTCAAGCAATGGAAAATAAAAATCATAACAAACGATTCAGGGCCTCAGGAGGCAAGCATCTGAAAAAGGATATCAGCCGTCTCTGGAAAGAGGCGGCTGAGTCAATTGAAGCGGATGTTGTTCCTTCTGCGTTTTTTTGCAAAGAACTTCTGGATAAATGTGAAGATTATAATCTTTATTCCCACCGGCAATGGGCCGGTCTGTGGAGAGAATGCTGCAGGCATGTGAAAAAATGTCTCTGCTTTGCCAGGGAAGGGGATTTTACATCTGCCCGTAAGTTAGTCGTCGAAGTAAACAGGCTTACAGAGGAATGTCATAAGCTTTACAAATAATGCATCAGTCATGAAAGAGTGGAGGAAAAAATTATGAGCAGCTGGTTTGTCGCCGTTGATGGAAATTCGAGGGGACCTTTTAGTCATACTCAGATCGTGGAAGGTCTGCACGCAGGTCTTTATACTCCGCAAACAATGGTTTGGAAAGATGGGTACGAAAACTGGCAGCCGCTTGGGGAAGTTCCGGAATTCAGACAGGGAAGTAAAGGAACCCAGGACATGCCTGCTCCTCCTGGTCAACATGCCAACACGGCACGACAAAAGGCGCATGAAATAGACTATGAAGTATTCGGCCATGAAATGCAGTTTGTTGAAATTGAGCTTGACCAGAACGAAAGCGCTGTGGCGGAAGCCGGGGCCATGATGTACATGGATGATGGTATTGAAATGGAAACGGTATTTGGTGATGCCAGCGAAAGCGGATCAACATCTTTGATGGATAAATTTCTTGGAGCCGGCAAAAGATTGATCACCGGTGAAAGTTTATTCTGTACTGTTTTTACGAGTCTTGTACCTGGCAAAAAAAGGGTGGCTTTTGCCGCTCCCTATCCTGGCAAGATTGTTCCTCTTGACTTGAAAAGTTACGGGGGTATGATTATCTGCCAGAAAGATGCGTTTCTCTGCGCTGCCAAAGGTGTCAGCATTGGAGTACATTTCCAGAAGAGGATAGGTGTGGCCCTTTTTGGTGGTGAGGGTTTTATTATGCAGAAACTCGAAGGAGACGGACTTGCATTTGTTCACGCAGGTGGTACTATCATCGAAAAAGAGTTAAAGGCAGGTGAGGCCCTGAAGGTAGATACCGGTTGTCTGGTTGCTTTAACTTCTTCGGTTCAATACGACATTCAAACCGTTCGCGGTATAAAATCAGGAATTTTTGGCGGGGAGGGCTTCTTTTTTGCCTCTTTAAAAGGTCCGGGTCATGTCTGGTTACAGTCTCTGCCCTTTTCCCGTCTTGCTGGAAAGATCCATCAAGCAGCTCCTCAGACAGGTACACAATCCCAGGGTGAGGGCTCCGTTATTGGAGGCCTGGGTAAATTGTTTCAGGATTAATCATGCAGAGTTCATTTCCCGCAGCCGAAGAAAATCAGAAAACCCCTGTGGTGCTTATTTCCTGCAGCGGCTCGGTTTCCTGCAACGAACTGCAATATTTTCTTTCCCAGTTTTACACTGTTGTAAATGCCGAATCCTGCCATGATATTATCAATCTTGCGGCATACTATTTCCCTGATTTGATATTGATGTCCGTTGAGAATCAGTACTGTGACGGCTTAAGGGTTTGCGAAAAACTCCAGAAGAACCTTTTTAAAAAACAACCTGCAATGGTTATGTTGTTCGGGCCTGAAGATGACGAGGTAATAGAACAGGCATTTGCAGCCGGGGCTGATGAGTATATCCGTGAACCCATCCACTGGCAGCTCCTCCATTCCCGGGCAAATTCTCTTATACAGATACGAAGGGACAGGGTAGAGCTCACAAATTTTACCAATCGTCTTGAGCAGACCAATCGGGAACTTCAAGATTTTACTTATGTGGTTTCCCATGACCTCCAGGAACCTTTGCATCTTATCCATGCTTTTGCCGAGAGAATCAACACAAAATCTCATTCCGTGCTGGACGATCAGGGAGAACTCTATCTTGAACGCATAAAAGTTGCAGCTTCAAGAATGCAGAGCCTGATCGACGGACTTTTACAGTATTCACGTTTAACCACCCAGGCCCAGGAGTTTGTCCCTGTGGATTTAAGTCTGGTGGTGCAGGAGGTTATCTCTGATCTTGAAGTTCGAGTTGATCGACTTGGCGCTCTATTCAAGATTGCTGATCTTGGTTTAATTGATGCCGACCCTATACAAATGCGCCAGCTCTTTCAAAATTTGATTTCTAACGCCTTGAAATATTCATCAGGCAATGAAGCGCCATATATTGAAATTGATTCTGAATGCCAGAAAAAAGAAAGTGCCGAACCAGTCTGTCGTATTGTTGTCAAGGATAATGGAATTGGGTTTGATTCATGCTTTCAGGATCAGATATTCGGCATGTTCCAGCGTCTGCATGGCAGAGATGAATACAATGGAACCGGCATTGGGCTTGCTATCTGTAAAAAGATAGTTGAACGGCATGGCGGATCAATTTCAGCACGTTCCGCATGTGGCAAGGGAGCTGAATTTATCGTAATTCTTCCGTTGAAACATCAGCCCATCAAGCAAATATCAGGAGAATAATTCATGTTCCGACAGAAAGTTGCTGCTCTTGTTCTTATTTTTTCCATATTTTTTGTTTCACAGAGTTTTGCAGAACAGGGGAAGATCAGCGTCAATAAAATCAGTGAGGCAACAAAGGTTCTTCAGGAGATAATCGCTATTCCTGAACAGGCAATTCCGCCTTCTCTTTTGTCAAGGGCTCATGCTGTGGTTGTTGTCCCCAACCTGCTGAAAGCCGGTTTCATAGTCGGTGGAAGGTATGGAACAGGTGTTATGTCGGTTCGCGACAAGGACGGTGTCTGGCATTATCCTGTCATCGTCACTCTTACCGGCGGCAGTATCGGTTGGCAGATTGGCGCCCAGTCTACGGACATTATCCTGGTTTTTAAGAATTTAAAAAGCGTAGACGCCTTAAGTAAAGGTCAATTTACTCTGGGTGGCAACGCATCTGTTGCTGCCGGGCCGGTGGGGCGGCATGCCGAGGCCGGTACTGATGCGAAACTGGAATCAGAAATCTACTCCTACTCCAGAAGTCGTGGTCTCTTTGCCGGTATTGCCCTTGAGGGAGCCGCTCTGCAGATTGATCATGATTCAACCTGGTCTATCTATTCATCCTCTGCCTATGATCTGTTAAACAGAATGGATTTGAAAAAAATACCGGTTGAGGCACAGGATTTTCATAAAACGATTGTTGATTATACGCAATGAGATGATGTTTTGTAACTGCTCACAGGGTACCGAGCGAGCAGTTACGATGTTTTTTTGAAAAAAGAGGGAAGGGGACGACAAAAGGGCACCGTATCGTTTTGTTAAAAGAAACTGCAGACACTCGTTTCTGAGGCGGTTTATCCTCAAATTTATCCGCTTTGCCTCGAAAGGCAAACAGCTACTAACCACGAAGCACTTTTTGTACGGCAAGAGCGATCTGTTCCATGGAAAAAGGTTTACTGACGTAACCTTTGACCCCAAGGGCATGTGCCTTGTCTATCATATGGCTGTCTGAAAAACCACTGACGATTATGGCCTTCTGGCCGGGATGAAGGGCAATTATCTTTTCGTAGGTCTGGCAGCCGTCCATCCCTGGTTCCATAATCATATCAAGAAGCACAAGGTCGACCTTGTTGGTCTGCAGGTAATCAACGGCCTTTTCCCCGCTGCTGACTGTATGCACATTATAACCGAATTTAGTGAGCATCTCCCTGGCCAGATCGCTTTGCAATGCATCGTCATCAACAACCAGGAGTGTTCCGTTGCCCTTGAGGTTCATGATATCAAGCGGTTCCTCCTTGTCTGCCACAATTTCAGATGTAGACTGGAAGAGGAGAGTGAATGTCGTGCCCTGATCGCTGCTCTCTACCGTTACCTGCCCCTTGTGATCCTCCATGGTATTCCAGACCACAGCAAGACCAAGCCCTGTTCCGCTTCGGCCCATAACTTTTTTGGTGTAAAACGGCTCAAAAATTCGATCCCTGTCCTCAGGGGAAATACCCGGGCCCGTGTCAGTCACTGTAAGCTGGACATATTCACCAGGGGCAAGATGAGCACTCTCTGAATCAGTTTCAGCAATTATTATGTGATTTGTGGCAATGGTTATGGTGCCACTTGTTTCAATGGCCTCCGCCGCATTGGTGAGCAGATTCATCAAACTTTTTTTGATGTGGACAGGGGAACAGTTGATATTTGTCCCACCGGACGCATAATTTGTTGTAATTTTTACATCAGGATAAAGAGATTTAAGTTTTTCTCCCTCCGGTGACTGCAGGTATTCGCTGATAAGTGTGTTGAGATCGGCAATTTCACGCCCCGAGGCAGCTCCACGGGTCACGGTGAGCAAATCAGCTACTACTGCGGCTGCGCGATGGCCTGATTCGCGAATTACTTTAACGAATTTACGGAGATGACTCTCCTTGGGAATTTCCATTAGCAGCAGTTCAGGATAACTGACCAGCCCGGAGAGGATATTATTCAGATCATGAGCCACTCCACCAGCCATTAGGCCAATGGCTTCCATCTTTTGCGCCTGGTGCAGCATGCGTTCAAGTTCCAGCTGTCTGGTCTGCATCTGCTCCATTTCGGCCATTTGGGTTTTCAGCTTACTGTTTAGACGGGACAATTCCATACACTGAAATTCTTCCTGTCTGGCAATTCTCCACTTGTCGGTTAAGGCAATGGCCAGTTGCCGAAGTTCCTCGGGATCAAATGGTTTATGGAAAAAAAGGAGTTTGTGTGGAGCACCTACACATTCGACAATCTCTGCGCAGGAACGGTCAGAATAGGCGGTGACAATGATTATTTCCAGATTTGGGTCAAGTTTATGTAATCTTTTCGCTGTCTCCATGCCGTCCCAGCCGGGAGGCATACGAATATCAACAAAAGCCAGGGAAAAAGGTTCATTTTTTTTCAGGAAAGTTTCAGCTAAAGCATATCCTTCCTGTCCCTGGGGCGCGAAAGAGACTTCAAAGGGAGTCTCGGTAACCGAATCCTTTCCCAGCATGGCGTCCAGTTCGTTGTCGAGATCGCTTGTTGCCGGACCGGCTGAGGCCGATACAGGCAATAAAACATTTTGGTATGCCTTCCAGATCTCCTGGTCGTCATCGATGATAAGAATGCGTTTGTTTGTGGGTACCATAAATTGTTCGTATTTTTCTGCTGACGGTCTGTTAAGTACAATTGGTCATTTGACTAACCAATGGATGAATGTATGTTGGGGCCGCTTTTGGTATCATGAACTTCGGCAATTTGTGTTACCTAATCATTTGCCTTCGTACTAACAGGTAATCTAATAATAAATTCCGCTCCATGTCCAGGGCCATCACTCCTGGCCTCAATAGTGCCATTGTTGGCAATGAGGTAATTGGCACAGGAATGCAGTCCAAAGCCTGAGCCGCGTTTTTTGGTGGAATAACCGAATGTAAAGAGTTGATTTGTGTCTTTCTGGATAAATCCACATCCGGTGTCTTTTATTGATATTATCACTTTAGAGCTATCAACGTCATCCTGAAATGTTGATATTGTTAATTTTTTTTCAGGATTTTTGCTGCCGGTCATTGCCTCACAGGCGTTTTTTACAAGGTTGAGCAAGATCTGCAGAAGTTTACTTTCTTCAACCTGCACGTGAGGCACCTTGGAAAAAGAGGTTTCCACGACGATGCTGTTCCGCCGGATAATATCCTCCAGCATCTTTAGCGCATCTTTGGCAATCCGGTTAATGTCTACCTGTTCCTTAGTTGCCTCAAGTTTTGCATAATGCATCTGCAAACGGATAATTTCCTCAATATAGATATTTTTTTTCCTGAGTGACTCCACATCTTCAAGTGCTCTTTTAAATTCTTCCTCAATGGTGCCTGGAATAAGTTCCGTAATTCGTATGAGACGTTCTTTCTCTTGGTCAGAAAGATTCTGAGCAGATTCAATGGCAGCGGGGAATTTTTTAAGAGCCTCTCCGATTCTGGTGCGTAAAGCGCTTTTTCGCAATCTTTCTGACATCATGGAAATAGTTACCTTAACCGGGGTAATGGCATTGCCAATATTGTGCAGCACGCCGACCGCCATTTCCGCCATACCTGCCTCATGGGCCTGGCTTACAAGCTCAGCCTGCGCCTCTCTGAGTTCACGGGTTCGTTCTTCAACCTTTTCTTCAAGGGATTTTGAGTATTCGTCGAGCTGTCTTTTTGAGCTGCGGAGATTATCCGTCATATGATTAAATGAACGGGACAGACTGACAAACTCCGCGCAGGCCACTATTTTATTTAAGATAATTTTTTGGGTTAGATCCCCTCCGGCAACCTGCTCGACACCGTCACGCAGACCGTAAATAGTGCGAATCAGAGGACGGGTGAACAACAGGGCCGAGCCAACTCCCAGACAGAAGAAAATGGCAGTGATGGTCAACAGGGAGATTTTGTATTGGCGCATTTGCCCTGCCCATTCCTCTTTAAGATTCTCTATATCTTTCTGCAACAGTTTCAGGGAGAAAGCAGCATGCACTGTCCCCCATAACGATGCACCTACATAAACAGGAGCGACGACCTGCAGAACCGGATAGTTGCCGGACCATGGAAAGGTCTGTCTGGAAATATTGACAATCGGCAGAGGAGAGCCTGGAGTATGGGAAGGGGCGAATTTCAATTTTTCTTGTTCGCCGCTGCCCACAAAAGCCTCATACAGATCGATTCCTTCAGGACCAAAGCCGGCTGTAACGGCTCCGAGCTCAGCTTCATCTATAAATTGACAACCAATCAGTTCAGCATCACTTTCCACTGCTTCCCTGATCAGGTTGTTTAAAAAGGTGAAATTGTATCCGGAAATGGCCTGGGTACCGCTGTGGGACAAGGATTGGACAAGATGAGCAGCCCTTGCTTCCAGCGCTGCTGTCCGGTCCGCCACTGCCCGTTCAAGCTGAGTATCTCGAAAAGTTGTTGTTTTATGAAAGAAATAATAACTGATGGTGGGAAAGAGGAGGCAAAGAAGCACCGTATTCATCAGTACAAAATAAACCCTGATGGGTATCAGCAGCCGTGGAGGACGCTGGTGGAGGTGGCTGTGGGTTTCTGAATCAGGCATATTTAAAGGGGAAACTATGTCCTCTGAATACATGAAAAGCGCATATTATGGACACTGGAAAACGGCAAAGAATCACCGCTTTAATTTCCAATTGTTTCAATAAATGAAGGTAAACAAATCAGTAGGTTGCAATGTTAACTCAATTTGAGAAAAGGGAAGGCAAGATACATATTTTTTATCATTTTTTTTAATTCTGATCTAGAATTAGTATGGCGTAATAAAAAGAATTTTGTCAACTTATGTTAACATCATCAAAAAATATCGAAGGTGAGCATTTTTTGCCTTTAACTTAATAGTGAATAGATGGACGGTTTTCTTTGCAGTCGCAAAGCTGCTATGATATAAATAAATTTGTTTTATGGATATGACAAATCGATTAAATAAAAAACAAAAGATGAATATTCTTTTTTTCCCCGAAACGATGGGAGTCATGGAAAGATGAACCGTCGTTTTCTCCTTGCCACGCTGTTTTTAAGCGCATTCTTTTATTTTTCGCTTGCTCCCACAGTTCCTGCTGGTCGTGCTTCTCATAAAACCGATTTCTACTTTTACTACCCGGATTCCACGCTGACCAATCTTTCGCGATTAAAATACAATATGGACATGCTGTTGCGTGAAGGGACCGACACAGTGCAGTTTCAGCCTTTTCATCATAAGGTTGATTTTGATCGTATGGTGAAGATCACCCGTCCGGCCCTTGTTTTACTCCCTGAGTGGTACTACCGATCTTACGGGAAGGAGCTTGATTTAACGCCGGTCCTTACCCCGATACGTGATGGACGTTCCGATTATACCAAGGTGCTGCTTGTTCGGAAAAAATCACCCTACACCCTTGACAACCTCTCAGGATTGACCATAGCAATGACGCCTATGGGGCCTCATACTGTAGAGTATCTGAACAAGGAATTGTTTGCCGGCAAGAATGTTGACTTTTCATCCTGCCATATTTTGAATGTCGGCAAGGATGCAGACGCTCTCTTTTCCGTGGCTCTTGGTCAGGTCGATGCTGCCCTGATCGGAACCGATACCTTGAAAATGATGTCTCAGATGAACAAAAAACTGACAGACACCCTTAAATCACTCAGTCAGTCTTCTCCTATTCCATTGCCTTTGCTTTGTGTAAGAAGAGGGGATATGAATGGAGAGGATGTTAAACGTGTAACGCAACACTTATTTGAACAGGGGCGGCATTCAGCCCTTCCTGAGATAATGGAGATACTGCAGATAGATGGTTGGCAGAAGATTACTAACTAACATATTCTTAACATTCCTGATATTGCTCCAGGCGTTGCAGTTAGATGCGTCCGCCCGGGAAGCAGATCACATAGCTATTCTGCTTAGTGACACGGTGAAGTCTTATGCCTCGCCAATATCCGCATTTGTCGATGAAATTGATATGGAGATACGTACTTATAATCTGCATGGAGATATTCGTCATGATCCCCAGTTGCAGGACAGATTATTAAGTGTCAAACCCAAATTGATCTTTGCTCTGGGGGCAAAAGCTGCTTATGCCGCCAAACTGTGGACTATTGAGCATCAGGATATACCTGTTATATTTGCAATGGTATACAACTGGCAGAAGTATAACCTCCTGAACGGGCAGTCTAATATGGCAGGTATTGCCTCTGAGATTTCTCCGGGGGTACAGTTTATCAATTTGACTATGTTTGCCCCCTCAGCTAAGAAAATTGGAGTTATATATAGCGCTGCCTACTCTGAGTTGATCGTGAAGAAAGCAGAAGAGGCCGCTGCACTTCTCGGCATTGAGCTTGTGGAAAGGCAAATTTCCTCCAGCAAAGATTTCAAGCGCACCTATCGGGAACTCATCCGGGAGATTGATGGACTGTGGATTCTTAATGACCCACTAACATATACCCTGGACAACATGGCCTGGGTGGAAGACCGCTGTGCCAAAGACAATCTGGTTTGCCTGGGCCAGACAAGGCATCTCACCGAGGTCGGGATGCTCCTGTCCGTGTTGCCGGATATGACCAACATCGGCAGTCAGGCGGCATCAATGGCCAAGAGTATCATTTTTCAAGGGGAATCACCTCGCAAAATTGGAGTCATGGAGCCTCTCGGTACCCATGTTCTGGTCAATCAGCGAACCGCCGAACGTATCGGTCTTCAGTTTAGCTCTCAGGCTATGAGTATGGCCACCAAGGTAATTAAATAATGTAACTATTCAGCTGCACCTCATCTTTGAACGATCAGGCCTGCTCACATAGACGGGCTATAGCCTCGCAGGCCTGCTTGTCCAAATCTAAGGCACATCTGAATAGTTACGGCCTGGAGTTGAGGCCCATTTCGAGCCTTCGCTGAATAGATACTAAATAATTATGATTCCCACCCATCTTCAGCCTTTATATACGCCATTCCCGCGAAGGCGGGAATCTAGGCGGACGAGCCAACGACTCTGGATTCCCGCTTTCGCGGGAATGACTTCTGTTTAGACAGTATTTTTTGAATTATTAATGTAGTACAGTACCTGCTGCAAAACTGGCTGAGTTTCAGTGGTAATTACATAAATAATAATTATTTACCTGTGCCCCACGAAATCCGTGTGCTTCCCGATTCGTACGTAGTACGATCAGGTCCGTACGAATCTCCTCCTTTTGTTGCGGTTCTGCATGGATTTGGGGGTAGATTTGAAAGTTATTTCAATAATGCTCAAGCCCGCCAAGGCCTAACTTAACTTGTCTACTGTTTTGATTCTGGCATGGATTGGCGGTACAGCCTGCTCGTCTATGAGCACATCTATCACCGTTGGTCTCCCGGTCGCCAAAACATCTTCCATGAATGCAGGGGTAATTTCGCCTGGTTTTTCCACCCTGATCCCTCTTGCTCCAAGACCCTCTGCCACCTGGGCAAAGTCAACGCGTTTAAAATAAGGAGTCAGTCCGTCAGGGATGGGATTTTTAAACAGTCTCCTGCCATGATAAACCATGCCGAGCATGGCATTATTAAACACGACCCAGACCACAGGAATATTGTAGTTGACGGCCGTGGCCACCTCAAAGCCGTTCATTTGAAAGCTGCCGTCTCCTACCATGGTCACCACCGGTCTGTTGGGACGCGCAGGCCGGTCGAACCTCTCAACCATGGTGGCAAGTTTTGCTCCAACCGGGGCAGCTACTGCATAGCCCATGGAACCGAATCCCATACCCATATAAAAACAGTAAGGAATATCAAATTTCATATAACGAATGGCCCAGGCCATGATGCAGCCCATATCAGCAAAGAAGATAGTGTCATCAGGGCAACTCTTCTGTATGTCTTCAACAAGATTCCTCGGATGATAGAAACCACTGGTAGGTGCTACAAGCTCTTCGGAAGCTGCTGCTTTTCTCTTTATGTCGGCAACAATCTGCACTAAACGGGAATCAGACCTCAGGCCTATCTTTGAACGGACGTCCATGACAGATTTGCAGAGTTCTTTTAAGGTCATTCTGGCATCACCCTCCAGACCAAGGCTGGCGCAATAGTTTTTGCCTATACTGGCAGGGTTGATATCAATATGGATCATAAATTCAGGTATCAGTTTATCATCCCACCCGGAGGTCATCATCTCATTAAATGATGTGCCAACAGCCAGCATAACATCTACCTGTTCCTCGATAATGTATTGCTTGGCCTCGGGGTTTCCGGCAAAGCCAAGGACCCCTAAGGATAATTCATGGTGTTCCGGGAAACAGCCTTTTCCCTTTGGGGAAGTGGCCACCGGAATCTGCAGGAGTTTAGCAAGCTCCAGCAACTCGTATGCTCCTCGCGACAAACTGACACCCCATCCTGCAACAATGACAGGATGCTTGGCTGTCAGTAATTTTTGGGCCGCTTTTTTGATGCCTTCTTCATCAAACATGCGAATATTAGTTTTCAGGCAACAAACACCCTGATCCGCTACCTCTTTTTTCATCATGTTGATGGGAAGATTCAGGTGAGCCGGACCGCTGGGGCCGGACATAGCAGCCCTGATGGCTTTTTGGAGCATGTAGTGGATTCGCTGTTCATTAATCAGCATGCCCGAGTATTTAGTAAAGGTGCGGAATATGGAAACCATGTTCACACCCTCGGCCCCTGATTCCTGGAGAGCCCCTTTGCCAAATACCGAGGTGGCGACCTGCCCGGTGAGAGCGAGAACAGGAATGGAGTCGGCATGGGCCGAAGCAAGGCCTGTAATCAGGTTTGAGGCTCCGGGACCTGAAGTTGCGCAACAGACACCAAGTTCTCCTGAAACACGTGCATAGCCGTCAGCCATAAAGGCTGCGCCCTGCTCATGCTTGGTGACAATGGGGGTAAGTTTATCATTGTTATAGATAGCTATGTTCAGGTCCTCAATGGCACCGCCCGGAATACCGAAAATGTACTTGACCTCCATTTTATTCAATGCATAAACAATCATTTCTGCAGTATTCATAAAGTGTGTTCTCCTTGTAATAGAAAATTCAACCCGACAATCATTGACCTCGACATTCTTATCAATTTTTCGTAAGAGACATGCAGCAAAAATTGACAGCTGTAATAAATATTGTCAGTATTAAGTGTGAATAATTTAGGCGCAGGAGTCAAGATAATGCCTTTTTTTTTAACAATATCAAAAAAATAACAAGAGAAAGGACTGTTTGCCATGTTCAGAATATATTTCCGCACACTCCGTATCATCTGGAAAATTTACGGGCCTGGTAAAATTTTTATGGGTTGGTTGCTCGGAGAATCGTTCATGCGCCTATTTACCTTTTTCACCCTGGCACTGGACCATCTTTTTTTCCCAGGCTTTAAGAAAGTACATGTCAAAAAGCCCTTTTTCATTATCGGCCACCCCAGGAGTGGCACCACCTTTCTCCATCACCTGCTGACCCAGACCAATGAAGCAGCCGCCTTCAAGTGCTGGCATCTGCTTTTCCCAGCTCTTACTGCCCGTAAATTGTTCAAACCACTCATCCATCGTTTGATCAAAACCGGCAAGTCAGAGGTGATGCCTGAAGAAACCGGTCATAAAATGGATCTAGATAAAGTTGAAGAGGAGGAGATGCTCTTTCTCAACACCTATGACACCCAGTTTGTTCCTGCCGGTCTTCTCGGCTTAGATGACTGCCAATATCCCGAACTGCAGCACCATGACCAGCAACCCAAAAGCCACCGCTTTCGCTCTCTTCGCTTTCTCAATGGCTGTTTCCAGCGCCAGATACACTATACCGGCAAGTCGCAGATCATTGCCCAGACCCATTTTTCAACACACCGCCTGAAAACCATGCTGGAATTCTACCCGGATGCCAAGTTCGTTTACATTATCCGCAATCCACATCACGTGGTGCCTTCCTTTCTCTCACTGCTCCACAAGAGTATCGATTTTCGTTGGGGCCTGGCCCAAATCCCAAAAGATATCCTGCAGCGTTACAACGAGAGACGCTACCAGTCCATGATTGACCTGTACCGCTACTTTTACGATCTGCAAAAAAATAATGAACTGCCGATAGACAGGGTCATGGTGATGCCCTATGATCTGTTGCGTAACGATCTGGTCAGGGCGTTCAAGCAGATCGTCGATTTCTGCGGCATCGAAGTAAGTGACGAATTACGGGAAAAAGTGACCCATCGTGCTGAGAATCAGCAATCCTACAAGAGAAAACATCAGGTTATGGACCTGGCTGATTTCGGTCTGAGCCACGAGAGAATCAGTAAGGATTTTGCCTTTGTTTTTGAGGAATATGGGATTGAAGACCAGCAATCATAACGCGACGAATTACACTCCTACACCGCCATCCACTGTCCAGATGGCTCCGGTCACATAGGTAGCCTCCAGTTGACTGACAATAACTGCTGCTACCTCTTCCGATCTGCCATATCTATTAAGTGGAATATTGGCCTCTTGTTGGCAGCGAAGTACATGTAATTCCTCTTCGGAAAAACCGAGCTTTTCAAACATCGGTGTCTCAATTGCCCCAGGAGCAACGGCATTGATGCGCACCTTCTTTGGGGCAAACTCCCGGGCCAGGCTACGCGTAAAGGCATCCATTGCTCCCTTGCAGGCAGCATAGAGACTGGCGTTGACTACACCTTTACTAACAATAACTGAAGAAACATTGCAGATGCTGCCCTGTCTCTTTTCCAAGGCAGGCAGCAAAAGCCGGATTAATTCCAGCGGCCCTCGAATATTTGTATCAAAAAACAATTTGTAATCATCCTCGGTGTGTGCTGTAAGAGGCTTAAACGAGGCAATTGCAGCATTGTTGACCAAAACATCAAGTCCATCACCTTCAAGAAAAGGTGCAGTCATATCCGCCAATGCATCAAGGTCGGATATGTCGGCTTGGACTGACTCCACTCCTAAGTCATCAGCAGCCTTCTGAAGACGTTCATAATTGCGACCGGATATGATAACGTCATATCCTCTTTTTTTTAACAATCGTGCGGTGGCAAAGCCGATTCCTGAATTGCCGCCGGTTACAAACGCACGTTTTTTCATAATTTTTAATCCCTCTGTGCCTAAAAATATTTCTGGGATATCGAATAGATGCCTGTGGTGATTTTTTTCGCTGTTCTTGACTTGAAGAAAATGGTTATTCTTTGTCGGGTACAGGCCTCGACGCAGGTCCCTGATAGTCAATATCATTACAGTGGAGGGGGAAGAAGGACTCAGGAGGATTGTCGGCTGCCTCGGCATAGCAGGCAAGTACACCGGAATTTACCATTATACTGACAAGGCGATAAATCTCCTGGGGCGTGAAACCCTGATCACAAAAAAAAGGAGCGATATAGCCGAGAAGGTTCATTCCTTCACCTGTCTTCTGTAGCAGTATCTCTTGAATTTCATAGGCAAGGGCAAGATGTTCGCCTCTTTCAAAGCCGAGTTGTTTGGTTGTCTGGTCCAAGGTCTCAATTCTTTCGTCACCGCTGGCAATAGGACGGGAAAAGCCTATCATAACAGGAGGGGATTTAGGGGTGCGCTGGTAGCTTTTGATAATGTCCTCCACAGTCATTCCACTTCGTTTTAGTTTTACAACATTTTTAGTCAACTCAATGCCGGCAAGTAACGTACCAGCCCCATACATTCGGGAATCAGAAGCAAGAATTCCGGCACAGGCGGCTGCCACTGGAGAAGAACGGAGCGTCCCCCCTAAGCTGCCAATTTGGTTGCACCAGATTCGAGAATCAGGATAACTGACACAGAGAAAAATTGCTTCTATACATTCTGCCAAACGTCGTTCAGGAAGACGTCCAGTGATATTCAGAACAAGCACTTGAAAATAAGAGGCCTTGCCGATGAGCTCTTCCATCATGTCATATCCATGACAGTAAACCGCCTCGCCAATAATCCAACCGCCTATTGTGCTGTGGATAGTACCACGATGCGTATCCCAGAATGAAAAGTCACTTCTATGGATCTTTTTTTTCAATGATATAATGCTCCTCATCAAGAAACGGCATAGCTGTTAATGGTTTATTGGCCATTTCCAAGCCGTGGGCAAAGAGGCCCGGCGCAGAAAGAATTTGGAAAATTCCGGCACCTGCCCTGGGATGAAATCCAAGATCGCAGAGAACAGCGGCAGTCACACCGGTGCTGAGCCAACCCAAATTATGTGGTTTGATCGCTTTACTAAAATCATCTCCCCACTGCAGTGTTTTCCAGTCACCTTGTAAGTCAAGAAGTAAAGAGGCGGTTTGCTGCGGCATTGGATCAATATCACCAAATCGGCTACCAAAACCTGGAACAATGTGCCAATCACCTTTCAAAGGACGTGGACTGTTCTGTAAGTCGTCAGCAATCTCTCTGGGAGAAAATTTGCGTTTTTTGCGAAGAAAATGCATTGCTTCCACGACCTCTTCTCCTCCCAGATGACTGCCGCTGATAACTGACAGAGAGATAGGCAGAATATGGGCTGTGTTTGTTTTGCCTACTCCGGCGTTCATGGCGGCTCTGGTTCCCGGGTGACGGGGACCAAGGTTCATCGTAATGATCATCAATGTTTCAAGCAGTTTTGCCTTGTTCGGGCTTGGCAATTCGCCTTGGAAAATTAAAAAAAGCACGTCTACAAATGAGCGTTTTCGGGCCAATTCAAGGATGTCGTAGCCGTGACAGCGACAACTTCGGGCCAGGTAAGGGTTTTCAGCACTTGGTTCTTCATCCCAGATCCGAGTAACGGTTCGGGTGGCAAACTGTTCATCTCGTTTGCGTACTATCGGCTGTTTTTGGTTCATTTGTATTCCAATATTATTATTTGACAGGCTGGGTAATTTTTCATTAAAAACGTATTCTCACCTCAGCCCAGATGCCCCTGCCTTCCATGGGGTAGTCATTCGGTATGTAAGCTCCTGCCGGTGATGCTGAGTCATAGGGGCTTGGTTCCCGTGCATCCTCATCAAAGATATTGCGTACGGAAACGGCACATTCAACGTGATCAGCGATGTTATTCCGTCTGAGCGTGAGGTTCACCAGATTGTAGTCGTCAATATCATCGCGGGGATCAGCGTCTTCCCGGTTTCTGTCAGCAATCCAGTAGTATTGACCATCCAGGGACCAGTCAGTGGTGAAATCCCAGTGAGGGTTGAGATAAAACTGCATCTCGGGAGCATCATGCACCACGTTGTCCAGTGTTTTATTCTCAGAGCGCTGGTAGGCAAAATTTGAGCGCAGTCTCAAGTCTTCATGCAGTTGCCAATCCAGTTCGATCTCGACGCCGTTACCTTTTTGCTCAGCGTAGTTGTTGGCAATCTGTGGTAAGGTAGAACCTGTATAGTCGATCAAGTCATCTGCTTCATAGTGAAAAAGATTCAGTTTGATCCGCACATCAACAGTTGGCTGGTAATCAAAGGCCAGCTCAAGGGTCTCAATTTCTTCCGCTGTAAGATCGGCATTGCCGATAGACACAGGGTTATTTTTCACGTACTGCTCGGAAAAAGACGGAGCGCGAAAGGCCTGGCCATAAAGCAGTTTGGTAATGAGGTCGTAGCGCGTCTCCCATACCAGAGCAGCCCTGGGATTAACCGTGGAGCCAAAATCGCTGTACTCATCATAGCGCACGCCGGCAGTGAGTTCCCAACCTCGGACCATGGCCCATTCGTCCTGAATCAGGCCATAGAACACGTGCCGATTGGCATCACTGATGTAGATCAGATCCTGATCCGTAATGTGGACCATACTTCCAAAGGGATCGGCAGCGGCTGCGGGTCCGAAGTTTTTGTACTGGTCCGGCTCAAATTCATAGTTTTTCCAGCCTATCCCCAAACGAAGTTTATGACTTCTGAATCCGTCATAGATGGCAACAAACTCAGTCCCTCCATCTTCAGAAGTATAGATCGGGTTGCCCAACATGTTCAAGAAATCGCTTGGGAAGAATTGGAGAAAGGAATCATAATGTATATACGAATAATAGAGTCGACAGCTCAGATCCCAATCCGTGAGCAAATGATCGTTTCTATAGGTAAGATCAACAAGGAGTGATTTTCCGTCATTATCATTGCCATAGGTAATTGCCTGGCCACCACCCGGGCCTAGGGCAGCTTCAGACAACATGCCATAAAGATGCAAATCCCAATCCCCCTTGCGTAAGCCAAGATGGGTATCCACTGTCTCATAATATGTATCCAGAGGCCCTGGGGCATTGGAAAGTGCTGCTGCACCGATGGCATGGAGATAATCTTGCTCAACGATGCGGTCGTCATCACCATCGCTTTTGGTCCACTCCACCCCCATGGACACATCCCAGCCACGGTACTGGCCACCATGCTGCAGCCAGCCGTCATAAGTGTCAAAAGAACCCTTCCGGAATCCCATTTCCGTACCGTCTATCTCAAAGTTATCCTTGGTAATGACGTTGATAACCCCGCTATAGGCATCGGCACCATGCAGGGCGGAACCGGGACCGCGGATCACCTCCACCCGGGAAATCATGGACACCGGCATCCTGTAACCAAAACCACGATTCCCGGTATAATTCATTGAATAAGGGACGCCATTAATCAGCAGCAGAACCTGGGGATTAATGCTGGTGTGGACACCGCGAATCGACCATATAGAGCTGAACCAACCGTTCCCGGATGGCACTACATGCAGGCCCGGTACGGTCTCTAAAATTTCATCCAGGCTTGTCGCTCCAATGGCCTTAATGTCCTCCTTGGTAACGACTGTTGCCACCGAGGGAGCCAGACGCAGGGGCTTCAGGCTGCCGGTGGCGCTGACCAGCAACTGGTCAGCCCGCATCATATCATCCTCCTGCGGACCCTGGCCAAACATCTTTTCAAAGGCTGCCACATCAGTATCATCCGTATCGGCTGCCTGGAGATTGAGTGGAAATGTCACTGCTAGAGCCAAAAATGTTGCCCAATAATATTTTTTCAATTTTATCACTCCAGAAAAAAAAATTTAGAAATGAAATAATATCTGTCTATTATGCGTCCTAAATTGACCATTTGTCAAAAAATGTTGCAGAATGTTTTCTCAAAAAGTTTTTTTTGTAAAGCAGGAGTTTTAAAAACGCACTCTGACCTCCGCCCAGATGGCACGGCTTTCCATGGGGTAATCATGGGGAATATATGCCCCGGCCGGTGATGCTGAGTCATAGGGGCTTGGTTCCCGTGCATCTTCATCAAAGAGATTTCGTATGGAAAAGGCCACGTCCATATGGTCGTCGATATTTTTTCGTTTGAGAGTGAGGTTCACCAGGTCGTAATCGTCAATGTCATCGCGGGGATCACCATCTTCACGGTGTCTGTCAGCAATCCAATAGTATTGACCATCCAGGGACCAGTCCGTGGTGAAATCCCAGTGGGGGTTGAGATAAAACTGTATTTCCGGGGCATCATGCACTACAGTATCTTCTGTTTTGTTCTCAGAACGCTGGTAGGCAAAATTTGAGAGGAGTCGCAGCTGTTCATGCAGTTGCCAATCCAGTTCGATCTCGACTCCGTCACCTTCCTGCTTAGCGTAGTTGTTGGCAATCTGTGGAAAGGTAGAACCAGTATAGTCGATCAAGTCATCCGCTTCATAGTGGAAAAGATTCAGTTTGAGCCGCACATCCACTGTTGGCTGATAATCAAAGGCCAGCTCAATGGTCTCAATTTCTTCCGCTGTAAGATCGGGATTGCCGATAGCCACAGGATTATTCTTCACGTACTGCTCGGAAAAAGACGGAGCGCGAAAGGCCCGGCCATAAAGCAGTTTGGTGATGAGGTCGTAGCGTGTCTCCCAGACCAGGGCCGCCCTGGGATTAACCGTGGAGCCAAAGTCGCTGTACTCATCATAGCGCACGCCGGCGGTGAGTTCCCAACCTCGCGCCAAGGCCCATTCATCCTGGATCAGACCATAGAAGAGATGACGGTTTGCGTCGCTGTTAAAGATATAATCCGAATCAGTGACATGAACCATTTGACCAAACGGGTCGGCTGCTGCTGCGGGGCCGAAGTTTTTGTACTGGTCCGGTTCATATTCGTAGTTCTTCCAGCCTGCCCCCAGACGGAGCTTATGTCCGCTGAATCCATCGTAGATGGCCACAAGCTCGGCACCGCCATCTTTTGAGAGGGAGATCGGATTGCCCAACATGTTTCGATAAGCGGGTGGGAAAAACTGGATATAAGCATCATTTTCTAAATAAGAATAATAGAGTCGACAGCTCAGATCCCAATCGGTGAGCAAATGATCGTTTCGATAGGTAAGATCAGCCAGCAGAGATTTAATGTCCTTATCGTTGCCATAGGTTATGGCCTGGGCTCCCCCTGGCCCAGTGGCAGTCTCCTGCAAAGAGCCATAGAGATGCAAATCCCAATCTTCCTTACGCAACTCAAGGTTTCCATCCACTGTCTCATACTGGGTATCCAGCGGTCCCGGGGCATTGGAAAGTGCTGCTGCGCCGACGGCATGGAGACGATCCTGGTCAACGATGCGGTCATCATCTCCATCACTCTTCTTCCACTCCAGTCCCATGGCCACATCCCAACCACGGTACTGGCCACCATGCTGCAGCCAACCGTCTAGGGAGCTGAAAGAACCGGCCCGAAAGCCTATTTCCGTGCCGTCTATTTCAAAATTATCCTTGGTAATGACGTTGATTACCCCACTGTAGGCGTCGGCGCCATGCAGGGCGGAACCCGGACCGCGGATTACCTCCACCCGGGAGATCATGGCCACCGGCATCCGGTAATTATTCCCACGATTCCCAGTATAATTCATTGAATAAGGGACGCCATTAATCAGCAGCAGTACCTGGGGATTGACACTGGTATGGACACCGCGAATCGACCAGATGGAGCTGAACCAAATACTGCCGGATGGCACCACGTGCAAACCCGGAACTGTTTCTAAAATTTCATCCAGGCTTGTGGCGCCAATAGCTTCAATGTCTTCCTTGGTGACGACAGTTGCCACCGAGGGTGCCAGACGTACAGGCTTCAAGGAGCCGGTTGCAGTGAGCAACAATCGGTCCTGCCGGTAGAAATCCTCTTCAGAAGGTTGATCAGCCGGGAACATTTCCTCAAAGGCGCTGATCTCCTCCTGGTTTTCATCCATGGCCTGCAGAGAGTGCGGAGAGAGTAAAGTCAGGGTTGCCAGTGCTGCCAGATAGTGTTTTGTCATGTTGTTAGCCTTATTTTTCAAATTACATTTATATTATCAATTACCTGGGCTGGTTAGAGCTACTGTTGTTTCGATAATAAATTAAGCAAAACAGGGCAGATACGGAGAAAAATGCTCAAGCAAACTTCCGGTTTTATCTATATAAACTCAAAAAACAAATGGCAATCTGTGTGTTAGGTTGTCCTCGTTGATCTATATATCTTGCAAGCGAGTGGAGTAATTTGTTATGCAGAATTGTACTTTAGTTCTTATCTTCTCATTTGTGCTGGGCACTGTGTGGCAAAAAAAATGTAATAAATTAGAAAAGTTGTAATAAAAATGTTGCAAAGTTCAAGCTGATTTATATCCGCAAACAATGAGATTATCTCTTTACTAATTATATGTGACGAAATATTTAAAAATCAAGATGTATTTTGAGGTGGATATGATTACAAATGATATCTTTACATATCAGGTGATTAGAGAATATTTCATGTTGAACAAAAGACACTTTTGTGTGATAGGCTTTGGCGGATTCGCCATACAAATATTAAAAATTAATCCAGTACTTCGGTGGCCAGGGCCAAGGCCTCTGAGCTCAGTTCGATACCAAGGCTTTCAGCAGTACTCCGATTAACAGATATTTTTACGCCAAGTGGTTCCATGATACCGATATCTGCGGGGCGTTGGCCGCGCTGAATGATATTTATAGCCATGGAGGCAGCCTGGGCGGCAATATTTCCCATGTCTGCCTGTACCGACAGCATAAAACCAAGTTCTGCAAGATTACGTCTCTGACCGAAACAGACCTGTTTGTCCTTGATACATCTCTCTTCAAGCCAATCCAGATTATCAATCGTATAAGTCAGGGGATCATTGAGAACCCAGATGCTGTCAACCTGTCCAGCCAGTTCTCTGTAGGTGCGTTGATAATCCGGACTTGAATCGATACGCCGTACAATAAGTTCAATCCCCAGCATGGTTGCAGCCTGACTTGCCTGGTCTATAATATGGGCGGAAAAATCCTTCCCGACTATTACTCCGACTTTGTTGATCCCCGGAATAAGCATACTGAGGCTGAGGAATTGATTGCCTGGATTTACCTCGGAGCTTATTCCGGCAAGATTGGTTTGTCCTTCAAGCAGGTGGTATTGCTGCCAGTTGATTACCATGGCAAAAAGAACCGGTATGTCCTGGCGGTTTCGCGTCCAGAGTTTAGCAGTAAAGGCTGCTTTTGCCCCCAGGGCAAAGATGAGGGATGGGTGGTCGGCCAGAAGTCTTTCTTTGAGGGTAGGATCTTTTTGAATATCGCCATGTAAATTAAACGTTCGCACCTCCATGTCAACACTGTCGGCAAAAACAAGAGTCTGGCTTACGTAAACAGGATCGCTGTCACTGAGCAGCACGGCAATCCAGTCATTGTTGTTGCGTCCATGAGCTCCAGTCGGCAATAACATGAGCAGCAGGAAGAGTATATGTGCAAGCTTATTTTTGAGCATTTTGCCAACCGTTAATTTGCAGCATTTCCATAAATGCCGGAAGAGAGGACTGTTTCCCTCCATCCATAAATACCTGTTTCAGTTTATTTATTTCACTTTCATTCAGATTTCCGTTTACTGCGCAGAGCAGGGGCATGGGAACCGGAGATGAGGCAATCAGTTCTTTTACGACACCGGAAATGCGTTGATTTGCGTGTGCCACGGCAGCAAGGGTGGCCTGTCCCACAAGGGCCGCATCAACCTGCCCCAGGGCAAGGGCAAAAAGGGCATCTGCATCTTTAGGAGTTGTTATTATATTACTTGCGGAAAAATCGAGGCCATAATCCTTAAAAAACTGTGAGGTAAGCATTTTTTCTGTATTGGGTCCCATGGAAGTCATGGCCACCGTCCGACCAGCCAGATCCTTTGAGGAAAAGGATGCTGAACGACGCATGAGAAGTACCTTGGTATACGTCGGTTTGCCGTTGTGCAACGGCACGAGTAGTGGAATCAGTTCAAGAGAGTTGCCATATTGCTGATAATACCAGGCTGGTATAAAGACCAGGGAAGGTTGTTTTTCCTTGACCATGCGGTCGAAATCAACTTTCTGGGTAAAAGCCTGAAAGCGTCCGGTAAGGCCTGCCTGCTTGTAGAATACGTCAATTTCACGGTTTAATAGTGAAAAATTTGATTGTATGGAGTCTGGATTAAAATAATAAAGATCAAACTGGCGTGGAGAGCAGAACGAACGAATAGGTGCCAACACTGCTATCAACAGGAGAAGGAGAGTAAATATTTTGTTAAACAGCTTATTCATCTAAGAGTTTGCAGTGCATCTATATGGTGGTCGGATAACATTTATTCATAATGGATAGTGAGCATTTTATTTTCAGTGCATACAAACTATACTCTGTGGGGCAAGAAAATTAAACAGAGAAAATGGATCCGGAGAAACAAAAAAAACACGTAAACTCATAGGGTTTGGCAGGGTGGTGCCGTAGTTTTCAACAGACATGGTCGTGCTTAAGAAGCAAGGATTTGAAATGACATTTTCCTCCTTCTTAAGCAGAGTGCCGTTACGTGTGTCTTCTTTTATTCAACGACCTCAAAGCCAATTTTACTGATGGCGTCTTTAATGGTTGCCAGGGAAACCGTACCTGTTTCCGAGTAACTTGCCTGACCTTTTTCAAGGTCAACAGATACATCGCTGATTCCATCGATTTCTTCCAGAGCTTTTGTAACAGCCCCGGAACAATGTCCGCATCGCATGCCGGTAATTTTAATAGTTGCCATAAGTTCCCTCCTGATTTTTAATCTTAGCACTGAAGATAATTATGAATCCGGAAATGATCATTTAAAGGTCCGGACTGGCAGAAAGGCTTTTCAGTGATTATGTCTTTAGACAATGATTATGATAGTTATGTTCATAATAATAAAAACACATACCTTCTGCGTTGGTTACAGGCATAGGAATAAACATGAATTTTATAAAAAATGCAAATAGTGATGATTTTGACGAGCGTCTTTCGACAGATCATCTGCGAGGACAACATCAACAGACAACAAACGCGTCGACTCACCAAGAAAACTTGAAAGCATTTATAAAGGGAATGCATTGCGCATCCTGTTCGAGTCGTATTGAAAAGGTTGTCGGCGGCATGGAAGGAGTGAATAAAGTTGCCGTCAATCTGGCAACAGAGCAAATCGATCTTTCCTGGGAGAGTCGTCTTGTCAGCATTGAAGAAATTGCCGACCGCATTGCCGGCCTTGGATTTGAACTGGTTCAGCCGCGCTCAGAAGAAGAGATCCATTTTGCCGTCGGCGGTATGCATTGTGCCTCCTGCTCAAGCCGGATAGAGAAGGTAGTCGGTGATATGGAAGGAGTAGTAAGCTGTCAGGTGAATCTTGCCACCGGTGAAGCAAAAATTAACATTGATCCGGATAAAATCAGTCAAAGAGAGCTTCGGGAAAAAATTGAAGGATTGGGCTTTAAGGCAAACAGTGTCAGCACCTCTTCACACTCACTTGCCAGTCAGCAGGAAGAGATTGCCGCCAGGCTCCGGAACATGAAGCGCAGCCTTGTCCCTTCCTTTATTCTTGCTTTTCTAGTCATGGTTATTTCCATGGGAGAAATGGTTGGATTGACCATGCCGGAAATTGTCAACCCCATGGTCAATCCGTTCAACTATGCTTTTATCCAGTTTATATTAGTCCTTCCCGTACTTTATCTGGGGCGCAATTTTTATATCATTGGTTTTCCCGCTCTTCTGCGCAGGGTTCCCAATATGGACTCTCTTATTGCTGTGGGCACCGGCGCGGCCTTTGTTTATTCTACCTGGAATCTCGTCGAAATTATGCTTGGTATTGATGCCATGGCCCGTGCCCATGATCTTTATTTCGAGAGCGCGGCCATGCTCATAGCCCTTGTTTCTCTGGGTAAATATTTAGAAACCAGATCAAAGTCCCGTACATCCGATGCCATCAGCCAGCTTATGCAGCTTGCCCCGGACAAAGCGCTCCTGATCAAAGGCGACAAAACGCAGGAAATTCTGGTGGATGAGATACTTGTCGGCGATCTGCTTCTCATTCGTCCCGGGGACAGACTTCCCATTGACGGAAGTATTGAAAAGGGCGATTCCGCTGTTGATGAGTCCATGCTTACTGGAGAAAGTCTTCCTGTTCATAAGGGGGTGAGAGATACGGTTGTGGGAGGAACCTTGAATAAAAACGGTTCCCTGCATGTCCGTGCCACAAAAGTCGGCGCCGACACAACGCTGTCGCGTATTATCAAAATGGTTCAGGATGCACAGGGCTCAAAAGCTCCTATTGCCAACCTGGCGGACCGTATCAGCCTCTATTTCGTTCCCTCCGTGATGGCCATTGCCACAGTTGCCGGGCTTTCCTGGTATTTTATCGGGCATGCTGAATTTACCTTTGCCCTGCGTATTTTTATTGCCGTCATGGTTATTGCCTGCCCGTGTGCCATGGGCCTTGCCACCCCAACCTCCATAATGGTGGGAACCGGTCGGGGCGCACAGCTCGGAGTCCTTGTAAAAAACGGTGAGGCCTTGGAAATGGCCCAGAAGGTTGAAGTAATAGTTTTTGATAAAACAGGAACGTTAACCCACGGCAAACCCGCCTTGACCGATTGCATAAATTATTCGGATATGGACGAAGATCAACTTCTTAGCCTTGTAGCTGGTGCGGAAAGCGCCTCTGAACATCCTCTGTCAGAAGCCGTTGTTTTGGCGGCCCATGACCAGGGTCTTTCTCCTGCTGAGTCGCTGTCATTTGCAGCATTGCCGGGCAGAGGTATTTCAACGACAGTAAAAAATCCCTTGGTAGCAGCCGGCCAGGAGAGTGAAGTTTTGATTGGCAACCTGGAACTAATGATAGATAAAAATATTTCCGTATCTGATGTGCAGAAAAAAGAAGCTGAAATATTGTCATCAGCCGGAAAAACAGCTCTCTATATCGCCATTGATGGCCAGTTTGCCGCTCTTTATGCCATTGCAGACCAGATAAAGAAAGAGTCTGCTGAAACCGTAAGGCAACTCGGCAGGATGGGAATTGATGTGGTCATGCTTACAGGCGACCATCAAACAACGGCCCGGGCTATTGCGGAACAAGCTGGGATTTCCACGGTTATTGCCCAGGTGTTGCCGGAAAATAAAGCCCTGGAAATAGAAAAAATACAGAAAAAGGGCAGGGTAGTCGCCATGGTAGGTGACGGCATTAACGATGCCCCTGCACTGGCGACCGCTGATCTCGGCATCGCCATGGGAACAGGAATCGATGTGGCTATTGAAAGCGGTGATATTGTCCTGATGAAAGGCAACCTGATACATGTGCTGACAGCATTGAAACTGAGCCGGGCCACCATGCGCAACATCAAGCAGAATCTGTTCTGGGCCTTTGCCTACAATGTTGTCGGAATTCCTGTTGCTGCCGGCCTTTTGTTTATCTTCGGCGGCCCTACCTTAAATCCGATGATTGCCGGAGCTGCAATGGCCCTGAGTTCGGTCTCCGTGGTAACAAATGCCCTGCGACTCAGGTTTTTTAATCCGCAGACATGGTAAGGCTTGGCCGTAGGTTGGGTAGAGCGGATTATGGCAACCAGTATTGTTGGGTTTCGCTGTTTCCTGTCACCCCATCATTTCACCAAAAATAAAAAACAAAGCGAAACCCAACGATTTGCTCATTTTTAGCCAGCACAAAGAGAGTTCTTAGTTTTTCCTGTCATCTCGGTGTCTCACAAGCTCGCTTACCGGAACGGATGTGAGAAATCTTAATATCTGTGGTGACAGATTTCTCCCGTTGGTCGAAATGACACCATTTGCATTTTATGTCTACAAATCAACCTGTTAATGAGCCAATAATATATCATTGGCTGAAATTCGTTGGTTAATCATATAAAAAATTCATTTTTTTCTCCGTTTCACCGATATGAACTTCATACGAAATGAAAAGGAGGAATAGATGAAAATTTTATCATCCGCCATCAATATGTCGTCAAGCCATACCTTTTCCAGCACTGACACCTTGTCAGAGTCAGTTCGGATGGTTGCAAATGAAGTATCTGAAAAAAGACGTGCTGCACCCAGAATTTCTTTTTCCCAAAGAGCTGCTCCTTCGCGCCAAGAGCCACAGGCCTCTGAGAATGATATTTCTGGTATTGGTTCGGAAGACCCGGCTGTCCGGGCCATGCGCCTTGTGCTTGAAGCCCTGACCGGGAAAAAAATTGCTGTTTCTTATTTTACTCAGAAATACAGCGATATATCCAGCCAGCCATTCGGCGGCAGCGCTCCGCTTTCGGTGTCGATTACCCTGGCGGACACGTTGAGTATGCAGTTTGAACATAATCTCGTCCTGAGCCATGATGAACAGGAAAACACGACGTTTGAAGCGTCAGGGATTGTTACCACCCAAACAGGTGAACAGATTGACCTTAATCTGAATCTGGAAATGTTCCGTCATTTCCACCGGGAAGTGGAACTGACATTTGGGTCATTTGAAGAAATTCCTCAGATGACAGATCCCCTGGTTGTTAATTTGAGCGGTAAGCCGCTGCAGCTTACTGACTATAAAGTTGATTTTGATCTTGATTCCGACGGGAAAGCTGAAAAAATGTCCTTTACATCTCCAGGGAGCGGGTTTCTTGCCCTTGACAGCAATGGTGACGGCATCATCAACAACGGCTCGGAGCTTTTTGGGCCTCAAAGCGGCAGGGGTTTTGCCGAGCTTGCCAGGTTTGATCTGGATAACAACGGATGGCTTGATGAAAATGACCCGATTTTCAATCAGCTTAAAATCTGGATGGTCGACGGAGCAGGCAATTTCAATCTTGCCGGCTTGAAAGAGTCAGGAGTGGGTGCCATGCTTCTGGACAACCGGAAAACGGATTTTCTGCTGACAAATGATGCCAATACTCCTTCAGGGCAAATCAGGGCGACATCAATTTTTTTGTTTGAGAACGGTTCAGTGGGCAGTCTGCAGGAAGTTGATCTGGTTGTTTGATTCTTCCATAATGGCAACAGAGAGGAGGGAGTCCCGTCAATGGGACTGTTTCTTGATGAGTCGCACCATCTCATCAGAAAGTTTCTCGTTGAATTCAAAGCCGATTTTAAAGGGTTTCTGCACCTGATCAAGAACGCGGTCAAACCAGATAGGACGAACTGGAAAGATGAGCTGATTCAGTTGTTCTTTTTCTGTCTTCTCGTCATCACTTGTCTCCGCCGCTTCGACCTCAAGAAAAAGGGTGAACTCATCAGATTCCAGTGTAGAGAAAAAAAGGTGGTGCTGGTCCACTATAACCTGAGAAGTGATGATGCGGGCGCCGTATTTGGAAAGATCGAATATCTGGCATCTGACAGGAGGAGTCAGTTTGTCACCATTGTCACCCTTGCAGAGGCTGTCACCCTTGCAGAGATAGAGAAAGCCGTGCAGCTCGGTTTGAAATCGTGCAAATCTTCTTTTTTCCTGTGACATGTGTAAAGGGTTTCCTTAAACAGCAGTTTTTAAATGGCGCTTTAAGACGTCTGCAACAAGAGGAGCCACTGTATACGGATCCAGGAGATCATCTTTTTCAACACCGGGATAGGTGTCAGCACCAATTATTTTACGAATTCCATTTTCTTTAAATCTTTCGCGAGAATTTCCGGACAGAACAAGGTGGGTAGCAAATAAAATTGTGTCCACTGCTCCTGCTTCCCGACAGCGAAGCGCTGTCTGTATAATGGAGCCTCCCGTCCTGATCATGTCATCGCAGATAATTGCCGTTTTTCCCTCAACAACACTTGCCACCTGACTGACCATTGTTTTATCCATGGCATATCTGTCCTTATCAGCGGCAGTATGGGGTGCGCCAACTTGGCTTGCCAGTCGGGCCACCCACTTGCTCCTACCATAATCCGGAGAAACGAGCACGAAATTATCGAGCTTCAGACTTTTTATTTTTTCAACAATAAGTGAATCTGTATGTATATGTTGCGTCAGAACATCTCCTCTGTGAGCATGGAGAACAGCTTCAGAATGCAAATCGATAAAAGCTGCAAAATCAGGTCTGGCTCTGAAAATCTGACGAGTACGTGTGATTCCCTTTGGTATTTCATTTAAATCCGGTCTCGCCTGTTCCATGGTTGAGTAGCCGAGATAGGGGATAACAATATTGACTGTCCGAGCCCTATAGTAGTGGCATCCGTCTATTAAATCAATCAGCTCCTGATGCGATTCGTCATTATGGGTTGAGCCGATGAGGACCACATGGCGTCCGGCAATTTCTCCAGGAAAAGCGTGATATATCTCTCCGTCCGAGAAAAATCGTTTTTCGACCCTGGTAAAGGGCAGATCCAATGTGCCGGCAATACGGCGGCCCAGGTCTGCCGAAGCATCATTGGACAATATGACTATCCTGTCGGAAAATTCCTGCATGTCTGGTTTATCAAGTAAATAGTTTCGGGTTATCGGTAACTTTTCTGATCAGATCCCTGTAATCCTGGGCGCCAGGAGAACCGGGAGCAAATTCGTAAATGGTCTGTCCATAGGCTGGTGCCTCGGAAAGCCTGACGTTATAGCGGATCGGTGTACAGACGTGGTTGCCGTAAAGGTCTTCCAGCTTCGTCAGGATGCCGTTTGATTTTTTTACTCTTTTGTCATGAAAGGTAGGCAGAATGTATCTGAGAGCAACGTTCTTATTGTACTTCTGAATGGATGACATACTCTTCAGAAACTCAACCAGTCCCTGGAGGGTCAAAACTTCCAGGGACACCGGAGTAAGAACCTCGTTTACATAAAACAGGACATTGACGATCAAGGGATCCCAGCCTGGAGAAGTGTCAACAATAACGTAATCGAACTGCTTGTCTATGGAGCTCAGTTTTTCCTTGAGGGTCATTTCGCCGCCAAAGTCCTTTCTGTCGATAACCCTTTTCAAGCCGGCCAGTGATTTCCCGCCGGCCAGAAGCCAAAGGCGGTCCCTGGCCTGGATCATGGTTTCGTCAAGGGAGAGTTCATCATTGACGAATTCAGTAAGTCCTGCCGTGGGCCTGACCCCAAGCATGAAACTCGATTGTCCCTGGGTATCGGTATCAACAAGAAGGACTTTATAGCCGGCAAGTGCCAGACCGGAAGCGAGATTTACCGCTGTCGTCGTCTTGCCGACGCCTCCTTTGCTGAGGGTAACGGCAATTTTTCTCGGTTCCTCGTTTTCTTTCCCAGGGGGAGAAGCCTGCCCTGAAGGGGATGTCATATTCTGTTGAATAGAAAATTGTTCCTTGCAATATTTACAGCGAACCTTGGTTACATTGGCAGGCAGTCGCTTTTCATCGATAGTATGTTCTTTCCGACAGTGGGGGCAGGTAATTACCATATAAATCTCCCAAAAACTGGGCTCCCTGTAGACAAGAATATCTTGCCAAGATTAATAGAAACAAAGACGTCCTCACTTAACTTTATCGAGATCATTCTTTGTTATCTTTAAGAAGTTTTTGCACGAGTTCACTTTGTTCTCCCTTTGACTCAAAATCTTCAAGAAGCATTTTGACAGCTTGGTTGACGATTTTTGACTTTGTTGACAAGAGTTTTGAGCCAGTGGGAAGCAATCCTTTTAAAAAGTTGTTTGCCTGATCAAGTTCCTGGAAAACTTCTTTTGTGAGGTAATGCGTTGTTTTTCTTTTCCCTTTTTTCCTGGTTTTGGGTTTTGGTGAGACTGTTTCTGCCTGTGGTCGAGATTTTTTCCTCTTTTTCGGTATGTTATCCGCTATGAGGGGTTTTGTGTATTTCTCCAGGACGCTTGTCAGTTCTTCAATACCCGGAGCAGACGATCCTTCGGAATGTGAACCTTGCAGAATATTTGCCAGAACATCATTATTTTTTTTGTCACTGCGTATCATTTCTTGCTCCCGCAGACGAAAAGAATATGTTAATTATTTAAAATCACAATGTTTTTCAGGTGAACAGCGTGTCGCGGTATTTACGTAAAAAGGTGAGAATCGTCTCCTCATCCTCTTTGCTCATATTAATGAATTCTATGCCGCTGATTAACTGAAATTCACGGGGAGAAATATGAACAATACGGCCTTTAAGGTAAAGAATGACACCATCAAGGTTCAATTTAATGGAGTCGAACTGCTGGTCGGTTTTAAAGGAGACCTCACGGTCTATGAAGATACCGATGCCGTTAAGGGCAATATTAATGACTTCAAAGGTGGCACCGTCAATTGTTGCTGAAACATTGTCACCTTCAGCAATGGGCAGTCGAAAAACATGGCGAATAATCTTACTTTTGGTCTCTTTCATTGATGCTCACCTTAATATTTGCTACCATTTTTTTATGCATTTTTTCTCGGGAGCCCGGGCAAATGGAAAAAAATCTGTTCCCGGTTCATCTCCCTGAGTCAGTGATATATATTTTGATGCGGCAAGAGACACTTGCTAACACTTTGATTTAATAAAATAAAATATGTCAGCTCGCTTTGCTTTATTTGTGTTATTTTGTAAGAAAACAACAGTAATTTCAAGCAGAAAGAGTTAACTTTAGTATAATATCACAGTATGGAGTAAGCAGTAAATAGAGAATAGTTGAAAAAAATCAAAAAGGAGTTGGAAAATGGAGATCACAATTACCTATTGTGCAAAGTGAAATTACAAACCACGTGCTTCCAGTTTGGAAGAGGAGTTGAAAAAAAAGTATGATGCCGATATCGAACTTGTTGCCAGTTCGGGGGGAGTATTCGAAATAGAGGTGGATGGCAAAACGCTCTTTTCCAAGAAAAGCCTGGGGCGCTTTCCTGATGATGGAGAAATTGTCAAACTTATCGGCTGAAAGGGAAGGGGAGCGCGGGAAAATTTCATGCCTCTCAGTTAGACCGAGAGAGCAGGCCGCTCCCCAAAAATCGCCGTACCGACCCGAACAAGGGTTGCTCCCTCCTCAACAGCAACTTCAAAGTCACCGGACATGCCCATGGACAGTTCGAATCTGTTCGAGTCCCTGAAGAGGCCTTTTGCTGAGAAATCCTCGGCCAGTTTTCGTAAAATGCGAAAATAGGGTCTTACCTCTTCCGGATTGCTTTTAAAGGGAGGCATGGTCATCAGGCCTTTTACCTCAAGTTGCGGAAAATCCCTGAGGCTGCGTACCAGCTCTTCGGCATTGCCGGGGAGTATTCCGGCTTTCTGAGTTTCCTCGCCGACATTCACCTGGACAAGGACGGAAATTTTTCTGTTATATTCCCCGGCGTGCCTGTTCAGTGCCTTTGCAAGCTTGATGCGGTCCACGGTGTGAACCATGTCAATAAGTGCAGCCACATCCCTTGCCTTGTTTGACTGAATATGGCCGATAAAGTGCCACTCGGCATCAGTGCCCTGAAACTGCTCGATTTTTTCTTTTGCCTCCTGCATATAATTTTCGCCGAATATGGTTTGCCCGGCTCGATTTGCCTGTTCAATGGCAGAAAGCCCTATCCTTTTGCTCACGGCAACAAGACGTATCTCGCCGGGTTTGCGACCACACCGCAAGGCGGCGTTGTCGATCCTTTGCCTGATTGCCTGCAGATTATTTTGAATGTTTGCCATAATGTTATCCTGACTGCGGATTGTTACTTCTTTAATTTATGGTGTTATTTGTAGGTTGGGTTAATTTCCAATAACCTCTGTTCTTG